>NZ_JAIUHU010000020.1:0-92760 GCF_020165275.1 Mesorhizobium sp. Ca11 | reverse complement strand
TCCCTCCTCGCCGGATATCCGCATGGAATCACCGATCCGATTCTGTGCAAAGCCCTTCTTGTGGGAGAAGGTGGCCGCGAAGCGGCCGGATGAGGGGTGCTCCAGCTTGGCCAACACGCTCGTTGGTCGCTGATGTCTCATTCCCTGGAACACCCCTCATCCGTCGCCTTCGGCGACACCTTCTCCCACAAGGGGAGAAGGGGCAGCGCTACGCCGGCAGCGCCCGTTTCTCCTTCGCCGCCCTGGCGCCCGCATCCCTCGGATGCGGCCCGATCGGCATGATCGCCGGAAACGGCGTCGCGCCGAAGGCGAAGGTCCACTTGTAGCCGGTGAGCTGGTCCTCGGGCGTGGTGTGCTGGTCGTGATGGGCAAGCAGCCTGGCACGTTCGGCGAGCTCGTCGGCCTCGCGGCGCAGCATTTCCGCCGTTTCGGGCCGCATCCGCCGGGAAAAGCTGATGAAGGTCGCGGCCTGCTCCATATGGCCGATCGCCCAGCCGATGAAGTTCTTGTTGGTCATCTCGAAATGCGGCTTCAGCGGCCCCTCGAAATCCCACTGGATCGGCGCGTCGACCAGTAGCCTTGCCGACAGGCCGCGCCCCAGCGCCACCAACCCGAGCTCCTCGAGGTCGCGCAGGTAGAGGAACATCGAAGCTTCGCTCAGGCCTTGCGAGCGCATGATGCCTTCGGGCGTGAACTTCTCCGACAGCATGACGAAGACGAAGAGCAGCGCCGGCCGCGCCGCCAGCCGGCGCTCGATCTCCGGCGCGATGCGGTTGGCCGGCCCCGGCCCGCGGTTCATCGCGCCGAGAACGTTCTCCAGCTCGACATCGGCGGCGGCGCAGATCTCCATCAGCCGGTCGAGCTTGCAGTTCTTCTCATGGAAGATGCGCTTCACCGTCGGCTCGGAAATGCCCATGCGCTTGGCCAGCGTCCGATAGGTCAGGCCCTTGGCCTTCAGCGTCCGTTTCAGCGCCTCGAAGATCGGACCGTTCATGGACTGCGCCTCATTCGTGCAAATTCGTATTGAACTGCGATACTAGTCCTGTTCCGGCTTCCCGGAAAGTATCGGAAAGCCTAGCTCTCGGCCGTCATCACAGGAGAGCATCCATGAAATATCTCATCGCTTCGGCCGCCTTCGCCGCCATCTCCGTCATGTCCGCCGCGCAGGCCGGCGAGCTCTGGCGCGCCGCCGGCTTCGAGCAGCCGGAATCGGCCCTTGTCGATGCCGCCCACAACCGCATCGTCGTTTCCAACATCGTCGGCAATCCCGGCGCGGCGGACGGCAATGGCTATTTGTCGCTGCTGTCGATGGACGGTAAGGTCCTCGCGCGTCACTGGGTGGAGGGCTTGGACGCACCCAAGGGCATGGCGATCGCCGGCGGCAGGCTCTACACCGCCGATATCACCAAGGTGCGCGTCGTCGATCTCGCCAGCGGCAGACTGGTCGAGACTATCGATGTGCCGGGCGCCGTGTTTCTCAACGACATGACCGCCGACAGTGCCGGCAAGGTCTATGTCAGCGACATGCTGGCCGACACGATCTACCGCATCGACGGCGACAGACCGGAGCTGTTCGTCAAGGATGCGCTGCTCGCCTCCCCCAACGGCGTCTTCGCCGATGGCGCCCAGCTGATCGTCGCGTCCTGGGGCAAAGGCATCAACAGGACCGATTTCAGCACCGCCGAGCCCGGCGGCCTGCTGTCCGTCGACCTTGCCACGAAGGAGATCACGCCGCTGCCCGGCGCCCAAAAATTCGCCGATCTCGACGGCGTCATCGCCATTGGCGACACCATCTACGCCACCGCCTACATGACCGGCACGCTCTACAGCTACAAGCCCGGCGGCGCGCCGGCGGTGGTAGCGACCTTCAAGCCGGGCAGCGCCGATATCGGCACGGACGGCAAGGCGGCCATCTATGTGCCGTTGATGGGCGAGGGCAAGGTCGCGGCGCTGTCCCTGGATTGAGCATGTCGCGGCGGAGAAGCATTGCAACGCCGGCGGGACAGCGTTTCGCATCTCGGCACTCAGCGATGAGGCGAGCTTTTCGCCTCGCCGCTCGATATTGGACCGCCATGTCGGTGCGGCTGCCATCTGGTTTCGCCGGCCGCTCCGGACTATTCGGCGGCAACCCTCATGTGAGCAAAGCCGTGAACACATCCAGCCTGAACGGCGCCGTTTCACCGACGATCCCGGTGCTCGCCTGCGCGCTGGCGATCTTCCTGCTGTCGGGCATGGATGCGGCGATGAAGTCGCTGGTCATCGCGGTCGGCGTCTACAATACGGTGCTATGGCGCAGCATGGTCGCGATCGTGGTCGCGGGCGCGGCCTGGTCGACGGGGCCACGCTCGAAACCGACCCTCCCGGTGCTCGGTCTGCATGCGCTGCGCGCGGTCATTGTCGGCATCGTCCTAGTCTCGTTCTTCTGGGGTCTCGCCAGGCTGCCGCTCGCCGAGGCCATAGGCCTGAGCTTCGTCGCGCCGTTGTTTGCGCTTTTCCTCGCCGCATTGCTGCTGGGCGAGCGCATAAGGCGGCAGGCGGTGTGGGCGTCGCTGGCCGGCATCGCGGGCGTCTTGATCATACTGGCCGGCCAGTTCGGGCAGGCAGGCCATTCGCAGGATGCGCTTTTGGGCACGGTCGCCGTGCTCGTATCGACGGTCTTCTACGGCTACAATCTGATCCTCGCCCGGCGACAGGCGCTTCTGGCCAAGCCGGTCGAGATCATGCTGTTCCAGAATATCTTCGTCGGGATCATCCTTGGTTGCGCAGCGCCTTGGCTTGCCGTCGCTCTGCCGAGAGAACTTTGGCTCCCCTTGGCAGGCGTGGCGATGCTGTCGCTCGCCGGCCAATTCCTGATGAGTTGGTCCTACGCCCGTGCCGAAGCGCAATATCTCATCCCGACAGAATACTCGGCCTTCATCTGGGCGATCGCGCTTGGCTGGTCCTTCTTCGGTGAGAAGGTGGCCTGGACCACGCTGGCGGGCGCATGTCTCATCGTCGCCGGCTGCCTGATCGCCGCACGAGCCAGCCCCAAGCTTGCCGAGCCGATCGAAGCGACGGTTTGAGCAGGGCGCCTACGCCGTCTCCGCTTTTCCGCCCAGTTGCGCCCGCGCGTCACGGATCGAGGCTGCATAGGTCACCAGCGGCCGCTTGACGCCATGGCTTATCAGGGTGCGCCTGACTTGCGACGAGGCGCCCGCGATGATGAAGCGTCCTCCGGCGCGCCTTGCGTTGTTCGCGGTGCTTTCGATGACGTTTGCCGCGGTCGAATCGAGGAAGGGCACCGCCGAGCAATCGAGGATGAAGTTCCTGCGCTGGTCGGCGATACGGTCCAGCACGGTCGCGATCGTTGCCGCAGCGCCGAAGAAGAACGCCCCCGATATGCGATAGATGACAGTATCAGGATCGGTGGCGGCGGCGAGGTCATAGGCAACGCGCCCGCCATTTGCGTCGTCGGCGCGGTCCTCCGTCACCGGCGGGACATGCGCCTCCACCTCGACCGAACGCGCCATCCGCCCGATGAACAGCAGAGCGCCCAGCGCAAAGCCGATCACGATGCCGGTGGTGAGGTCGCGGAAGATGACAAGTCCGAAAGTGACCAGAAGCACCAGGGCGTCGCCCCAGGACGATCGGATCAGCGCCAGGAAGGCGGGCTTCTCCACCATGTTCCAGGCCACCGTGGCCAGCACCCCGGCGAGCGCCGCCAGCGGGATGTAGCTGGCAAGCGGCGCAGCCACCAGCATGAACAGCAGCAGGAAGGCGGAATGGAATATTCCCGACAACGGTCCATGCGCGCCCGCGCGGATGTTGGTCGCCGTGCGCGCGATCAGTCCAGTCACGCAGATCCCGCCGAACAGCGCCGAGCCGATATTGGCGATGCCCTGTGCCACCAGTTCGCAGTTGGAGCGGTGCCGTCGTCCGGTCATACCGTCCGCGACCACGGCGGAAAGCAGCGATTCGATTGCTCCGAGCAGAGCGAAGGAAATTGCGTCGGGCACCACGGAGACGAGCTTCTGCGCATCCAGCGCCGGAAGAGCCGGATCCGGTAACATCCGCGGAATGCCGCCGAATTGCGTTCCGATCGTCTCTACGGGAAGACCGAGAAGCGTCGTCGCCAGCGAGGCCGCAGTCACCGCGATCAGGAGGCCCGGCCACGAAGGGCGCCAGCGCTTCATGGCCACGATGATCCCTATCGTCAGCGCGGCGAGCGCAATGGCCGCCGGATTTGCCGTTCGGGCCGCCTTGCCGAGCGCGATAAGCCGCGGCAGCAGGTCGCCTGGCTCCTTGCCTGGCAGCGTCAGGCCGAACAGGTCGTGCAACTGGCTGGACAGGATGATGATGGCGATGCCCGCAGTGAAACCCACCGTCACCGGATAGGGAATGAACTTCACATAGGCGCCGAGCCTGAGATAGCCGGCCGCGAGCAGGAAGACGCCGGCCATGAGCATTGCCAGGATCAGTCCGTCGACACCGTGCCGGTCGACCGTCGAGGCCACGACCACGATGAAGGCGCCGGCGGGCCCGCCGATCTGGAAACGGCTGCCGCCAAGCGTGCCGACGATGAAACCGCCGATGATCGCCGTAAACAGTCCGCGCTCGGGCTCCACATGCGAGGCGATCGCGATCGCCATCGACAGCGGCAACGCCACGATGGCGACTGTCAGGCCGGCGATCACATCCGCCCTCAGCTGCTTGAGGTGGTAGCCCTCGCGCAGCACCGTCACCAGCTTTGGTGTGAACAGCTCGGCGAAGGTCGGCCGTGCTTGGTGGTGAATTGCCCGCCGCGCCTGATCCATGAACTGCTTCCGCTCCACAGGGCGGCGGGATCGTCGGCTGGACGTCGGCGGTCGCCGTCGCGATAAAACCGTTGCGACGCCGCATCGCTGCCCGAAAACCGGCAACGGTTCCCGAGACGGACACGGTTGCGGCTCAGCCCTGCGGGTTCTGCGCCACGGTGGCCTTGAGGCGCACGCCCCTGCCGCCGCGTTCGCTGGTCTGGTTCTCGCCGATCAATTCCACCCCGACCTCATCGAGGGCATGGATGACCTTCATCAGCGTGTCAACGACGCCTCGCACGACGCCCTCGCTCGCTTCCATACGCTGTATCGTCGGAAGCGAAACGCCGGCGCGCTCGGCAAGCGTTCGCTGGTCGATACCGGCCAACGCCCTTGCGGCGCGCATCTGCGCAGCAGTGATCATCGGCCAGAACCTTTGTCTGAGTCTGCGATATCAATGGATAATACAAGCATAGTGATGTTTCAAGCGTCATTTATGTAGATGGGACATCGGTTATTCGCTATCCTTGACGACTTTGCGTCGCTGCAGCAGCCGCGCCGCAAGCCAGCACAGCATGGCCCAGGCAAAACCTGCGCACCAGCCTGCAAGCACGTCGGAGGGCCAATGCACTCCGAGATAGACGCGGCTGGCGCCGACCAGCACGGTGGTGAGCACAGCAAAGCCGAGCACGAAGACCTTGGTCGTCCGGTCCGGCAGGAAGCGGGCCGCCAGCGAGCCTAGCGTCAGATAGGTCACGGCCGACAGCATGGCATGCCCGCTGGGGAATGAGAGCGAGGTCTCGGTGACGAGATGCGAGACGAGATCGGGCCGCGGCCGGTCGACCTCGAGCTTGAGCAGGCTGGAGAGCGCTTGCCCGCCGGCGACGGCCGCGAACATGAACAGGGCTGTCGAGGGCCTGCGGATCAGGAGCAGATAGGCGATCGTCGCCGTCGTGATCAGCGCCAGCACGGCCGTGCTGCCCAGCGCGGTGATGTCGCGCACCGCGCCCTCCAGCCAAAGCGGGCCGATCGGGCTATCCGGCTGCCCGGCGCGGCGGAAGGCGAGCAGGATCTCCGTATCGAAGGTATGCGGCGTCGTGGCGCGCGCCACCTCCATGAGTTCCACCAGGCCCCACAGCCCGCCGGCGATCACCAGCCCAGCCAGCAGCACCGGGAATTCCAACCTGTTGAGGAGCGCGTTGGCGGTCGATTTCATTCGAGCCCTCAGGTCCAGCTACAGCCGCTGCATATAGGGCCCGAGCGTGATCAGCGCGACCGCGGCGATCGCCAGCACCATGCCGATCGCCTGCAAGGCATTGAGCCGTTCGCCGAAGAAGGCGAGCGCCACGACATTGACCGCGACGAGCTGGATCACCGCCGATAGGCTGAACGATACCGACATGCCGAACTCGCGCACCAGTCTCAGCATGATCAGATTGCCGGCCGAGTAGAGCGCCAGCGTCAAAAGGAGCTTGGCCAAGCTCGGCGCCATCCCCCATTGCTTGGCCGCCGTCGCCGCCAGCAGGAATATCACGGTCGAAATGCCGAGCTGCGCCAGTCCCCAGAAACTCACCTTGCCGTCCCTTTTTTGAAGCGCCGTCGCCACGCCGGCCAGCCCTTGTTTCCGAAGCGGGCGATGCCGTCAAGCTGACCGCAGCGAAGCGCAGGCGCTCAAGGGACTGAAGCCGGGTGTCGCAAAAGCCGCCGCGAGCCGGCAAACAACTATTGCGGTTCTATCACGGCAGTGTCACGAAAATGTGATGGGCGCGCTTTAGGGGTCGAAAGGTCAAAATCCCCAGCCACTCAGAAGCCAGAGGACAAACTCATGACCGTGACCCCTGAGACCCGTTTCCGGACCAGCCAGCTCGAGGAAAATGACGGCCCGCCGGTCAACCCGACCGACAACAGCACCATGGGCGAGATCATCGCCGCGCGTTTCTCGCGCCGCGGCTTTCTCATGGGTTCGCTGGCCGTGTCGGCCATCGCCGCCACCGTCAGCCCGCTGGCGCTGATTGCGGCCGACGAGGCGCGCGCCGCTGAGGCTTCGGCCTTCAAGTTCGACGAGCTCGAAGCCGGCATCGACGACAAGCACCATGTCGCGCCCGGCTATGACGCCGACGTGCTGTTGCGCTGGGGCGATCCGCTGTTTGCCGATTCCCCCGACTTCGATCCGCTGAAGCAGTCGGCCGAAGCCCAGGCAAGACAGTTCGGCTACAACAACGACTATGTCGGCTATATTCCGATCGACGGCTCGGCCGAGCACGGCCTTTTGGTCGTCAACCACGAATACACCAACCCGCATCTGATGTTCCCCGGCATCGTCTCGGTCGTCGAGAAGGACGGCAAGAAGAAGGCCGAGGTGGCGCCGCTCTCGAAGGAGCAGGTCGATGTCGAGATGGCCGCGCATGGCGGCACCATCGTCGAGATCCGCAAGCAAGGCGGCAAATGGCAAGTGGTGCGCGACGGCAAGCTCAACCGCCGCATCATGTCGACCACCGAGATGGCGCTGTCCGGCCCGGTCGCCGGCCATGACCGCGTCAGGACCAATGCGGACCCGTCCGGCACCAAGGTCTTCGGCACGCTCAACAATTGCGCCGGCGGCGTCACGCCCTGGGGCACCTATGTGATGGCCGAGGAGAACATCCACGGCTATTTCTCGGGCGAATTGCCGGAGGGTCACAAGGAAGCCGCTAATTACAAGCGCCTCGGCATTCCGGAAGGCGCTTATGAGTGGGGCGCGCATTACGACCGCTTCAACCTTGCCAAGGAGCCGAACGAGCCCAATCGCTTCGGCTGGATCGTCGAGGTCGACGTCAACGATCCGAACTCGGTGCCTAGAAAGCGCACCGCCATGGGCCGCTTCAAGCATGAGGGTGCCGAGTCGATCGTCGCCAAGGACGGCCGCGTCGTTTTCTATCTCGGCGACGACGAGCGCTTCGACTATATCTACAAATTCGTCACCGCCGGCACGTTCAACCCCAATGACCGCGCCGCCAACATGAACCTGCTCGACGACGGCACGCTGCATGTCGCCAAATTCGCCGAGGACGGCTCGGTCGAATGGATGCCGATCGTTTTCGGTCAAGGCCCGCTGACGGCGGAGAACGGTTTTGCTTCCCAGGCCGACGTTCTCATCGAGACGCGCCGCGCCGCCGACCTGCTCGGCGCCACCAAGATGGACCGGCCGGAGGACATCCAGCCCAATGCCGGCAACGGCAAGGTCTATGTCATGCTGACCAACAATTCCAAGCGCAAGGCCGAGCAGGTCGACGCCGCCAATCCGCGCGCCGAGAACGCTTTCGGCCACATCATCGAGATCGTCGAGGACGGCGGCGATTTCGCCGCCACCAAGGGCAAATGGGAAGTGCTGTTGAAATGCGGCGATCCGTCCGTTGCCGATGTCGGCGCCACTTTCTCGACCGCGACCACCGCCCATGGCTGGTTCGGCATGCCGGACAATTGCGCCGTCGATTCCGCCGGGCGCCTGTGGGTCGCCACCGACGGCCAGGGCCCGAAGGCCACCGGCCGCACCGACGGCCTCTGGGCCGTCGATACCGAGGGTGCCGCGCGGGCAACGTCGAAACTGTTCTTCCGCGTGCCGATCGGCGCCGAAATGTGCGGTCCGCTGTTCGCGCCCGACGACCAGACGGCTTTCGTCGCCGTCCAGCACCCGGGCGACGGTGGCGAGGACTGGGAAGGGTTCGGCCGCCCGTCCTATTACGAGGACCCGTCGACCCGCTGGCCGGACTTCAAGCCGGACATGCCGGTGCGGCCGTCCGTCGTTGCGATTACGAAGCAGGGCGGCGGCAAGATCGCGGTGTGACCTCTTGTAGCTGAGACGTCGAGAGGGAGGATTTCGATCAAATCCTCCCTTTCGTCACTCCGCGCGTTGGACCATGGCCATGTTCATCTTGCTTCTCAAGCGGAAGCCGATGGACTCGTAAAGCCTGATCGCCGCAGCGTTGCTGTCATAGGCGTGCAGGTATGGAACCTCGCCGCGTGCCGCGATCCGGCCGGCGACGAACACCGACAGCAGGCGGGCAAGGCCGCCGCCGCGGAAATCCGGATGTGTGCACACGCCGCTGAGCTCGCTGTAGCCGGGCTGCTTCATGCGCTCGCCGGCCATCGCCGCCAGCCGGCCGTCGATCCTGATGCCCCAGAAATCGCCGAGGCTCAGCGCCTCCAGCGTGAAAGGGCCGGGCCTGGTAAGAGACGCGAGCGCCAGCATTTCCGCCGCGTCCCTTTTTGTCAGCTGCCGGATGCGCTCATCGGACGCCGATGGCATCGGCGCTTCGGCGATCATCTGCACCAGCGGCGCTGCCGAGATCGCGGAAATTTCCGGCGGCAGGGCGATCTCATCCGCCTGGACCAGGATGGCTGTTTCGCCCGGCGGGAGAAGCCCGGCCAGCGCCCGCAAGCTGTCCGCATCGTTGGCGGCAGTGGCAGCGAAGGGCACGATCGACGGACGATATCGCCTGGCAAGGTCGCCGCCTTCGGCGAAAGCCTGGTGCCGCGTGGCAAGCGCGCTCCAGATGGGGCGGTCGAGAACATGTTTCATGATGCGGCCAGTTTGGCGTTTTCGGCGCGGCGATGGAGCGGTGTTGCGGCCAGACGATCCTCGATTGCCGCAAGTTGGCCGAGCAGCGGCCCGGAAAGATCGGCGCACAGATCCGCCACGGCATTTTCGATGCTCGGCCAGATGTCCCGCTTGGCCTGGTCGACCAGCCGCCTGCCGTTGCGGCTCAGCGAAACGATCCTGCGCCGCTGGTCTTCTTCCGAGGGGTTGACCTCGACAAGCCCCAGCTCAGCAAGCAGCGCCACGCTGCGTGTCACGCCCGGTTGCGCAACGCCCAGAGATTGCGCCAGCTCGCCGACCGGCAGCGGGCCCAACCTGTCGAGCGCGGCGAGCAGCGGGTACTGGCTCGACTGGATGCGCATGTCCAGGCGGTCGAGCACGCGCTGCGTGTCGGCCTGCAACTGCTCGCCTATACGCTTCATCCGGCTGCCGAGGCACAGAAAGCCGAGGGATCGGAGAACGTCTTCCATAATAGCCCAGCCATATATCGATAACTCGATATATAACATTACATGGAAATATCAACCCGATTTTGCATGTCCGTTGCGGCAGCCGATGGGCGATTCGGACGCTTTCGGGTATTGGCCCTTCATTCGCGGCCGATTGCATCCTATATCGCGCTGACGCGACGCGGCCGGCGGCGGTCGCCAGCGATTCGCGACCTGAGGGCGGCAGGTCATCCATTCTTGGCACGCGGAGCTCATGGCGCCCCTGCGCATCTATTTCGACAGGCTTCTCGACGCCGTGGCACCCAAGGTCCCGCGACGCGACCTGACGGACGACGAACGCCTGGCGCTGGTGCGCCGTTACGGCGATTTCTCGCTCGCCTATTCGACGGCGGTGCAGCAGAAACTGTCCTATTTCAGCGATGGCGACGGCTACATCGCCTTCGGCACCAAGATGAGCCGTCATTTCGCGCTTGGCGATCCGGTGGCGGACCCGGCCGACCGTCCGGCCTATATCAAGCGCTTCGTCGAGGCCGCAGGCAGCCCCTGGTTCGTCCAGGTCGGCGCCGACACGGCCAAGGTGCTCGCCGGCCTCGGCTACCAGGTCAATCGCCTCGGCATCGACACCAGGCTGCCGCTGCCTGCGCATGATTTTTCCGGCAAGCGCAACGAGACCGTGCGCTATTCCGAGCGCTGGCTGACGAAGAAGGGTTTTACCCTCGCCGAGGACAAGGGCGACGGGCTGCAGGACGAGATCAAGCAGCTTTCCGCCGACTGGCGCAAGGAGCGCATCATCAAGCGCTGGGAAATGGGGTTCCTCAACCGTCGTTTTTCCGAAGAGATCGGCGCCGACATGCGCCGCTTCCTCCTGCACGGACCTGAAGGCCGGCTTCTCGCCATCCTCGACTTCGATCCGTTGTTTCGCGACGGCAAGGTCATCGGCTACACCACCTCCTTCAAGCGCAAACAGGTCGACGCGACGCCACATGCCGAGATCGGCCTGACCAAATTCGCGGTCGACCGCTTTCGCGAGGAGGGCGTCTCACAGGTGACGCTCGGCCTCTCGCCGCTGCTCGACATCGAGCCGAGCGGGTTCGCCGAATCGAGCTTCTGGCGCGGCACCTTCCAGCGCGCCTACAACTCGCCCTGGGTCAACCGCTCGCGCTTCAACCTGCAGGGCCAGGCGGCCTTCAAGCGCCGCTTCCATGGTATCGAGGAGCCGACCTATATCGCGTTCCGCAAAGGGACCTTCGTGGAAATGCTGGGCCTGCTGCGGCTGATCAAGGCGGTTTAGAGCAGGCTCTTTCCTCGCCCCGCTTGGTCTACGCTATGCACACATCTTCTGTGACTGGCGTGACTGATCGACCTGAGGCTTGATTGCCACGTGGTTCCCCCAATCCGTCGCTGCTTCGCAGCGCCACCTTTCCCCCCTCCGGAGGGAAAGGAAGGGAGCCTTGCTGGACGAGCGTTGAAAGCTTGGCGCCTTTCCTCTCCCCCGTCGATCGGGGGAGAGGTGGCTCGGCGAAGCCGAGACGGAGTGGGGGTCGACCAGCGCTACGTTGGACAATGCTTGCGCCAAGCTGCCGTGCACGCTATCGCCAAAGGCCAGCTGCTCGGAATATGTGCATAGCGTAGCCATGGGGAGAGGAACTCCGTCAGTTTCTCAACCGGTAGCCGGTTTTAAATATCCAAGCGACGATCGCGATGCAGATGGCCAGGAACATCACCGTCATGCCGAGGCTGACGCCGACCGAGACGTCGGCCTTGCCATAAAAACTCCAGCGGAACCCGCTGATCAGGTAGACGACCGGATTGAACAGCGTGATCGTCTTCCAGATGCCGGGCAGCATGTGGATCGAATAGAAGCTGCCGCCGAGGAAGGTGAGCGGCGTGACGATGAGCAGCGGCACCAGCTGCAGCTGCTCGAAGGTCTTTGCCCAGATGCCGATGATGAAGCCGAACAGGCTGAAGGTCACCGCGGTCAGCACCAGGAAGGCGATCATCCAGAATGGGTGCTCGATCCTGAGCGGCACGAAAAGCGCCGCGGTGGCCAGGATGATCAGGCCGAGCATGACCGACTTGGTCGCGGCACCCCCGACATAGGCGATAATGATTTCCAGGTAGGAGACCGGCGCCGACAGGAGCTCATAGATCGAGCCGACGAATTTCGGGAAATAGATGGCGAAGGAGGCGTTGGAGATCGACTGCGTCAACAGCGACAGCATCATCAGCCCCGGCACGATGAAGGCGCCATAGGCGATGCCGTCGATCTCGGTGATGCGTGAGCCGATGGCCGAGCCGAAGACGACGAAATAGAGCGATGTCGAGATGACCGGCGAGATGATGCTCTGCAGCACCGTGCGGAAGGCGCGCGCCATCTCCACCCGGTAGATCGCCCATACCGCACGCAGGTTCATGGCTCTTGCCTCAGAAGATTGACGAAGATCTCTTCGAGCGAGCTGTTCTTGGTGTCGAGGTCGCGGAACTGGACGCCGGCCGCCTCGAGGTCGCGGATCAGCGAAGCGACGCCCGGACGGTCGCTCTGGTTGTCATAGGTGTAGGTGAGCTGGTTGCCGTCGTCCGACAGCTCCAATGAATAGTGCGACAGGCCGTCCGGAACGGCGGCAAGCGGCGCGCGCAGCTCCAGATTCATCTGCTTGCGGCCGAGCTTGCGCATCAGCTCGGCCTTGCCCTCGACCAGGATGATCTCGCCCTTGTTGATGACGCCGACGCGGTCGGCCATCGCTTCGGCCTCTTCGATGTAATGCGTGGTGAGGATGATGGTGACGCCGTCCTCGCGCAGCCGCCGCACCATCGCCCACATGTCCTGGCGCAATTCGACATCGACACCGGCCGTCGGCTCGTCGAGGAACAGCACGCGCGGCTCGTGCGACAGCGCCTTGGCGATCATCAGCCGGCGCTTCATGCCGCCGGACAGGGTGATCGCTTTGGAATCCTTCTTGTCCCACAGCGAGAGGTCGCGCAGCACTTTCTCGACGAAGGCCGCGTTGGGCGCCTTGCCGAACAGGCCGCGGCTGTAGTTCACCGTGGCCCAGACCGTCTCGAAGGCGTCGATAGTGAGCTCCTGCGGCACCAGCCCAATCAGGCTGCGCGCGGCGCGGTAGTCGCGGCCGATGTCGTGGCCGCCCACCGTGACAGTGCCCGACGAGCGGTTGACGATGCCGCAGACGATCGAGATCAGCGTCGTCTTGCCGGCGCCGTTGGGCCCGAGCAGCGCGAAGATTTCGCCGCGCTCGATGTCGAGATTGATTTCCTTCAGCGCCTTGAAGCCGGTGGCATAGGTTTTCGTGACACCGGAGATCGAGATGATGGATGACATGCTGAAATACGGCCGGCTGGAAAGGTGATCTCATATAGGTCGGATGCCGCCGGGTGCAACTGTCAATCGCCGCTGCTGCTGACAGTTCTGGACAGGGAGCGCCCAACTGGCGGCCCTTGCCAGACCAGGTATACCGGCCTCGGCGACTGGAGCGCCGCCGCCCACGACAGATTCTTTCTCCCCATTTACGCCACGGCATGCACACAAGCGGCTGGTCTTTGGCGATAGCGTGCATGGCAGCTTGGCGCATGCATTATCTTATGCAGCGCTGGTCGACCCCCACTCCGTCTCGGCTTCGCCGAGCCACCTCTCCCCCGATCGACGGGGTAGAGGAAAGGCACGCCAAGCTTTTTGCCGTCAACGCCCCTCCAGCAACGCTCCCTTCCTTTCCCTCCGGAGGGGGAAAGGTGGCGCTGCGAAGCAGCGACGGATTGGGGGAACCACGTGGCAATCAAGCCTCGGCCTGACCAGTCGCGCCAGGAGAAATGCCCGACAGGGCAATGAGGGGCGGCGCTGACCTGTCAGGCAGTTATGGGTCGGCGGTTAGCCGCAGATGCCGGCGCTGCCCCTCATCCGCCCGTCGGGCACCTTCTCCCCGTGAAACGGGGAGAAGGACTAACCCTGCGTCCAGAACGCGATCTCCTGCGCCTTGGTCCTGAGCTCGGTCTTCAGCCACTGGTCGTCGTCGTCGAGATAGCTCCACGGCGTCCTGCCTTGGGCCCGCATCTCGCGGATGTAGGAGCGGTAGCGGTAGTGGCTGTAGACCGACATCGCGTAGGTGGCATAGGCGGCGGCAAGCTTCCTGTGGCCGCGCACGATCACCAGGTTCTCGTCGTTCTTCTCGCTCGCCGGCGCCGAGAAATTGTGGCTGCCGGTCACCACCACGCAGTCGTTCGAATGCGGGTCGGTCACCAGGATCTTCGAGTGCACGATGGCGTGGCCGATCTGCGACAGGAAGCTCCGCCGGTTGACTTCGGCGATCCACGGCCCGAGCGGCGCGTCGAGGCCCTGCGGCTGCGCCACCGCGTAGCGGTCGGGCGTGAATTTCCGGTCGCTGCTCACCAGGTCGATATCGAGGAAATTCTGCTCGGTGCCGCCCTCCTCCGCGCTCAGCGTCGAGACCACACCGCGCACATACATGCCCTTTTCCCTGGCACGCTGGCCGGCCAGCGTGTGCAGCCCCTGCTTGCCCGGCGTGAACATCAAGAACAGCACCGCCTGTTTGGCCGAGGCGATGACGTCGCGCAGCGCCGCCATGTCGGCGCCATCCGAGGTGCGGGTGAACCACACCGTCGTCTTGGCGGTCCCGACCGTAAAAGTCTTGGGCGCGTCGTTGTCCGCCATCAGCGCCGGCGTGAAATTGGCCGGGTCGGTCTTGGGCGGCGAGGCGTCCTTCAACAGGTCCCAATGCTTGCGGAAATGCGCCGCGACCGCCGCGTCCTCGATCAGCAAGCCGTTGTTGACCTGCGTGCACAGGCCGGTCGTGCTCCAGTTGGTGCTGCCGGTCCACGCCATCTTCGGCTCGCCGTCCTTGGACACGACGACGAATTTGTTGTGGCCAAGGCCTTTCGATTTCAGCATCCGGTCGATGGTCGCGATGCCGTGGTCGTTGAGGTTCTTACGCGCCTCCTTGTTGCCGTCGCCGCTTTTGTCGGAGCCGTTGGCGAGGATGAGATGGAGCCGCGGCCCGAGCCCGATCAGCGCCGTCTCCAGCGTCGCGTCGCCGAGCTCGTAGAGCGCGGCATGCAACTCGTCGCCGGCGACCTGCGTCAACCCGACCATGCGCAGCCCGAGATCGCCTTCGAGGAAAGCCCGGAATTTTGCGTCGCCATTGGTCTGCAGGCTCTTCTTGAAGGCCGCGGGCGACAGCTTGTTCTTGGCCATGTAGCGGGCGACGAATTGCGACAGAACCAGGCCGCGGTTGAAGTAGCAGGAAAAGCCGCCGCCGGCGTCGGTGGCGAGCGTCGCCCAGTCCGTCCAGTCGCTCGACACGCCCTTGGTCAGCGGCTTGCCGGGTCCGGCGCTCATCATCGCTGTCACCCGGTAGCGCACGACATTGCCGACATCGGCGGCATGGTCGGTCCAGTTGAAGCGCTGGAAGGGCCAGACATCCGACGGCCTGTGGTCGCCCGATTTCGGCTTGTCCTTGGTGAAGCCGACGCGATTCTCCACCGGCTCGATCCTCTCGCTCGCCCCGGCCTTGCGGCCGCGCTCGAGCAGAAAACCCCGGCATCCGGCGATGAAGTCGCTCGGCGCCCAGGCGACGAAGGCGTCGTCGCCATTGGTGTAGACGGAGACTTTTATGTCGATGGCCATCTGTCGTTCCTCCCCATCCGTCGTTGTTCCCGAAGCGCGGCCGGCATGCCCGGCCCAACAATGCAGCCAACAAGAATCCGCCCCGGAAGCAGCGCTCCGGATCAGCTGAAACAGAATTTTCAAAAGAGTGACGGCGATGATTATGTGGCGGCAGAAGATCGGATGTCAATGTTTTGCAGCGTCAAGTATAATTCTATGAACTGCTTCACATTGTGTTCTGTTTTGCCAGCAAAACAAAGGGCGGATGGCTTCGTCAACCGAAAGTGCGAACCTCGGAGATTGGCGCAAGCCCCTCAACGTCGTCATTCCAGGGCGGAGCAGCCGTGAAGCGGCGTCGCGGCGACCCTGGAATCCGTGCCGTGACCTTGATCGAAGGATGCAGCCGGGCAGAATTCCGCACCGTTGCGGCGCTCATTGATCACGGAATGGATCCTCGGGTCTGCGCGCGTCGCTTCGCTCCTTGCTCCGCCCGTGGATGACGAAGGCCGGGCCGTGTTGGCCAATCGCCAAGGCATGCCGCCTGCCCACGCGGACACATACCCCAGCTTCGTCATTCCAGGGCGGAGCAGCCGCGAAGCGGCGTCGCGCAGACCCTGGAATCCATGCCGTGACCTTGGTCGAAGACTGCAGCGGAGCAGAATTCTGCACCGCCGTAGCGCTCGGACGGCACGGAATGGATCCTCGGGTCTGCGCGCGTCGCTGCGCTCCTTGCTCCGCCCGTGGATGACGACGAGCGGGTGTCGCTCAGCTCTTGCTGGAGGCCAGCACAAGCACCGGCTTCTCGCTGTAAAGCTTGGGGAACAGCGCCTTCAAATTCTCGATCTTGGGCAGGTCGTTGTAGACGATATAAGGATAGGTCGGGTTCAGCGTCAGGAAGTCCTGATGGTAATCCTCGGCCGGATAGAAGGTCTTGCCGGTTTCGAGCGTGGTGACGATCGGCTTGCCGAACACCTTGGCCTTGTCGAGCTGGGCGATGTAGCTCTCCGCGACCTTCTTCTGCTCGTCGTTCTCTGCGAAGATCGTCGAGCGGTATTGCGTGCCCCGGTCCGGCCCCTGGTAGTTGAGCTGCGTCGGATTGTGCGCGACCGAGAAATAGACCTGCAGCAGCTGGCCGTAGGTGACCTTCGACGGGTCGTAGGTGATCTCGACGGATTCGGCGTGCCCCGTGCGGCCGGTGCCGACGACTTCATAGACGGCGTTTTCGGCGCTGCCGCCGGTATAGCCGGACACCGCCTTGCTGACGCCCTTGACGTGCTGGAACACGCCCTGCACGCCCCAGAAGCAGCCGCCGGCGAAGATCGCCTTTTCGGTGCCGCTCGCCGCCTTCTCGTCAATCGCTGGCGGCGGGATCACCACCGCGTCCTCGGCCGAGCGGGCCGGTGTCTGCCACAGGGCCGCTGCCGCGCTGAGCACCAGCGCCGCCAGCGCACCTTTGGCAAGGAATGGCCGCTGCGCGGCTTTCTTTTCAATGCCGGTCATGTTGGGTCTCCTTGTTGTTGTTCCATTATATACGAACACAGCCGCGAAGCGGTTCTCACTTTGATGTGCGGCGGTGTGTAACCGCCGACGGCGCTCCCCCTCTCCGTCTCGGCTTTGCCGAGCCACCTCTCCCCCGCCTTTGGCGGGGGCGAGGAACCCAGGCTTGCAAAAGCCGCGCCCTCGGTGATTGGCGTTTCCTCGCCTTCGGCAGCTGGCATTTCCTCGCCCCCGCAAAGCGGGGGAGAGGTGGATCGGCGCGCAGCGCCGAGACGGAGCGGGGGCTGCGCTGCCCTGTGCGATTGCCTCGCAGGCCGGCGACGCAGGCGGATCGCCAGCTCACCCTACTGAGCGGTGGTGTCCGCTGGCTTCATGGCATCCGTCGAAGGCTTCATTGCGTCGGTGGCGGGCTTCATCGCATCCGCCGGCTTCATAGCATCCGTTGCCGGCTTCATCGCCTCGGTGCTCATCGCGTCGGGTTTCATGGCATCGGCGGGCTTCATCGCGTCCGTCGCCGGCTTCATCGCGTCCGCCGGCTTCATGGCGTCGGTCGCCATCGCATTGGCGGGCTTCATCGCATTGGCCGTGCCGTCGGCGCGGGCGCCGGCGACGAAGACGGATGCGGAAAGCGCGAAGGCCAGCGCCGGCAGCGTGAGGAACTTGGTCATGGGTGGTCTCCTTGGGTTTGGCGCGCGCATGCGGGCCCTGGTGAAGCGTTGCCGCTGATGCGGCCCCGCGCGAAGGGGAAAAAAGGTCAGTTGGCGGCCGCGGCCAGGATCGGTCCGCCGCCTGGCGCCTGAACCAGCACCGCGGTGCTCAAGCCCCCGGCGGCTGCCGGCAGCGGCAGCGTCGTCGCCGTGCCGTTCCAGCTGCCGAGCTTGGTCAGCGCATGCACGACATTGGCGTGCGGCAGCGTGCGGCCGGTGTTCTCGCCGCGCGCCACCGGCACCTCGACGACACCTCTTGTGTAGCGCACCAGCCAGATATCGGCGCCGCCGCCCGGCGCCTTGCCGGCGCCGATGCTGACCTTGTCCTGCCCAAGCGAAAGCTCCGGGCCCTGCGTGCGGCCGCCTTTGGCGATCAGGCTCTGGATCTCGCCCGGCGCGGCGCCCACGCCGTCGCTCCTGCCGTTCACCACCACTTGCGGCGTGAACGGCCCGTCACGGCCGAGCGACGGCTCGTAGGTCACCTGGCGTTCCGTGAATTCCTTGCGGCCGAACGTGTCCTTCCAGCCGAGATAGTCCCAGTAGGTGACGTTGAACGACAGCGCCAGCACGCCCGGCTGGTCCTTGACCTTGATCAGGTTGGCATTGGCCGGCGGGCAGGACGAGCAGCCCTGGCTGGTGAACAGCTCGACCACAGTGAGGGGCTGCGCGGTCGCCGCGCCCATCGTGGCCGCCAGCATCGCGCCGGCGAGCAGGGCCATCCTTGTTGTCGATCCGGTCATGGGAAGCAGTCTCCGTTGCGGGGTCATGCTTCATTTCGTCGGAGTGGAGAGGTTCGTTACAGCTTCACCGGTTTGTGATGTGGAGCATTTCCCTTCTCCCCTTGTGGGAGAAGGTGGATCGGCGCGCAGCGCCGAGACGGATGAGGGGTGCTCCAGCGGAGTGAGACCTCTACCCGCTCACCGCCAGGGCTGCAGGCTGGTATCCTTCACATAGGCGATGATCGTATCGCAGACGCCGCTCATATCTTTCAGGATATCGTCGTTCCAAAAGCGCAAGATCCGAAATCCTCTCGCGTTCAATTCAGCTCCGCGGGCCAAATCCGATTCCGAGTCCCCGTGCTGGCTACCATCCAGCTCGACGATGAGCCGCGCCTCGAGACAAGCGAAATCGGCGACGTATTTTCCAATGGGCACCTGCCGGCGAAACTTGATCCGATCGAGCCTGCGGTCGCGCAATTCCTGCCACAGCTTGTGCTCAGCCTCCGTCATCTCACGGCGGAGCGTCCGGGCAAAGCTGCGTTTGGCTTGGGTGACGGGCTGGTGCGGCATTGCGCCAGACTAGCTGGCCGCTGAGTTCCGTCCAACACCCCTCATCCGTCTTGGCGCTGCGCGCCGATCCACCTTCTCCCACAAGGGGAGAAGGGAAAAAGGCGTTCCGCTTGCCCCTCAACCCCGCCCCTGCTAAAGCCCGCCGCATGACGACGCCCCTCGACCATATCCGCAATTTCTCCATCGTCGCCCATATCGACCATGGCAAATCCACGCTTGCCGACCGGCTGATCCAGCTCACCGGCACGCTGGAGGAGCGCGATATGAAGGAGCAGGTGCTGGACTCGATGGATATCGAGCGCGAGCGCGGCATCACCATCAAGGCCCAGACCGTTCGGCTCAACTACCGCGCCAAGAACGGCGAGGATTATGTGCTGAACCTCATCGACACCCCCGGCCATGTCGACTTCGCCTATGAGGTGTCGCGCTCCTTGGCCGCCTGCGAGGGCTCGCTGCTGGTGGTCGACGCCTCCCAGGGCGTCGAGGCGCAGACGCTGGCCAATGTCTACCAGGCCATCGACAACAATCACGAGATCGTCGTGGTGCTGAACAAGGTCGACCTGCCGGCGGCCGAGCCCGAGCGCATCCGCGAGCAGGTGGAGGAGGTGATCGGCCTCGACGCCTCCAATGCGGTGCTGATCTCGGCCAAGACCGGGCTTGGCGTGCCCGACGTGCTGGAGGCGATCGTCCATCAGCTGCCGCCGCCGCGCGAGGGCGACATCGCCGCGCCCCTGAAGGCCATGCTGGTCGATAGCTGGTACGACGCCTATCTCGGCGTCATCGTTCTGGTGCGCATCATCGACGGCGTGATGAAGAAGGGCCAGACCATCCGCATGATGGGCACCGGCGCGAAATACCTCGTCGAGCGCACCGGCGTGTTCAAGCCGGCCCGCGTCAATGTCGACGAGCTCGGCCCCGGCGAGTTCGGCTTCTTCACCGGCTCGATCAAGGAAGTGGCCGACACCCGCGTCGGCGACACCATCACCGAGGACCGCCGCCCGACGCAAAAGGCGCTGCCCGGCTTCAAGCCGGCGCAGCCGGTGGTGTTCTGCGGCCTGTTCCCGGTCGACGCCGCCGATTTCGAGGATTTGCGCGCCGCCGTCGGCAAATTGCGCCTCAACGATGCGAGCTTCTCATACGAGATGGAAACCTCCGCCGCGCTCGGCTTCGGCTATCGCTGCGGCTTCCTCGGCCTGCTGCATCTGGAGATCATCCAGGAGCGGCTGGAGCGCGAGTTCAACCTCGACCTCATCGCCACGGCGCCGAGCGTGGTTTATCGCCTGAATCTCAACGACGGCTCGGTGAAGGAACTGCACAACCCGGCCGACATGCCCGACGTGGTCAAGATCGCCTCGATCGAGGAGCCGTGGATCCGCGCCACCATCCTGACGCCCGACGACTATCTCGGCGGCATCCTGAAGCTTTGCCAGGACAGGCGCGGCATCCAGGCCGATCTCTCCTATGTCGGCAAACGCGCCATGCTGACCTACGACCTGCCGCTCAACGAGGTGGTCTTCGATTTCTACGACCGGCTGAAGTCGATCTCCAAGGGCTACGCCTCCTTCGACTATCACCTGACCGACTATCGCGAGGGCGACCTGGTCAAGATGTCGATCCTGGTCAACGAGGAGCCGGTCGACGCTTTGTCCATGCTGGTGCACCGCACGGCTGCGGAAAAGCGCGGCCGCGCCATGTGCGAGAAGCTGAAGGAGCTAATCCCGCACCATCTGTTCAAGATCCCGATCCAGGCCGCAATCGGCGGCAAGGTCATCGCCCGCGAGACCATCTCGGCGCTGCGCAAGGACGTCACCGCCAAGTGCTACGGCGGCGACGTGACCCGCAAGCGCAAGCTGCTCGACAAGCAGAAAGAGGGCAAGAAGCGGATGCGCCAGTTCGGCAAGGTGGATATCCCGCAGGAGGCGTTTATCCAGGCGCTGAAGATGGGCGATTGAGGGGCGGGCTTGCTGGCGGGGCCGGAGGTTACAGGGCAGGCTTCTTTGAAGGGAAAGCTTACCTAACCGATTGATAAGAATCGAGAAATCTATTGCGAATCAATAACTTGCAGATCAAGGCGTTTTCGCCTATACTTAGCGATATGAGCAGCGCGAAAATCAATTTCAGCCGCGACAAACTGCGAGCGGCGGTCTTGCATGTCATAGGACAGTGCAAGCCTGACCGGTTGGGCGCTGTAAAGCTACACAAAGTTCTTTACTATTCAGACATGCTGACCTTTCTCGATACCGGTCAGCCGGTCACGGGAGCAGAGTATCGAAAGCGCCCTTTTGGGCCTACCTGCGATGCAGTCCTATCGGTGCTGGATGAACTTGCCCGCACTGGAGATGTGTCGATCGAGAGGGTCGATTATCACGGGTTTTTGAAAAAGCAGTTCAAGCTCAACGGCAGCCCAGATACAAACCAGCTTAGCGCCGATGAAAAAACTACGCTAAATGAGATGGTGGATTTTGTTTGCAATAACAATTCCGCCAAAACCATAAGCGACTTTTCCCACGACATGGTCTGGGAGATGGTGGAGTTCGGCGACATCATTCCGTATCATAACGCGATTCATTTGATTCCCAATATTGCTTCTCCTGATGCTGTGGCATGGGGTGAGGCTGAAGCGGAAAAGATTGCAGGTCATAGATCGAAATCCCAGAACTCGCCCTTGGCGGGTATTGATTCAGGAGCTTTTCGATCGCGCTTGGTCGAATTGTCTCGACGAAGGTCGGTATGATATCGACGATCTGATAGATTTGTTTTCAAGCATTGAGGACGGTCTGGGGTTTAATCCCTACGCCGTGGGAACCCCCCATCCAGCCCTCAACGCTATCGGTCTTTGGACTTTTAACAGTCCGCCGCTGGCGCGCATCCCGATGGTCTATGTCCTGTACGAAATCATACCCGAAGCGAAAACAGTTCTCCTATGGGCGGCACGCTTTCCATAGCGGAAGTGATCGCAGCTGTTTCAGCACTCTCGCCAACCTGTTGGCTTGTAGCAAAGCGGTGAGGTTGGAGCTGTGCTATGCCTTAATTAGCAACGGCCATTAGCGCTTGAGCGGCAATCGCCAGACCTGCAAACAACGCTGCAAGAGAATTTATGCGCGCGACCCGGTTGTTTCTGAAGACCATGAATTTACCCGGTTCAATCTGGAGTGCGATATCCCCATCGCCCCCTCTGTTATCAAGGCTCTTTACGGTCTCTATCGAGAAATAGCTCGATGCCCACCAAAGGGCAGCGCTTATCAACCCACATCCCAGTGCGGTCCAAGTCAGAATAGTGATCATTTGCTCACCGATGATTTGTTTCGCAGGAGAAAATCAGACGTAGAGCTCGGCGGCAAGACAAACACGAGCAGCTGAGGCTCACCCTTCACCATCCTCCCAGCCCGTTGTATCCTCCCTCCGGCTTGGGGAGACATCGCATGCGCTCCACCTCGGACACCGTCGCCGCAATCGGCCTCGCCATCGGCGGCGCTTTTGGCTTGGCGGGCACTTTCGTTGCCAGCGACGCGCTGCGCGAGACGGTCTGGACGATCGATGGCGTGGGCATCGTCGTCGCCACGGCGCTGCTGACGATGAAATACCAGCGGCTCGGCAATGATCTCGTCGCGGCCGGGTTCCTGACTTTCCTGGCCGGCGAGAGCCTGCTTCTGGCCGGCAATGCGGCGGGCCTGCAGGCCTCAGTGCCCTCCTATGCCGGCGGAATCGCGCTGTGGGCGGCGGGGCTGGTCATGGTCAGCGCGCAGGCCACTTTCGCGCTGTGGATGCGGCTCACGGCCTCCGTCGCCGCTGCGCTCTTCGCCGTCTCGGTCGTCATGATCCTGTGGGGCGCGCCGCTTTTGCCCACCTCGGCGCCGCTGCCGGCGCTCGGCTATCCGTTCCTGGTGCTGACCTTCATCGGCTGGATCTGGACTTTGCTGAAGCCGCAGCGTTGAGCGCGAAGGCGATGGCCGCGCCGCTCGAAATCCGCAACAGCCCGTCGGGAAAGATCCTGCCCGCCGTCGGGCCGTTCCTGCTCGGCGGCATTTTCGGCTTCGGCGCGCTGCAGGGCGTGGCTTCGGGGGCGAACAGCGGGCATGTGCTGTGGATCGCGCTGCTCGGCGCCGCCTGCCTGGGGCTTGGCGCCTTCATCGCGCGCGGCGCTTTCGACAGTTCGGCCAAGGTGGTTCTGGACAGCCAAGGTTTCAGCGATGCTCGCGCCGGCGACGTGCTGGTGCCATGGAGCAAGGTGCGGAGCGTGCGGCTCGCCGCCGGCGGCAAAGGCGCGGCGATGCTCAATTTCGAGCTCACCGAGGAGCCGCCCGACGCAATCCGCTATTCCTCCGCCAACGCCTTCGGCCTGATGCCCTTCGGCCGGAACATCGTGCATATGGAAATCTCGTCGCTCGACGTGCGGGGAGAGGAGATTGTGGATGCGGTGAAGACATTCGCGCCGCATGTGGTGGTCAAGCGCTGACTTCCCCTTCTCCCCCTGTGGGAGAAGGTGGCCGCGAAGCGGCCGGATGAGGGGTGTTGGAAGGAATGAGGCATCGGCGATTGGGTACAATGCGCCGCTTGCAACGAACGGCCTCGCCAAGCTGGAACACCCCTCATCCGTCTCGGCGCTACGCGCCGAGCCACCTTCCCCCACAAGGGGGGAAGGGGAGGTCGCGCCCCGTCTCAACCCGTGCTCTACTTCCCTCCCGGGGGACCTCGCCATGATTCGCGCTCTGCTCGCCTTCCTTCTCCTCAGCACCCCGGCCTTCGCCGCCGACATGTCCGTCTTCGTGCGCAACCAGCGTTCGGACGGCGTCGCGGTCGAGCTGTTCAGCCGTGACAGCCAAAAAGTCTGGCCGGGCGACGACAAGGTGTTCCTCATCCGCCCGAAGGCACGGAAATCCGTGCCGATCTCTTGCGAGCCGGGCGAGCATATCTGCTGGGGCGCCTGGGTGAACGGCGACGATTCCGTCACCGCCGGCGTCGGCCCCGACAACGACCAGCCCTGCGACACCTGCTGCTTCATCTGCACCGAGCATTCCACAGAGACGGTGGATCTGGCCGAGTAGTGGAGCGCTTCCCCTTCTCCCCCTGTGGGAGAAGGTGGCTCGGCGCATAGCGCCGAGACGGATGAGGGGTGCTCCAGCGGAGTGAGGCGCCGGATATTTGAGCGGGCACCAACATTGGCTAATCTTCCGCCATGCCGCACCAACCCGTAACCCCGGCCAAACGCAATTTCGCCCGGTCGATGCGCCGCGAGCCGACAGAGGCGGAAGACCGCTTATGGCACGAATTGCGCGGCCGGCGACTGGACAATATCAAGTTCAAGCGGCAGGTGCCGATAGGCAGGTTCGTCGCGGATTTCCTCTGCGCCGAGGCAAAACTCATCGTCGAAATCGACGGCAGCCAGCATGCGGAGTCGCTCCGTGATCTGGAGCGCGACGCCGCATTGAAGGCGAGAGGCTTTCGCGTGCTGCGGTTCTGGAACGATGATGTGCTGAAAGAGCTGGATGCGGTCTGCGATACCATTATTGCGTATGTGAAAGATAAGAGTTTGCAGCCCTGGCGGTGATGCCACCGGGCGTCTTCGCCAAGCTGGAACACCCCTCATCCGTCTCGGCGCTGCGCGCCGAGCCACCTTCTCCCACAAGGGGAGAAGGGGAAGTCCCCCAAATTCCGTCAGCCATTTTCGCCGCCACCCCTTGGCATATGCGCCCGCCATGTCATCATCCAGCCATCGGCCGCAGGGGCCGATTCGACCGGGGGTTCTCATGTCTTCCACCTTCGCGCGCCGCGTTGCCGCCGCGCTTTCGCTTGCCGTCCTCATCGCGCCTGCCGCCCGTGCCGGCGACGTCACCTTCCAGATCAAGAACAATCATGCCAACGCCATGCGTGTCGAGCTCTATAGCCAGGACCGCGACTATGTGTGGCCGGGCGATGGCAAGGATTTCTATCTCGACGACGGCGAGACCAAGCAATTGCCGATCTCGTGCAACGAGGGCGAGAAGATCTGCTACGGCGCCTGGGTCGACGGCGATGAAGAAACCTATTGGGGCGTCGGCCCCAACAACAAGGAAACCTGCGAGGACTGCTGCTACACCTGCAGCGGCGGCCAGACCGAGGAGATCGACCTGGAGGAGTAGCTCTTCTCCTTCTCCCCTTGTGGGAGAAGGTGGATCGGCGCGCAGCGCCGAGACGGATGAGGGGTGCTCCAGCGGAGTGAGACGCCGGATACTTGAGCGGTCACCTACATCGGCCAGTCTTCCGCCATGCCCCACCAAACCGTAACCCCGGCCAAAAGGAATTTCGCTCGGTCGATGCGCCGTGAGTCGACCGACGCGGAGGACCGTCTATGGCAGGAATTGCGCGGTCGTCGTCTCGACAACATCAAATTTAGGCGGCAAGTGCCGATTGGTCGGTTCGTGGCGGATTTCCTTTGCGCCGAGGCCAAGCTCGTCGTTGAGATTGCCGGCAGCACCGCGCGGATCGCCGCGATGCCGAGCTGAAAGTCAGGGGCTTTCGCGTGCTGCGGTTCTGGAACGACGATGTGCTGAAGGATTTGGATGCGGTCTGCGACACCATCATCGCCTATGTGCGGGACGAGAGTCTGCAGCCCTGGCGGTAGCGGTGCATCGGCGTTCCTGCCAAGCTGGAGCACCCCTCATCCGGCTCGGCGTTGCGCGCCGAGCCACCACCCGGCCCTTCGCAGGCTCAGGGCGTTCGAAGCTCGAAAAGCCAAGCAATTGGCTTTTCGTCCGCTAACGCGGACCGCTTCTCACCCCACAAGGGGAGAAGGGGAAGGCTGCGCATCCGGCCAGCTTGACGCCCCTCTCACCATCGCCCTAGCCTCGCCTCAACCCAACAGGAGACCCCACCCACATGGCAGGCACGGTCGAAGGCGAGAAGATCGACGTTTCCTTCAGCGGCAAGCGCTGCATCCATTCGCGCAATTGCGTGCTCGGCAACCCGCATGTCTTCGTGCCCAACGCGCCGGGCGAGTGGATCCACCCTGACGCGGCAAGCGTCGAGCAGGTCGTGGCGCTGGCGGAAAACTGCCCGTCGGGCGCCATCACTTACAGCCGCAAGGATGGCGGACCGCAGGAGAAGCCGCCGGTGGTCAACACCGTGCGGCTGCGCGAGAACGGACCGCTGGCGGTGCATGCCGAGATTGTGCTCGGCGAGGAGACCCTCTTCCGGGCCACGCTCTGCCGCTGCGGCCTGTCGCAGAACAAGCCGTTCTGCGACAACAGCCACATCAAGGCCGGCTTCACCGCCACAGGCGAGCCGCCGCTGAAGGAAGCACAGGTGCTGGAAGCGCGAGACGGCCCGCTGACGGTCACCCCCACCGTCAGCGGCCCGCTCAAGGTCGAAGGCAATGCCGAGATCGTCACCGGCACGGGGCATACCATCGCGCGGACCACAAAAGTTTTCCTCTGCCGCTGCGGGCATTCGGCCAACAAGCCGTTTTGCGACGGGTCGCATAAAAGAGTGGGGTTCGTGGCATGACAAACGCCGCGCCCGCCTTAGCTTAGGGGGAGGACTCTCAGGAGGAATCCGCCATGCGCACCATGCTCACCCTTGCCTTGCTTGCCGTCGCAATGCCCGCCTTCGCCGCAAACCACGCGGTTGAGATCAAGGACATGAAATTCCACCCCGCCAAGATCAGTGTCGCCGCCGGCGACACCGTGACCTTCACCAACGCCGATTCCAAGACGCACACCGCCACGGCGGATGACGGCTCCTTCGATACCGGCCAACTCGCCAAAGGCAAGCGCGCCAAGGTCAAGATATCGGCCGCCGGCGCGCATCCGTTCCATTGTGCGATCCACAGCTCGATGACGGGCACCGTCACGGCGAAATAGGAAACGCCGGCGCTTGAAGGACTGCTGCGCAGGCCGGCGCGAGGCCCCCCTCTCTGCCCTGCCGGCCATCTCCCCCACAAGGGGGGAGATTGGCAGCTTGGACGCCGGCGCCCCCTTTGCGACGTTGGCGATTGGCGAAAGCGCCGGCGACATCTGATCTCCCCCCTTGAGGGGGAGATGGCCGGCAGGCCAGAGAGGGGGGCCTCGCGTCGACGTTTCCAATAAACTCCAGCGCCTCCCCCTGGCCCACCTCTCCCGCCTTTATCCGCCTGCCGGTATCGGCTAAGGGCTTCGCAACAAAGCCCTTGACCCTGGACCGCCTCACAGAATGACCGCCAAGCCTCCCCCTCTCTTCCTCGGCATCGACACCGGCGGCACCTACACCGATGCGGTGCTGTGGTCGGAGGAAGGCAGCCCGAAGGGCAAGGTGCTCGCCAAGGCCAAGTCGCTGACCACGCGCCACGATCTCGCCGTCGGTATTTCCGGCGCGGTCGACGCGGTGCTGGAACAATCCAGGACTGATCCGGCCTCGATCAAACTGATTTCGATGTCGACGACGCTCGCCACCAACGCGCTGGTCGAGAGCCAAGGCGGGCGCGTGGCGCTGGTCATGATCGGCTTTTCCGAGGCCGACCTCGCGCGCGACGGGCTGAAGACGGCGCTTGGGACCGACCCGGTGGTGTTCTGCCCCGGCGGCCATGACGTGCACGGCAATGCGGCAAAACTCGACCTTTCCGGCCTCGACGCGGCGCTGCCGGAGCTTGGGCGTTCGGTGTCGGGCTTCGCCGTCTGCGCCTATTTCGCCACCCGCAACCCGGCGCATGAGCTAAGCGCCCGGAATTTAATTCGCGACATCACAGGCCTGCCGGTCACAGCCAGCCACGAGCTTTCGGCCAAGCTCGGCGGTCCGCGCCGGGCCCTCACCACCTTGCTCAACGCGCGCCTGATCTCGATGATCGACCGGCTGGTGGCGGCGACCGAAGGCTTTCTTGGCCAACGCGGCATCGCCGCGCCGTTGATGGTGGTGCGCGGCGACGGCGCGCTGGTTTCGGCGGCGTTTGCCCGCCAGCGGCCAATCGAGACGATCCTGTCCGGCCCGGCCGCCAGCCTTGTCGGCGCCCGCCACATGACCGGACTGGACGACGCCATGGTCTCGGATATCGGCGGCACAACCACCGATGTCGCCGTGCTCGACGGCGGCCGGCCGCGGCTTGATCCGGAAGGCGCCACCGTCGGCGGCTTCCGTACCATGGTCGAGGCCGTCGCCATGCGCACATTCGGCCTTGGCGGCGACTCCGAAGTGACGCTGGAAGACGGCGCGCTCGATCCAAAAATCTTGCTTGGGCCGCGCCGCCTGGTGCCGCTGGCGCTGTCCGGCATGGTGCATGGCGAGGCCGTCACCACCGAGCTGGAGCGCCAACTCCGCGCGCCGAACCCCGGCCGCATGGACGGCCGCTTTGCCCTGCGCACCGGCGTGCCCGACCGGCTCGCCGCCGGCCTCACCGGGCCGGAGGCGAAACTCTACGAGGCGATCGGCGCCACGCCGCTGGCGCTCGACCGGCTGCTCGCTTCGAATGCGCAGAACGCCACGCTGAACCGGCTGGTCGCGCGCGGGCTGGTGCACATCTCGGGCTTCACGCCGTCCGACGCCGCCCATGTGCTGGGAAAACAGGCCAATTGGCACGCTGCCACCGCCCGGCTCGGCGCCGAGCTTTTCGCCCGCCGCCGCGACGGCCGCGGCCAGACCATCGCGGCGACGCCGGAGGAGATTTCGCAGCGCGTGCTCGTCACGCTGACCCGCTGGTCGGCCGAATATATTTTGGAAACCGCCTTTGCCGAGGACGGGCTGGACGGCGCCGCCACCGTCGCGCACGCGCTGGTGCAGCGTGCCGTCGACGCGCATCCCGGCATCGCCCGCTTCACCGTCGCGCTCGACCGCCCGGTCATCGGCCTCGGCGCATCCGCGCCGCTGCATTATGCCGGCCTGCCGCCGCTGGTCGGCAATGGCTGCATCGTGCCGGAAGACACCGATGTCGCCAACGCGCTCGGTGCCGTGGTCGGCCAGGTGCGCGTCTCGGCCGAAGCCCGCGTCAGCCAGCCCAAGGAGGGCCTTTTCCGGCTGGCGTCAGGGCAGACGGTGCGCGACTTCACCGAGGAGGACAAGGCGATCGAAGCGGCGCAAGCCGATGTGCGGGCGCTCGCCGCCGATCGCGCCAAGGACGCGGGCACCGACAGCGCCGAGATTAACGTTTCCACCGAGTTCAAGGTCTCGACCATCGAGGGCCAGCGCATGTTCATCGAGGCGCATGTGGTGGCCGTGGCCTCGGGGCGGCCGCGGATTGCGGTCTAGCGCCTTTTCCTTCTCCCCTTGTGGGAGAAGGTGGCCGCGAAGCGGCCGGATGAGGGGTGCTCCAGGGAAAGCCAGCGTCTCACTCCGCTGGAACACCCCTCATCCGTCTCGGCGCTTGCGCGCCGATCCACCTTCTCCCACAAGGGGAGAAGGAAAAGGCCGCGCCCCTCTACACCCTAAGCTGAATTGACCCCGCAACCCCAAACATGCCAAACGCCCGGCAAGCCACCTATCTGGAGACGAGCAGATGACCGACCGCATCGAGATCGCCGGGTTGCGGATTGCCCGGGAACTCCATGATTTCGTCGCCGAGGAGGCCACGCCCGGCACCGGCATCGACCCGGAAAAATTCTGGACCGGTTTTTCGGTCATCGTCCACGACCTCGCGCCGAAGAACCGCGCGCTGCTCGCCAAGCGCGACGCCATGCAGGAAAAGCTCGACTTCTGGTATCGCGCCAATGGCGCGCCGATCGACATGGAGGCCTACAAGAATTTCCTCAAGGAGATCGGCTATCTGGTGCCGGAAGGGCCGGACTTCAGCGTCAGCACGGAACATGTCGATCCCGAGATTGCGGTCGTTGCCGGGCCGCAGCTCGTCGTGCCGGTGATGAATGCGCGCTATGCGCTCAACGCCGCCAATGCGCGCTGGGGCTCGTTCTATGACGCGCTCTACGGCACCGACGTCATTCCCGAAACCGGCGGCGCCGAGAAGGGCAAGGGCTTCAATCCGGCGCGCGGCGCCAAGGTGATCGCCTGGGCGAAGGATTTCCTCGACCAGTCCGTGCCGCTGACCACCGGCAAATGGGCCGGCGTCAACGGGCTCTCGGTCGCCAATGGCGCGCTGAAAGCAGGCGAGGGCGCCGGCGCCACGACGCTCGCCGATCCAAGGCAGTTCGTCGGCTATCGCGGTGATGCCGCCACGCCGGAAGCGGTGCTTCTGGTCAAGAACGGTCTACATATCGAAATCGTGATCGACCGCGCCAACCAGATCGGCAGGACCGACCCGGCCGGCATCGCCGACGTCCTCCTCGAAGCCGCCTTGACCACCATTCAGGATTGCGAGGATTCGGTCGCCGCCGTGGATGCGCAGGATAAGGTCGTCGTCTATCGCAACTGGCTCGGCCTGATGAAGGGCGACCTCGCGGAAGAGATCGCCAAGGGCGGCAAGACCTTCGTCCGCAAGCTCAACCCGGACCGCACCTACACCTCGCGGGGCGGCGGCACGCTTACGCTGCCCGGCCGCTCGCTGATGCTGGTGCGCAATGTCGGCCACCTGATGACCAATCCGGCGATCCTGGATCGTGACGGCAACGAGGTGCCGGAAGGCATCATGGATGCGGCGATCACGGCGCTGATCGCGCTGCACGATGTCGGCCCGAACGGCCGCCGGATGAATTCCCGCGCCGGCTCTATGTATGTGGTGAAGCCCAAGATGCATGGGCCGGAGGAGGTCGCCTTCGCCGTCGAGATTTTCGACCGTGTCGAGGCGCTGCTCGGCATGGCCAGGAACACCATCAAGATGGGCATCATGGACGAGGAGCGGCGCACCACCGTCAACCTCAAGGAAGCGATCCGCGCCGCAAGAGAGCGCGTGGTGTTCATCAACACCGGCTTCCTCGACCGCACCGGCGACGAGATCCACACCTCGATGGAAGCCGGCCCGATGATCCGCAAAGGCGACATGAAGCAGGCCGCCTGGATTTCCGCCTATGAGGCCTGGAATGTCGATACCGGCCTGGAATGCGGGCTCGCTGGCCGCGCCCAGATCGGCAAAGGCATGTGGGCGATGCCGGACCTGATGGCGGCGATGCTGGTTGAGAAGATCGCGCATCCCAAAGCCGGCGCCAACACCGCCTGGGTGCCGTCGCCGACGGCCGCCACGCTGCACGCCACGCACTATCACAAGGTCGACGTGCACGCCGTGCAGGCGGCGCTGAAGAGCCGGCCGAAGGCAAAGCTCGACGACATCCTGTCGGTGCCGGTAGCAAGGCGGCCGAACTGGACGCCGGACGAGATCCAGCGCGAGCTCGACAACAACGCGCAGGGCATCCTGGGTTACGTGGTGCGCTGGATCGACCAGGGCGTCGGCTGCTCGAAAGTGCCCGATATCAACGATGTCGGCCTGATGGAGGACCGCGCCACGCTGCGCATCTCCTCGCAGCACATCGCCAACTGGCTGCGCCACAAGGTGTGCTCGGAAATCCAGGTGAGGGATTCGCTGCAACGCATGGCGGCCATCGTCGACCGCCAGAATGTCGGCGACCCGCTCTACCGGCCGATGGCGCCGGATTTCGACAATTCCATCGCCTTCCAGGCAGCCTGCGACCTGGTGTTCAAGGGGGCGGTCCAGCCCAACGGTTATACGGAGCCGGTGCTGCATAGGCGGCGGCTGGAGCTGAAGGCGCGCGAGCAGTAGCGCGGCGCAAGCGGGCGCCGATCACGTAAACGAGATATCGAGGTGATCGGCGACCGGCCGGCAAGGGATTGACGATTTTCAATCTACCTACTAGTTGGTAGTCAATTGAATGAAAGGAACCGTCATGCCTGCACGAATGAACCATGCCCAGTCCTCAAACGGCTGGCTCAAAAGCTACTATTTTCTGCGGTTTGCCGTGTCGGCGGCCTGGGTCGCGATAGCCGTCACCGTCGCGAAGTCGGTTCCGCCGCTCGCCGCCGTAATGCTGGTGGCCTACCCCGCCTGGGACGCGCTCGCGAACTATGTCGACGCGCAGCGCAGTGGCGGCTTGGGCCGCAACAAGTCGCAGCTCCTCAATTTCGCCGTCAGCATCGTCACCGCAATCGCGGTCGCTATCGCGCTTGGCCGCAGCATGAACGCGGTGCTCGCGGTCTATGGGGTCTGGGCGGTCGTCTCCGGCGCGTTTCAGCTTCTCACCGCGGCGCGTCGCTGGAAGAGTAACGGCGCCCAATGGGCGATGATCCTGAGTGGCGCGCAATCAGCGCTGGCCGGCCTCTTTTTTGTCAAGATGGCGGGCGGCGCCGAGGCCATCGGCATCGCCAATGTCGCGCCCTATGCAGCTTTCGGTGCCTTCTACTTCCTCGTGTCCGCCGTGTGGCTGTCGGTCAGCGATATCCTTCGCAAGTCGCCGCAGGCCGTGCGTTGAGATTTCCTCCGCCGGAGGTTAGGCATGTCCATGGACAAGCCCTCGAACACCGCCGATGACATACTGGCCGCCGCGCGAAGCTTCATCGTCGCCGGCGGCTATAACGGGTTCAGCTACGCCGATATCGCCGACGTGGTCGGTATCCGCAAAGCCAGCATCCATCATCATTTCCCGAGCAAGGTCGACCTGGTGCAAAGCCTGGTCAGGCGCTACCTCGAGGATGCCGTGACGGGCATGACGGAGCTAGAGCGCAGTGTGCCTGCGCCGCCTCAGTTGCTGCGCACCTATGCCGACTTCTGGGCGCAGTGCATCGAGGATGCGAGCAGGCCGATCTGCGTCTGCGCGCTGCTTGCCAGCGAGCTTCCGGCCCTTCCGCCTGAGGTGGCCGCGGAGGTCCGGGCCTATTTCCGGTTTCTCTCGGGGTGGCTGACCGGCGTTATCGAGCGCGGCGCCGCGCAAAGCACATTGACGATCGCCGCCGCGCCGCGCGTGGAGGCGGAAGCCTTCATGGCGACTGTGCACGGGGCGATGATTTCCGCGCGGGCCTATGGCGATGGATCGAGCTTCGCCATGATCCTGGCACCGACGCTGCAGAAGCTGATCCCGGCGCAAGATTGAAGAGGGATGAAAGCCCGATACGCCCGCTTCACGCCGCCTGCGCCATGCGCTCCGCGCTCATCCTATAGGAGATCGCCTCGGCGAGATGGATGCGGCCGACGGTTTCGCTGGCGTCGAGGTCGGCCAGCGTGCGCGCCACCTTCAGCACGCGGTGATAGGCCCGCGCCGAAAAGCCGAGCTTTTCGCTGGCGTCCTTGAGCAGCGTCAGCCCGGCGCTATCGGGCTTGGCGATCTCCTCGATGATCGAGGGCGGGCAGTGCGCGTTGGTGGTGGCGCCGGCGCCCAGTTTTTCCAGCCTTTCGCGCTGCATGGCGCGCGCACGCGCCACGCGCTGTGCCACCGCCGCACTTGTCTCGGCCTTGTCCGGCCGGATGAGGTCGCTCGCCGAGACCGCCGGCACCTCGATCCTGAGGTCGATGCGGTCGAGCAGCGGGCCGGAAATGCGCGCCTGGTATTCGGTGCGGCAGCGGTCGCCGCGCAGGCAGCGATAGCCGGGCTCGCCCGACATGCCGCAGCGGCACGGATTCATCGCCGCCACCAGCTGGATGCGCGCCGGATAGGTGACGCGGTGGTTGGCGCGCGCGATCATGCAGTCGCCGGTTTCCAGCGGCTGGCGCAGCGCATCCAATGTCTGCGGCGTGAATTCCGGCAACTCGTCGAGGAACAGCACGCCGTGATGGGCGAGCGAGACCTCGCCCGGACGCGCGCGCAGCCCGCCGCCCACCATCGCCGCCATCGAGGCCGAATGATGTGGGGCGCGGAACGGCCGCCGGTCGGTCAGCTTGCCTTCGCCGAGCTCGCCGGCAACGGAAGCGATCATCGACACTTCGAGCAGCTCCTTCGGCGCCAGCGGCGGCAGGATCGAGGGCAGGCGCTGCGCCAACATCGACTTGCCCGAGCCCGGCGGCCCGACCATGAGAAGGTTGTGGCCGCCTGCGGCAGCCACTTCGACCGCCCGCTTGGCGCTCTCCTGGCCCTTGATGTCGGCGAGGTCCGGCAGGTCGTGCGCGGCAAGCTGGATGCCGGCCTCGGGCCGCGACAGCACCTGCGTGCCGCGAAAATGGTTGGCGACGGCAATCAGGCTGCGCGGCGCAAGGATGTCGAAATCCTTGCCCGCCCAGGCCGCCTCCGGGCCGCAGGCGAAGGGACAGATCAGACCCTTGCTCTCCGCATTGGCGCCGATGGCCGCCGGCAGTGCGCCGGCAACGCCGGCGATGGTGCCGTCGAGCGACAATTCGCCAAGCACCACATAGCCGGCCAGCATATCGCCGGGGATGGCGCCGAGCGCCGCCATCAGGCCGAGCGCGATCGGCAGGTCGTAATGGCTGCCTTCCTTGGGAAGATCGGCCGGCGCGAGGTTCACCGTCACCTTCTTCGACGGCATCGACAGGCCCGACGCATGCAGCGCTGCCTGCACGCGCTCGCGGCTTTCGGCCACCGCCTTGTCCGGCAGGCCGACGATCTGCATGCCGACCTTGCCCGGACCGACCATCACCTGGACATCGACCGGCAAAGCCTCGATGCCCTGAAAAGCGACCGTGCGAACCCGCGCTACCATTTATCCAAAACCCCCGGCCTCAACGCGCCCGTATCCACCATCGGGCCGCGAGCGCGTACAGTCCAGACAACCATAGATTTTCGAAACACGCAAGAACATTACAGGAACATCTATCCGCGAAGATGGTGGATTTCGGCCAAAGCTTCTTCTGGGCTAAAAGGCCGAGGCGCGCCCGAGCAGCCGCTATCGCCGCGTGCTCTCGACCTGTTGAACAAGGCGAGCAGTCCCTCCGGCAATCCGGGCTGTTGCCGTCTAGGCGGTGATGAAGGCATCGACCGTGCCTGAAAGCGATCGATCGATTGCGATGTGGGGTGGAAGCCACTCCATGACAGGATATCGGAAAGGCCAAGGCATGGCGAGCCGGCGCAAAGAGCCGCTTTCCAGAAAAATCTCATTTACAAGGTCTATGAACCGCCGGCGGTCTCGCTCAACTCGTTTCAAAGTTTGCGAACGAATATAAGCCCGGGGGATTCGTCGCTCCTTCAGCGCTAAGACAGCCTCCGCGATGGATCGAGGGTCGGGTGGAACTGTAAGCGAATATTCGTCATCGAGATAAAGGTCTCGACCACCATGGTTCGGGGTCGTGACAACAGGTAGCCCCGCGAGAAGATACTCTGTGCTGGCGAACATTGGTCCCTCTATTGCAGAGAGACAAATTCCCACGGCTGCACGATTTAGATGCATGTTCACATGAGCCGGCGCCAATCGAACAGGTTTGCCGGTGCTGTCAAACTCATTGATAAACACGTGACCCGGCGCGAGCTCCCTGTGCCGATTTACCCGCGCCCTTTCCGACTCCGTCGTGGATGACCCCACTGAATCACGATAAAAGACAAATGCGCAACGCTCGATGCCAAGGGACAAGTCGTGGCGTTTCCACGAAGCCAGTTGCGCATTGTATATTGCATCGAATTCTACAGGGATGTCCTCGAGGGGCCTGAATATGTATTCGGAGGTTGTTGAAGTCTTGTTGTGCAGGACGGCGGCCTCACCGGACTGATTCAAGAGATCAGCCTCGGCTTGTGTGTTGGATAGGAAGATTAGCGAGTGACGGGGGTTCCCAAGTCTATGCAGAACGGCATAGGTCCGGATCATTTTGACGCTGGAATTGTTTTCGATGGACCAGGTTGGCGAGATGAGAAACCAGGCACGGTGACTGCGTGGAAGGAGAGGCATGTGACTTGCCAATCCAAGGGGCGTACCGGACATTCCCGAATAGGATATGAACGGATCATCCGACAGCAAACTTGCCTGAAGAGCAGGTTGCGACTTCGCGGAAGAGTACCACCCTTTCCGGAGATAGCGGCGATGACGCAACATTGCTCCGACAATCTCGGATACGGTGGGAGGCCGATATCCGTGCTGCAGAGTCAACATGCGGCAATTACGCGGCCGACTTCAGCCGCTTCCCCTCAACGCAATCCCAGAACAGGCCGGCGATATCCGCGCCGCCAAAGCGCTGCACTTCGCGCACGCCGGTCGGCGAGGTCACGTTGATCTCGGTCATGTAGTCGCCGATCACGTCGATGCCGACCAGGATGAAGCCGCGCTCCCTGAGCGCCGGTCCGATGCGGGCGCAGATCTCGCGCTCGCGCTCGGTCAGCTCGGTCTTCTCGGCGCGGCCGCCGACATGCATGTTGGAGCGGGAATCGTGCTCGGCCGGCACGCGGTTGATGGCGCCGACAGGCTCGCCGTCGATCAGGATGATGCGCTTGTCGCCCTTGCGCACGTCCTTCAGGTAACGCTGCACGATATAGGGCTCGCGGAACAGTTGGCCGAACATTTCGAGCAGCGAGGCGAGATTGCGGTCGGCCTCGTGCAGATGAAAGATGCCGGCGCCGCCATTGCCGTAGAGCGGCTTGATGATGATGTCGCCGAACTCCTTGCGGAAGGCCGCCACTTCCTGGGGATCCTTGGTGATCAGCGTTTCCGGCATCAGGTCCGGGAATTCGGTGACGAAGATCTTCTCCGGGCTGTTGCGCACCCAGGCTGGGTCGTTGACCACCAGCGTCTTCGGATGGATGCGCTCCAATATGTGCGTGGTGGTGATGTAGTTCATGTCGAAGGGCGGGTCTTGCCTGAGCAGCACGACGTCCATCTCGGAGAGGTCGGTGCGCACCTTCTCGCCCAGCGCGTAATGGTTGCCCTTCTCGTCGCGCACCTGCATCTCCTCGATGCGCGCGAACACCTTGCCGCCCACCATCGACAGCCGGTCGGGCGTGTAGTGGAAAAGCTTGTGGCCGCGCCGCTGCGCCTCCAGCGACAGCGCGAAGGTCGTGTCGCCGGCGATCGACACGGTGGAGACATGGTCCATCTGGACGGCGATCTTCAACGGCATTTGCGGTCTCCGGGGAACTCAGACGCCCGATATAAGGAAATCGGCGGCGCCTGCCAATCGTGCTCGCTTGGTGCAGAAGCTCAGAGACCGTTTCGAAATTCGCTCTGGCGAGTCATATGGTGGTGGTTTCGAGAACCGGAGCGGAGCGGACATTTGGGTCCGTGAGCACCGGAAGCGCAGAAAACGCCATCAGATGGCCGCCAGAGTAGAATTTCCAAACGGTCTCAGCGGTCGAAGACTAGGCGCGAGTAGCCGAGGAAGGACAGCGTCATCGCGACGATCGAGGCAAAGGCCAGTGCCGCCAGCGGCGGCAGCGCCGGCAGGGCGAACAGGACGGCGCAATAGACCAGGTAATTGACGATGCTGGTGGCGATGCCGACGCTGCCATAACGCACGCCTTCCTGCGCGATGCCCCGGCTCGACGGCGCGAAGGTCAGATGGCGGTTGATCTGCCAGGTGACGCAGAGCGCGAAGCCGATCGACAGCAGGCGCGCCGCCATCGGGCCGAGCGGCGTGGCGGCAAGCAGCAGCCAGAGCGCCGCGGCGTCGGCAACGAAGCCGATGCCGCCGGTAAGGATGAAGCGGACGAGGCGGTCCACTATGCCGCCCGCGAAGCCTTGCCCGGTTCGCCCTTGGGCGAGGCCTGCCCGGATATCCCACGCTCGGCGCGGCCGGAGGAAATCGATAGGTAGAAAATGCGCTTCTGCTCGGCCCGGCCGCGCGAGACGGAATCGAGGATCAGCCCGGTCATCATCGACAGCATGGCCAGAAGCAGCATGCCGATCGACAGCACCCAGGTCGGCATGCGCGGCACCAGCCCCGTCTGCGCGAACTCGACCAGCACCGGGATCATCAGGCCGATGCTGGCCGCCAGGAAGAACAGCGCGAACGTGCCGAAGAAGCGCAACGGCTGCGTCTCCTTCACCAGCATGGCGAACATCCACAGTATCCTGGCGCCGTCGCGGAAGGTCGACAGCTTCGACGACGAGCCTTCCGGGCGGCGGCCGTAATCGAGCGCCATCTCGCTCACCGGCAGCTTCAGCTGCGAGGCATGCACCGACATCTCGGTCTCGATCTCGAAGCCGCCGGAAACGGCCGGAAAGCTTTTGACGAAGCGGCGCGAAAAGACCCGGTAGCCGGAGAAGATATCGGTGAAGTCGGTCCCGAACAGACCCTTGTAGAGGCGGTTGAAGATACGGTTGCCGAAAGCGTGGCCGTTGCGGCCGGCATCGTCGGCCACGCCGCGCCTGGTGCCCACCACCATGTCGGAGCGCTCGGTCTGCAGGACGTTGATCAGCTGCGGCGCATCCTCCGGCGCATAGGTGCCGTCGCCGTCGGCCATCACATAGATATCGGCGTCGATGTCGGCGAACATGCGCCGCACCACATTGCCCTTGCCCTGGCGCGGCTCGCGCACGACGGTGGCGCCGGCGGCACGGGCTTTCAGCGCCGTGAGGTCCTTGGAATTGTTGTCGTAAACATAGATCGCGGCCGAAGGCAGCGTCTCGCGGAAGCGCCGCACGACGTCGCCGATCGTCAGCTCCTCGTTGTAGCAAGGCAGGAGCACGGCGATGACCGGCTCGTGGCGGACTGCATGCGGCATGTCTGTCTCCGGACGCCCGATCCAGCCTCCGGCCGTGCTCATGCCGGCCCTGTCGAGCCGTTTTACTATTTATTGAAGCCGTTAAGGCTAGGTTTAAAACCGATCCTCTCCCTTCAAAGGCCACAGCAATGGGCACAGCCGAGACCGGCGCCGCCGCCTGGAAGTCCGATCTGGCGCTGGCGCTGCTTGCGGCCCTGCTCGCATTCGCTATCAATGCATGGGCCGGGTTTGGCCAACTGACCGATTCCGGCGGCGACAACGACAATCTGCTGCGCCTCGTCGAGGTCCGCGACCTGCTCGCCGGCCAGGGCTGGTTCGACCTGCACCAATACCGGATGGGGCTGGAAGGCGGCTTCGTCATGCACTGGTCGCGGCTGGTCGACGCGCCGATCGCCGCCATCGCATTTGCCGCCTCGGCGCTCACCGGCAGCAGGCCGCTCGGCGAGGACGTGGCGCAGGTGATGTGGCCGGCGCTGCTCTTCTGGTCGACCTTGTTCTTTACCGCCCGCGCCGCGCGCAGCTTCGGCGGTGGCGGCGCGGTGCTTCCCGCCATCCTGATCGGCGCCGCCGGCTATTATTTCATCGGCATCTATGACCCCGGCGCGCTCGACCACCACAACGCCCAGCTGATGCTCACCATGGCGAGCCTCGCTTTGCTGCTCGAGGCGCCCTCCCGACGCTGGGCCGCGTTGTTGTCCGGCCTCTGCGCGGCGCTGACGCTCGCCGTCGGCATGGAAACCGTGCCCTACGTCGCCACCATAGGTGTTTGCGTGGCGCTGCTGTTCGTCGCCGATCCAGGCGGCGAACGGGCGATCGCCCGGGATTTCGGCCTCGGCTTCGCCGGTGTCGCGGCGCTTGTCTTCGCCGTCACCGTTCCGCCTTCCGCATGGGGCGTGGCGCAGTGCGACGCCTTCTCGGTCGCGCAGTTCGTCGTCGCGGCCATTGCCGGCGTGGGGCTTGCCGCTATCGCCTTCATCGAGCCTGCCACCGGCAGCTGGCGGCGCAGGCTGGGGTCGCTTGCGCTTCTGGGGGTCGTGCTCGGCGTGGTCGTGGCGGTGCTGTTCCCGCAATGCCTCTCCGCGCCTTATGCCTCCCTCGATCCACGCCTCAAGGAACTGTGGCTCGACCATATCGACGAGGCCCAGTCGCTGTTCGCGCTGCTTGTCCGCGATCCGGCGCGCGTGGCGGCGCGTTACGCGACGCCGCTGGTCGCGATCGTCCTGATGGCACGGCACTTACGCCGCGGCGGCTGGCGGCGGCAGGACAGCCTCGTTGCGGCACTGCTCGTCGTCGCCTTCGCGGTCGGCGCGTGGCAGGTGCGCGGCACCACCTTCTCGATCGCCTTCGCGGTCGTTCCGCTGTCAGCCTGGATCGCCAAATGGCGGGTGCGGGCCGAAACCAGTTCCTCGCTCGGCGTGGCGCTGCGCCTTGCGGCCGTCTGGCTGGTCTCGATGAACCCGGTCTGGACAGGCGTCGCCGCGGCCGCCTCGGTCGCCTTGAAAAAAGACAAGCCCGTCGCCGACGGCGGCACCACGGACATGACTTGCCAGAAGAAGGCCAGTTTTGCGCCACTCGGCGGCATGGCCGATACCACCGTGCTGACGATCTCCAATCTCGGAGCGCCGGTCCTCGCTTATAGCGGCCATCGCGTTTTCGCCGGCCCCTATCACCGCAACGTCGCCGGCAATCTCCTGGCGCTGGACGCCTTTCTCGGCTCGGCCGATGACGCGCGGGCAATCGTCGAGGCGCATCGCGTCGGCCTCGTCGCCATCTGCCCCGGCAATGTCGAGACCCTGATCCTGACCCGGAAGGCGCCGCAGGGTTTCCTTGCCGGCCTGCTGCGCGGTTCCGTGCCGGACTGGCTCGAGCCGATCGGCGAGAAAGGCAGCCCGATCGAGCTCTATCGCCTGAAGCAAGCTGGCTAAAGCAATTCCCGAAGGTGCGAAACGGCGTTTGCTGCGCAATTGCATTCCAGAAGAGACCGTTCGATACTTATATTAGCAATTATGCATAAATGAATATTGGAGGGCTGCCATTTCTTGTCCAAAGCTGAGCCGGCGACGTGCCAAGCAGCTTCTGGACGATGGAAAAATCGATTTTCCGATACTTTTCCTAAACGCTTTGCTGCCACTCTGGCCATAAATACCGACATCAGAACAGAGGCATGATGCAAACGACGTTTGGCACCGGCCAGCCAGGCAAGGAAAATACGGATCTGGCCTTCACGGATTCGTTGACCGGGCTCGGCAACCATCGTCGCTTCTTCGACAAGGTCGATCGCCTGATCAGCGACCGCGCCGACGATCCCGCGCCCTTTACCGTCGGCATCCTCGACCTCGACGGCTTCAAGCCGATCAACGACCTGTTCGGCCACAAGGCCGGCGACGACATCCTGATCCAGGTGGCGATGCGGCTGCGCGCTTCGATGGACGGCTATTCCACCGTCTGCCGCATCGGCGCAGACGAGTTCGCCTACCTCTATCCGATGGTGTTCTCGGAGGAGCAGGCGGCCGAGACGTCGCGCATGCTGATCGAGATATTGTCGGCGCCCTATGATGTCGGCGAGCGCACCGCAAGGCTTTCGGCCTCGGTCGGCTGCTCGCTGTTCTATTCCGGCGACGAGACCACCGAGATCCTTCTCAACAAGGCCGAGACCGCGCTCTATCACGCCAAGCGTTCGGGCCGCGGCCGCGTCGTCGTCTACACCCGCGAGATGGAAGAGGCGGCCAAGCGCGTCACCCGCATCGAGCAGGCGCTGCGCCGCGCCGTCTCGGCCGGCGAGGTCGAACCACATTTCCAGCCGATCGTCGATTTGAGCAGCCGCCGCACCATCGGCTTCGAGACGCTGGCGCGCTGGACCGACCGCGACCTCGGCGTCGTGCCGCCATCCGTCTTCATCCCGATCGCCGAGGAACGCGGCATCATCGGCCCGCTGTCGCAGCTGGTGCTGCGCAAGGCGGCCGAGGCGGCGCGCAGCTGGCCGAAGGAGCTGTTCTTGTCCTTCAACCTGTCGCCCTCGCAGCTCGTCGACCAGAACACCGGCCTGCATATCCTGGCCATCCTCGACCGCACCGGCTTCGATCCGCGCCGGCTGGAGATCGAGATTACCGAGACTGGCCTGATGAACGATCCGGCCTCGGCCGAGAAGATCGTCGAGGACCTGCGCCGCGTCGGCATCCGCGTCTCGCTCGACGATTTCGGCACCGGCCAGTCGTCGCTCGGCCGCCTGCGCGAGTTCCATTTCGACAAGCTCAAGATCGACCGCGCCTTCGTCTCCTCCATCCTTGACGACCGGCCGTCGGAGCACATCATCCGCGCCATCCTCGCAATGTGCGAAGGGCTCGGCATGGATGTCGTCGCCGAAGGCATCGAGGACGAAGCGCAGGCCGACCGCCTCGTCCAGTTCGGCTGCGCCGGCGGGCAGGGCTATCTGTTCGGCAAGCCGGCCGATGCCGACGCCACGCTCGGCTATCTGCGCGATTCCTATCGCGGAGCGCTGCACGCCAAGGCGATCTGACAAGGTCCCCAGCACAGGGGATTTTGACCGATCGGCTCTGTTTGCGTTGATCGCATGCGCTGGAGAATTGGCCGAAACGCCCATCGCGATCGTCATTCCAGGGCGGAGCAGGAGCGAAGCTCCGTCGCGAAGACCCTGGAATCCATGCCGTTACCATCGCCAAGGATCGCAACGGAGCAGAACTTTTGCACCGTGGCGGCGCTTCCAAGTCACGGAATGGATTCTACGGTCTGCGCGCGTCGCTTCGCTCCTTGCTCCGCCATAGAATGACGAGGTTGGGGCGGCTTCAACCAATCCCCGGCGTTTGTGCTGATTTCACGGAAATGAACGGAAAATCGCACCAAGACAAACGGCAACCTTTCAAATCCCTATGTCGGGGAACTAGAGCTTTCCGGCTGTTCGGAAGACCGGCCGCCGCCTGCGGCGCGTCGATCATTTGTCGGACATAAGCTACCGAAACCGCCATTTCGTCCTTGCTCCCGGGCCCGGCGTGGCTAGGATGCGCGCCGGCAAAACGGGAGAACGGATCATGATGCCATCGGCGCGTTTCGCCGACCTCGACGGCGCCTCGGTGCTGATCACCGGCGGCGGTTCCGGCATTGGTGCTGCGCTCACCGAAGGCTTTGTGCGGCAGGGCGCCAAGGTCGCTTTCATCGACATCGCCGACGAGCCAAGCACCGCCCTTGCCGACCGGCTGGAGAAGGAGCTTGGCCGACGCCCACTCTACCTCAGCGCCGACCTGCGCGATATCGCGGCGCTGCGCGCCGCCGTTGCCAAGGCGGCCGAGGCGCATGGCGACGTCACGGTGCTGGTCAACAATGCCGCGCTCGACGAGCGTCACGCAGTGGAAGACGTCACCGTCGAATTCTGGGACAACAACCTTGCGATCAACCTGCGCCCGCATTTCTTCACCGCCCAGGCCGTGGCGCCCGGCATGAAGCGGGCCGGCGGCGGCTCGATCATCAACTTCACCTCCACCTCCTATCTGATCAACCACCCCGATATGCCGGCCTACACCGCGGCCAAGGCGGGCATACTGGGCCTGACGAAAGGTCTCGCCGGCAAGCTCGGCGCCGACCGCATCCGCGTCAACGCGGTGGCGCCAGGCTGGGTCATTACCGAACGGCAACGCAAGCTCTGGGTCACTGACGAGGCGCTCGCCGCCCATGTCGCCAAGCAGTGCATCAAGGATGTCATGCAGCCCGACGACATGGTCGGCACGGTGCTGTTCCTGGCGTCGGACGCCTCGCGCATGCTGACTGCCCAGATGCTGATCGTCGATGGAGGTTTCCTGTGAGCCCGGCACCAGCGGTCGCTGCGCTCGACTGGGGCACGACCAGGCTCAGGGCCTGGCTGCTCGACGGCTCGGGCAAGGTGCTTGCAGAGCGGCGCGGCGATGACGGGTTGATCACCGCCCGCGAAAAGGGCTTTTCGAACGTGTTGGAAGGCCATCTTGCCGCGATGGGCGCGCCGGACATGTTGCCGGTCATCATCTGCGGCATGGCCGGTTCGCGGCAGGGCTGGATCGAGGCGCCTTACGTCACGGTGCCGGCGCCGATCGGCGCGATCTTGCGCGGCGCTGCCCGCATCGCGGGCTCGGGCCGCGACATCCGCATCGTGCCCGGTCTCGCCCAGCGCCTGGCCGACGCGCCCGACGTGATGCGCGGCGAGGAAACCCAGCTTGCTGGCGCCGGTTTGCCGGCAAAGGGGCGCCACCTCGTCTGCATGCCCGGCACGCATTCGAAATGGGTCGCGGTCGCGGACGGCGCGGTCACGAGCTTCGGCACCTGGCCGACCGGCGAATTGTTCTCCGTGCTGGCAACGCACTCGATCCTGAAACACTCGCTGGGCGAACATCCCGCTCCGGTTGCCGCGGGCAGCCCGTTCTTCCGGCAATGGTGCGAGCGGGCTTTGGGCGAAGGCGGCGACGTCACCTCGAAACTGTTTGCCATCCGCGCCGCCGGGCTTCTGCAGGATCTGCAGCCCACTGACGCGGCGGCCTGCCTGTCCGGCCTTCTGATCGGCGGCGAGATCGCCTCGGCAAGGCGTCGCTATGGCGCTAGCGATGCGCCGGTGGCGCTGATCGCCTCCGGCGCACTGGCCGAGCTTTATGGCGCAGCGCTGGGCCTCGCCGGCCTTGCCTTTCGCAGCGTGGACGCCGATGAAGCGGTGCGCGCCGGCCTCGTCGAAGCCGCGCGCGAGAACGGCATGATTGGAGGCGCTTCATGAGCCAGACCGCACCCTTCCCGAAGCTCAAGCGCGGCCTTGTCGCCATCCTGCGTGGCCTGAAGCCCTCCGAGGCGGTGGCGATCGGCCGGGCGGTCCACGACGCCGGCATCGAGGCGATCGAAGTGCCGCTCAATTCGCCGGAGCCGTTCCTCTCCATCGCCGATCTGGTCAAGGCGCTGCCGAAAAGCGCGCTGATCGGCGCCGGCACGGTGCTGACGGCGACGGACGTCGATGCCTTGCACAAGGCCGGCGGCAAGTTGCTGGTCAGCCCCAACATCGATGCCGAGGTCATGGGCCGTGCCATGCAATACGGCATGGTGACGATGCCGGGCGTGTTTACGCCGACCGAAGCCTTCCAGGCGATCCGCCTCGGCGCCTCGGCGCTGAAATTCTTCCCGGCAAGCGTGCTTGGATCGAGCGGCATCGCGGCGATCCGCGCCGTGCTGCCGGCAACGACGCTTGTCGGCGCCGTCGGCGGCGTTTCCGACAAGGATTTCGCCGGCTACAAAGCGGTCGGCGTCAGTGTCTTCGGGCTGGGATCGAGCCTCTACAAGCCGGGCGCGAGCGTCGAGGACGTGGCGCAGCGCGCCCGCGCCGCGATCGCCGCCTGGGATGAAGCTTTCGGAGTGGCGTGATGAATGGCGTTTCGGTTTTTTCCGACCATATCTGCGAGCTCGGCGAGGGCCCGAGCTACGATCCCGCCACCGACACGCTGTTCTGGTTCGACATCGTCAACGGCAAGCTTCTGGAAAAGCCGCTCGCCGGCGCGCTGAAAGTGCATGATCTAGGCGTCATGGCCAGCGCCATCGCGGTCATCGACGCCGACCGGCAGCTCATTGCCACCGAAGTCGGCCTGCAAGTCCGGGACGTCAAGACCGGCAAGCTGACGCTGCACACGCCGATCGAGGCCGACAATCTGCTGACGCGCTCCAACGATTCGCGCGTTCATCCCTGCGGCGCCTTGTGGACCGGCACGATGGGCAAGGACGAGCAGAAGGGCGCCGGGTCGATCTACTGGTTCTTCAAGGGCGAATTGCGCCGGCTGTTTTCGGGCATCACAGTCTCGAATTCCATCTGCTTCTCGGAGGACGGCAAAATCGCCTACTACACCGACACCGCGACCGGGCTTCTGATGCGCGTTGCCTGCGATCCGGCGACCGGCCTGCCGGCCGGCGAAGTGAAAGTGTTCGTCGATCATCGCTCCTCGAAAGGCTATGTCGACGGTTCGGTCGTCGACCGCGACGGCGTGCTGTGGAATGCCGTCTGGGGCGGCAAGGCGGTTAAGGCCTATGCGCCAGACGGCACGCTGTTGCGCGAGATCGCCATGCCGGTGACGCAGGCCTCCTGCCCCGCTTTTGTCGGTTCAAAGGCCGACCGGCTGGCGGTGACCTCCGCCTGGAAAGGCAAGGACGAGAAGCAGCGCGCGCTCGACCCGCAGGCCGGCATGACCTTCCTGCTCGACATTCCAGTCAAGGGGCGCTTCGAGCCGCGCGTGCTGATCGCATAATTCCTCGACACAGGGGTTTGAAAGCGTCCTGGTTGTCGGCAGGCAAGGTTTTCACCGTTCATTCCATGAAATCAGCGCAAACGCCGGAGATTGGCCGAGCCTCTCAACTCGTCATTCCAGGGCGAAGCAGCCGCGAAGCGGCGTCGCGGAGACCCTGGAATCCATTCCGTGACCTCGGCCGAAGGGCGCAGCGGAACAGAATTCTGCACCGTGAGCGGCGCCTCGATGTAACGGAATGGATCCTCGGGTCTGCGCGCGTCGCTTCGCTCCTTGCTCCGCCCGTGGATGACGATCGTGATGGGGTTTCGGCTAATCTCCGAGGCATGCCGCCCCAAGGCAAACATAGCCGGCGGTCAAATCCCCGTGCTGAGGAATTGGAGCAATCTTCGCCGTAGTGTTTCATCCGGAATTGCATCAAACAAGAGATGAGGCGGCCGGCTTACTGTCGCGCAATCGCCTCGGTTCGGTCGGTTTCCCGCAAGCCGGCCACTTCGGGCATGCGATGGTACGCGCCTGATTTCCCGGAGCTTTCGATGCCGCAGCCGACCTTGATCCTTGTCTACGAACCGGAAAAACCCTGTTTCGACCGGCTGGTCGCCCAGGGCTATCCAGCGGAGCGCGCCATCGAGATCTCGTCCTATCTGGCGCAGTCGACCGACCTTGCGCCGGAATTCAACCAGCTTGCCGAGGCTTGCGAAAGGCGCGGCCTCGCCTTCAGGCCTGTCGAGCTCGACAACGCGGCGCCGGTTCTGGCGGGGGCCGATCCGGCAACGACGCTGGTCTGGACGCTTACCGACGGTATCGTCTACTTCCGTGGCGGCGCAGCACCTGCGCTGGCGCGGCTAAAGGGGCTGCGCACCATCGGCGCCGACGATTCGCTGTTCGCGCTCTGCCAGGACAAGCTGCGTTCCGGCGCCGTGCTCGGCGCGCTCGGCCTGCCGGCGCCGCAGGCCGGCCTTGCGCGCAACGGCGAATGGCTGGTCGAGCCACCGGCCTCGCCCAAAGGCTGGTTCGTGAAACCCAACCGGCTCGGCGCCAAGATCGGCATCTGGCCGGATTCGCGCACCGCCGATCTCGGCCATGCGCTGGAGCTTAGCCGGCGTATTTTTTCGCATTACCGCGACGATGTCGTCGTCCAGCCCTATGTCGCCGGCCGCAACGTGCGGGCGAGCTTCCTCGGGCTCAGACGGGAAACCGGCATGGAAGCGCTCGGCATCGTCTTCGTCGATTCCGGCGGCGATTTCCAGACCATGGCCGATTCGATGGCGCTCTATGGCGGGACCGGCCAGGCGGCGCAGGATGCCGGCACCTATGCCGAGCCGGAACTCGAGGCCGTCGCCTCAAGCCAACCGGCAGCTGATCGGAGAATCCGCGCCATCGCGCAAAAGCTGATAAGCGCTCTTGGGCTGCGGGATGTCTTTTCCGTCGATTTCAGGGTCGAGGCCGACGACACCGTGCACCTCATCGAGTTCGAAGTCTGCCCCGGCCTGCCTTGCTTCGATTTCCGCGACTATTGCCGCAAGCAGTGGGGGATGAGCCTTGCGGACGCGATGGCGGAGACGGCTGGCAACCGGCTCTTGGGTTAACAGGTCGACGTTATGACATTCACGATTGGCTGAGCCCTAACGACTTCGTCATTCCAGGGCGGAGCAAGGAGCGAAGCGACGCGCGCAGACCCTGGAATCCATGCCGCTACCTTGGCCACGGAGTGCAGCGGAGCAGAATTCTGGACCGTAGCGGCGCCTCGAAGTCACGGAATGGATCCTCGGGTCTGCGCGCGTCGCTTCGCTCCTTGCTCCGCCCGTGGATGACGACAGCTGGGCGTTTTCGGCAATCTCCAATGTAAGCCGCGCAGCAACAGCCGATCTGCCTGCTCGCCGAACCTAGACGCCCTCGACCAGCACGATCTCGCCATCGGCGACTTTCTGGCGGATGGCGGCGGCGCGCTGGTATTCCGGCGAGTGGTAGCAGTCATGCGCGGTCGCCAGCGATTCGAACTCGATGATGACGTTGCGGGCGCGCCCCGGCCCTTCGGCCTTTTCGTGCTCGCCGCCGCGCGCCAGGAACTTCGCGCCGAAGCGGTCGAAGGCGAGCTTCGCGGCGGCGACATAGTCCTTGTAGCCCTCGGCGTCGCGCACATCGACACGGGCGATCCAATATCCCTTCGGCATTCTTTTCTCCTGTTTGTTTTTCGCGAAAGAGGGCCGGTCCTCAGGCGGATTGCATTTCGGCGAGGATCGCCTCGGCCGCAGCGCGCCGATCCGGCGCGGCGACGATCGGCCGGCCGACGACCAGGTGGCTGGAGCCGTTGCGGATCGCCTGCGCCGGCGTCACAACGCGTTTCTGGTCGCCATGGGCGCTGCCGGCCGGCCGGATGCCCGGCGTCACCACCGCCAGGTCGGGTCCGACGATCCGGCGCACCGCCTCGGCCTCCTCAGCCGAGCAGACGATGCCGCCCATGCCGGCATGCAGCGCCTGTTCGGAGCGCCTGAGCACCAGCGTGTGCGGGTCGTATTCATAGCCGGCGTCGATCACGTCCTGCTCGTCCATCGAGGTCAGCACCGTCACGCCAAGCAGGCAGAGCTCGCTGCCCCTGGCCGCCTCGACAGCCGCTCTCATGGTTTTTGGATAGGCATGCAGCGTCAGCATCGTCATGCCCATTTTGACGATGTTCTCGACGCCCTTGGCGACCGTGTTGTCGATATCGAGCAGCTTCATGTCGAGGAACACTTTCGTGCCGCCGCTGGCGAGCTCCCGCGCGAAGTCCAGTCCACCGGCGAAGGCGAGCTGGTAGCCGATCTTGTAGAAGGAAACAGCGCCTTCGAGCTCGCGCACCGCTCTCTCGGCCTCCTTCAGCGTCGGCAGGTCCAGCCCAACGATCAGCCTGTCTCGCATAGTGTCGGCCTCCGCGAAATTGATCACGCCTCGATCCGGGTGGACAGCATGCGCGAGGTTTCGATCAGTGTACGGCATAGGCGCTCCATCGATTGCTGTAGTCTGGCGTCCCTGAATTGTCCGTCCTCGGCGAAGGCTTCGCCGGCCTCGGAGACCGAGCATTCGGGCGTGATCACCTCCATCTGGCAGCGCACCAGCACCGCGCGCAGATGGTTGATGCAACGTATGCCGGCGAACTTGCCCCCTGAGGACGAACAGAGCCCGACAGGCTTGCCGGCAAGCGGCCTAAACGTATGGCTGCCCTCGCGCCGTACCCGGCTCACCCAGTCGATCGAGTTCTTGAGCAATGGAGGGATCGAGCCGTTATATTCGGGCGTCGCGATCAGCAGCCCGTCATGCGCGGCAATCTGCCGGCCGAGCTTGATGGCGTTTTCGGGGATGCCTTTTTCCTTTTCCAGGTCCTCGTCCATGATCGGCAGCGGATAGTCGCCGAGCGAGATGCGCGTCACCTCCGCGCCCTGCATGGCCAGTTCCTTCTGCGCCACATCGGCGGTCCGGCCGCTGAAGGCGCCGGTCCGGGCCGAGCCGGCGAAGACGAGAATTCGTGGGATCACTGCCATTGGCCACCCTTGTTCGGGGACAGGTACAGCCAAGGAGCATTCAAATCAACGAGGGGTGGCAGAAAACGTTCGAGGATTGGTCGCCACCTACCAACTTCGTCATCCACGGGCGAAGCAGCCGCGAAGCGGCGTCGCGAAGACCCGAGGATCCATTCCGTTACCCCAATCGCCGAGCGCAGCGGGGCAGAATTCTGGATCGTCGCAACGCTTCGAAGTCACGGAATGACCCTCGGGTCTGCGCCGCGTCGCTTCGCTGCTTGCTCCGCCCGTGGATGACGAAGCGAGGGGCGTTTCGGCCAGTCGCCAGGACGCTGCCGCCACTGGCGATGCGCGAACACTTTCGCAAGTAGAAACTAATGGCCTGCGCGCCGGTAGATCCACAGCTGCGTCGGCGGGATGTTGCGGAAGATGAAATCGAAATGCTCGACCGTGTAGTCGCCGCGCCCGGCCGGGATCGGCGACAGCGGGCCATAGGTCAGCTGCACAATCGGTCGTCCGGCGGGAATGCGGTCGAGCAGGCTTTCGATATAGGCGATGCGCTGGGCGACCGGGAAGTTGAGCAGCGGCACGCCGGAGACGACCGAATCGAACACCAGGTCGCGCTTGTCGCCGAGCGTGGCATTGAGATTGAAGGCGTCGCCCTCGATGACGTTGACGCCGGGATAGAGCCCGCGCAGATGGCGCACGAAGTCGGTCGAATATTCGACCGCGTAGAGGTTTTCGGGCTTCACGCCCTGGGCCAGGATGGCGCGGGTGATGACACCGGTGCCGGGCCCGACCTCGAGCACCGGCAGGCCCGATCCCGGATTGACGATCGACGCCATCTTGCGGGCGGTGATGGAACTGGTGGGAACGATCGAGCCGACCGTTTTCGGCTTGTCGATCCAGCCTTTGAAGAACTTCAGCTCGTCGTCGAATTTTTCGGCCAGCGCTTTGCGCAACCCGGGACTACGTGCCATCACGAGCTCTCCTCAATGCTCAGCCTCCCGCTCCGCTACTTAGCAGGTGGGTGGGACAAGGCAAGGCGTCAAGCTGGCATAAGGTGTTGATGACGTTTGGGCACCGGATCGCCTTCCGATGCCGTGCGAAATGCGCGCCGGCGGCAATCAGTTTTCGCCGAACGACTCGAAGAAGTCCTTCATGCGCGCGAAAAAGCCGCTCGACTGGGGCGAATTGTCCTTCGAGGAGATCTGCTCGAACTCTTCCAGCAATTCGCGCTGGCGGCGCGTCAGGTTCTGCGGCGTCTCGACCGCCGTCTGGATGTAGAGGTCGCCGACATTGGGCTGGCGCAGTACCGGCATGCCTTTGCCCTTTAAGCGGAACTGGCGGCCGTTCTGCGTGCCTTCCGTCACCTTGACCTTGGTCTGGGTGCCATCGAGCGTGGTGACCTCGAAGGAGCCGCCAAGGGCTGCCGTCGTCATCGAGATCGGCACCTTGCAATAGAGATCGGCGCCGTCACGCTGGAAGAATTCGTGCGGCTTGACCGCCAGGAAGATGTAGAGGTCGCCGGGCGGTCCGCCGCGCAGGCCCGCCTCGCCCTCATTGGCCAGCCGGATGCGGGTGCCGTCCTCGATGCCGGCCGGGATGTTGACCGACAGCGAGCGTTCCTCGGTGACTCGGCCCTGGCCGGCGCATTTCGGGCAGGGGTCCTTGATCGTCTGGCCGCGACCCTGGCATTGCGGGCAGGTGCGCTCGATCGAGAAGAAGCCTTGCGTGGCGCGCACCTTGCCGTGGCCGTGGCACATCGAGCAGGTCACCGGCTGCGTGCCGGGCTTGGCGCCGCTGCCGGAGCATTCCGAGCAGGAGATCGAAGCCGGCACGCGGATCTGCGCCGTCTTGCCGGAGAAGGCTTCTTCCAGCGTGATTTCCATATTGTAGCGCAGGTCGGCGCCGCGCTCGCGGCCGCCCGACGAACGGCGTTGGCGGCCGCCCATCATGTCGCCGAAAATATCCTCGAAGATGTCGGCGAAGCCGCCGGCGCCGAAACCGTGCGCGGCGCCGTTCATGCCGCCTTCGAAGGCGGCGTGGCCGAAACGGTCATAGGCGGCGCGCTTCTGCGGGTCCTTCAGCGTCTCGTAGGCTTCGTTGATCTCCTTGAACTTGTGCTCGCAGGCGTGGTCGCCGGGGTTGCGGTCGGGATGGAACTGCATGGCGAGCTTGCGGAAAGCGCTCTTGAGTTCCTTGTCGTCGGCGCCTTTTTGCACGCCCAGCGTTTCGTAGAAATCAGCTTTCATTTTTTCCCGCTGTCCGGATGCTCAATGTCTTCAAGCATTGTTGGCGACGTTTGCCGGCACGTTCTTGGATTTAGGAGCGATGTTTCCCGGATGCTAGTACTAAGCCGGGCCGCTCCGAGCTTTTCTGTCACTTTTTCGACTGGGGTTGCAAAAAAGCCCGGCCTTCCGCCGGGCTTTTCGCATGATCCGCCGTCAGCCGGCTCAGGCCGACTTCTTCTTCTCGTCGTCTTCGTCGATTTCCTCGAAGTCGGCATCGACCACGTCCGAATCCTTGGCGGCGTCCGCCTTGGCGTCGGCTTCGGCCGCTTCCTTCTGCGAGGCCTCGTACATGGCCTGGCCGAGCTTCATCGACACTTCGGCGAGCGACTGCGACTTGGCCTCGATGTCGGCCGGGTCGTCGCCTTCGGCTGCGGTCTTCAGCGCGGCGATCGCATCCGAGATTGCGGTGCGGTCAGCCTCCGAGACCTTGTCGCCATAGTCCTTCAGCGACTTCTCGGACGAATGCACCAGCGCTTCGGCCTGGTTGCGGGCCTCGACGAGGGCACGGCGCTTCTTGTCCGCGTCGGCATTGGCCTCGGCGTCCTTCACCATCTTCTCGATATCGGCGTCGGACAGACCGCCCGAAGCCTGGATGCGGATCTGGTGCTCCTTGCCGGTGCCCTTGTCCTTGGCCGAGACATTGACGATGCCGTTGGCGTCGATGTCGAACGTGACCTCGATCTGCGGCACGCCGCGCGGGGCCGGCGGGATACCGACGAGGTCGAACTGACCGAGCATCTTGTTGTCGGCCGCCATTTCGCGCTCGCCCTGGAAGACGCGGATCGTCACCGCCGACTGCGAATCCTCGGCGGTCGAGAAAGTCTGGCTCTTCTTGGTCGGGATCGTGGTGTTGCGCTCGATCAGCCTGGTGAACACGCCACCCAGCGTCTCGATGCCCAGCGACAGCGGCGTCACGTCGAGCAGCAGCACGTCCTTGACGTCGCCCTGCAGCACGCCGGCCTGGATGGCGGCGCCAAGCGCCACGACCTCATCCGGGTTGACGCCCTTGTGCGGCTCCTTGCCGAAGAACTGCTTCACGATCTCCTGGATCTTGGGCATGCGGGTCATGCCGCCGACCAGGACCACCTCGTCGATCTCGCCCGCCTTCAGGCCGGCATCCTTGAGCGCCGCCTTGCAGGGGTCGATGGTGCGCTGCACGAGGTCCTCGACCAGGCTTTCGAACTTCGCCCGGGTGAGCTTCATCGTCAGGTGCTTCGGGCCGCTGGCATCGGCGGTGATGAAGGGCAGGTTGATCTCGGTCTGCGTCGTCGACGACAACTCGATCTTGGCCTTTTCCGCGGCCTCCTTGAGCCGCTGCAGCGCGAGCTTGTCGGCCTTGAGGTCGATGCCCTGTTCCTTCTTGAACTCGGCCGCCAGGTACTCGACGAGGCGCATGTCGAAGTCCTCGCCGCCGAGGAAGGTGTCGCCATTGGTCGACTTCACCTCGAAGACGCCGTCGCCGATCTCCAGCACGGAAATATCGAAGGTACCGCCGCCAAGGTCATAGACGGCGATGGTCTTGCCGTCCTTCTTCTCCAGGCCATAGGCAAGTGCGGCGGCCGTCGGCTCGTTGATGATGCGCAGCACCTCGAGGCCGGCGATCCTGCCGGCGTCCTTGGTCGCCTGGCGCTGGGCGTCGTTGAAATAGGCCGGAACGGTGATGACCGCCTTCTCGACCTTCTCGCCGAGATAGGCTTCCGCCGTCTCCTTCATCTTCTGCAGGATCATGGCCGAGATCTGGCTGGGCGACTGCTTCTTGCCGCCGGCCTCGACCCAGGCGTCGCCATTGTCCCCCTTGACGATCTTGTAGGGGACAAGCTTCTTGTCCTTCTCCGTCACCGGGTCGTCATAGCGGCGGCCGATCAGGCGCTTGACCGCGAAGATGGTGTTTTCCGGATTGGTGACCGCCTGGCGCTTGGCCGGCTGGCCGACGAGACGTTCGCCGTCGCTCGAAATGGCGACGATGGAAGGCGTCGTGCGCGCGCCTTCAGCATTCTCGATCACCTTGGGGTCCTTGCCATCCATGATGGCGATACACGAGTTGGTGGTGCCGAGATCGATACCGATAACTTTTGCCATTGTTCTAATCTCTCCTCTAAGCAGGCTCTCTGGACCCTTCAAAAGGCGTTCCGACGAAAGCCCCTGTTCACAAGAAATCCCGTCATGGTCCCCGCTTTTTAGGGCTGGACGGCTGGCGCGTATATAAGAACAGGCGACACAAGGCGCAAGCATCCTGCGCAAGCTGTCCGTCGTCTCGGCAGCGACCCGCAGGACACCCGCCGCGCTCTGCGCCTGAGCCGGTCTGAGGTCGATCTATCTCACTGTTCCAGCTTGGTTTTTTTGAAACGGCGCCGCTTAGGGCACACAGATCTGCCGACCGCGAAGGTCAGGACTTGCTGTTTCGGGCGTGACTTTCGGTCGCGAAAGAGCGGAAAAACAGCATTGCGGCGACGCTTCGCGCATCCGGCGGCAGGCTGTGGGGAGCGCCTGGCGCTCGGGCAAACCCCTGCCGGGCGCGTGGCCCGGCAGGGGTTGCGGACTTCAAGCAATTCCACGAAAAGCCGCAGCGGTTTTCCGTTCGGAATTGCGTCAAACAGAATCTAGAGCCCGTTGTCCTTCAGGATCTTGGCGGCGTTGTCCTTGGTGATCTTTTCCGTCGGCAGGGTGATGGTCTTCTCGACCTTCTCCCCTTTCAGGAACTTGATCGCCTGGCGCAGGCCCTCGGCGCCCGGCGTGACATAGGTGAAGGTCGCGGTCAGCTCGCCCTTGTTCACCATCTGCACGCCTTCGTTGGGCAGGCCGTCGATGCCGATGAACTTGATGTCCTTCTCGCGCCCGACATCCTTGGCCGCGAGATAGGCGCCATAGGCCATCGGATCATTGTGGCCGTAGACGAGATCGATCTTCTCGTTGGTCTTCAGCGCGTTGGCCATGATGTTATAGGCCTGGTCCTGCTTCCAGTCGCCCGACTGCTGGTCGAGCAGGTACTTGATGCCCGGCTCCTTGTCGGTGAATTCATGGAAGCCGTCATGGCGGTCATGCGCCGGCTGCGTGCCCATGCCGCCCCAGATCTCGACGACGTTGCCGGCCGCCTTGCCCTTGCCGCCCAGGAGCTCGACGGCATATTCGCCAGCCGCCCGGCCGATCAGCTTGTTGTCGCCGCCGACGAACTGCGTGTAGTCCTTGGTTTCGACATTGCGGTCGAGCACGAAGACCGGGATCTTGGCGTCGATCGCCTGCTGCACCACGCCGGTCAGGCCGGCCGATTCCTTCGGCGAGACCAGCAGCGCGTCGACCTCCTGGCGGATCAGGTTCTCGACGTCGGCGACCTGCTTTTCGGTCTTGTCCTCGCCGTCGGTGATGATCAGCTCGACCTCCGGGTGCTTGGCGGCTTCCGCGATGATGTCCTTGTTGAACTGGGCGCGCCAGGGTTCGATGGTCGTCACCTGCGAGAAGCCGATCTTCCACTTCTTGTCCTGGGCAAAGGCATGGTTGCCGGAAAAGAGCGCGGTGGTCGTCACAAGCGCCGCCGCGAAGGTGGCGAGCTTCAGCATATCACGTCGTTTCATGGTCCTGTTTCCTCCGGATTATAGAGACGAGGTCTCCTGTGACGGTCGCTTTGCTGCGGCCGTTTCCTTTTGCGCCGCCCGTCCGCCGGGCAGGCGCAGATAGCTGAGAAGATCGCCGGCGTTGCGCTCCTGCACGAGCACGGTGCCGATGATGATCGCCCCCTTCAGCACCAGCTGAAGGTTCGAATTGATGTTGTGCAGCTGCAAGATATTTGACAGCAGGCCGAAGATCAGCACACCGCAGAAGGTGCCAACCAGGCTGCCGCGCCCGCCCATCAGGCTGGTGCCGCCGATGACCACGGCGGCGATGGCGTCGAGCTCCAGTCCGGCGCCGGCATCGGGCTTGCCTTGGCGGTATTGGGCCACGTAGAGCACCGCCGCGATGCCGGCGAGCAGGCCCGACACCGCATAGGTGGCGATCTTGACGCGCCCGGCGGCGATGCCGGAAAGCCGCGCCGCCTCCTCATTGCCGCCGATGGCGTAGACATAGCGGCCGAAGGGCGTGAAGCGCAGCACCGCGCCGTAGATCACGACCGCGCCGAGGAAGAACAGGCCCGGCATCGGCACGATGCCGAACACCAGCGAGCGCAGGATCTCGAAATCGGCGGTGGCGTTCGAGCCGGTATAGACCGGCAGCACCGCGTTGTTCTGGCCGGCGGTGAGCCTGGCGATGCCGAGTGCCGTCACCATCATCGCAAGTGTCACGATGAAGGGCTGCAGCCGGCCGGCGACGATGATGAAGCCGTTGATGGTGCCGAACAGAAGGCCGACGCAAGGCGCCACCAGCAGCACGCCGAGCACGCCGAACTTGGTCTCGACCTGCGGCAGCAGGTACCACAGCGAAAGGCAGCACAGCGCCACGCCGACGACGCCCGGAATGATCAGCCCGCGCGCCTTGTCCAGTCGCGCGTCGCGCCCGGCTTCCGCCCCGGCGCGGGATTTCTCGATGTTGAGCAGGATGAAGCGGGTGGCCAGCACGCCGAGGCAAAGCGCCGCCAGCGCGGTCGTCGGCACGCCGAGCGCCGCCGACGGCGTGACGCCCGGCACGGTGAGCAGCATGGCGCAGACGACCGAGCAGATCGCCATCAGCGAGCCGACCGAAAGATCGATGCCGCCGGTCAGGATCACCGCCGTCATGCCGGTGGCGATGAGGCCGGTGGTCGACACCTGGCGCAGCACGTCGAGCAGGTTGCCGTAGGACAGGAAGATGTTGTTGCCCTTGGAGCTGATCGGCGAGCCGAACACGCCGATTAGGAAGATGGCGATCAGCCCCCAGTACAGCTTGGTGCGGGAAACAAGGCTGATAAGGTTCATGCGGCTGGTCTCGCTGCCCGTCTTGGTGTGGCAAGTCTTGGCGCGGCAAGCCGCATGATCGCCTCCTCGCTGGCCTCGGCGCGGGACAGGATCCCGCGCTGGCGGCCCTCGGCCATGACCAGGATGCGGTCGGCCAGATGCAGAAGCTCGGGCAGTTCGGAGCTGATCACGGCAATCGCCAGCCCGTCGCCGGCCAGCTTGAAGACGAGGTCGTAGATTTCGCGCTTGGCGCCGACATCGATGCCGCGCGTCGGCTCGTCGAGCAGAAGCACGCGCGGCCGGGTCGCCAGCCACTTGCCGATCACCACCTTCTGCTGGTTGCCGCCGGACAGCGTGCCGGCGGCCTGCTCGATGCTTTCGCAGCGTATGCCGAGCGCGCCGACCGCGTCGCGTGCCAGGCCGCGCTCGCCCGAGCGCGAGCGCAGGCCGAAGCGCGCCAGCGCGCCGACCAGAGGCAGCGCGACATTGTCGGTGATCGAGGCTTGGAGATGCAGGCCTTGCGTCTTGCGGTCCTCGGTCACCAAAGCAATGCCGAGCCGGCGGGCCTCGCGCGGCGAGCCGATCTCGACCGGCACGCCGTCGAGCCGAATCTCGCCGCCGGTGCGGCCGTCGCTGGACCCGAAGATCGCCTCCAGGATTTCGGTGCGGCCGGAACCCAGCAGCCCGCCGATGCCGAGGATTTCGCCGGCCGCAAGGTCGAAGCTGACGCCGTCGATCATCGTGCGCCAGCCATGCCGGTCGGGCTTCGACAGCGACAGGTCCCTGACCGAGAGCACCGCTTCGCCGCCGGGGGCGCGCTCATGATCGGAGGGAGCGAGAAGGTCGCGCCCGACCATGGCCGTGATGATGGCGTCTTCGTCCAGCCTTGCCATGTCCCGCGTCAGCACGTGGCGTCCGTCGCGCAGCACCGTCACCCGGCTGGCCAGATGCATGACCTCGTCGATGCGATGCGAGATATAGACGATCGCAACGCCGCTTGCCGCGAGTTGGCCGATGATGCGGAACAGTCTCTGGCACTCGGCCGGCGACAGCGCCGAGGTGGGCTCGTCCATGATCAGGATGCGCGCCGACTTCGACAGCGCCTTGGCGATCTCCACCAGTTGTTGCTCGCCAACCCTGAGCGTGCCGACACGCGCCTCGGGATCGAGCTCGATGCCGAGACGCTGCAGCAGCGCGCTGGCAGTGCGGCTGCTCGCCTTGCGGTCGACGACCAGCCCGGCGATCAGCTTTTCGCGGCCGAGGAAGATGTTGTCGGCGACGCTGAGCTCGGGGACGAGATTGAGCTCCTGGTGGATGATGGCGATGCCGGCGTCCTCGGCGTCGCGGACGCCGGTGAAGCGGACTGCCTGACCGTCGATCGCCACGGCACCTTCGTAGTCGGTATAGACGCCCGACAGGATCTTCATCAGCGTCGACTTGCCGGCGCCGTTCTCGCCCATCAGCGCATGCACCTCGCCGGGCCTGAGATCCAGGCTCACATCGGACAGCGCGGCGATGCCGCCGAACCGCTTGGAAATGCCGGTCGCGCTCAGGACGACGGTTGGACCGTCGGCGGCCGCATTGCCAGTCGTGGTGGAATCAACGCGCTGCATGGCAAAGGACGGCCTCCCTCCGTCGTCTTCGATTGTTTGAGACGCTAATCTAAACGTTTCGAATGTGTCAAGCGCATATGTGGTTGCTGAGGATTGATGCATTTCAATTCTTGCGAAATAAGCCGGGTTTGCGTAGGTTTGGCCAAATAGGGGCGGTTAAACGTTTCGAAAATGACGGTGTCAGGACGGAAGAAACAGCGGAAATCCACGGCGCCGACCATGCTGCATGTGGCTGAGGCGGCGCGTGTGTCCGTGGCCACCGTATCGGCAGTCCTCAACGGCACCGCCACCGTCAGTCCGGAGCTTACCCAGCGCATCGAGCAGGCGATCCGCGACATCGGCTACAAGCGCAACGCCATTGCCCGCAGCCTCAAGATGGGCACCACGCGGACCATTGGCCTGACCGTGCCGCATATCACCAACCCGTTCTTCACCGATGTCGTCTCGGTCATCCAGCAGGCGTTCGACCGCGCCGGCTATGCCGTCATGCTGTGCTGCACGGACGAGGACCTGAACACGCAGGACGACCAGATCCGGCTGCTGCTCGACCGCATGGTCGACGGGCTGATCGTAGCGCGCGTCGGCGACGGCGGCATCCTGAAGGGCATCGTCGGGGACGCCAACGTGCCGGTGGTGCTGCTCGACCGCCTCTGCGAAGGCGTCGACACCGATGCGGTGGTGCTGGACAACCAGCGCGCCGTGTTCGATGCCGTCACCTATCTGATCCATCTCGGCCATCGCCGCATCGGCTATATCACCGGCGCATCCGACATATCCCCCATGCATGACCGCATGATCGGCTACCGCGAGGCGCTGCAGGCCGCCGGCCTGCCCGTGGCGGAGGAGCTCATACGCTCCGGCAATTTCCACGAGATCGACGGCTATAACGCCACAATGCAGCTGCTTTCGCTGCACGACCGGCCAAGCGCGATTTTCTCGGCCAATAATCCGATGGTGATCGGCACCATGAAGGCGATCCGCGACATCGGCCTCAGCTGCCCCGAAGACATTTCGGTCGCCTGTTTCGACGATTTTCCCTGGTCGGACGTGTTCGTGCCGCAGCTGACCACCGTGGCGCAGCCGGTGCAGGCGATCGGCGAGCAGGCGGCGAACCTCCTGCTCGACCGGCTGGCCGGCAACAGGGAGGCGCCGCCGCGCAAGCTCGTGCTGAAGGGCCGGCTGATGATCCGCAATTCCTGCCGGCCGCTGGGCGCGCTCGCGCAGAGCGTCAGCGCGTAAATCCGAAGGAGCTCTCGCCTAGCAGCTGCAGCCTTGGAAAGATGCCCCGGCCGCCGGCGACCACACGGGTGCCTTTGCCGATCACCGTCTTGGGGTCCGCTTTCAGCACCGTGCCGCCGGCCTCTTCGACCAGCAGCATGCCGGCTAGGCAATCCCAGGCGTTCATGTGCTCCTCGAGATAGCCGAGCAGCCGGCCGGCCGCCGCATAGGCAAGCATGAGCGCTCCGGAAGCATTGCGGTAGAAGACGCCGCCCTCGCCCATGATCAGGCCGATGAGAATGACGACATTCGTGGTCGAGGCGCGGTTGGAGAGCCCGGTGCCGACGGCGCCGTCGGAAAGCGACGCCGCATTGCTGACCTTGATCGGCTTGCCGTTAAGGAAGGCACCGCCGCCGCGGCGGGCGTAGAACGTTTCGTCGGTCGAGGGTTCGTGGATAACGCCGACGATCGTCTCGCCATCCCTGGCACAGGCGATCACCACGCACCAGGCGGGAATCCCGCGCACGAAATTGGCGGTGCCGTCGATCGGGTCGATCACCCAGACATGACCGGTTGTTCCGGTCACCGCCGCGTGCTCCTCGCCGACGATGCCGTCTTGCGGATAGGCCTCCGCGATCGCGGCGCGGATGAACAGCTCAACCTCGCGGTCGGCCTCGGAAACCAGGTCCTGGTGGCCCTTGCTCTCGACGGCCAGGTTGTCGAGGTCGCGAAAATATTTCAGCCCCAGCTCGCCGGCGCGCCGCGCCAGGTCGATGGCAAAATGCATGCGGTCGTCGAGATCATGGGTCATGTGCAGGCTCGCGCGTTGGCGGTGAGCCTGCCCTTAACAGATGGGTATGTCAGAAGCCATGGCGCCGTCAGGCCGCCTTCGACATCGATTTGTGCACGTCAGCGAGGATCTCGAAGGAGCGCACGCGCGCCGCATGGTCGAAGCACTGCGCCGTCACCATCAATTCATCGGCGCCGGTGCGGCTTATGAAGGCGTCGATGCCTTGGCGCACCGTCTCCGGCGAGCCGACGACGGCGCAGGACAGCGCCTGGGCAAGCATGGTTTTCGCCGCAGGGTCGAGGTCGCGGTCGTAATTCTCGACCGGCGGCGGCAATTGGCCGGGCCGGCCGCTGCGCAGATTGACGAAGGCCTGTTGCAGCGAGCTGAATAAAAGCTTCGCCTCGGCGTCCGACGGCGCGGCGAAGACATTGAGGCCGAGCATGACATAGGGCTTGTCGAGTTGCGCCGACGGCTGGAAGCGCGTGCGATAGACCTCCAGCGCATGATCGAGCTCGGCCGGGGCGAAATGCGAGGCGAAGGCGTAAGGCAGGCCGAGAAGGGCTGCGAGCTGCGCGCCATAGAGGCTGGAGCCGAGGATCCAGACCGGCACGCTCTGGCCCTCGCCGGGCACGGCGCGGATGCGCTGGCCTTCCTCGGCCGGCTGGAAATAGCCCATCAGCTCGACCACGTCCTGCGGGAAATTGTCGGTGCTTTCGAGATTCCGCCGTAGCGCCCGCGCGGTCAGCATGTCGGTGCCCGGCGCGCGGCCGAGGCCGAGATCGATGCGGCCGGGGAAAAGTGCGGCCAGCGTGCCGAACTGCTCGGCGATCACCAGCGGCGCATGGTTGGGCAGCATGATGCCGCCGGCGCCGACGCGGATCGACTTCGTCCCGCCGGCAACATGCGCGATCACGACGGACGTCGCCGCGCTCGCAATGCCCGGCATGTTGTGGTGCTCGGCCAGCCAGTAGCGCCGGTAGCCCAGCCGCTCGGCATGGCGGGCAAGGTCGAGCGAATTGGCAAGCGATTGCGAGGCGGTGCTGCCTTGCGTGATCGGCGACAGGTCGAGAACCGAAAGGGCCGTCATTGGTCAGGTCTCCACGATGCGTTTTTCCCGCAGTCTCGCCTCGAAGGCAGCGCGGTCGGGAATGACGATGGCGAGCTGGCTCTCCAGCACGCCGGCGAGCTCAGCGGCGGTCGCGATCTCGCGCTGCTCGCTGCGGCCGCCGGCATGATGTGTCGACAGCCGGTTGTTGCGCAGCGCATAGCGCCGGTCGGGCAAGGCGAGCGCGGCCACCAGCGTGGTCAGGAAATGCGAGCTCGGATGGGTCGACAGGAAATGGCTGCCGACCAGGTAGTCGACCTCATAGGCCTGGCTCATGTCGAAGCGGTAGAGCGTGCGCCAATCGCTGCCAATGCCTGCTTGCAGGCGAAGATCGTCGCCGGTCTCGACGATGCGGAAGGCCTCGTGCGGTGTCTGCTGCACCAGCCCCGGCTCAAGCAGCAACGGCGCCGTCAGCGTCAGGCCGCCGAAGCCGACATCGGCAATGTAGGTGCGGCCGCCGAGCTCGACGCGCAGCAGCATATGGCTGCGCGCGGTGACGGCATCGTCAGGCTGGCCCCACAACACGCGCGCCGCCAGCCCGCTGGTCGTGAAGCCGAGCGCCTTCAGCGCATGCATGAAGATGAGATTGTGTTCGAAGCAATAGCCGCCGCGGCCCTGGCCAAGAATCTTGTCCTGCAGCGAGGCGATGTCGAGCCCGACGGAAACGCCCATCAAGGCGTCGATGTTCTCGAACGGGATCGCCTGCGGGTGAGTTGCGTGCAGCGCCTGCAGCGTGGCGAGCGAAACGTCGGTCGGCCCGTCATAGCCGATGCGGGCGAAATAGCCATCGAGATCGAAGTCGCTCATTCAGGGGCAGGTCCGGCTTGACCGGCCCGATATAGGCACTGCCCGCCAACGCTGCAAATAACGGCCACGCTTTGCGATTGGGCCACATGCCAATGCATGTCGCCCGGAAGTGCGCAGCGGTTCTGGGACCACGATGAAACAGGTCCCCAGAGCGCGTCGCTCGAATCCAGTTCAGCGCGACGTGCTTCAGGCCGGTTTGTGATTGTTTTCGGCCGGCTCTTCCTCGATGGCCATGGACTGCTGCGCCGCCAGGAAGTTGCCGACATGGCTCAGGCCCTCGAAATGGTCGCAGAAGACCTTGATGACGACCAGCAACGGCACCGCCATCAGCGCGCCGACGAAGCCCCACAGCCAGGACCAGAAGGCGATGGCGATGAAGATCGCCACCGCATTGATCTCGAGGCGCCGCCCGACCACCGTCGGCGTCACGAACTGGCCTTCGATGATGTCGCACAGCACTACGAAGGCCGGCGCCAAGAGCGCATAGGCGATCGTGTCGAAGCTGATCAGCGCGATGACGGCGACAATCACGACCGTCATCAGCGCGCCGACATAGGGCAAGAAATTCAGCAATGCCGCCATCGCCCCCCAGACGAGCGGGTTGGGCATGCCGAGCCCCCACAAGCCCAGCCCGATCACCGTCCCGAGACTTACATTGATGATGGAGACCGTGAGCAGATAGTGCGAAATCTCGCGCTCAACGTCATAGACGATGCGCAGCGCCCGCTTCTTCTGCGTCATGCTGGCGAAGGATTGGACGATCTTCTCGTAGAACAGCGTGCCGGAGGCGAGCAGGAACAGCGACAGCACGAACACGATGGTGATCGCGGTGCCTGCTTCCAGGATGTTGCTGGCCGCCGTGGACAGGATGCCGGAAGGCGCTACCGCGACCTGCTGAAGGCCGGGTTCCTGAGACGTCTCCGTCAGCGCCTCCAACTGATGTGCGAGGTCCATCATTCGTTCGAGCGGCCGCTTGAACGGGGCCAGCCGCTCGGTGAGCTGCTGGCCGATCGAATAGCTGTTGTTGATGAGGTCGATGACCGGACCGCTGAGCAGATAGCCTGCGGCGGCGAAGACGAAGATCGAAAGCAGCACCAGCAGCGTCGCCGAGACAACCTCAGGGATGCCGTGCTTGCGCAGCAAACGCACGATCGGCGTCAGCGTCAGCGCCAGCAGGAAGGCGAGTATCACCGGCATGAAGAAGGCGCGCGCGAAGTACAGCGCCGCCGCTGTCATCAGAATGAAGATCCCGATCACCAGCGACCGCGTCAAGCGCATGTCCGCCCGGGCGCTGGCACGCGGATCAGGGCTTTCGGCAACGCTCGCGCCCGAAACGATCGGCTCGGCTTTCATCGGTTCCCCTTGCAAGCCCACCACCCAAACAATGAATGCATGGCAGGCTTTTGGGCGAAACGCGGGAGTTCCGGGCAAGGTTCCATGAGCCGGCTGTCCGCGGCATCGCACATGCGGTCGCGCTATTACATGACGTGTAATTGAGCCGCTGCGCCGGCCAGGCCTAATACGGGGCAGGCTTTTGCGACGACAGAGCAGAAGGCTGGTGCGGCGACGACTTCGTCCGCGCGATCACATCCGATTTTGCAAGAGGACGTTACAATGCAAAGGTTCAACCTCCAGACGATCGGCTCGGCACCCGAAAAATCCAGGCCTGCGCTCAAGGCGTTGGAAGAGAAGTTCGGCTTTCTTCCGAACGTCATGGCGACTATGGCCAACAGTCCGGTGCTTCTCAACGGATTCGTCGCCACCTTCGACAGTTTTCACGGCGGCAGCTTCGATGAAATCGAAAAGCAGGTCCTGCTGCTTACCAATGCGGTGACGATCAAGTGCCCTTGGACCGTTGCCGCGCATTCGACATTCGCCATCGAAGACGGCATCGACGAGGGCGAAGTCCAAGCGATCCGAAAGGGCAGGCTGCCAGCCAACCCGAAATACGCGGCGCTCTCGGCGTTGACGAAGACGTTGATCGAAAAAAAGGGAAACGTCACCGATGCCGACATCGATGCGTTCACCGCGGCGGGTTACTCGAAAGCCCAAGTTCTGGAGGTGGTGACCGGCGTCGGCGTTTCGACCATGGCGGCAACCACGACCAACATGGCCGGTACGCCGATCGAGGAGCGCTTCCGGGCGCAGGCATGGTCTCCGCTCGCGGTGGCAGCCTGACCCGCATAAAAACCGAGACCTGGAGCGCGACGCACTTCAGCGTGATTGGCGGCGCATGGATCGGCACGATCCCTGCGCCGCCAAAACTTGAGCCGGATTGAAGCGTATCGCAGCGGCGATGCCCGAGGATTGCTGACCATGAACCCGTCGAATATCAGGACAGGCATGACGCCCGATCTGGGTGTGCTTTTGCGCCACTGGCGCGATTTGCGCGGCACAAGCCAGCTCGATCTGTCGCTCGATACCGGCATCTCCCAACGACAGATCAGCTTCATCGAAAGCGGACGCAGCGTACCCAACCGCGAAACCCTGATGGCTATCGCCCGGGGGCTCGATGTGCCTTTACGCGAGCGTAACACATTGCTGCTCGCCGCGGGCTATGCGCCGATGTTTTCCGAAAGCGCGTGGGATTCGGTGGAAATGAAAAGCGTTACCGACGCCCTGACGCGCATCCTGCGGCAGCACGAGCCCTTTCCAGCAGTCGTGATGGATCGCTACTGGAACGTGCTCATGGCCAATGAATCCGCGCCGCGCTTCTTCGGCTGCTTCATCGACATGTCCGCCCGCCAGGGACCGCGCAACATGTTGCATCTGATGTTCGATCCGCAAGGCATGCGTCCGTTCATCGCCAATTGGCCCGATGTCGCCGGAAGCTTGTTCGAGCGTGTCTATCGCGAATCCATCGGCCGCGTTGTCGACGAGAAGACGAAGGCCCTGCTGGCGGAATTGCTCGCCTATCCGGATGTTGAAAACGAATGGAAAAACCCGGTGGCACTGGGCTTCACCCCAGTCATTCCGCTGGGGTTCGTCAGGGAAGGTAGGGTTCTCAACTACTTTTCGATGGTCACCACGGTCGGGACGCCGCAAACCGTCGCTGCCCAGGAACTGCGTGTCGAGTGCATGTTCCCGGCCGACGAGGCAACCGAGACGCTTCATGCCGAAATGATGGCCGTCGGCGCCGGGCATCCAGCGGCCTAGCATCTGGAGACCGGCGTCGACTACCGCTCAGTCGACCGGCGCCGCGATGGCGGGCGCGGTTTTGGCCGTCTCCTTGCGCACGATCGGCGCCACCCTGGTGCCGTAAAGCTCGATAGCCTTCATGATCTTGGCGTGCGGCATGGTGCCGATCGCCATCTGCAGCAGGAAGCGGTCGTTGCCGAAGATCTTGTGCTGGGCGACGATCTTTTCCGCCACGGCCTCAGGATTGCCGACGAAGAGGGCCCCACTGGGACCCCGCGCGTGATCGAAATGCGCGCGCGAGGTCGGGCCCCAGCCGCGCTCGCGGCCGATGCGGTTCATCACCTCGGCCTGCGGTCCGTAGAAATCGTCGGCCGCCTGTTCGGTCATCTCGGCGATGAAGCCGTGCACGTTGATGCTCGTGGCGAGCCTGGCCGGATCGTTGCCGCCGCGCCGCGCCGCCTCGCGATAGATATCGAACAACGGCGCAAAACGCGCCGGCTCGCCGCCGATGATGGCCAGCGCCAGCGGCAGGCCGAGCACGCCGGCGCGCGCGGCGGATTGCGGCGTGCCGCCGATGGCGATCCAGACCGGCAGCTGTTCCTGCAATGGACGCGGATAGACGCCGCGGCCGTTGATCGGCGCGCGCAGCTTGCCCTGCCACGTCACTGTCACCTGATCGCGGATGGCGAGCAACAGGTCGAGCTTCTCGGCGAACAGCTCGTCATAGTCCTCGAGATTGTAGCCGAACAGCGGGAAGGATTCGATGAAGGAGCCGCGCCCGGCCATGATCTCGGCGCGGCCGCCGGACAGAAGGTCAAGCGTCGCGAATTGCTGGAAGACGCGCACCGGATCGTCGGAGGAAAGCACCGTGACCGCGCTGGTCAGACGGATGCGCTTCGTGCGCTCGGCCGCCGCGGCCAGCGCCACCACCGGCGCCGAGGCGGCATAATCTGGACGGTGATGCTCGCCGAGGCCGAACACGTCGAGGCCGACCTGGTCGGCCAGCTCGATTTCCTCGATGAGGTTGCGCAGCCGCTCATGCGGGCCGATCGCGCCGGGGCCCGGCTCCGGGCTGACATCGGCGAAAGTGTAGAGACCGAGTTCCATCTGGTTGCGTCCTCAATGTTCATGCCGGCATTTGTTGTCGACGCTAGAGGTAGCCATCCGCCGTTCTGCCCGCCAGACGCGCGATCTGTGAACAGTGCATCGCGCTGCCGGGCCGTATCCCTGCGGCAACAAGCCCGGATTTTTCATGGCTGCCATACCGTTTTGGCGCTTGAACTTACCGCTTTCACGCGTATGTAAGCGTCGCGAATAGACTGCAGGGAAGTACACTTGGCTATCTACAGGGAAAAAGACATTTTCGAGCGGCGCAATGCCGCGAACGAGGCAAAGAAGGCGCTGCTCGAGCGCTTCAAGGCAAAGCCGGCGGCGGATGATCCGACAGTGCTGGCTCGCCAGGCCGAACGCAAGGCGATCCTTGAGGCCCGCGCCATCCGCGAGGCGGAAAAGGCAAGGCTGAAGCAGGAAAAGCTGGCACGCGAAGCGGCCGAGAAGGCCGAGCGCGAGGCGATTGCCGAAGCGGCGCGTCTTGCCGCGGAAGCGGCGGCGGCCGAAGAGGCCAAGCGCCGCGAGGCCGAGGAATCCGAGCGCATCGCTTTCGAGCTTGCCGATGAGGCCGCGCGCAAGGCCAAGCGTGACGCACGCTACGCCGCCCGCAAGGCACGTGTCGGCCGTACGCCTCCGGGCTTCTCCGCCCGCTAGGTTTGGATTCGTTGGAAATTAAGTCAGGGTCGCCGAAAGCGGCCCTGAACGTGTTTGTGCTACGGATAGCAGGCTAGGCGACCAGTTTCAGCCCGACGATGCCGCAGACGATCAGGCCGATACAGGCGAGCCGGACGATCGTCGCCGGCTCGCCGAGCAGCCAGATGCCGAGCAGCGCCGTGCCGACGGTGCCGATGCCGGTCCACACCGCATAGGCCGTGCCGACAGGCAGCGTCTTCAGCGCCAGCCCGAGCAGGCCGAGGCTTACGATCATCGAGGCGATGGTGAGAAGGGTCGGCAGCGGCTTGGAGAAGCCGGCGGTATATTTGAGGCCGATCGCCCAGCCGATCTCGAACAGGCCGGCGAAGAAAAGAAAAATCCAGGACATCGAAGACACTCCGTCATTCCAGCATCGCCTGAGATGCTTGGCGGCGGGTCGTCCCGGCCGGTTTTCGGGGAAGCGAGGTCGTCCTCGCCCTTTGATATGGCGTAGCCTCGATCAACAAAACACCGGCAGCATTGTCATGCCGCCGGTTCAAAGTCAGCACTGAGCCGGGTCGGCCGAATTCGGCCGCTTACTTTTCCTTGATACGCAACGCCTTGACCGGCGGCGCCTTCGGAGCCGGGGCCGCGGCGGGCTTCTTGGCGTCCTTCTTCGGCTTGCGGGCTTCCTTGCCCGCCTTCATCGCACCTTTAGCCATGATTCGCTCCTCCGATTGTGGACGTGCGAGTGAAACAAGAGAAATGCCCAGCTGCAAGAGGCTGTGCCGCTTTGCGAAGCCGGTCGACCGGCTGTCAACCGATTTCCGGGCACAGCGCGGTTCGAAACCTCGCACGGGCTGGTGCATTGTCTGTGAGGCGGGCCGCTAGGCTCGGGCGCGGGGCAGCTCGGAGATCGGATGGCAGGACATAGCGGGTCGAGACGGGTGATCTACGCCGCGCTCGCCGGCAATTTGGCGATCGCGGCGACCAAATTCGCGGCGGCCGCCCTCACCGGTTCGTCCGCCATGCTGTCGGAAGGCGTGCATTCGCTGGTCGACACCGGCAACGGCGCGCTGCTCCTCCACGGCATGCGTCGCGCCGCCCGGCCGCCCGACCGAACCCATCCGCTCGGCCACGGACGCGAGCTCTATTTCTGGAGCTTTATCGTGGCGCTTCTGGTGTTCGCGCTCGGTGCCGGCGTCTCATTCTATGAAGGCGTCATCCACATCATGGCGCCCGAGCCGTTCGTCAACGCCAAGGTCAACTACATCGTGCTTGCCCTTTCCTTCGTCTTCGAAGGCAGCTCATGGCTGTTAGCGCTGAAGGAGTTCCGGCAGCAGAAGGGCAAGCAAGGCTGGCTGCAGGCCGTGCAATCGAGCAAGGATCCCAGCGTTTATACAGTGCTGTTCGAGGACAGCGCCGCGCTGCTCGGGCTGGCAGTCGCTTTCGCCGGCATCCTGTCGGCCCAGCTTCTGGAAATCCCCGAGCTCGACGGCCTCGGCTCGATCGGCATCGCCATCATCCTCGGCGCGACCGCCATCTTCCTGGCGCGCGAGAGCAAAGGGCTGCTGCTGGGCGAACCTGCCTCATCCGAAGTGCAGAAGAAGGTGCTGGCGATCGTCCAGGACGATCCGGCGGTGCAGCGCGCGAACGGAATCCTGAGCGTCCATATCGGGCCGGAGGAAATCGTCGCGGGCTTGAGCATCGAATTCGAGGATCATCTCAGCGCGCCCGATATCGAGGCCTGCGTCGAGCGCCTGGAAGCCAGGCTCAAGAAGGAAATGCCGCAAATATCGAGGCTCTTCGTCAAGCCGCAGGCAACTGGCACATGGGAGCGGCGGCGCAAGGCCATGGCCGAGGCCTCGGAGGAGGGATAGATTTTGACAACGCGAACTTGTCAGGAGGAAGGCCTATGAAGATCGACGGCGGATGCCATTGCGGCGCCATCGCCTATGAAGCGGAGGTCGATCCGGAAAAGACCTCGATCTGCCACTGCACCGACTGCCAGCAGCTGACCGGCACGGCCTTTCGCGTGACCATCGGCGCGCCGGAAGAGCATTACCGGATTACCAAGGGCACACCGAAAGTCTATATCAAGACCGGATCCAGCGGGGCCAAGCGCGCGCAGGGGTTTTGCGGCGAATGCGGATCGCATCTTTATGCGACGTCGGTTGGCGATGGACCGAAAATCTATGGTATTAGGGTGGGCACGGCGCGCCAGCGCGACCAACTGGTGCCGAGAAGACAGGTCTGGCACCGCTCGGCGTTGCATTGGCTGCCGGAGTTTGAAGGCATGGCGACCATCGAGGAGCAGTAGCACTGTCGGATCGGCCCGTTGACGGAAGCCTCGGCGATTGGCTGACTGTTTCGCGCCTTCGTCATCCTCGGGCATGACCCGAAGATCCATGCCGTGACCGATATGAGGGGCTCGGCGGAGCAAAATTCTTAGCCGTCTCATTGCGTTAGCCTCATGGCATGCAAGGCGTTCCAGACAATCTCCAAGGGATGCGACCTCGCCAGCGAAGGAAGAATCGGTCGTTCCAACGTCGGCGTCGAGCGACTACTCGTCGCCCTCGACGACGCGCAGCCTGAGCTGACCCGTCTTGGAGTCTGCTACCCGCGAACCGCCTTCGGCCTTTGGCGCGGCACCTCGCGCGGCCTCGGTCTCGCCTTCCGCGAATTCCAGCGCCTCGATCTTCTGGCCGCGCTTGGTCACCTTCGACGTCGACACCAGGATGTCGTCGATGTCGCGCGCCGCCTGGCCGAAATGTGTCTGCAGCCGACGTACCCGCTCGTCGACCCGACCCACATCTTCCATCAGGCGGATGACCTCGCCCTGGATCAGATGCGCCTGCTCGCGCATACGCGCGTCCTTGAGGATCGCCTGGATCACCTGGATCGACAGCATCAGCAGCGAGGGCGAGACGATGACGACGCGAGCGCGATGCGCCTTCTGCACCACCGCCTCGAAATTCTCGTGGATCTCGGCAAACACCGATTCCGACGGCACGAACATGAAGGCGGTGTCCTGTGTCTCGCCCTGGATCAGGTATTTTTCGGCGATATCGCGGATATGCACCTCGATGTCGCGACGGAAAGCCTGGGCCGCCGCCTTCTGCATGGCCTCGCCCTCGGCGGCGCGGATGGCGTTCCACGCCTCCAGCGGAAACTTGGCGTCGATGGCGAGTGACGGCGCGCCGTTGGGCATCCGCACCAGGCAATCGGGCCGGCTGCCGTTGGAGAGACTGGCCTGGAACTCATAGGCGCCGTGCGGCAGGCCGTCGGCGACGATCGCTTCCATCCGTGACTGGCCGAAGGCGCCGCGCGTCTGCTTGTTGGAGAGGATAGCCTGCAGCTGCACGACCTGGCCGGCCAAGGACTGGATGTTGCCTTGCGCGGTGTCGATCACCGCCAGCCGCTCCTGCAGCTTGGCCAGGCTCTCATGCGTCGACCTGGTCTGCTCGGCCATGGTCTGGCCGAGGCGCCCCGTCATGGCGTCGAGCCGTTGTCCGAGCGACTGGGTGAGCTCGGCCTGGCGCGCCCCGAACACCTCGGCGATCGCCCCCATGCGCCCCTGCATCTCGGCCTGCGCTTGCATGATGTCGGCCATCCTCGCCTCGGCATCGCGGGCATGGTCGGCGGCTTCGGCGGCCGCCGCCGCGCGTGCCCCGGCCGCGCGCCACAAGGCGACGACGAGCGCCACGGACAGCGCAAGCAGAAGGATCGCGCCGAAAGCCAGCGCCTGGCCAAGCGTCACGGTCGTGGCGCCAAGCCGCGCGATGGGCTCGGAAAGGACGGAGGTCATGTCGTTCATTTGGGCAGCATAACCGATTCGGCCTCCTGGCACAGATCAAAACGTGAACAGGTCAAAGATGCCCCGGTTGACGCTTTTCAAGCGAGGTCTTAGGTGAGACGCCATGTCGATCAAGCCGCTCATCATCCTTCCCGATCCCGTCCTGCGCCAGGTTTCCAAGCCGGTCGAGCGCGTCGATGCCGATTTGCGCAAGCTCGCCGACGACATGCTGGAGACCATGTATGACGCGCCGGGCATCGGCCTCGCGGCGATCCAGGTCGGCGAGCCGCGGCGGCTGCTGGTCATAGACCTTGCCAAGGAAGGCGAGGAGCCTCAGCCGCATGTCTTCATCAATCCGGAAGTGCTCGAAAGTTCCGACCAGCGGTCCGTCTATGAGGAAGGCTGCCTGTCGATCCCCGACTATTACGCCGAGGTCGAGCGCCCGGCTTCGGTGCGGGTGAAGTATCTCGACCGCGACGGCAAGCTGCAGGAGATGCAGGCGGAAGGCCTGATGGCCACCTGCCTGCAGCACGAGATCGACCATCTCAACGGCGTTTTGTTCATCGACCACATCTCGAAGCTCAAGCGCGACATGGTGGTGCGGAAGTTCAAGAAGCTCGCCAAGGACAAGGCGCCGGGCAAGATGGTGGGCTAGGCGACGCCTTTCCGCGCCTGAAAGAACCCTGGATCATGATATCAGTCGAAGGTTTCGATGGACGACACCCCGATCAGCAACATTCCTGAACCTGGCCCAAAGCCACAAGTCTCCACATGGGATGCGATCCGCAGCGCATTCATGTCTGAAGACGCGACAGCGACGAATTTGCCGATATGATGAATGAGATCGAGGCTCAGAGGAAGCGCGATTTCGGCCGCGATTTCGACGATTGATCGAGATTCGCGAAAGCAAGCGCCAAAGCGGGCGGTAGGAACAGGAGCACATCCGTCATGCCGCTTCGCGTCATCTTCATGGGCACGCCGGATTTCTCAGTGCCGACCTTGCGCGCCATCGCCGAGGCCGGCCACGAGATCGCGGTCGTCTACACCCAGCCGCCGCGCGCCGCCGGCCGGCGCGGGCTGGAGCTGACGCCGTCGCCGGTGCAGCGCGAGGCCGAGCGGCTGGGGCTCGACGTTCGGACGCCGACGTCGCTGAAAAGCGAGGCCGAGCAGCAGGCTTTTGCCGCCTTGCAGGCCGATGTCGCGGTGGTCGTCGCCTACGGCCTGCTGCTGCCGAAAGCCGTTCTGGACGCGCCAAGGCTGGGCTGCCTCAACGGCCATGCCTCGCTTTTGCCACGCTGGCGTGGTGCTGCTCCCATCCAGCGCGCCATCATGGCCGGCGATAGCGAGACCGGCATGATGGTCATGAAGATGGAAGAGGGTCTGGACACCGGGCCGGTGGCAATGGTTGAAAAAGTCGCCATCGCGCCCGACATGACAGCCGGCGAATTGCATGACCGACTGATGATTCAAGGCGCCTCGCTGATGGTTGAGGCGCTCGCGCAGTTGGGGATAAATTGTCTGACATTTACCCAACAGGCAACGGCAGGGGTGACCTACGCCCGAAAGATCGATAAATCGGAGACACGCGTAGACTGGACGCGACCTTCTGGCGAAGTCCACAATCACATTCGCGGCCTCTCGCCCTTTCCGGGCGCGTGGTGCGAGGTCGACATTGGCGGCCGCATGGAGCGGCTGAAACTGCTTCGCTCGACGCTCTCGGATGGCGTCGGCGAGTCGGGAGGAATTCTCGATGACCGGCTGACGGTCGCCTGCGGGACAGGCGCGGTCAGGCTGGTCGAAGTTCAACGGGCGGGCGGAAAGCCTGCCACTGCGCAGGAGTTTTTGCGCGGAGCCAAGATCGAAAAAGGAACGAAACTCACATGAGCATGATGTCGATACGCGCGGCGACGCCGCGGGATCGCGAGGCGATCCGCCTCGTCGAAGAACATGCCTTTGGCCAGCAGGCGGAAGCCGGCCTGGTCGACGCGCTTGTCACCGGCGGTGATGCCGTCGTCGAGCTGGTTGCGGAGGAAGACGGGCAGGTCGTCGGCCATATTCTTTTCTCGCGACTGTTCGTTCAGAACGGCACCAAGCAGTTCGCCGCCGTCGCGCTGGCGCCGCTGGCGGTCGAGCCGTCGTTCCACGGCACCGGCATCGGCGGCGCGCTGATCCGCGAGGCGCATGTCCGCCTCAAGGAAGCCGGCGAGATGCTGGCCGTGGTGCTGGGCGATCCGGTCTATTACGGCCGCTTCGGGTACGCCCATGCGCGCGCCGCAGGATTCGAGAGCGAGTATCAGGGCGAGGCGCTGCAGGCGCTGGCCTGGGGCGACGCGCCCGAGACCGGCAGGCTGGTCTACGCTTCTGCCTTTACCGCTTTAGCCGCCTAGGCGAGCGGCAAGCGCCGCAGGACATGCCGCGTTTTCGGCTCGATATCGAATATGACGGCAGCCAATTCGCCGGCTGGCAGCATCAGGCCGACCAGCCCTCGGTGCAGCAGGCGATCGAGCAGGCGATCGAGAAGTTCTGCGGCGAAGAGGTAAGAATACGTGCCGCCGGCCGCACCGATGCCGGCGTGCACGCCACCGCGCAGGTCGCCCATGTCGACCTGGCCAAAGCGTGGTCGGGCGACAAGGTGCGCGACGCCGTCAACGCGCATCTGCATGCGGCCGGCACGCGTGTCGCCATTCTGAAGGCTGCCGTCGTCGCCGACGGTTTCGACGCGCGGTTTTCCGCCACCGGCCGGCATTATCTTTATCGCATCCTCAACCGCCGGGCGCCGGCGGCGCTGGAAAAGGGCAAGGTCTGGTGGGTGCCGAAGCGGCTCGACGCCGAGGCCATGCATGAGGCGGCCAAGGTGCTGCTCGGAAAGCATGACTTCACCACCTTCCGCTCAACCCAGTGCCAGGCCGAAAGCCCGGTCCGCACGCTTGACCGCCTCGACGTCAGCCGCGATGGAGACTTCATCGAGCTGCGCAGCTCGGCGCGCTCTTTTCTGCACAACCAGGTTCGCTCGATGGTCGGCTCGCTGAAGCGCGTCGGCGACGGCTCCTGGAGCGCCGCCGATCTCAAGGCGGCGCTCGAAGCGCGCGACCGCGCCGCCTGCGGCCAGGTAGCGCCGCCGGACGGGTTGTTTCTTGTCGGGGTGGATTATCCGGAGGACGCCTGACGGCAGCGTCGATCAGTCGGCGTCGACCCCGGCGAGTTCGTCCGACCAGTTGGCTCCGCCATAAAACAGTCGCAGGATCACCACCCGCTCAGGTTCCACCACGAAGGCGACGGTGATTCGGCGCTCAAACCCGACGACACGAAGCCCCGGCCGCACATCGTCACGAAGCGTGCCGCGTTCGGAGCCATGCTCGAGACGCTCGCAGAACGCTCGTATGCGACTGTCATAGCGGTCCGCTGTGACGGAGCTACTGGCTTCTGCAACGATAGTATAAATACGGTCGAGATCGTCGCCGGCATCAAGTGAGTAGACGACGGCGCGGCGCTTCACGGTTTCTTCTGCGAGTGGGTCTCGTGGCGCTTGCGCGCCCGGTGGGCCATTTCAGCAGGCGAAATGACTTTGCCAGGGTTTGTCTTCAACGCATCATAGGTCGGTGCGACTTCCTCGCGCAGCCAGCGCTCCACCGCGGCGTCGCGCTCCTGAAGGGCGCGAAGCCCCGCGCGGATGACTTCGCTGCTGGTCGCATAGGTGCCTGAGCGGACGAGTTGATCGATAAAGGCGGCTTGCTCCGCCGGCAGGCTGAAGGTGCGTTTTTCGGCGGCGGACATAGATTCCCTCCAGAAGAGAACGGTATGAAATTATCATACCATTCTGCCCCGTAAATTGAAAGACCTTGTCAATCGGGCAGGATCAACCCGTCGTGCCGTCCGGTATGTCGATGCCGAGCAGCGCCTGCAGGCCGAACAGGACCAGCAGCGAGGCAACGAACATGCCGATGAACACGGCCGTGCCCACCGCAGCGCCTTTGCCGATGGTTGTATTGGTCATGCGCCAGGTCAGCACCATCGACAGGGCGAACAGCGCCAGCGACACGAGACTGCTGACCTCGCTGGCGGAAGGCAGGAGCAGCCTGAGCAGCGCCGAGGGCAGCATCAGCCAGGCGATGATCGCCGACGCCCAGTTGGACGCGACGACATAGTGGACGAAGCGGCCGCCGATGCCGGCGCGGGGCGCCACCAGCGCAAGCGCCACCAGCGGCAGCACCCAGGAGCCGATATCGACGGTCGCCAGCCTTACCAGCATGCCGAGGCGCCCGGCGAAGGCATCGGGGTCGCCGACCTCATTGGCTATGCCGACCCAGCCGACGATCAGCGCCGGCGCCGCCACGACGATGGCAAAGAACGAATTCCAGAAACCGTCGGCCGAAAGGTCGAGCAGGCGCAGGCCATCAGCCTTGCCGAACATCAGCCGCCAGGCGCCGGCCAGCGAAGCATAGGTTTCGTCTGCCGAAAGCATGGTCACGAAAGGCCTTGTCCGAACCAGTCTTCGATAAAGCGTTCGTAGATTTGCGTCAGCGTCTCGAGGTCGGCAAGCGCGACGCGCTCGTCCACCATATGCATGGTCTTGCCGACCAGCCCGAACTCGACCACCGGGCAATAATCCTTGATGAAGCGCGCGTCCGACGTGCCGCCGGAGGTGGAGAGTGCCGGCCTCTTGCCGACCACCGCCTTGACCGAACCGCTCAGCGTATCGATCAGCTTGTCGTCGCGGGTGAGGAAGACATGGCTCGGCCGGTCGCGCCAGACAAGCTCGTAGTCGACCGGCGCCTTCTTGCCCGGCCGGTATTTCTTGCGCCCGGCGGCCTGGTCGAGCCGGTTGTGGATCTCGGCCTGGACCGATTCGGCGTCCCAGGTGTCGTTGAAGCGGATGTTGAAAATGGCTGTCGCCTTCGCCGGGATGACGTTGGTCGCCGCATTGCCGACATCGATCGACGTCACTTCGAGGTTGGTCGGCTGGAAATCCTTCGTGCCCTTGTCGAACACCGGATGGAGCAGCGCGTCGACAAGGCTCATCAGGCCACGCACCGGATTGTCGGCAAGCTGCGGATAGGCGGCATGGCCCTGGCGTCCGTTGACGGTCACGCTGCCCGACAGCGAGCCGCGCCGGCCGATCTTGATCATGTCGCCGAGCGCATCGGGATTGGTCGGCTCGCCGACGATCGAGGCGTCCCACTTCTCGCCCTTGGCCGCTGCCCAGTCGAGCAGCTTGGTGGTGCCGTTGATGGCCGGACCTTCCTCGTCGCCGGTGATCAGCAGCGACACCGAGCCTTTCGGGCCGCCATTCTGCGCGACATGGCGCGCAACCGCGGCGATAAAGCAGGCGATGCCGCCCTTCATGTCGACGGCGCCGCGGCCGTACATCTCGCCATTGGCGATTTCGGCGGCGAAGGGGGGATGCGTCCAGGCCGCCTCGTCGCCCACCGGCACCACATCGGTATGGCCGGCAAACATCAGATGCGGGCCGTTGCCCGAGCGCCGCGCATAGAGATTTTCGATATCCGGCGTGCCGTCTTCCGAGAAGATTGGACGCTCGACCGAAAAGCCGAGCGGTTTCAGCATGTCTTCAAGGGCCGCAAGCGCGCCACCCTCGGCGGGCGTCACGGACGGGCAGCGGATCAGGGCGGCAAGATTCGCGGCGGGATCGGTAGGCAATGTCATGGGCAAAGCGATAGTCGAAAGCGTTTGTCGTGTCACGGTGGCAGATGATCGCCGCTCATGCCGCCGACAATATGGTTTTCATGACGGTAAATGCATGTCGCCCGCAAGTGTGCGGCAGTTCTGGGAGAACGACATGCCTAATAGTAAGGTGGCGGCCACGCGAGGACGAGCGCATGGCCCGTGAAACGAAGACGATCGCAATAGCCGGCGCCGGCAGCATCGGCTGCTATGTCGGCGGCTGCCTGGCGCTCGCCGGACGCAAGGTCGTCTTCCTCGGCCGCGGCCGTGTCGTCGCGGCCATGCGCGAAAGCGGGCTGCGCGCCAGCGATCTTGATGGCCGTGAACGCCGCATCGAAGCGCAAGCGATTTCGGCCTCCGACGATCCGGCGGCAGCGCTCCCCGATGCGGATGTCATCCTGGTGACGGTGAAGAGCGGCGCAACCGAGGAGATGGCCGGGCTGGTCGCCGCCCACGCGCGCGCTGATGCCGTGGTGGTCAGCCTGCAGAACGGCGTCGACAACGCGGACAGGTTGCGCGCCGCGCTTCCTGGACGGCGGGTGCTGACCGGCATGGTGATGTTCAACGTCGTCCTGTCGCCCGATGGCGAGGCGCCGTTGCGTGCGCACCGCGCCAGCCAGGGCGAGGTGATGATCGACGACGGCGTCGACGGCCTTGTCGACCTGCTCGACGTCGACGGGCTTGCCGTCGAAGCGCGCGCCGACATGAAGGCGGTGCAGTGGGGCAAATTGCTGATGAACCTCAACAATGCCCTCGTCGCGCTTTCCGACCTGCCGCTGGCGAAGCAGCTCGCCGACCGAAGCTGGCGCGTCATCCTGGCTGGCCAGATCGATGAAGCGCTCGCCGCGATGCGAGCGGCGGGCATAGCGCTTGCGCGCATTACCGGCCTGCCGCCGTCGCTGCTGCCGAAAGTGCTGCGGCTGCCCGACTGGCTGTTCGGGCTTCTGGCTCGCCGCATGCTTGCGATCGACCCTCAAGCGCGCTCGTCGATGTGGGACGACCTGAAACGCGGCCGCCCGACCGAGATCGACGAATTGCAGGGCGCCGTCATTCGCCTGGCCAGGCAAACGGGCATTCCGACGCCGATCAACGAACGCGTCAGCGCGCTGGTGCGTCAGGCGGAAGCGGCAAAGCGCGGTCCGCCCGGCCTCGGGCCGGAAGCGGTCGGCGGCGGTCGTCGATCAGCGTGATCTTCTGCCAGATCTTGCGCGACAGGTTGGAGCTAAGATTCTCGATATCGTTGACGGCGTTGACGACGACATCGTCATTGACCGATTGCGCGAACAGCGCCGCGACCTTGCCGGCGATCGACAGCATTTCGGAGCAATAGTCGAGATAGCGCGCCAGGTCGGCCGCGTCGGTGATGCGGGCGGGCGAGTGCGAGGTCGGCTTGAAATCGGCCGACAAGGTCGCCGGATCCTTGGTCAATTGATGCATGTCGATGACATGGATCAGCGAGCGCAGCCCGTGCAGCTGCCGGAAAACCTTCTTGCGCTTGATCCGCTCCTCGGCGCGGATCAGCGCCAGCAGCCCGAGCACTGCCAAGATGACCGTGTTGATCGTCGCCTCGATGCCTTGCATCGACTGCACGGCATCGTCGGCACCCGAAATGCGGTCGAGCGGCAGGATGGTGCCGACGAACAGGAACATCGCCACGCCGGCGACGAAGGCCGCGACGATGGCGCCGCGCAGCCACCAGATCGGCGCTTCCAGTTCCTTCGCGGCCTTGGCGAGGTCTCGCGACAGCGACACCAGTTCGCCGGCAACGGCGCGCAGGCCCCTTTCCGGGAAACGCTCCGCGACCCGCTCCTCCAGCCTTTGAGCGGTCTCGATGATCCGCATCGGATCGAGCGTGCGATAGCGCATGCGACCTCAGCTATCGCCCGGCGCGTTGGTGCGCCTGCCGTAGCGGTTCGGTCCGGGATCGCTGCGGAAACAGGCCAGGATGATGAGCAGGATGGGACCGATGATGAGCGAGATCAGCGCAAAATAGGTCGGCTTGCCGAAATCATGAAACCGCTTCGCCGTCACCGCGAAGGTGGCCCAGGCCGAGATCAGCAGCACGCCCCAGCATATCATGGCCCAGTTCTGGCTGGCGGTCGTGTTCAGCTCCACCCGCGCGAACTGGTAGAACGGGAAAAACTGGACAAGGACCAGCAAAATCCCGGCCAGCGCATAGGCGACCGGGCTCAGCCGCCCCGAAAGGCTGAAGAACAGCCAGAGGAATTGCGATCGTTCAGCCAATGGCGTCCGCTCCGTCGTGGAGGATCAATCGCGCAGCAATTCGTTGATCGAGGTCTTCGACCGGGTCTTGGCGTCGACGCGCTTGACGATGACGGCGCAGTAGAGGCTCGGGCCCGGCTCGCCATTGGGCAGCGGCTTTCCGGGCAGCGATCCGGCGACGACCACCGAGTTCGGCGGCACCTCGCCGTAAAAAACCTCGCCGGTGGCGCGGTCGACGATCTTGGTCGACTGGCCGATGAACACGCCCATGCCGAGCACCGAGCCTTCGCGCACGATGCAGCCTTCGACCACTTCGGAGCGGGCGCCGATAAAGCAATTGTCCTCGATGATGGTCGGGCCGGCCTGCATCGGCTCCAGCACGCCGCCGATGCCGACGCCGCCGGAAAGATGCACGTTCTTGCCGATCTGGGCGCAGGAGCCGACCGAAGCCCAGGTGTCGACCATGGTGCCGGTATCGACATAGGCCCCGACATTGACGAAGGACGGCATCAGCACGGCGCCCGGCGCGACATAGGCCGAGCGGCGCACGATCGAGGACGGCACGGCGCGGAAGCCTGCCTTCTCGAAGTCGACGGCGCTCCAGCCGTCGAACTTGGACGGCACCTTGTCCCACCACACCGCCTGGCCGGGACCGCCCTTGATGATCTCCATCGGATTCAGCCGGAAGGAGAGCAGCACCGCCTTCTTCAGCCACTGGTTGACGTGCCACTTGCCGTCGTCCTGCCGTTCGGCGACGCGGGCGACGCCGCGGTCGAGCAGGTCGAGCGCCGACTGGATGGCGTCGCGCGTCTCGCCGCGCGTCGCGGTCGAAATCGCGTCGCGCTCCTCGAAGGCCTTCTCGATGGTTCTTTCGAGGCTCGCCAGATCGGGCTTCGACATGATTTCGCTCCATTACCAAGCTGTTAAGGGGCCACGCCTTAACCTGTTTAAAAGTCGCGCGGACCCTATGTTAAGGCTCAATGGGGGTCAATCGCGCCTGCGGCACGGGACGGCGCAAGTGAAGGAATTGGACGGGTGGATTCGATGACTCCCATGGAAAAGGCAGGGTGGACGCCGCTGCCGCATTCGGACGAGGATCTGGAGCGCTCGAAAGGCGTGCCGGATACCCCGCAGACGCGTGCCGAGACCTACCGGCTGGCCTGGAACGATCCCGAGTTCATGACGCGTCGCGAATTGCGCGCCGTGCGGCTGCAGCTCGAGCTCCTGAAGCCGGAAATGATCCTGGCCGAACGCGGCATTCATTCGACGGTCATCCTGTTCGGCGGCGCCCGCCTGCCGGAACCCGGCGGCGAAGCCTGGGCGGCCAAGAACGAGACGCAGAAGAAGAACCTCGAGGCGAACAGCAAATATTACGAGGAAGCCCGCAGATTCGCGCGTCTGTGCTCGCAGCAGTCGGCCACCTCCTATTATCGTGAATATGTCGTCGTCACCGGCGGCGGGCCCGGCGTCATGGAAGCGGGCAACCGCGGCGCCGACGATGTCGGCGCGCCATCGATCGGCTTGAACATCGTGCTGCCGCACGAGCAGGCGCCCAACGCCTATGTCACGCCGGAGCTGTGCTTCAACTTCCACTATTTCGCCGTCCGCAAGATGCATTTCGTCATGCGCGCCAAGGCGGTCGCGGTGTTTCCGGGCGGCTTCGGCACGATGGACGAGTTCTTCGAGACGCTGACACTCATCCAGACGGGACGAATGGAGCGCGTCCCGGTCATCCTGTTCGGCAAGGCGTTCTGGCAAAGGGCGATCGATCTCGATTTCCTCGCCGAGCAGGGCACGATCTCGCCCGGCGACCAGGACATCATCGATTTCGTCGACACGGCCGAAGAGGCCTGGGAGATCATCCGCCGCTTCTACAAGCTTTAAGGGCGGGAAGACAAACCTGCCCGGTCTGCCTACGCCGGCAGCTCGACCAGCCAGCCATTCGAGTGCGCGAAACGCACGATGGCCGCCCGTGAGTGCAGCGCGAGCTTCTCGGTTGCCCTGGTGCGGTAGGTCTCGATCGTCTTTATGCTGAGGTTGAGCCGGGACGAGATTTCCTTGTTGCTGTAGCCGAGCGCCACCAGCTGGATGACCGACCGTTCCCGCTCGCTGAGATTGCCGGGATCGCCCTGGGTGGCGCCGCGCGGGCTCAATATGCGCGCGGCGAGCGCCGGATCGACATAGTTGTCGCCGGCCAATACGCAGCGGATGGCCTGCAGCAGGTCCGTCGCCGTCGACCGCTTGACCACGAAGCCGCGGCCGCCGGCCGCAAGCACCTGGCGCAGGCAGCCTGGGTCCTCATGCGCCGTCAGCGCTATGCAGCTGACCTCGGGAAAGCGTTCGCCAAGCCGTTCGATCAGCGTGACCCCGTTGACGCCGGGAAGCGATATGTCGACCACGGCGACATCGGGTAGCGTCTTGCCGATCCCTTCAAGTGCATCCTCGGCGTTTCCGGCCAGTCCGACGATCGTCAGATCGTCCTGGCTGTCGATCATCGCGCCGACCCCCGACAGGATGATCGGATGGTCATCGACCACGAATATGCGCCTGCAGCACACCTTAACCTCCATCAGTCTGCCAAAGGCCCTGTCACGCGGAAAGGGTCCTCTTGTCCTTGATGGTCTAGGCAACTGGCCCGCCTGGCGCGGGACGCCCGTCTGTTCTGGCGGCCTGAACGGCCGCAACGGGTAAGCCATCCCCCGCCTAACCCAATGAAGCCGGACTGTAAGCCACCGCTAATGTCCGGGATGTGCAGCGCTTCACGTAGCCCCACCTGACGCCGAAGATGCCGTTTCAGACTTGTTCGCGTCTTGTCGGCCGGACCGTCGATCAGCCGGCCAGAGGCACATCGGCGTAAATGGTGGTCCCCTTGCCCCTGGCGGTTTCAACCCACAATTTGCCACCGACCAGCGCCAGCCGCTCCCTCATTCCGGCAAGGCCCAAATGGCCCGGACCCGGTTCGGCGCTGGCGTCGAAGCCGCGGCCGTCATCCTCGATCGTCAGGCGTATCCGATCGTCCTGGATGTGCGCCGTGACGCTTACGCGGCCCGGCGCGGCATGCTTGCCGATATTGGTGAGCGCTTCCTGCGCAACGCGGTACAAAGTGAGCGCGATCTCGGCAGGCGGCGGGCTCGACAGGGCTTCAAGATCCATCTCGCATGCAATGCCAAGTTGACCGCAAAGCATGGTGGCCAGGTCCTCGACCGAAGCTCTGAGGCCTTGGTGATCGAGGTCCGCGGGTCGCAGGCTCCAGGCGGCGTCATGCACCCTGGCGCTCAGCTGGTCGATAAGCATCGCGGCGCGCTCGAGGCGGGCGTCCATCTCCGGCGAGCCGGCGCGAACGATGTGCAATTCGAGCGCGACGCTGGCGAGCAGCTGGCCAAGATCGTCATGCAGCTCGCGCGACAGGCGCAGGCGCTGCTCTTCCTGCACGGCAACCAGATGCCGCGCCAGACCACGGCGCTTTCCCGAGCTTTCACCTTTGCCGGTGTCGATGCCACCCTCCACCGTCAACGCCGCGCCCGCGAGAAGAGGCACAAGGTTGATACTCCGCGCAATATACACCCGGCATACGCCTTTATGCCTGTCAGTTTTTTCCTGATTGCTTCAACTTTTCCTGACACGGGGGTCAGCAGAAAAACCGGCCGCACCTGCCGATCAGCCCGAATTCGTGGGCGCTATTTCCGCGTGCATCCTTAGAGCGTCCTCCCGGTCATCTTGACCTGGCCGGGAAGCTCAACACCAACCAAGGAGAACGTCATGAGAAAGATCATCCTGGCCGCGGCCGTGCTGTCGGCTCTGACCGGTTCGGCATCCGCATTTTCGGTCGGTAGCGGCAACGGCAACGGCAACGGCAATGTCGGCGTCGGCAACGGCAATGGGAACGGCAACGCCAACACCGGCGCCTTCAACGGCAACTTCAACGGCAATGGCAATTTCGGCTTCGGCAACGGCAACGGGAACGGCAACGCCAATATGGGCGCCTTCAACGGCAACTATAACGGCAACCTCAATGCCGGCGCCGCCAACGGCAACGGCAACGGCAACGGCAATTTCGGCCTCGGCAACGGCAACCTGAACGGCAACGGGAACTGGGGCATCGGAAACGGAAGCGCCAACGGCAACGGCAACGCCGGTGTCGGCAACGGCAACGGAAACGGCAACGGGAACCACTAGTCCCCGCCCAACCGCCGGCGTCGCCAAGCTTCAGCTTGGAAAGACGCTGATGGCTCTGGGACCGTCGAGCCAAGCGCCCGTCCCCCGCGCAAGGCTACCGCGACATGTCGCCGGCGGTCCCAGTCCTTTTCGCCCAATCCTTTTTGAAACAGACCCCAATTTCAAAAGCTAAGCCATGGAAGGAGCTCGCAGATGAAACGCTACGTCATACCGGCGCTATGCCTGGGGTTGTTGAGCGCAACCGCGGCGAAGGCTGACACCACGACCGGCAGCCAGGCCTTCGGCATGTCGGCCGTCCAGGGAGCGGTCGGCAAATACGGCCAATCCATCGGCGCGAACGTCAGGGGCATGAACCCGCTCGGCAAATTCGGCGGCAATGTCGGCTACAAGAACAGCGGTACGGGCAATATCGGCGCCTTCAACAGCGGCACCGGCAATGTCGGCGCTTTCAACGGCAACAACAACACCTCGCCGACGAGCGGCAACGGCAACATTGGCGCCTTCAACGGCAACTCCAACACCGGCCAATACAACGGCAACAGCAACATCGGTGCCGGCAATGGCAACTTCAACGGCGGCAACTTCAACGGAAACGGCAATGTCGGCGCCTTCAACGGCAACTCCAACGGCCGGGGAAACCGCTGATGACCGGCTTGAGCTCATCCACCCGGCCTCGCAGGCGCCGGGTGGCGGCGAGGCTGCTTGACGGCAACGGCCTCGCGCTCGGCACACTGCTTGCCGCGTTCCTGGCCGCCGACGCCTCGACCCTTGTCAGGATTGCCGACCTTCCAATCGGGGCCGGTGTCGCCAGCGGTCTTGGCAATACCGGAAATTTCAACGGCAACGGAAATTCCGGCAACTTCAACGGCAATGGCAACAGCGGCAATTTCAACGGCAACGGCAATGCTGGAAGTTTCAGCGGCAACTTCAATGGCGGCAGCTTCAACGGCAACGCCAATTGCGGCAATGGCCACGGCAATGGCTATGCGTCGGACGGCAATGGCAACGGTACGAGCAGCAGGCAATCCGGACCTGTGCAGGTTTTTGAAGGAGCTGAACGGCCGACTGGGACTGCCGCCCGGCACGATTCCGGATTTCGATTAGAGCAATTCCAGGAAAGTGCGCAGCGGTCTTCCGCCCGGAATTGCGTTTCGCCGTTTCCGTGAAACGGCCCTAGGTCTTCGGTACAAGGTCGCAGGCCTAGGCCAGATATTCACCGCCCATTTCCGAAATCAGCGCAAACGCCGGCGATTGGCTGAAGTCGCCCGAACCTCGTCATTCCAGGGCGGAGCAGCCGCGAAGCGGCGTCGCGGAGACCCTGGAATCCATTCCGTGACCATGATCAAACAGTGCAGCGGAGCAGAATTCTGCACCGCGGCAGCGCTCATACGTCACGGAATGGATCCTCGGGTCTGCGCGCGTCGCTTCGCTCCTTGCTCCGCCCGTGGATGACGATCGCGATGGGCGTTTCGGCCAATCGCCAAGGCATGCCTATGCAAACACCGTTCAAGCTACGACGTCGACGATCGCGGTCAGGAAACCGGCGAGGTCGTCGGTGACGAAATCGACGTCGTCCTCGTTTGCGGGGTCGCGTTCCCAGATCTCCGAGAAGGTCGGCTCGAAATTGCGCGGCACCACCAGCACGGTCGTCATGCCGAGCGTTTTCGGCACGGCCAGATTGCGCGCCAGATCCTCGAACATCACCGCATTGTGCCCGGTCACCGAGTGCAATTCGGCAAAACGCTCATAGGTCTGGCGCTCCGGCTTGGGGCTCAGCCCCGCCGCGACGATGTCGAAGATGGCGTCGAAATGTTCCAGTATGCCGAGCTGGCGCGCGGTGCGTTCGGCGTGCCTGCGGTCGCCATTGGTGAAGATGAACTTGCGCCCGGGAAGCTGGCGGATCGCTGCGCCCAGCACCGGATCCGGCACCAGCCGCGAATAGTCGATGTCGTGCACCTTCTCGAGGAAATCGTCGGGATCGATGCCGTGCCGCTTCATCAGCCCGTTCAGCGTCGTGCCGTATTCCAGGTAGAGCTCCTTCTGCAGCTTGCGCGCGTCGTCGCGCGAAAGCGTCAGCAGCTCGCCGACATAGGCGGTCATCTTCACGTCGATCTGCGCGAACAGGTTCGAGTGATGCGGATAGAGCGTGTTGTCGAGGTCGAATACCCAGTCCGTGACATGGGCGAAGCGGGCGGGATCGGGTGTCGTTGTCATGGGTTTCTTATGGCATGCCGACGCTGGATTTATCCACAACTTATGCGCGTCACGAAATGTGAAAATGGCGCCTCGCTTCAAATTTTAAAAGTCCTGGAAAGGTCGCCTTTAACGCTTGCTGGCACACAAGCTGACCCTTGGGAGCAAGTGATGAGCCGCATAATTTTGAGGGCCGCTGCCGTGGCGTTCGCTTCGGTCGCTGCCTCGCTGTTGTTGACGCTGATTGTGATGCCGGCGATGGGCTTTCCGATGAGCCGCACGGTCTGGCTGGCGTCGACGGTTTGTCCGCTCGTGCTCGCCTGGGCCGCCAGCGCCAGCAGCTTCTGGCAGAGCGATCGGTTGCAGAATGCTCATCGCGAGCTTGCCCGGGCCCACGCGCAGCTCGCGGCGGCGCACAGGCGCCTGTCGGAAAAGGCAAGCCGGGACGACATGACCGGCATGCTCAACCGCGAGACCTTTTTCGCCGCGCTCGACGGTTCGCGGCGCAAGAGCGATCGCGGCGCGCTGCTCATCATCGACGCCGATCACTTCAAGAGGATCAATGACAGTTATGGTCATCTGACCGGAGACGAAGCGCTGCTTTTGATCGCCGGCGCCATCGAACGCGGCATTCGCAGCGGCGACCTGCTCGGCCGCATCGGCGGCGAGGAATTCGCGGCTTTCCTGGTTGGCGCCAGCGAACCGGAAGCCAAGCATATCGCCGAACGCATCCGCCGCGAGGTCGAGCTGATCCGTTTCCGCCCGGTCGACGAGCGGACCGTGCCGCTCACGGTTTCGATCGGCGGGGTCTGCTGCGGCGAGAGTGCGACCATTTCGGATTTGATGCGCGCCGCCGACCGCAGGCTTTACGAAGCCAAGAACCGCGGCCGCAATCGTTCGATTCTCGACCGCGAGCTGCCCGAGGCGGCATGAAGCCTCGCCGCAGGCGTTAGGAATGCCCTAACCATGTCCATATTCAACCGCGCTAAACTTCCTGGTGTAACGCCGTTTTCACCTGGGTCTGGCACGGAATTGGCCTCCCAGGCGGCATATGTGCCGTTGAGGAACGGCATGCGTGGATCGAGGCCCCTGTCGAGAGACGTGTCATGAGCAGGTTCATGAAAAAAATGTCGCGCCGCGCGATCGTGCAGGCGCTGATCGCGCTTCCTGCCCTGTCGCTGTTCCGCAGCCAGCAGCCCGTGGTCGATGCCGATGATATCGTCGAGATCAATGGCTGGATCCTGCGGCGAAGCGACCTCGCATGATCTTCGACAGCTACGAGGCCTACAAGCAGGCCGGCTTCAAACCCAAGGCCTGCATTCTCGGCTCCGGCCCGGCCGGCACGACGATCGCCAGGAAGCTCGGCGCAGCCGGCATCCCGGTGGTCGTGCTGGAGGCGGGTTCGCGCGAGTTCAGCGATGAGTCGCAGGATTTCTACCGCGGCAAGACGGTTGGCGATTTCTATTTCGACCTCGACATCACCAGGCTGCGCTTCATGGGCGGCTCGTCCAATCACTGGGCCGGCTGGTGCCGCGTGCTCGACAAACAGGACTTCGAGCCCAAGCCATGGGCGCCGGACACCGGCTGGCCGATCGGCCGCGCCGACATCGAGCCCTATCTTGGCGAAGTTCACGATATCCTCGAGCTGCCCGATTTCCGTCCCGACGTCCCGATTTCGGACGACATCCGCTGGGTTCAATTGATCAAGAGCCCGGCGGTTCGCTTCGGCGAGAAGTTCGCCGACGAGCTCGACAAGAGCAGGAACGTCGCCGTCGTGCTCAACACCTACGCGACCGAGCTCACCGGCGACGGCAAGCGCGTCACCGGCGCGAAGCTATGGTCGAACGGCCAGGATGCCGGCACCTTCGCGGCGGACTATTTCGTCACCTGCACCGGCGGGCTGGAGAACTCGCGGCTGCTGTTGTGGTCGAATGAGCGCTCGAATGGCGGCGTGGTACCGAACGCGGCGGCGCTCGGCCGTTACTGGATGGAGCATCCGACCTTCCAGGGCGGCAATGCCATCCTCGCCAATTATTCGGAGTTCGAGGTCGACGCCTCGAAAGAAGCCTTCTTCTCGCCGACGCTTGCCGCGATGGAGCGGCTGCAGATCATGAATTTCGGTATCCGCCTGATCGAGTCGCCGTATCCCAATGTCAAGAAATTGATCGCCGATCTCGCCTGCACGGCGCCCAACATGGCGGAATGGATGTCTTCCCAGCTGGACCAGAGGCTGCGTTGCGCCGCCCAGCTTTACGTCGCCTGGGAACAGGCGCCGCTCGCCTCCAACCAGATCGCGCTGTCGAAGGCCGATGTCGACCACGCCGGCGTGCCGCGCATCGAATTGCACTGGAAGAAGTCGCCGCTCGAACGCCGCACGCTGCTCGAAGGCCTGAAGCTTTTCGGCACGACTATGGCGCAGAAGAATCTCGGCCGCGTCCGCATCGACGACTGGATCGGCAATGGCGGCGATTATCCGACCAATGAGGAAACGGCCGGCCACCACCATATGGGCGGCACCCGCATGGGCACCGACGTCTTGAAGAGCGTCGTCGACGCCAATTGCAAGGTGCACGGCATGGACAATCTCTATGTCGGCGGCTCGTCAGTGTTCTGCACGGCGGGCCAGTGCAACCCGACGACGACCATCACCGCGCTTGCCTGCCGCCTCGGCGAGCATCTGGGCAAGGTGATCGCCGTCTGATTTCGACCGTGCTGCGCATTCATCAATGCGCCCTGCAGAGCGAGCAGTTGGCCAGGATCAAGGCCGAGCCTGACAAGGCATAGCCAGAGGATCAGCGCAGGATTTTGAAAAATTGCCGTTGCGACGGGCACGATTTTCACCGTTGCTTTCGGTGAAATCAGCGCAGACGCTGGCGATTGGCGGAAGCCTTCCAACCTCGTCATTCCAGGGCGAAGCAGCCGCGAAGCGGCGTCGCGGAGATCCTGGATCCATTCCGTGATTCTGATCAAAGAGTGCAGCTGAGCAGAATTCTGCACCGCGGCAGCGCTCATGCGACACGGAATGGATCCTCGGGTCTGCGCGCGTCGCTTCGCTCCTTGCTCCGCCCGTGGATGACGACTGGGTGGGCGTTTCGGCTAACCGCCAAGGCATGGCATCTGCCAACGCAAACATAGCCAACCGGTCAAAATCCCTGTGCTGGGGAACTAATTGCAAAAAGGCACAAAGCGGTCCAGCCGCCTGCCGGCAGCTGAACCGCCCTGATTGTCGGTTGGGCGAGAACCGACCTCAGAGCAATTCCAGGAAAAGTGCGTTGCGGTTTTCCGTCCGGAATAGCGTAAACAACACTCAGATCGTCGCCGGGTCGAGCGCCGGCTGGCCCTTGAACCGCGCCACGATGCCGGCGAGGTCGCCATGGGCGAAAGCATCGCGCAGCGCATCAAAGGACGGCAGCACGAAATAGGCGCGCTGGAACTTGTCGATCTCATAGCCGGTGCGCATCACCGTCTCGAGGTCGAACGGCACATGGTGCGCGTCCTTGCTCTCGACTGCGAATTGCAGCTCGGTGAAGGACGACATCAGCCCGGCGCCGAAAGCTTTCAACGGCTGCCCGGCTTCCTGGATGAGGCCGTACTCGGCGCTGTACCAGTAGAGCCTCGTGATCATCTCGTCGCCGCCGAGCGCGATCAGATCTTCGGCCTTCCGGCCATACATCTGCATGAAATCGGCGAACACCGGCTGGGTCAGGATCGGCACATGGCCGAAGAAATCGTGGAACATGTCCGGCTCGACGATGTAGTCGAGCTCCTTCTTCGTCCGCAGCCAATTGGTCACCGGGAAACGCCGGTTGGCGAGATGATCGAAGAAGGGGCCGGCCGGAATGAGGCCGGGCACCGCAACGATCTCCCAGCCCGTCAGCCTGGCGAGCTTTTCGCTGACGGCATCGAAATCCGGAATCCTGTCGAGCAGCCCGAGCGCCGCGACGCCGTCGAGATACGAGCGGTGCGCGAGCTTCCGCGTCAGCTTCGTCTGGCGATCGCAAAGCGTGCGCCACACCGCCTGCTCCTCGGCGGAGTAGCCGTAGCCCTGCGCCACGGTGAAATCGCTGCGGCAGACAGAATAGTCGCCCCGCAGGCCCTGCGCCGCGCATTCGGCGGCATAATCGGCAACGCTGATCGTCATCATATCCTCCTCAAGATCGTGATCCGCGGATCGTGAAGAGGAGTTTAGAAGCGACCGCTGAGGCAAATCAGCTTTGTTTATGGCACGCCAGCTGATTTGGAGGTAAAAACGCTCAGATCAACGCGAGACTGAGAAAAAATGCCTCAATTCGACGATTTCGAGATAAGGATGCTCGACATCCTGCAGCGCGACGGCCGCAAGCCCGTCTCGGAGCTGGCGCAGGAGATCGGCCTGTCGACCACGCCTTGCGCGCGCCGCTTCGACGCCCTGCAGGAGGCCGGTATCATCAAGGGCTTTGCCGCCGTGCTCAGCCGCCGCGCCGTGGGCTTGACCGTCGAGGTGTTCATCCAGGTGCGGCTGGTCAGCCACAGCGACGGCTCGCCCGAAAGCTTCATCGCCGCCGTGCAGCGCATGGACGAGGTCTCGTCCTGCTGGACGATGACAGGCGACTACGATTTCCTGCTGCACGTCTTGGTGCCGTCGGTGGACGACTTGAACGCCTTCGTCATGCACCGGCTGATGCGTCTGCCCGGTGTGCGCGACGTCCACACGCAACTGGTGCTGCAGAACATCAAGGGACCCGGCCACGTGCCGCTCAGCCATCTGCGGCGCTGATCCGGTCAAATCTGGCGAAAAGCTGCGTGGAAACTGCTGAACCGCGCCAAGGCGGCTTCGCCATCTGTCATTAGCACAAGCGGACCAACATGGAGGTCCGCCTTGAACATCGTGCTTATCAATCCGCCGCACACCGCCATCGGCAGCCGTGTGCCCGACGACCACCTGCCGCCGCTCGGTCTTTTGGCGATCGGCGGGCCGCTGATCGATTCCGGCCATCAGGTACGCCTGGTCGACGCCGAGTTCGGGCCGATGCCGCTTGCGGCGCTCGTGGACGAGGCGCTGCGCGGCGATCCGGATTTCGTGCTGATCGGCCATTCCGGCTCGACTTCGGCGCATCCGACGGCCTTGAAGATCGCCGAGATGATCAAGGCCCGCGCGCCGGGCGTCGTCGTCATCTATGGCGGTGTCTTCCCGACCTATCACTGGCGCGATATCCTCGCTGCGACCGACGTCTTCGACTTCATCGTGCGCGGCGAGGGCGAGGCGACCGCGACGGCGCTGGTCGAGGCGATCGAGATGCGCCAGCCGGTGGCGAGCGTTGCCGGCATCGCCTATCGCGACGATTTCGGCCGTCCTGTCGCGACGCAGGCGGCGATGACCATAGCCGACCTCGATGCCTGGCGGGTCGGCTGGGAGCTGATCGATCATCGCCGCTACTCCTATTGGGGCGGCAAGCGGGCCGTGGTCATGCAGTTCTCGCGCGGCTGCCCGCATCTGTGCAACTACTGCGGCCAGCGCGGTTTCTGGACCCGCTGGCGCCACCGCGACCCGGTCAAATTCGCCAGGGAGATTGCCTGGCTGCATCGCGAGCACGGCGTCGAGCTGATCAATCTGGCCGACGAGAACCCGACTTCCTCGAAAAAGGCCTGGCGCGCCTTTCTCGACGCCATGATCGCCGAGAACGTGCCGGTGCTGATCGTCGGCTCGACCCGCGCCGACGATATCGTGCGCGATGCCGATATCCTGCATCTTTATCGCAGGGCCGGCGTCATCCGCTGGCTGCTCGGCATGGAGAACACCGACGAGCAGACGCTGTCGCTGATCCGCAAGGGCGGCAACACGAAGTCCGACCGCGAAGCGATCCGGCTGCTCAGGCGGCACGGCATCCTGTCGATGGCGACCTGGGTCGCCGGCTTCGAGGACGAGACCTTGCGCGATCTCTGGCGCGGCTTCCGCCAGCTCATCGCCTATGACCCCGACCAGATCCAAGCGCTCTATGTCACGCCGCATCGCTGGACGCCGTTCTTCCGCATCGCCAAGGATCGCAAGGTGATCCAGAAGGACGTGCGCCTGTGGGATTACAAGCACCAGGTTCTGCACATGACCAGGCTGAAACCCTGGATGCTGTTCTTCGCCGTCAAGCTGATCGAGGTCGCGGTGCAGTCGCGGCCGAAGGCGCTGGCGCGCATCCTGTTCCACCCTGATCCCGAGCAGCGCCATTCGATGCGCTGGTACACGAAGATGGGCCGACGCGTCTGGTTCCGCGAGGTCTGGGGGTTTCTGGTCCGCGACGGCCGCATCACGGATGGGCCGACATTAGCCGAATTCTGGGGCGCGCCGCAGGACGCCGAGGAGGAATCGATGATCGTCGGGCGCCAGCCACGCAAGTCCGTCGCGCCGGTCATTGAAGATCGACGCGCGCCTGCGGCAAGAAAGTTAGCCGGCTGACATGGCGGTTCACCATTACATGGAAATGGTGAACTTGCCTTCCTTACGGAACGATCAGCGTGCCGGCGCCGTGCTCGGTAAACAACTCCAGCAGCACCGAATGCGGCGTCTTGCCGTTGAGGATGACGACGCCTTCGACGCCGCGCTCGATCGCCTCGATGCAAGTCTCGACCTTCGGGATCATGCCGCCCGACACCGTGCCGTCCTTGATCAGCGCCCTGGCCTCGGCGACGGTCAGCTCGTCGATCAGCTTCTTGTTCTTGTCGAGGACGCCCGGCACGTCGGTGAGGAAGAGCAGGCGCGAGGCGCGGCAGGCGCCGGCGATGGCGCCGGCAAAGGTGTCGGCATTGATGTTGTAGGTGTGGCCGTCGCGGCCGGGCGCCACCGGTGCCAGCACCGGGATCATTTCCGAGCGCGCCAGAAGGTCGAGCAGCGTGCGGTCGACCTCGACCGGCTCGCCGACGAAGCCGAGATCGAGCACGCGCTCGATGTTGGAATCCGGATCGACCATGGTCTTGCGCGCCTTTTCGGCGAACACCATGTTGCCGTCCTTGCCGCATAGCCCGATCGCCCATTCGCCCTCGGCGTTGATCAGCGCCACGATCTCCTTGTTGATCGAGCCGGCCAGCACCATCTCGACGATCTCGACCGTCTTCTGGTCGGTGACGCGCAGGCCGCCCTCGAACTTGGATTCGATGCCCATCTTGGTGAGCATCGCGCCGATCTGCGGCCCGCCGCCATGCACGACGATCGGATTGACGCCGGATTGTTTCAACAGCGCGATGTCGCGGGCGAACGCCTTGCCGAGCTCGGTATCGCCCATGGCATGCCCGCCATATTTCACCACTACCGTCTTGTTCTCGTAGCGCTGCATATAAGGCAGCGCGCGCGAGAGCAGCGCGGCCTGCATTTCGGCGGTGGCGGCGATGTCCGTCATCGGTATCGATCCCAGCTAGCGTGAATGGCGGCCTCTTAGCTGGAATTGCCGCAGGTCGCAAACGGCTTTGCGGTCACAATAACGATATCTGCCAGTTCCCCAGCACAGGGATTTTGACCGGCCGGCTAACTTTGCGTTGGCAACCGGCATGCCTTGGAGACTCGCCGAAACGGCCCTGCCTCGTCATCCACGGGCGGAGCAAGGAGCGTAACGACGCGCGCAGACCCGAGGATCCAATTCCGTAATGTCCGAGCGCCGCCGCGGTGCAGAATTCTGCTCCGCTGCACTTTTGACTAAGGTCACGGAATGGATTCCAGGGTCTTCGCGACGCCACTGCGCGGCTGCTCCGCCCTGGAATGACGAGGTTGGGAGGCTTCGGCCAATCTCCAACGCCTGCGTTGGTTTCACCGACACAATGACGAAATCTGCTAGCTCCCAGCACAGTAATTTTGCCCGGGGCAGGCCGTGTTTATGTTGGCAGGCGGCATGCCTTGGAGATTGGCCGAAACGGCCCAACCTCGTCATCCACGGGCGGAGCAAGGAGCGAAGCGACGCGCGCAGACCCGAGGATCCATTCCGTAACGTCCGAGCGCCGCCGCGGTGCAGAATTCTGCTCCGCTGCACTTTTGACTAAGGTCACGGAATGGATTCCAGGGTCTT
>NZ_JAIUHU010000002.1:0-561021 GCF_020165275.1 Mesorhizobium sp. Ca11 | reverse complement strand
ACTCGATCGACCATCGCGAATCCCTCCTCGCCGGATATCCGCATGGAATCACCGATCCGATTCTGTGCAAAGCCCTTACAAGGGGAGAAGGAAGAACTCCCATTTGACGATCCCTGCCCTCGCCTGTAGCTGTCGATCACCCCTAGCGAGGAGCGGCATTGCGATGGCGAGCGGCGAAGGTTTCTCCGACTTCTTCTACGCCGCGCCAGACGGCCTGAAACTCCACGCCCAGATTTATGGCGAAGCGAATGCCGGCAGCTGGCCGGTCGTCTGCCTGCCCGGACTCACCCGTAACGCCCGCGATTTCCACGAACTGGCACTCCACCTCTCAAGCAAGGCGGAAAGGCCGCGAAAAGTCCTCGCCTTTGACTATCGCGGGCGCGGACAATCCGACCACGACCCGGATATCGGCCACTATAATGTCGGCGTCGAAGCCGGCGATGTCCTTGCCGGATTGTCGGCGCTCGGCATCGAGCAGGCCGCCTTCGTCGGCACGTCGCGGGGCGGCCTGATCATCCATGTGCTCGGCGCATTGAAGCCCGCCGTGCTGAAAGCCATCGTGCTCAACGACATCGGCCCGGTAATCGAGGCAGCGGGCCTGGCTCATATCCGCTCCTATCTCGACCCGGCGCCGAGACCGAAGACATTCGCCGAGGCGGTGGATGCTCAGCGCAGCGTGCATGGCGCCGATTTCCCGGCGCTCACCGACGCCGACTGGCTGCGGATGGTCCGGGCAATCTGCCGCGAGACGGAGGCCGGCTGGCTGCCGGATTTCGATCCGGCGCTGGTGGGGACACTGGCCGGCGTCGATTTCAGCAAGCCGTTGCCGGATCTGTGGCCGCAGTTCGACGCTTTAGCCACCGTGCCGCTGCTTGCCATTCGCGGCGGCAATTCAAAACTATTATCCGCTGCGACCGTCGAGGAGATGGGAAGGCGGCATCCCGGCATGGAAACGATCACCGTCGAAGGTCAGGGACACGCGCCCTTTCTGGAAACCGGCACTCTGCCGCGGGAGATTGCGGATTTCCTTGATCGGGCAGAGCGCAAATCAAAATAAAGTAAAGCCCGAGACTAACTCAATCTCGGGCTTGTCGATAAAATATAGATTCGCCGACGCGCGCCGCTCGCCTATTTGCCCTTCGAGCTCTTGCGGCGCGCCTTCGCCGGTTCCGATCCGCTCTGCTTCCGAGCCGTCTTGACGGGTGACGGCGCGGTCAACGGAGACGCAAAAACCGAGCTCTCCGCCGGGCGCGGGGCCTCGTCGGTACGCGGCTTCTCCAGAACGACGACGCAGCCATCGAGGTCGTTGGTGGCGAGATGCGCGTAACGCATGGTCATCGACAGCGTCTGGTGGCCGAGCCACATCTGCACGCGCCTTATATCGATGCCGCCCTGAACGAGGCGGGAGGCGCAGGTGTGGCGCAGGATATGCGGCACCACCTGTTCATCGGCGCCAAGACCGACTTCCGCTTTCGCTTCGTTCCAGATGGCGCGGTACTGCGCCTGCGTCAGTTTGGTGAAGGGACCTTTCGGCCGGCGCCCTTCCGTGTTTGGCGGCAGCTTGATCACCTCCTTGACCCGCTCGGTCATCGGAATGGTGCGGCTGCGGCCCGATTTGGTGATCCAGAAGGAAACGCGGTGCTCCTGAATGTCGTTCCAGATCAGGCCGAGCGCCTCGCCGAGGCGGCAGCCGGTATCGACCAGAAAGACGGAGAGCCTGTAGGCGTCCTCGCTGCGGCTTCTGATCGCCGCGAACAGCCTCGCTTCTTCGTCCCTCTCGAGGAAACGAATCCGTCCCGCACGCTCCTTCTGGCGGCGAAACTCGGGCAGGCTGTGGATATCTCCCATCTTATGAGCCTTGCGCAGCAGCTTGCTGAGTGCAGCCATCTTGCGATTGATGGTTGCGTTGCTGTTCCCGCGCTGGCGCAAGGTACCGATAAGATTGTCCAAGGTGTTCTGGTCGAAGGTGCTGAAACGTTCTCCGAGAAGGATCTCGTCTATTTCACCGATGAACGAGCTGACATTGTATTTATGCCGCCCATCATCCCAGAGTATATCCCGGTATGCTGCAAAGAGTTCCCCGATCCTGTACGATTTTACTTCCCGGATCTTGTTGTAGGTGTACCTAAACTTCGAATTCTGAGAAGAAAATACCGCAAATTGACCAGAGGGCTCCCCCTCTTGAATCGCTTCGTTCGACATTTTTAGCCACACCCCCTGTGGTTAAGCTTTCAGCCCTAACCGTTCGGAGATGTCCTTTCAAGAGTTTTCGAATCTCGCGGCCGACCACATCCGCCAGTGGCGGATCCCACAAAGTCGCTCCACAGACCCGATCAGCTTACCGTTTTCACCCCCATCCTTTCGTTTGGCCTATCGCGAAAACAAAACGGCCCGAGCGTACGCTCGGGCCGGATTTCCCTTGTAGCAGTCCAGCCCTTAGAAGGAGCGCTGGAAGCGAAGCATGCCGCCGACGCTGTTCTTCTTGTCAGCGTTGGTCCAGTTGAGTCTGTCGGTACCGGTGCCGAAATCGTCGAACCTGCCAGCGTGCAAGTAGTCGACTTCGGCCGTAATCGTCAGGCCGGGCACGATGTCGTAAGCGACGTTCGCGGCGATACCGAGATTCTTCCACTCGTCATACGACGCCTGAAGGTTGAACGAGGTCTTCTCGTTGAACTTGTAGGTGCCGCCGCCCCAGACTGCCCAGTTGCCGCCCCACTGCTTGTAGAAGCCGCGGCCACCGGCCGGGATTGCCCAGGTCGCGTCGCTGAGGTTGTCATCGGTGCCGTAGCCAGCCATGATGAACAGCGAGAGCGCGTCGGTGGCGTTCACGTCCAAGCGAACCTTGCCGGCCACTTCCTCGTAGTTGCTGTCGTAGGCCACGACGCCGGTGATGGCGCCCCAGCCCTGCGTCCACTTCACGCCGCCGACGACGTGCGGAACATAGCTGTCGATGGTGCCGACGAGGCCCTGGCCTTCTTCCAGCGAGACCACCGCCGAGAAGCCGTTGCCGGCGTCGAAGTAGTACTGGACGACGTTGGTGTCGAAATCGCCGTAGGGAACGAGCGTATCCTGGATGACGTTGCCGGCATAGCCGATGAACGTGTTGAAGGCCGATTCGTCCTTACCGACGCGGAGACCACCGAGCTGGATCCAGGCGAAGTTCAGCGAAACGCCCTTATTGTGGGCGAAATTGGTGTCCCCATTGGTGCGGTAGCCGTAGTCGTTGTGATTGCCGAAGTTGAAGCGGGTCTCGGTGTAGGTCTTCAACGTGCCGAGCTCGGTCTCCTGGCCCGTCCAGGTCTTCAGCGTGAAGCGGGCCTGCTTGTAGAACGTGTCCTGCTGGTCGCCATCCTCATGATCGAACGCCTTCGCGCCGTCGAACGAGCCGACGTCGCCGATGCCGATGTCGTAACGGACATAGCCGCCGATGCGCAGGCAGGTTTCGGTGCCGGGGATGTAGAAGTAGCCCGAGCCGTACACGTCGCAGATCTTGACGTATTCAGCCGGTTCCGGCTCGGCGACGGTCACCGCGTCGGCGGCGCGGGCGCCCGAAACTGCGATCAGGGCCGCAGCTGAGCCGAGAAGAAGGCTCTTGATGTTCATTTTCTGACCTCCAGTCAAAAGTTAAAAAACGGGTCTGGGTATTTTTTGCTGAAGGACAGCGTTCCCTGCCCCATCCCCACTTACCGAAAAAGATGCGCACCGCGCCGCTCCTTCGAACGTGACCTTTACCCAGGCGGCGGCGGGGTTCAACCACGATCGTATCGGCGAAAGCCCTATCCGGACTCTATCCCCGGACGTTGTTGCACAAATGACACGATTTGGCCTCACTCCGAAAGTTCTCATTAACCAATAAGGCCTTGCAGCCGGTCGAATCCGGCGATGGACGGCCGAAATTGCGGTGCCAGTCCCGAGTCGCCGGGCAGGGAATCGCCATGGAATCGCCGCATGGCTCCGCCCGCCGAGCTGCACCATGCCGAATTTTCGGCGATTATGGCGCCGGCTTGTTGATTGTGCCGGCGCTTTTCTTTATCCAGCGGCGCGACGGAGAGGTGGCCGAGTGGTCGAAGGCGCTCCCCTGCTAAGGGAGTAGAGGTCAAAAGCTTCTCGTGGGTTCGAATCCCATCCTCTCCGCCATCCTGCTTCGCGCTACGCGCTTCGCAGGACAAGCCCCAACAGTTCGCGCGAAGCAGGATGGCGGAGAGGATGCCCTCCGAAGCCTTGGCGTAGGAGGGCCGGTTCGTTCGGCATGCGCTACGCGCTACGCACCATCCAACGAATCCCGCGCAAATATAGGATTGGCAGTACCCCAGGCGCGAAGCAGGATGTCCTCCGAAGCCGCAGCGAAAGGGGCCGAGCTCTGTGGTACGTGTATCTTCTGGAAAGCGAGGCTTCGGAAGGCGAGCGCTATATCGGCGTGACATCCGACCTGAAGCGACGGATGGCCGAGCACAATGCTGGGAAGTCCAGTCACACTTCCAAGTTTCTCCCGTGGCGAATCGTGACCTACTTGGCCTTTTCGAGCCAGGCGAAGGCGGCTTCATTCGAGCGCTATCTCAAATCCGGATCCGGCCACGCGTTCGCCAGCAAACGCCTTTGGTAGAATTCACCAGAGCAAAAAAGTAGCAATAACAAAGCACTGGCGTTGATGGCGGTCGAATGAAGTCGACTCTTCCGTTCGATTCTGACTGGAGGTCAGAAAATGAACATCAAGAGCCTTCTTCTCGGCTCAGCTGCGGCCCTGATCGCAGTTTCGGGCGCCCGCGCCGCCGACGCGGTGACCGTCGCCGAGCCGGAACCGGCTGAATACGTCAAGATCTGCGACGTGTACGGCTCGGGCTACTTCTATATCCCCGGCACCGAGACCTGCCTGCGCATCGGCGGCTATGTCCGTTACGACATCGGCCTCGGAGACGTCGGCTCGTTCGACGGAGCGAAGAACGTCGACCACCAGGACGGCGACATCCACAGCACCTGGTACAAGAACACCCGCTTCACGCTGAAGACGTGGACGGGCCAGGAGACCGAGCTCGGCACGTTGAAGACCTACACCGAGACCCGCTTCAACTTCGGCAACAACAATCGCGGCGCCTCCGTTTCACGCACCGGTGGTGGCGCCATCACCGGCTTCACCGACAATCCTGCGGGCAACAAAGGCGTCACGCTGAACTTCGCCTGGATCCAGCTCGGTGGTCTGCGCGTCGGTAAGGACGAATCGGCCTTCGACACGTTCATCGGCTATGCCGGCAATGTCATCCAGGATACGCTGGTCCCCTATGGCGACTTCGACACCAACGTCGTCCAGTATTACTTCGACGCCGGCAACGGCTTCTCGGCCGTGGTCTCGCTCGAAGAAGGGGAAGGCACTGTCGGGACCATCGACAGCTATGTTCCGCATGTCGTCGGCGGTGTGAAGTGGACGCAGGGCTGGGGCGCCATCACCGGCGTCGTGGCCTACGACAGCAACTACGAGGAAGTCGCCGGCAAGGTCCGCTTGGACGTCAACGTCACCAATGAACTGTCGCTGTTCGGCATGTTCGGCTACGGCAGCGACAACAATCTGAGCGACCCGACCAATGTCATCGACGCCCGCGGTCGCGGCTTCTACAAGATCTGGGGCGGCAACTGGGCATTCTGGGCCGGCGGCACCTACAAGTTCAACGAGAAGACCTCGTTCAACCTCCAGGTGTCGGGTGACGAGGACAAGAACTACGGCGTGGCGGCGAACGTCGCCTACGACATCGTTCCCGGCTTCACGGTCACCGCCGAAGTCGACTACGATCACTTTGGCAAGTTTGACCAGTGGAACGCCGATCCCACCTCGACCGTCAACTTCACCGGTGCGGACAAGAAGAACAGCGTCGGCGGCCTGCTCCGCTTCCAGCGTTCGTTCTAACAGGCATTGCCTGATCGAAATCGATAACCCGGCGGGCAACCGCCGGGTTTTTCTTTCTCCCTTCCAGCACCCCGGCACCGTTTGCACAAAGCGCTGCATTCGGCGCGATCGCCGGAATTGCACACGCTATTAGGAGGCTTAGGCCCGAGCAATCAGCGGATGGAGTGCTATGGCTCGACGCGAATTGCTACTGATCAAACCTCAGCTAGATCTCCCAACGCGTCGATCAGCGGCTGGATCTCGCTCTCGTAGTTCTTCCATCGCTTGACGGATGACTTATAAATCGGCTGGCGAACCTGCCAAAGGCTGTAAGTATTTACCGAGCGATCCTTGTCAAAAAAGCGCAGGCAGGCATCGTCCCAAGGCAGCCCGAGATAATCGATGAGGCGTCGCGACTGCGCCTCTTGGTTTTCAATCAAAGTCTCGTAACGGTTCTCGAATATGCGACCCGGAAAAACCTTGTTCCAATGCCGCATCAGGCGGTCATACTCTCTGTAGTAAAGTCCTAATGTCCGAAGATCAGCGCTGTAGTTGTGCGCTTCATTGAACTGCAGGACAAAGCATGAGACGCAATTGTCGATGGCATCGCGCCGGCAATGAATGATGCGCGCGTTCGGAAAGAGGATGCCGATCAGCCCGATCAGTTCGAAATTGTGGGGCATCTTGTCGACGATTCGAAGCGAATCGGGAGCCCGCTCGCGCAGATAGGCAAGATGCTCTGCTGCTAGCGTCTCGGTCAGTTCGGGGGTAATCGTCGCGATCGATTTGCCGAGGTCTGTGTCGGAGTTGCCTTTGAGACCGATCCCATTGGCCATTCTGCTGAGCTTGCTGAGCTCGCCGGCACCGTGAACACCAGGATGGCTGGCACAGATCTGCTCGGTCAGCGTCGTACCCGAGCGAGGCATGCCGACAACGAATACAGGCACCTCCGAGGGATTGCCATGAGCGGCCATTGAAGCCACCAGCTCCGGTGTGAAGGTTTCGATCATGACATCGACCCAGCGACGGTAGTTTTCCAGATCGAATTTATGGCCCCCGGCTTGATTTCCCTTCTTGAAGTGATCCATCGCCTCCCTGTAGCGACGGAGGTCGTTAAGCAGCTTCCCTGCAGCGTGATGGAGTGCCGCCGCTCCTTCCGCTCCATGGGCCGGGTCTCGAAGCTCCGCTAGAATTGCCGCGAGCTCCGGCGGCTCTTCCGTGAATTTACGCGTCTGCACCAATGCACTGTAGGCAGCCGGTACCGCGATCCGCCGCTCTATCGCCTCTTTCAAATGAACCGCGGCTTCGTCCATACGGCCGAGGCTTGCGAGCGCGCGGGGCAACCCCAACCGGGCCAGAGGATGATCCCGGTCGATCTTGAGTGCCTTCTCAAACAGCGGCAGCGCCATTTCTCCCTTGTCAAATGAGTTGTAGGCATCGCCCAAGGCGCAAAGAGCTTCCACAAGGTCAGGCTTCAACGCCAAGGCCTGCTGAATGTGCCTGATTGCCGGCGTAAATTCGCTGAGCTTCAGATAGGTTTCGCCAAGGCTAAGGTGGTAGTAGGGATTTCGTGGCTCCTCTGCGACCGCCCGCGCGAAATACCGCAAGGCCTTCTCGTTATCGTATCCGAGTCCGAGAGTTCCCAGGATATAGAATGCCAGCGGATGGTTTGGCGTTCTTGCCAGAACCTTGAGACAGAGTTCCTCGGCCTCCGGCAATTGCTCGGCTTTTTGCAGCTCTAGCGCCCGCCGCAACAGCATATCGTCCGCATGCGCTCGCGATGGACCGGCCTGCGTCTTGGCTTTCGGCAGCGCAGCGTTCGGCGGCAGCGCTTTAGCCGAGGGTTGCGTCTTGAGATGCTTTGCCCAAGCGGGCGGCAATCGGTTGCTCATCCTGCCTCGCTAGCAAAAGCGGCAGGCAGAATCCAGCGAGACGTCGTCCGCATCGAACTCGAGGCCAACAGCAGCGCCTGCCGCTGCGTCCACCAGCCCCATGCAAGCGGCAAACCTCGCAAGAGCTGACGCCGGCTGCCGGTCAAGCCAGTCAATTTCAGCTTGCCATCCAACTTGCACCCTTCCCCCGCTCACGCTAGCAAGAACGCCATTTCCACGCGAGCCTGTGCCATGCTTCGTCGCCCTTCCCTCACGCCAATCATCGGCGCGCTTCCCACAACGGTGCCGTTCGTTGGCCCGGAGGCGCAGGAGCGCGAGCGGGGGCGGCCGTTCCGGGCCCGCATCGGCGCCAATGAAAGCAGCTTCGGGCCTTCGCCGCGCGTCATAGCCCGCATGGAGAGCGTTGCCCGCGACCAGTGGATGTATTGCGACCCCGACAATTACGAGCTGAAGGTGGCGGCCGCCGCGCATCACGGCGTGGCGATCGAAAACGTGGTCGTGGGCGAAGGCATCGACGGCCTGCTCGGCGTGGTGGCGCGCATGTATGTCGGCCCCGGCGATGCGGTGGTCACCTCGCTTGGCGCCTACCCGACCTTCAATTTTCATATCGCCGGGGTCGGCGGCCGCTTGGTCACGGTCCCCTATGCCAATGACAAGGAGGACCTGGATGGTCTTCTCGCCAAGGTCGCGAGCGAAAAGGCGCCGCTGGTCTATCTTTCGAACCCCGACAATCCGATGGGAAGCTGGTGGGAGGCGCCGGATGTCGTGCGCTTCATCGAAGCGCTGCCGGAAACCACCATGCTGGTGCTCGACGAGGCCTATGGCGAGCTGGGACCGGCCTCGGCGCTGCCGGCGATCGATGTCGCACGGCCGAACGTCATTCGCATGCGCACTTTCTCCAAGGCTTACGGCCTGGCCGGCATACGCTGCGGCTACGCGGTGGCGGAGGCGGAGGTGATCCGCGACTTCGAGAAGATCCGCAACCATTATGGCGTCAGCCGCATGGCGCAGGTCGCCGGCCTCGAGGCGCTTGCCGACCAGCATTACCTGCGCTCGGTCGTGACGCGGGTGGCGGCAGGCCGTGAGCGTATTTCAGCCATTGCCAGGCAGAACGGCCTGAAGCCGTTGCCGTCTGCGACCAATTTCGTCACCATCGACTGCGGCCGCGATGGCGCCTTCGCGCTGAAGGTGATGCAGAACCTTTTGTCGCGCGACGTGTTCATCCGCAAGCCGATGGCGCCAGTGCTCGACCGCTGCATCCGGGTCAGCGTCGGCCTCGACCATGAGCTCGACATCTTCGCCGAGGAATTGCCGGGCGCCTTGGCGTCGGCGCGAGGGAACTAGGATGTGTTGATATTCAGGTGATGCCAGCCTGCAAATGCTGGTTTTCTGCGCTTCCGGTGCTCACGGACCCGAGTCCGCTCCGCTCCGGTTCTCGAAAGCCACCATTTTCGGCTTGGCCTGACCTGAATCTCAACACACCCTAGCCCAAACCCCTGTTGCCTTTGCCCTTTGCTGTGCCAGATTCCGCCAAGCGCAACGCGGAGCACAGGCAATGCAAGGCGAACATAGAATCGTTCGGGCGCGCGTTTCCGGTACGGTTCAAGGTGTGAGTTACCGCGTCTGGGCGCGCGCAGAAGCAATACGTCTCGGGCTGACGGGTTGGGTGCGCAACGAGCGTGACGGCTCGGTCAGCGCGCTGATCGCCGGCGACGATGGTGCTGTCACGGCGATGATCGAACGCCTGTGGCAAGGGCCGCGGGGCGCGCTCGTCTCGAATGTCGAGGTCGAGGAGGCGGCCGAAGCGGCGCCCGTCGATTTCAGAATCATCGAGTAGGCCAGGTAGCTTCCCCTGAAGGGAAGGGCAATCGCATATGGCTTTGGACAGCCGTACCCTCGAAGGGAAAGGCTTGAATTAATTGAACGTTCGTTTTATTATTGCTGCCAGAGGCAAATATGGCACGCACCACAGGTTCCGACGGGGAGAAAACCGAAGCGGCCGTTCGCGAGGCGGCGGTCAGCCTGATCGCGCGTCTCGGCTACGAGGCGATGTCGATGCGGCAGCTGGCGGCCGAGGTCGGCGTGCAGGCGGCAGCGCTCTATCGCTACTTCCCGACCAAGGAAGATCTGCTTTTCACCTTGATGCGAGAGCATATGGAAGGCCTGCTCGAGGCTTGGGAAGCGGCGCGACCGGCGAGCGTCGATCCGGTGGACCGGCTCACCGCCTATGTCGAAAACCACATCGCTTTCCACATCGGGCGGCGTCACGCCACCCATGTCTCCAACATGGAATTGCGCAGCCTTTCGCATGAAAGGCTGACGCAGATCCTCAAAATGCGCACGGCCTATGAGAAGGAACTGCGCACGATCCTGCGCGACGGCGCCGAGGTTGGTGTCTTTCAGGTCGACGACACCGGGCTCACTGCCATGGCGCTGATCCAGATGATGACCGGCGTCATCGTCTGGTTCCGGCCGGGCGAGCGGCTGTCGATCGCCGAAGTCACGGCATCATATCTTTCGATGACAATGCGCCTGGTCGGCGCGACAATCAGCCATGGCACCGCGCGTCCCTCGGCGCGCGCCAGGGACGCCGTGGCACTCTGATACGGCGCGATCTCCGCGAAGACCCGCGCAGGGAGGAACGGCATGTACACGAATACGCTGAACTTCGGACTGGATCCCGACATCGAGGCGCTGCGCGACACGGTGAGGCGCTTCGCCCAGGACAGGATCGCGCCGATCGCGGCCGAGATCGACCGTTGCAACGAATTTCCCGCGCATCTTTGGGGCGAGCTCGGCGCGCTCGGCCTGCTCGGCATCACCGCCGATCCGGACTTCGGCGGCAGCGGCATGGGCTATCTCGCGCATGTCGTCGCGATGGAGGAGATTTCGCGCGCGTCCGCCTCGGTCGGCCTCTCCTACGGCGCGCACTCGAACCTCTGCGTCAACCAGATCAACCGCTGGGCCACCCCGGCGCAGAAAGAGAAGTACCTGCCTGCCCTTTGCTCGGGCGAAACTGTGGGCGCGCTGGCGATGTCGGAACCAGGCGCCGGCTCGGACGTGGTGTCGCTCCGGTTGCGCGCCGAAAAGCGCAACGACCGCTACGTGCTCAACGGCTCGAAAATGTGGATCACCAACGGTCCCGACGCCGGGACGATGGTGGTCTATGCCAAGACCGATCCGGAACGCCATGCGCGCGGCATCACGGCTTTCATCGTCGAGAAGACGATGGCCGGCTTTTCGGTGGCGCAAAAACTCGACAAGCTCGGCATGCGCGGTTCCAACACCGGCGAGCTCGTGTTCGAGGATGTCGAGGTGCCGTTCGAGAACGTGCTGCATGAGGAAGGGCGCGGCGTCGAGGTGCTGATGTCGGGGCTCGACTACGAGCGCGCGGTGCTGTCCGGGGGCCCGATCGGGCTGATGGCGGCCTGCCTCGACGTCGCTGTGCCTTACGTGCATGAGCGCAAGCAGTTCGGCCAGCCGATCGGCACGTTCCAGCTGGTGCAGGGCAAGCTTGCCGACATGTACTCGACGATGAACGCCGCGCGGGCCTACGTGTACGCGGTGGCGGCCGCCTGCGACCGCGGCGAGACCTCGCGCAAGGACGCCGCCGGCTGCGTGCTGTTCGCCGCCGAGAAAGCGACGCAGATGGCGCTCGACGCTATCCAGCTGCTCGGCGGCAACGGCTACATTAACGACTATCCGACGGGCCGGCTGCTGCGCGACGCCAAGCTCTACGAGATCGGCGCCGGCACCAGCGAGATCCGCCGCTGGCTAATCGGTCGCGAGATCATGGCGGAGGGGGTTTAACGTGGCCACACTGCAAACTCAAATTTCCCCCTCCTCCGACACGTTTCGCGCCAATGCGGAGCGCATGCGCGCACTGGTCGCCGACATCGCCGAGAAGGCGGCAAGCGTCGAGCGCGGCGGCTCGGACGAAGCCCGCGAACGCCACGTCTCACGCGGCAAGCTGTTGCCGCGCGAGCGGCTGGCGCAACTGCTCGACACCGGCTCGCCCTTCCTCGAGGTCGGGCAGTTCGCGGCATGGTCGATGTATGGCGAGGACATTTCCTCGGCCGGCATCATCACCGGCGTCGGCCGCGTCGAGGGCACCGAAGTCATGGTCGTCGTCAACGACGCCACTGTGAAGGGCGGCACCTATTATCCGCTGACGGTGAAGAAGCATCTCAGGGCGCAGGAGATCGCGCTGCAGAACAACCTGCCTTGCGTCTATCTGGTCGACAGCGGCGGCGCCAACCTGCCCAACCAGGACGAGGTGTTTCCCGACCGCGAGCATTTCGGCCGCATCTTCTACAACCAAGCCAACATGTCGGCCGCCGGCATCCCGCAGATCGCCTGCGTCATGGGTTCCTGCACGGCGGGCGGCGCCTATGTGCCGGCGATGTCGGACGAGACGATCATGGTGCGCAACCAGGCGACCATTTTTCTCGGCGGCCCGCCGCTGGTGAAGGCCGCCACCGGAGAAGATGTCAGCGCCGAGGAGCTCGGCGGCGCCGATGTCCACACCAGGCTCTCCGGGGTGGCCGACCACTATGCGATGGACGATGAACACGCCTTGGCCATTTGCCGGCGCATCGTCAAGAACCTGAATCGGAACAAGGCTCTAAAGCTCAATCTGCAGAAACCGGTGCCGCCGCGTCATGACCCGAGCGAACTTTACGGCATCGTGCCGACGGACCTGCGCCAGCCTTATGACGTGCGCGAGGTGATTGCCCGACTCGTTGACGGCTCGGAGTTCGACGAGTTCAAGCAAAACTATGGCACCACGTTGGTTACTGGTTTTGCCCATCTGCACGGCATGCTGGTCGGCATCATCGGCAACAACGGCGTGCTGTTTTCCGAAAGCGCGCTGAAGGGGGCGCATTTCATCGAGCTTTGCTGCCAGCGCGGCATTCCGTTGGTCTTCCTGCAGAACATCACCGGCTTCATGGTCGGGCGAAAATACGAGGCCGGCGGCATCGCCAAGGACGGCGCCAAGCTGGTGATGGCGGTCGCCACCGCAAAGGTGCCGAAGCTCACGGTGATCATCGGCGGCTCGTTCGGCGCCGGCAATTACGGCATGTGCGGCCGCGCCTATTCGCCTCGCTTCCTATGGATGTGGCCGAACGCGCGCATCTCGGTGATGGGTGGCGAGCAGGCGGCGACGGTGCTTGCCATGGTCAAGCGCGAGGGCATCGAGCGCAAGGGCGGTGAATGGAGCGCCGAGGAGGAGGCGAAGTTCAGGAAGCCGATCCTGATGAAATACGAGCATGAGGGTCATCCGCTCTATTCCTCGGCCAGGCTCTGGGACGACGGTATCATCGATCCGGCCAAGACCCGCGACGTGCTGGCGCTGAGCCTCTCGGCAGCGCTCAATGCGGAGACAGAGGCGACGAAATTCGGCGTGTTCAGGATGTGACGATGAGCGCTCTCGGCGACAGGATCCGTATCCACACCGGCGACATAACCATGCTCGCGGTCGACGCGATCGTCAATGCCGCCAATTCCTCGCTGCTGGGCGGCGGCGGCGTCGACGGCGCCATCCATCGCGCGGCCGGGCCGGAGCTGCTTGCCGAGTGCCGCACGCTTCACGGCTGCAAGACCGGCGACGCCAAGCTGACCAAGGGCTATCGGCTGCCGGCGCGCTATGTCATCCACACGGTCGGTCCGGTCTGGCGAGGCGGCGGCCAGGGCGAAGCCGAGCTGCTCGCCTCCTGCTACCGGCGCTCGCTCGAAATCGCGCTCGGCCATGATTGTCGAACCATCGCTTTCCCGGCGATCTCGACCGGCATCTATGGCTATCCGAAAGACCAGGCGACGGAGATCGCTGTTGGTGCCGTAAGCGCCTTCCTGAGGCAAAATGCGCTGCCGGATACGGTTACTTTCTGCTGCTTCGACGAGCAGACGGCGGAGTTATATCGGCAGGCCGTTGCGGCCATTGGGGAGAGCTGATCTTGGAGCAAAAGGCTCAGTACAGGCAAATTCAGATGATCAGCTGGAGGGGCGCGAAGGTATGCCGTCGTCGCCCGAGACACACCCTGGCTGCGGAGGTTCCATGTTCGGCAAGATCCTGATCGCCAATCGCGGCGAGATCGCCTGCCGCGTCATCCGAACCGCCCGCAGGCTCGGTGTGCGCACCGTCGCCGTCTATTCGGACGCGGATGCCCGCGCGCTCCATGTCGAGATGGCCGACGAGGCCGTGCATATCGGCCCCTCGCCCGTCGGCGAAAGCTATCTGCGCGGCGACAGGATCGTGGCGGCGGCGCTCGCCACCGGCGCCGAGGCCATCCATCCCGGCTACGGCTTCCTGTCGGAAAACCCCGATTTCGTCGATCAGGCGACGGCGGCAGGCCTTGTCTTCATCGGTCCTTCCGCCGCCTCGATCCGCGCCATGGGATTGAAGGACGCCGCCAAGCGGCTGATGGAAAAGGCCGGCGTGCCGGTGGTGCCGGGTTATCACGGCGAAGCGCAGGAAATTGTGCTGCTTGCGTCCAAGGCGCGCGAGATCGGCTACCCGGTGCTGATCAAGGCGCGCGCCGGCGGCGGCGGCAAGGGCATGCGGCGCGTCGAGCACCCCGACGATTTCTCGGAGGCGCTTTCCAGCGCGCGTCGCGAGGCGAAGGCGGCGTTCGGCGACGATCGCGTGCTGGTGGAAAAATATGTCGACAAGCCGCGTCACATCGAAGTGCAGGTGTTCGGCGATAATTTCGGCAACGCCGTGCATCTTTTCGAACGCGATTGCTCGGCGCAACGCCGCCATCAGAAGGTGATCGAGGAGGCGCCCGCCCCCGGCATGACGCCGGCGCTGCGCAAGGCAATGACGGAGGCGGCCATGAAGGCTGCCAAGGCGATCAATTATTCGGGCGCCGGCACGATCGAGTTCATCGTCGATGCCTCCCAGGGGCTCAAGGCCGACCGCTTCTGGTTCATGGAGATGAATACCCGACTGCAGGTCGAGCATCCCGTCACCGAGATGGTCACCGGCGTCGATCTCGTCGAATGGCAGCTTCGCGTCGCGTCCGGCGAAACGCTGCCGAAGATGCAGAATGAGATCGCTTTGTCCGGCCACGCTTTCGAGGCCCGCCTCTATGCCGAGGACGCCGCGAGAGGGTTCCTGCCGGCGACCGGCACGCTGCATCATCTCAAATTCCCCGACGCGGCGCCGGAAGGTGCCGCGATACGCATCGAGACCGGCGTGCGCGCCGGGGATGCGATCTCTCCCTTCTATGATCCGATGATCGCGAAGCTGGTAGCGCACGGCAAGGATCGGGCGTCGGCGCTCGGCACGCTGCGCGAGATGCTGGCGCGGACGGAAGTGGCCGGCTCGACCGTCAACACCGCCTTCCTGGCGGCGCTCGCTGCCGACGCCGATTTCGCTGCCGGCGATCTCGATACCGGGCTGATCGGCCGGCACCAGGCGGCGCTCACCGCCATTCCCCCGCCGAGCGACGAGACGATCGCAGCCGCGGCGCTGGCGGCGGCGGATACCGCCGTGCCCGCTTCCGCCGCCGATCCCTGGTCCACGCTTTCCAGCTATGCCCATTTCCACCCGCTCTCGCGCCGCACCCGCTTGCGCTATGGCGAGGAGAACATCCTGGCGCGGGTTTCGGCACGCTCGGACGGCCGCTTCCAGGTGGCGCTGGAGGCACCGCACGATGCGGTGAACACGCATGATTTGAGGACCATGCCGCATGCGGCCCGCTGGCCAGGCCATGTCACCGTCTTCGAGGGCGCGGTCGGCTATACGTTCACGGTCCCCGATCCGCTCGCCAAGGCCGACGAGGCGGGAGCTGCCTCAGGCAGCCTGCGCGCGCCGATGCCGGGGCTGGTCAAGCTGGTGCGCGCCGCAACGGGCGATGCCGTGATCAAGGGCCAGCCGCTTCTGATCCTCGAAGCGATGAAGATGGAGCACATGATCGCCGCCCCGCATGACGGCGTGATCGCCGAGATCGCGGCCGAGGGCGCTCAGGTCAGCGACGGCACTGTGCTGGTGCGGTTCGCGGAGAATGGGCAGGGCTGAAGCGGCTGTTCGAGTTGTCTCGTTAACGAGACAAAATAATTAGATATGGCGGGACAGCCTCCCCTGCACGTCAATGCCGCAGCACAAACGGAAATGGCCGGGCTCGTCCCGGCCATTTCCTTGATTCTTGCAGAACCGATTACGGCTTGATCGGCGCGTATTTGCCGTCGTGCCATTGGTTGATGTCGTAGCTGGCGTTCTTCAGATCGCCCTTCTCGTCGAAGATGACGTCGCCGACCACGGTGCTGATCGGTTTGCCGTCCTTGAGCGCCTCCGCGACCTTGGCCGGATCGTCGGTGCCGGCGCGCTTGACGCCTTCGGCCACAGCCTGGATCACGGCATAGGAGAACAGCGTGAAGCCCTCGGGCGTGAAGCCGCCGGCCTTGATCTTGGCGACCGCGTCCTTCGCTTCAGGCTTGGCCTGCGGGTCCGACGGGAAGACGAACATGGTGCCTTCACCGGCCGGGCCGGCAACCTGCCAGAATTCCGGCGAAGCGATCGAGTCCGGCATGATCAGCTGGAACTTGACGTTCTGCTCGGCCGCCTGACGCAGGATCAGACCCGCCTCGGGGTGATAGCCGCCGAAATAGACGACGTCGGCCTTCAGTTCCTTCAGCTTGGTGACGAGGGCCGAATAGTCCTTCTCACCGGCATTGATGCCTTCGTAGTCGACTTCCTTGAGACCGCCGGCATTCATCGTCGCCTTCACGGCGTCGGCAACGCCCTGGCCGTAGGCGCTCTTGTCGTGCAGGACGACAACGTTCTTGCCGGCGTATTTCTTGGCGATCCAGGGGCCGATGAAGGCGCCCTGCGCGTCGTCACGCGTGTAGAGGCGCATGATGGTCGGCCAGCCGGCCTTGGCGGCGGCGTCGGTCAGCACCGGGTTGGACGAGGCGGGGCTCATCATCAGCGTGCCGGCTTCGGCATAGACGGCCGAGGCCGGAATGCTGGAGCCCGAGCAGGCATGGCCGTCGACGAATTTGACGCCGTTGGCGACGATGCGGTTGGCGACCGAGACCGCCTGCTTGGGATCGCACTGGTCGTCCTCGATGTCGAGCTTTATCTGGGAGCCGTTGACGCCGCCAGCCGCATTGATCGCGTCGGCGGCGGCCTGCGCGCCCTGCTTGAACTGGTCACCGATGGTGGCGAGCTGGCCGGTCATGGGGCCGACCACCGAAATGGTGATGTCGTCGGCGAAGGCAACCGGGGCGCTCATCATCAGGCCAAAAGCGGCCGCGCTCAAAATACCCAATTTTTTCATGACTATAAGAACTCCTCCACTTGCGCGTGCCGATCCGGCCGCGCTTCTTCCACAGAGCCGGGACAATTTCACCCTTCGCCGAAACTGTCGAGAGGACAGTGAGGCCGGCTTTGGTTCATTCCGACGAGGATTTCTTGGGCCACGCGCCTGATTGCCAAGTGTAATGCAAAAAGCCGCGCCGACCTTGTTTCGGTCGGTCACGGCTTTTGCAGTCGAGCTCCCCAGACGCCCCCGCGCCTGAAACCCGCTCGCTTCCCTGTTTTTTGCGTGGCCTCGGTTGTCTCAACCCGCCACGTTCTCGTTCTTCTTGACCGGCCGTCTTTTCGCGGCCTTGTCCCGATGAGCTCTGAGCGCTACGCGCTGAGGATCAGTGCATCGTCATCCATTCGCGGGCTTCGCGCAGCGCCGTGGCGATCTCGACTTTCGACATGGTGGCCGACAGTTCCGAGCGCAGCTCGGCGGCGCGGGCCGAGCCCTTGATCGCGGCGATGTTGAACCATTTGTGGGCGGCAACGACATCGGTCTCGCAATCGCGCCCCGTCGCATACATCATGCCCAGTTCGAAAAGAATGTCGGCCTGGGCAGTTGCCCCCATGGCGCCGAAGCCGTCCTCAAGCATTTCAAAGCGTGCCATTTCAATCCCCTGTCTGGCTCCCGAGAGCTGCCTCCTTTTCCCTTGGTATCCCTCGGGGCGAGCCGCTCTTTCGATGCTTTCGAGGATGACGGCTGGCCTTGAATCCGTCGTTAAATGGCTTGCTTAATTTGAGGAAAACAAAGCTAAAACAAGAGGTAAACGCGGAAAACCGTTAAGCATGGGAATCCAGCGTTTCAGCCATTTTGCATCAAATTCGATGAAAATTGCCGGCGGCAGAATCAAGACTTCGCTAACCACGGAAACCGAAGCGTTTTTCGGTCGCGTTTATTTTCAGTCGGCCGCGCTGCGAAAATCCTTGCAACCTTCCGTCGCGGCACCGCTTTCGTTTTGGCGGCGGCTGGATTAGCTTTACCTTTGCGTAAGGGGCAGGAAGGCGGACTGGAGCCCGCCGCAACCCCATAGGGAGGTGGACACGATGTTTCGAAAGCTGACTGTGGCCCTGGCGGCCACCTTGATCATGGCGGGCGCCGCATGCGCTGACCCGATCGAAGGCAACTGGAAGACGCAGGCCGGCGACACCGCGGCGATCGGCGGGAGCGGTTCTTTCTCGATCACGCTCAAGACCGGCAAATACGCCGGCAAGACGATCGGCTCGCTGAAGGCGGCCGGCGACAACAAATATGCCGGCAGCATCACCGACCCGGCAAACGACAAGACCTATTCCGGCAAGGCGACGCTCTCGGGCACCGCGCTCAAGATGAGCGGCTGCGTGCTCGGCGGCCTGATCTGCAAGAGCCAGACCTGGCACAAGCTCTAAGCGCCAAACTCCAGACCAACGAGACGGCCAAGGGCGTTTCACCGTTTTCACGGCACGGTGAAACGCCCTATTTCTTTGTTTGACGCAATTCCGGGCGGAGAACCGCTCACTTTTCCTGAAATTGCTCTACGCGGCCCCGTTTTCTTTTGCAGCGACAGCCCTCCGCCGCGCTGTGGCACCGGCACGGTGCAAGACTCTCGTCAATCAATTTGAACCGCAGATGAATACCGGTCTCAGAACCGGTTCAGAGGCCGTCAGGCATTTTCTCCCGCATTGAAGGAGAGAGAAATGCTTGCCCGTCGCTTCACCATCGTCTGCCTGCTGATGAGCCTGTTCGGCATGCTCTTCGCCATCCTGGTGGCGGAGGCCGGTCATTCGGCCCGCCCTTGGGAACGGCCGGTGCCCGCATTGTCGGCCTCGTGAACCAAATCGAGCGCTGAAACGACAAAGCTTAAAATCGACCAAGCTGGAAACCGGGATACCACCAAAATGAACCGCATCGCCGACAATGCAACAAAGATCCTCCGGCTGCTGCCGCGGGCGATGCTTATCCTGATGCTGCTGGCAGCCCCGGTGCTGGCGGTGCCGATGATGCGGGCCGATACAAGCCATAGGATCGAGGCGCCGCCGCACAAGAACACCAGCGTAGGCTTCGTGTTGCTGATCAGCCTGCAGCGCGGGTAGATGTGACAATATTCAGGTGAGGCCGGCCTGCGAAACGCGGCTTCCTGCGCTTCCGGTGCTCACGTACGAAAAGTACGCTCCGCTCCGGTTCTCGGAATCCACCTTTCTCGACTCGGCCTGACCTGAATCGCGTCACACCTTGAATCGGAGCGATAACAAAAAATCTCCAGCTGGGTTGCGGTTCCTGTCCGCTCACCCCTCCCAACCGCTCTTCCAAATCTCTATATTGGGCCATGGAAAAGCGAATCTATCCCCAAGCCATCGACTCGGTCGTCATGCCGGAGCCCTTCGGCAAGCAGGACTTCCACGACGCCAGAAAGGCCGTCGCGGCGCTGCAGACGCTGTACGACCGCAACACCAAATTCCTGCGCGATTCTTTCTCAGCCCTTGCCGCGGGCGGAGATGAAAGCAAGCGCTACCGGGCCTTCTATCCGCAGATCGGCGTCACCACGACCTCGTTCAGCCAGGTCGACTCGCGCCAGGCCTATGGCCATATGCCGACGCCCGGCCATTTCGCCACCACGATCACGCAGCCGCAACTGTTCGAGAACTATCTCATCGAGCAGCTTCGGCTCATCATGCGCAATCACGGCGTGACGGTGACGGTCTCGGAATCGACGACACCCATCCCGCTGCATTTCGCCTTCCTGGAAGGCACCTATGTCGACGGCGCCGCCGCCGAGCGCATCAAGCGACCGATCCGCGACCTGTTCGACGTGCCCGATCTCGACGGCACCGACGACCAGATCGCCAACGGCACCTTCGAGGTGGCGTTCGGCGAGCCGCGGCCGCTGGCGCCTTTCACCGCGCAGCGCATCGATTATTCGCTGCACCGCATGACGCATTACACGGCGACCAGCCCGCAGCACTTCCAGAACTTCGTGCTGTTCACCAATTACCAGTTCTACATCGACGAATTCGTGGCGCGCGCCCGCGAGTTGATGGCCAATGGCGACAGCGGCTATGTCGAGTTCGTCGAACCCGGCAATGTCGTGACCAGGAACGGGGAGACGGTCCCGGAAGGAACGCCGCCGCACCGCCTGCCGCAGATGCCGGCCTACCACTTGAAGAAGCCGGGCCATGGCGGCATCAGCATGGTCAATATCGGCGTCGGCCCGTCCAACGCCAAGACCATCACCGACCATATAGCGGTGCTGAGGCCGCATGCCTGGGTGATGCTTGGCCACTGCGCCGGGCTGCGCAACACGCAGGCGTTGGGCGACTATGTGCTGGCGCATGCCTATGTGCGCGAGGACCATGTGCTCGACGACGACCTGCCGGTCTGGGTGCCGATCCCGCCGCTGGCCGAAATCCAGGTGGCGCTGCAGGAGGCGGTCGCCGAAGTGACCGGCCTGTCGGGCTACGACCTCAAGCGCATCATGCGCACCGGAACCGTCGCCACCATCGACAACCGCAACTGGGAGCTGCGCGACCAGCGCGGACCGGTGCAGCGCCTGTCGCAGTCCCGGGCCATCGCGCTCGATATGGAATCGGCCACCATCGCCGCCAACGGCTTCCGCTTCCGCGTGCCTTACGGGACGCTGCTGTGCGTTTCCGACAAGCCGCTGCATGGCGAGCTGAAGCTGCCCGGCATGGCGACCGAGTTCTACAAGCGACAGGTGGCGCAGCATCTGACCATCGGCATCAAGGCGATGGAGAAGCTGGCCGAAATGCCGATGGAGCGGCTGCATTCGCGCAAGCTCAGAAGCTTTTCCGAAACGGCATTCCAATAACCGCACGCCTGCCAGCGACCGGCGAGGCAATCGGTCGTCTTGCTTGGGCCGCAATTTGGCCGATAACCGGTCCGAACGGAAGACTGGGGCTTCGGAGAAAATGACAACGGGCGGTGCGCGCTTGAGCATGATGGCTCAGCTGATAGTCCTGGCGATGATAGCATGCTCGGCTGCGCTCTTGGCCGGGTTCTTCGGCGCGCTGCATCCGGCCTTCGATTCCTTCTCTCATTTCCGCATGCATCTGAGCCTGCTGACGGCCTTGCTCGCGCTGGCCCTGCTGGCCGGTCCCTACCGGCTGCAGGCCGTCGCCGTGCTGGTCTTCGCCATCGCCTGCTTCGTTACGACGACGGGCGCACTGCCCAGATTGTCGGCGCAGCAGGCGGTCGCAAAGCCGGCCGACCGCATCACCTACAGCCTGTTGCAGATGAACCTGCGCTTCAACAACCCGACGCCGAAGAAGGTGCTGTCGCTGATCGGCAGGACCAACCCGGACGTCATCACGCTCGACGAAGTGTCCGGCATGTGGGCGAAGGAGCTCAGCTATATCGCCGGCGCCTACCCCTATCGTATCCTGTGCGACTACCCCAACGGCATTTTCGGCGTCGCGCTGCTCTCGCGCCGTCCCTTCGCCGCCGGCACCGCGCCGCGTTGCGAGCCGCGCGGCGCGATGGCTACCGCGATGATCGATTTCGGTGGCATTCCGGTCAATGTCGCCGCGATCCATCTCAGCTGGCCGTGGCCGAAGGAGCAATACTGGCAGATCGGCGAACTGGCGCAACCGCTGGCCGCGCTCGGCGAGACCGCCATCATGGCAGGCGACTGCAATGCCGTGCCGTGGAGCGCGGCGGTGCGGCGGGTGGCGCGAATGAGCGGTATGACTCTGATGCCTTCGGCCGGTCCGACCTGGATCCACCGCACGCTGCCTGACTTTCTGCGCCGCTATGCGGGCCTGCCGATCGACCAGGTGTTCAGCAAGGGCGGGGTGACGATCCTGTCATCGGCCCGGCTGGAGGACATCGGCTCCGACCATTTGCCGGTCCTGGTCGAATTCACGCTGCCGACCGACAGCAACGCGCCCGAGGACGAGCACAAATCGGCGCTGGCGGCGAACGACGCGCCGAACAAGCCGCGGAGCTGACGTCCGCTCGGTCGGCGAACGGGCTGGAGTTTCAGTTCTTCCCCATCAATGCATTGACCAGTTTCTCGACATGGCCGCCGTCGCGGTGCTCGCGCGCGTCGAAGGCAATCTGCCTGGCCTCGTAGTCGGCATAGATCGTGTCGATGCGGCGTCTGGCGTCCCAGCGAAGACCGGTGCAGAACCAGTTGTCCAGCCGCTCGAGCCCGGCAAGCGCCGTCTCGGTCGCCCGCATCATCTGCTTGGCGATGCGGCCATGGGTATGCTCGTGCTGGCGCACGCCGGCCATGAAGCGATCCCAGCGCTTGCGCAGGACCGGACCGGATGGGGACGTCCGGCGCGGAAAGGTGTAGGTCAGGTCGATCGTGCCGGTGGCCTGACGCAGCCGACAGATGCCGTTGTCCCGTTTCACGTCGAGGTTCCAATGCACGGTATAGCCGGTCTCGGCGATGGCGCGCGTGGCATGGCCGTGCCTCGGCCCGAGGCCATCCATCGCCTCGATCAGTTCAGCCCCGGTCCTGCCGGTGACGTCGTAGCTGCGCACATGCACGGTCAGCTTGGTGCCGGCGAAGGCAGGCGCGCAAGAAAGCATGCCGGCAGCAGCTAAAATCGCCAGGCTGATGCGCCGCATGTCCGCCTCCTCGTTTGACGCGAAGCAGACCATACTCGGCGCCCGGCTTCAACGGTCTCTGCCGATAAGGCGCGGCTACCCGACCTTCGCCGGGCCTGTTGGAGCGGCAGTCGAGACGGCCCGGTCGGAGCGGCTCACATGCCCTGGTAAACCGGGCCTTCGCCGCCTTGTGGCGGCACCCAGTTGATGTTCCGGTTCGGATCCTTGATGTCGCAGGTCTTGCAGTGGACGCAGTTCTGCGCGTTGATGACGAAGCGCACGTCCTTGGCCGAAGGATCGGCGGCGGCGTTGCCGTCCTTGTCCACCCATTCATAAACGCCGGCCGGGCAATAGCGAGTCGAGGGACCGGCAAAGACATCGTGCTCGGAACGCTGCTGCAGCGCCATGTCGCCGACGATCAGGTGCACCGGCTCGTTTTCCTCGTGGTTGGTATTCGACAGGAACACCGAGGACAGCCGGTCGAAGGTCAGCACGCCATCCGGCTTCGGATAGGCGATCTTCTGATGCTGGGCGGCGGGTTCGAGCGTCGCATAGTCGGCCTTGCCATGCTTCAGCGTACCGAAAGGCGAGAAGCCGAACAGCGTGTTCAGCCACATGTCGAGACCGCCGATGCCGACGCCGACAATGGTGCCGAAGCGCGACCAGAGCGGCTTGACGTTGCGCACCTTCTTCAGGTCCTTGCCGATATCGGTGCCGCGCCAGGCTTCCTCGTAGGAAGCGAGCTCGTCATTGGCGCGGCCGCCGGCAATCGCCCCGGCCACATGCTCGGCCGCCAGCATGCCGGAGAGCACCGCATTGTGCGAGCCCTTGATGCGCGGCACGTTGACGAAGCCTGCCGCGCAACCCATCAGCACGCCGCCGGGGAAGGAAAGCTTCGGCACCGACTGCCAGCCGCCCTCGGTGATGGCGCGTGCGCCGTAGCCGATGCGCTTGGCCCCCTCGAAGGTGCCGGCGATCGCCGGATGGGTCTTGAAGCGCTGGAATTCCTCGAAGGGCGACAGATACGGGTTCTTGTAGTTCAGGTGGACGACGAAGCCGACCGCCACCTGGTTGTCCTCGAGATGGTAGAGGAAGGAGCCTCCACCGGTCTTCATGTCTAGCGGCCAGCCGAAGGAATGCTGCACGAGACCAGGCTTGTGGTTCTCGGGCTTGACCTGCCACAGCTCCTTGAGGCCGATGCCATATTTGCCGGGCTCGCGGCCTTCGGAAAGCTTGTATTTGGCGATGAGCTGCTTGGCCAAAGAGCCCCGCGCACCTTCGCCGATCAGCACATATTTGCCCATCAGTGCCATGCCTGGCGCGTAGGCCGGGCCATGCGTGCCGTCCTTCTCGACGCCCATGTCGCCGGTGATGACGCCGCTGACGGCGCCGGCCTCGTTGTAGACGAGGCTTGCCGCGGCGAAGCCCGGATAGATCTCGACGCCCAGCGCCTCTGCCTTGGTCGCGAGCCAGCGGCAGACATTGCCCAGCGAGACGATGTAATTGCCGTGGTTGTTCATCAGCGGCGGCATCAGGAAGTTCGGCAGGCGGAAGGAACCGGCGGGCCCGAGCACCAGGAAATGGTCGTCCGTCACCGGTGTCTTGAACGGATGGCCCTCCTCTTCGCGCCAGCCGGGCAGCAGCCGGTCGATGCCGATCGGGTCGACGACGGCGCCGGAGAGGATATGGGCGCCAACCTCGCCGCCCTTCTCCAGGAGGACGACGGAAAGGTCCGGGTTGAGCTGCTTCAGACGGATCGCGGCGGCAAGGCCGGCGGGACCAGCGCCGACGATCACCACGTCGAATTCCATGCTCTCGCGTTCGATTTCGCTCATCGGCCCCTCACTGGCTCGCCATGTTCTCGCATTGTGCTGGCTCATGCGCTGCATAGCGCATCAATTCGCGACGCGAAACCGGCGCTGACGTGACAATGCCGATTTCGACAAAAAGTCGCGGTTTTCCCTACGAAAAGGCAGCAGCGGAGACCATGGCCAAGCATAGGCCAGCGCCACTTGGTTGACAGGCCAGGCGGCGACGGCATGTTTTTAATTGTTCGACGGCTTGGTTATCGGCGATACTTCGCGTCATGCGCAGTCCAGAGCCAGCCGGCTTTTCATCGAAGCGCTTACTCTTCACGCCAGGCATGGCCTGGCGCGCGGTTCTTCCGCTCCTCTTTTTGACCCTTCCGGCGGAAGCCGATCCGGTGAAGGTCTGGGCGACCGGCGCCTATTCCTTCTCCGACGAGCTGGGTGGCTTCCGCATCACGGGGGCGTCTGGCATCGGCACCAAGGAAGACCCGCTGGTCATCAGGGAGGAATTGAACACGGCGACGCCGGTAACGCTGACGATCCGTGCGACCAAGCCGATCGAGCCCTTCGGCAAGGCCGGCGCGGTCGCCAACGGCGTGATGTATATGCGCATCGACGTGCTCAACAACAGCGCGCTGCCCTGGGTGGAATTCCAGTTCGAGCTGCAGGAGATCCTCGACCAGCCGAGCGTGTTCGGCGACGGCCTGTCCTTCGACCAGCGCAACAAGACGCCCGACAACATCTGGTCGAGCAATTTCGCCGATTTCGACCGCCGGTTCGAACCCTATGACCGGCTGCTGTTCCGCAACGGCAAGATCGACCCGCTGAAGACGGCGACCTTCGATTTCCTGGTCACCGATTATACGCCGCGCTGGACGTTTTACATCGTGCAGGATCCCCGCATACCCACTGGGTGAAAGCATATCGATATTCAGGTGATGCCGGCCTGCAAATGGCGGTTTCCTGCGCTTCCGGTGCTCACGTACGAAAAGTACGCTCCGCTCCGGTTCTCGGAAACCACCATTTTCGACTCGGCCTGACCTGAATCTCGACATGCTCCAATACAGGCGAACGTGGCTTAACCTTGCAAATCGGCGCCGCGCGGACAATGGTGGCGCCATGACTGCCGCCTCCCCCAGCACACCTGCCGAGATCGCCGAACTGCTCGCCTTCTATGCCAGCGCCGGCGTCGACGACGCGCTTGAAGACGCGCCGGTCAACCGGTTTGCCGAAGCGGCGGCGAAGTCGGCCGAAGGCAGGCCTGCCGAGCGGGCGCCAGCCGCACCACCTCGCGACGCAAGATCCGAGAGCCGCCCGGCATCCGGGCAGGTCCCGGAGCGGCCCCAGGCGTCCGTGCCGGCAACGCCATCATCCGGTCTCGACGCGCGCAATATTCCGGACGCTCCGGCGCGCATACCGGCCGCCACCGTCCCCGACGAGGCGCAGGCGCTGCTTGCCCGGCAACTGGCCGCAAGCGCCTCGACGCTCGAGGAACTGTGCCAGCACATGGCTGCCTTCGACGGCTGCAATCTCAAATTCACGGCCAAGAACCTGGTCTTCGCCGACGGCAATCCGAACGCCGACCTGATGCTGGTCGGCGAAGCGCCGGGCAGAGACGAGGATCTTGAAGGCCTGCCCTTTGTCGGCCGCTCCGGCCGGCTGCTCGACCGCATGCTGGCCGCGATCGGCCTCGACCGCGGTTCGGCCTATATCGCCAACGTCATTCCGTGGCGGCCGCCGGGCAACCGCACGCCGACGCCGCACGAGACCGAGATCTGCCGGCCCTTCATCGAAAGGCAGATCGAACTGGTCAATCCCAAGGTGCTGATCAATCTCGGCGGCCCATCGGCCAAGACGCTGCTTAACACGACCGAGGGGATTCTGCGGCTGCGCGGCAACTGGCGGGTGCACACGACCGCATCGGGCATAGCCATTCCAGCGATGCCCACGCTGCACCCGGCCTATCTGCTCAGGACGCCGGCGCACAAGAAGCTGGCATGGCGGGATTTTCTCGAGGTGAAGGCAAAGTTGAAGGGGCTGGCGTGAGCACTTTTTCCTTCTCCCCTTGTGGGAGAAGGTGCCCGAAGGGCGGATGAGGGGTGCTCCAGGGAATGCCAGCGTCTCACTCCGCTGGAACACCCCTCATCCGTCTCGGCGCTGCGCGCCGATCCACCTTCTCCCACAAGGAGAGAAGGCGGAGCTATGACCTCCCAGGTAATTGAACTCCGCCCCTCGCCGCCCTACTCCTCTCCCATGACCACATCCGACATCTCCGCCGGCGGCCTGATCCGCGAATGGCGCACGCGGCGGCGCATGAGCCAACTCGACCTCGCCATGGAGGCCGATATCTCGCAGCGGCATCTCTCCTTCGTCGAAAGCGGCCGGGCCCAGCCGTCGCGCGACATGGTTCTGCATCTGGCCGAGCAGCTGTCGATTCCACTGCGCCAACGCAATCAACTGTTGCTTGCCGCCGGCTTCGCGCCGAGCTTCAGCGAAAAGCCGCTGACCGATGCGACGCTGGCGCCGGCGCTTGCCGCCGTCGAGACCGTGCTCAAGGGCCACGAGCCCTTTCCGGCACTGGCGGTGGACCGGCACTGGAACCTTATTTCCGCCAATGGCGCGATCGCCCCGTTCCTTGCCGATATTTCCGAGCCGTCCCTGCTTACGCCGCCGGTCAATGTGCTGAGGCTCAGCCTGCACCCGGACGGCGTGGCACCGCGCATCGTCAATCTGGCGGAGTGGCGCGCGCATCTGCTGGAGCGGCTCAAGCACCAGAACGACGCCACCGGCGACCCGGTGCTGATTGAGCTGGAGCGAGAGTTGCGCGCCTATCCGTCGGGCCTGAGAAGCAGCCGGCCCGCACCGGTCGAGCCGAGTGGCATCGTCCATCCGCTACGGCTCGCGCATGGCGATCAGGTGCTGTCCTTCATCAGCACGATCACCGTCTTCGGCACGCCGCTCGACGTCACGCTGTCGGAGCTGGCGATCGAATCCTTCTTCCCTGCGGATGAGCAAACCCGGGCGGTGCTGGTGCGGCTGGCGAAGGAGCGGAGCTCTCAATAGCTCAAAATTAGAAAGGCCGAGGGACAGCACCCCCCTCTGTCCTGCCGGACATCTCCCCCGCAAGGGGGAAGATCAGCTGTCGCGGCCGCTTTCGCCAATCATCAACATGGCGGGTAGTGCGCCGCCGAGGGAACTGCCAATCTCCCCCCTTGCGGGGGAGATGGCCGGCAGGCCAGAGGGGGGTGTGAAGGAACTCGGCCTTTGAAGCTACTCTTTGAAACAGTTCACCCCTGCGGCGGCGCGGCCGTCCTGGTGCGCGTGCGCTCCAGGCCGAGCTGCCGCTCGCGCCAGATGATGAAAATGCCGGCGGCGACCACGATCACGCCGCCGATTAGCGTGTTGAGCGAGGTGACGTCGCCGAAGACGAAATAACCGACGACGACACCGAGGATCATCGAGGTGTATTCGAACGGCGCCACGACCGAGGCTTCGGCGTGGCGGTAGGCCGCCGTCATCAGGATCTGGCCGAGCCCGCCGCAGAAGCCCGCGAAGACGAGGAGCGCGGCCTGCATCGGCGTCAGGGCCTGCCAGCCGAAGGGCAGCGTCAAGAGCGACAACACCGAAGCCGTCGAGGAGAACCACAGCACGATGGTCGCCGTCTTCTCCGTCTGCACGAGATTGCGCACCAGAAGCATGGCGACCGCCGAAATCGCGGCGGCGATCAGCGCGGCCATGACGCCCAGCAGCTCCTGGTCGTCGAGGCCTTCACCGGAATTGAGCAGCGTCAGCTCGGGCCAGGAGATGATCAGCACGCCGGCAAGACCGACCGCAACCGCGCTCCAGCGGTAGACGCGGATCGTCTCGCCCAGGAAGACAGAGGAGAACACCACGACCAGCAGCGGCTGGGCGTAGTTTAGCGTGATGGCCTCCGGCAGCGGCAGCCTGGTCAGCGCGAAGAAGCCGAGCCCCATGGCACCGACGCCGACGACGCCACGCGCGATATGGTTGAACGGCCGCCTGGTCGTGAACGCGGTGGCGAGCTCACCCTTGAAGGCCAGGAAAGCGACGATCGGGAAGATGGCGAAGAAGGAGCGGAAGAAAACGATCTGTCCGGCGGGCACGTCGCCGGCCGCCTTGATGCAGGTCTGCATGCCAACGAAGACCGTCACCGAGACGATCTTCAGCGTAATGCCGCGCAGCGTGTTGTGGCCGACGGCATGATCGACGGTCATCTTGCCTCGTATTGATGGTCGGGAAACGAAGCCGCGAAATAGGCCAAGAGCAATTCCAGGAAAAGTGTGTAACGGTTTTCCGTCCGGAATTGCGAAACACAAGCTATGCCGCAGTTTTGTCGAGTGGCCGTTTCGTGTAAAGAGCGCGCACCCTCAAAATTCTTGGACCAGCCAGGCCGGCTGGCCGCCTCGACAGGAAAAGCTCAAGGAATGCGCACCGATACCGGCCATGTCTTCAGGCTCGAAGACTATCGCCCCAGCGACTATCTGATCCCTGCGACCAGCCTCGACTTTCGCCTGTCGCCGGACGCGACCCATGTCACCGCGCTGCTCACCATAGAGCGGCGCGAGGGCGTCGCCGCCTCGGCGCCGCTGGTGCTTGACGGCGACGGGCTGACGCTACTCGGCGTCGCCATCGATGGGCACGCGCTCGCAGCCGGCGACTATGAGGCGACGCCGGACAGGCTGACGATTCTGAAGCCGCCGGCGGCGCAACGTTTCGAGCTCCGCCTGGAGACGGAGATCGCACCTTCGCGCAACGAGGCGCTTATGGGTTTGTACCGCTCCAGCAACGTCTATTGCACGCAATGCGAGGCCGAGGGCTTTCGCCGCATCACCTATTTTCTCGACCGTCCCGATATCCTGTCGGTCTACACTGTGCGCATCGAAGCGCCGCACAACGAGGCGCCGCTTTTGCTTTCAAACGGCAATCCCGTCGAACGCGGCGCGCTCGCCGACGGACGCCATTATGCGGTCTGGCACGACCCCTTCCCCAAACCCTCCTACCTTTTCGCGCTGGTGGCGGGCGCGCTTGGCAAGGTGGCTGGCAGCTTCACCACCATGTCCGGCCGCGAGGTCGAGCTCGGCATCTATGTCGAACCCGGCAAGGAACGGCTTGCCGGCTACGCGATGGACGCGCTGAAACGCTCGATGAAATGGGACGAGGAAGCCTTCGGCCGCGAATACGACCTCGACGTCTTCAACATCGTCGCCGTATCCAACTTCAACATGGGCGCCATGGAGAACAAGGGCCTCAACGTCTTCAACGACAAATATGTGCTGGCCGACGAGGAGACTGCAACTGATGCCGACTTCGCCAATATCGAGGCGATCATCGCGCATGAGTATTTCCACAATTGGACCGGCAACAGAATCACTTGCCGCGACTGGTTCCAGCTCTGCCTGAAGGAAGGGCTGACGGTTTACCGCGACCACGAATTCTCCGCCGACCAGCGCTCGCGGGCGGTGAAGCGCATCGCCGAGGTGCGCACGCTGCGCGCGCACCAGTTCCCGGAAGACCAGGGGCCGCTGGCGCATCCGGTCAGGCCGCGCCGCTACCGCGAGATCAACAACTTCTACACGGCGACCGTCTACGAGAAGGGCTCGGAAGTGGTGCGCATGATCCGCACCATCCTCGGCGCGGAGACCTTCCGTGCCGGCATGGACCTCTATTTCGAGCGGCATGACGGCGAGGCGGCGACCATCGAGGATTTCCTCAAAGTGTTCGAGGACGTCTCGGGCAGAGACCTTGGGCAATTCGCGCTCTGGTACCACCAGGCCGGCACCCCGAACCTGACGGTGAGTTCCACGCACAATGCGGCGGCGAAGGAGTTCACCCTGGAGATCGAGCAGTCGGTGCCGCCGACGCCGTCGGAAAGCCGCAAGCGGCTGATGCATATCCCCTTGGCCTTCGGCCTGGTCGGCGCCAATGGCAAGCCCGTCACCTGGACGGCCGTCGAGGGCGCAACGGTGGATGACGGTGTCATCCATATCCGCAAGCGCCGGCACACGGTGCGCTTCTCGGGTATTTCGCAACGGCCTTCGGTGTCGCTCAACCGCGGCTTCTCGGCGCCGATCACGCTTTCCGTGCAGCAGAAGGCCGACGACCAGTTCTTCCTCGCGGCGCATGACAGCGACGCCTTCGCGCGCTGGCAGGCGTTCAACACGCTGCTGACCGACGCGCTGATCGTCGCCTTCCGCCAGATCCTCGGCGGCAGGGAGCCGGCCTTCGCGGCACGGCTCGCCGAGCTTGCCGGCAGGATTGCCGGCGACGAGGCGCTGGAGCCGGCCTACCGGGCACTGGCGCTGTCGCTGCCCGGCGAAGCCGACATCGCCCGCGACATCGGCAAGGGCATCGATCCAGACGCCATCTTCGCCGCGCGCGAGGCGCTGGCGCGGGCGATTGCCGAGGCAAACGGCGAGACCTTCGCGGCGCTCCATGACCGGCTTGCCGACAACGGGCCTTTCAGTCCGGACGCGGCGAGCGCCGGACGCCGGGCCCTGCGCAACACCCTGCTCGACTATCTTTCGCTGCTGCCGGGCGGCGCGGGCCTCGCCGCGCGACACTTCACCGCCGCCACCAATATGACCGACCGCGCCGCGGCGCTCGCCGTGCTGGCGCATCGCCATTCAGGCACGGCCGGGGCCGAAGAAGCGCTGGCCGCTTTCGAGGTCCGCTATCGCGGCGACGCGCTGGTGCTCGACAAATGGTTCCAGATCCAGGCTGGCGTGCCCGGAGCAAGGACCGTCGAGAAAGTGCGCGAGCTCACGCAGCATCCGGCTTTCTCGATCGCCAACCCGAACCGGGTTCGTTCCCTGATCGGCACCTTCTCCAGCGCCAACCAGACCGGCTTCCATCGCCCCGACGGCGAAGGTTACCGTTTCTTCGCCGAGACGGTGCTGGAACTGGAGAAGCGCAACCCGCAAGTGGCGGCGCGACTGGCCACGGCGCTACGCTCCTGGCGCTCGCTGGAGCCTGGACGCCAGGCCAAGGCCAGACAAGCGCTGCTCGACATGGCGAAGGTTGAGAACCTGTCGGCGGATCTGCGCGATATCGTCGAGCGGACGCTGGCGTAGCGCCTTTTGCCTTCTCCCCTTGTTGTGGGAGAAGGTGTCGCCGAAGGCGACGGATGAAGGGTGCTCCAGGGAACTCCTACGCCTCGCTCCGCTGGAACACCCCTCATCCGTCTCGGCGCTATCGCGCCGATCCACCTTCTCCCGCAGGGGGAGAAGGGAAAAGGACGAATTTCAATCAACTTTTAATCTTTTTCGCCCGCGCCTCTGGACAAGGCGAATCGGCTTTGATTCTTTAATGGCGATTCGGGGCGTGCGGCGTAGCCGGATCATCCAAGTATGCGGCAAATCGGGGAGTGCCATTTATGGCCAAGGCGGACGCGTGGGGCGCGCCCGGAGGGAAGGCTTTTGCGCGTCGCAAGGCAAGGAGCGACGGACTTGCCGGCAATGCGCGCCTGATCGCCGAACCCACCTATCAGCGGCTCCTGGCCGCCGAGCCGCTGCTGCGCCGGTCGATCCCGGCGCTGATCGTCGTTTTCCTCATCGTCATCGCGGCATTGCGCTTCCTGTCGCTGATGAACGAGCATGACGAGATCGAGCGCGACGCCAAGGCAGTGCTGGCGCTCGCCGCCGGCCAGATGGCGCAGGCGATCGCCGCGGACCCCAGCGCGGCCGGCGTCAATGCCACAAGCCTCCTGGAGAACATCAGCCGCCAGGGCGCCATGAGCCGCGCCCATGTGCTCGCCGTCACCGACGCCAACTTCAAGGTCATCGCCGTTTCGCCGTTGTCGACGGGCTGGCAGGGCCGCACGCTGGACAGCTTGGTCCTGGGCGGCCAGCCGCTGTTCATGTTCGGCGACCGCGCCGGCGTGATGGACGTCGGAATCGCAGGACAGGACTGGTTTGCCGCCGTCAGCCTCAGCGGCGACCGCAAACACGCGGCGGCCGTGCTGGTGCCGCAGGAAGCGGTGTTCGACAGCTGGCGCAAGTCTATGTCGCTCAACGTCACGCTGTTCGTGCTGACGGCGGGCGTGCTGATCGTCATCCTCTACGCCTATTTCGGCCAGGCGGCGCGCGCCCAGGCGGCGGACCGCATTTATCTCGAAGCGCATCAGCGCATCGACATGGCGCTGGTGCGCGGCCGCTGTGGGTTGTGGGACTGGGATATGGTGCGCGGCAAGATGTACTGGTCGCGCTCGATGTACGACATGCTGGGCTATGAGCCCTGCGACACGATGCTCTCCTTCGGCGAGGTCGACGAGATCGTCCACCCGGAAGACGGCGACCTGTTCGAGCTCGCCAACCGCATCATCGAACGCGAGATTGACCATATCGACCAGGTCTTTCGCATGCGCCACGCCGACGGACAATGGGTATGGATGCGAGCCCGTGCCCAGGTGATCGACCCGGAGGCGCCGGAGATTCAGCTGATCGGCATCGCTGTCGACGTCACCGAGCAGCGGCATCTGGCGCTGCGTTCGGAAGCGGCCGACATGCGGCTCAGGACAGCGATCGAGAACATCAACGAATCCTTCGTTCTGTGGGATGCCGCCGAACGGCTGATCATGTGCAATTCGAAGTTCCAGAAGGACAATGGGCTGTCGGATCGCGACGTGGTGCCGGGCGCGACGCGCGATATGCTGGAGCAGCGCATGCTGGCCTTCGCCTCGGAGCGCAGGTTGGCCAATGCCAACGGGCCGCATGGCGGCATCACACTCGAGCGCCAGCTTGCCGACGGCCGCTGGCTGCAGGTCAACGAGCTCAGGACCCGCGACGGCGGCGTCGTCTCGGTCGGCTCCGACATCACCCAGATCAAGCTGCATCAGGAAAAGCTGGTCGACAGCGAGCGCCGGCTGATGGCGACGATCCACGATCTCAGCCTCGCGCGGCGCGCCGAGGAGGAACGCGCCAGCGAACTGGTCGAGCTCAACCGCAAATACATGAAGGAAACCGAGCGCGCCGAGGCGGCCAATCGCGCCAAGTCGGAATTCCTCGCCAACATGTCGCATGAATTGCGCACGCCGCTCAACGCCATCATCGGCTTCTCCGAATTGATGCAGCAGGGCCTGTTCGGACCGCTCGGCTCGGAGCGCTATGAGGAATACGCGACCGACATCAACGGCAGCGGCAAATACCTGCTCGGCGTCATCAACGACATCCTCGATATGTCGAAGATCGAAGCGGGCCAGTTCTCGCTCGACCACGAGGAGATCGACCTCTGCCCGCTGATCAAGGAAACGGTGCGGGTGATCTCGCTGCAGGCAGCGGAGAAGTCGATCAATGTCGAGACGCGCATCGCCGATACGATGCGGCTCTATGCCGACCGCCGCGCGATCAAGCAGATCGCCATCAACCTTCTCTCCAATGCGGTGAAATTCACCGGACAGGGCGGCAAGATCACGGTCAGAGCGCGCAACACGTCGGGCGCGCTGCTGCTCACCATCGAGGACAATGGCTGCGGCATTCCCAAGCAGGCGCTGAGCAAGCTCGGCCGGCCGTTCGAGCAGGTGCAGAACCAGTTCTCCAAGAACCACACAGGCTCGGGCCTCGGGCTCGCCATCTCGCGCTCGCTGGCCGAATTGCAGGGCGGCGCGCTGAAGATCCGTTCGACCGAGGGTGTCGGCACTATCGTGTCGGTACGCATTCCGCTGAAGAAGGCGCCGTCCGCGGTGAAGGCGGCGGCTTAGAGCGTTTTACCGTTTCATGAAAACGGCGAACCGCTCTAGCTCTTTGTTTTTACGCAATTCCGAACGGAAAACCGCACACACTTTTCCTGGAATTGCTCTAGTTTGGAATGCGGAATTTCCAAAGGCTCCGGCGGACAGCGCCCCCTCCGTCCTGCTGGACATCTCACTTCCGGCTTGCCCCGGGCCGGTCAGGGCGGCAATCAGTCAAACCCAACGGACTGTCGGGTCGCTAAACTGGACCGGTAAGGTTTAAATCATTTGCTGCTTAGATGCCGGACTTGCATCGGCGCCTTTCGACGCCCGTCTATAGATCAAGCTGATGACCAGACCGATATATCCGACCTGCAGAATGATCGTGGCCAGGATTGCCCATCCAAGCACCGCCCAGACAAAACCAATTTCGTTGTAAGCCCAGATCGCCACGATGAATGACGTCGTGAACATGCCTACCAAAAATTTCGGAAGATCCATAATTGCCCAGCGCCCCAATGCATGGCGATTTAGGCGGCTTTCAAATCAGCCGTTAAGAACCCGCCGCTCCATTTGCGAAGCGGCGGGGCCCCCCATCGTCGGGGTGATGGTTGACCCCGGCATTGCTGACAGTGCAATTGCGGTGCCAGACCTATTGACCTATTACGGGACACCTCTGCCAATGGCGCAAGACCGGATCGCCGATTAATATTAACTGTGGCTAATGTGCCACCCGGGGAATCTCATGGCAACGATGCGGTTGATGGCGACGCTCCCGCACGAAGCAGACGGTCGAAATCTCTCCTGACCTTCCGCGACATCTCCTTGAGATGTGCTTCCAGCACACCGAAATCCGGCAGGTCGGTGACCGCGAGCAGCAGATCCGAGAGTCCCGGCGGAACATCGTCGCGCTGGAACTCGCCGGTGAGGCAAAGCCTGATCATCTGGGTCAGCGCCAGATAGAGCCGATAGGCCTCGCCAAGCTCTTCACGCATATCGGCTGAGGCGAAATCCGGAGAAAGCCGGGCCAGAATGTCGGCGGTCGCCGTGACCCGGCGGCCAGGTTCGACTTTGCCGATGATGACCGCGACCTGGGCGATGAATTCCAGGTCGATGAGCCCGCCCGGGATCAGCTTGATGTCCCAGAGATCGCGCGGCGCCTTCTCCTTCTCGATCAGCGCACGCATGTCCGAGGCCTCGGCTTTGACCTTGGCCGCATCGCGCGGCTGTGCCAGTACCACAGCCACTTCCGTATCGAGCTCGGCGCAGAGCTCGGCATCGCCGCCGACGACGCGGGCCCGTGCCAGCGCCATGTGCTCCCAGGTCCAGGCGTCCTGGCGCTGATATTTCTTGAACGCGTCGATATGGGTGGCGACCGGCCCCTTGTTGCCTGATGGACGCAGGCGCAGATCCAGCTCGTAGAGCACACCTTCAGCTGTCGGCGCCGAGACGGCCGCGATCAGGCGCTGCGTCATGCGGGTATAGTAATGCGAAGGCGCCAGCGGCTTCTCGCCGTCGGAGTCCTCGGCGTCGGTGTCGTGGTCATAGAGCAGGATGAGATCGACATCCGAACCCGCCGTGAGCTCGCGGCTGCCCAGCTTTCCCATGCCGAGCAACGCCACCCTGCCGCCTGCGATGCTGCCGTGGCGCAGCGCGAATTCGGCGATCACCGCTTGAAGCGCCGCCTCGATGGTGAGATCGGCGAGATCCGAGAAGGCGCGCCCCGCCCGCGCCGGATCGATAGAGCCGGCAAGCAGGCGAACGCCAATCAGGAATTTCTGCTCGGAAGCGAAGATGCGCAGCCGGTCGAGCACATCCTCATAGGCGCGGTCGCCTTCGATAAAGGCGGCAAGCCGGGCCGAAAGATAGGCGCGATCCGGCAGTTCGGTGAGCAATGCCGGATCGAGCAGGCCGTCGAAGACATGCGGACGACGCGTGATGATCCCCGCCAGCCGAGGCGCGGCCCCCATGATGGTCGCCATCAGCTTAAGCAGCGCCGGGTTCGACTGCAGCAGCGAGAAAAGCTGGATACCGGCCGGCAGGCCGGCGAGGAACTCGTCGAAGCGCATCAGCGCCTCGTCGGCGCGCCGGGTCTGGCCGAAGGCTTTGAGCAGCGCCGGCGTCAGTTCGGTCAGCCGCTCGCGCGCCTCGGCCGACTGGGTGACGCGGTAGCGGCCGAAATGCCAGCCGCGGATGACACGGCAGATGTCACTCGGCCGCTGGAAGCCCAGGCGATCGAGCGTCTGCAGCGTGTCGGGATCGTCGACATCGCCGGTGAAGACCAGGTTGCCGACGCCGGCCGAAAGCTCGGGTGCGGTTTCGAACAACGCCGCATAATGGCGCTCCACCTGCTGCAGCGAGGCGCGGAAGGCCTGTGTGAAATCCGCCTCGCCGGCAAAACCCAGCATCAGCGCGATGCGCTTCAGCTCCTCGTCTTCTTCCGGCAGGATATGCGTCTGCTCGTCCGCCACCATCTGGATGGCATGCTCGACGCGGCGCAGGAACCAGTATTGTCGCGTGAGCGCGTCGCGTGCGTCGGCGGTGATCCAGCCGCGCGCGGCGAGCGCTGCGAGCATCGGCACGGTTTCGCGGCCGCGCAGCTCCGGGAAGCGGCCGCCAGCGATGAGTTGCTGGGTCTGGACGAAGAACTCGATCTCGCGGATGCCGCCGCGGCCGAGCTTGACGTTATGGCCCTTCACCGCGATCTCGCCATGGCCCTTGTGGGCATGGATCTGGCGCTTGATCGAATGGACGTCGGCGATCGCCGCATAGTCCATGTATTTGCGCCAGACATAGGGCTGCAATTCCTTGAGGAAGGCCGCGCCCGCGGCAAGGTCGCCGGCAACCGGCCGCGCCTTGATCATGGCCGCCCGCTCCCAGTTCTGGCCGCGCGCCTCGTAATAGCGAAGTGCGGCCTCGACGGGGATCGCCAGCGGCGTCGAGCCGGGATCAGGGCGGAGCCTCAGATCGGTGCGAAACACATAGCCGTGCTCGGTACGGTCCTGCAGGATGCGCACGAGCCGGCGGGTGAGGCGTGAGAACAGCTCGGTGGCGTCGAGCGGATCGATGACGGCCGGCGCCTCCGGATCGAAGAAGACGACGAGATCGATGTCGGAGGAAAAATTCAGCTCATGCGCGCCGAGCTTGCCCATGCCGAGCAGGATCCAGCCCGAATCCTTCGCCGGTTCCGCCCGATCCGGCAGCTTGAGCTTGCCTTGCCGTTGCGCGTCGAGCAGCAGGAAATCGACAGCGGCTTTTGTGCAGGCATCCGCGAGATCGCTGAGACGGCGCACCGTCACCGAGGTCTCCGCCTCGCCCGAAAGGTCGGCCAGCGCGATCAGGAAATGCGCTTCGGTCTTCCATTGTCGCAACGCCATCATCAGGCTCGATTCCGAGGCGTCATCCACCTTGGCCGCGCCGCCTATCGCTTCGCCGATGGCGACGAGCCGCGCTTCGATCGTCCGGTCGAACAGCGTGTCGAGAACGGATGGCCGGCGGCGCGCGACATCGCGCAGGAAGGGCGAGAGGTCGAAGACGGCCGCCAGCAGCTCCTGCAGCGGCCCCTCGCCCGCCAGGAACGCGGCGAGGCGCGAAAGCCCCTCTTCCTCGGCGGCATCGGCGATTTCCGACAATTCACGCCGGGCATGCTCCGCATCAAGGGGGCGGAGCGCCACTGTCGGGCTAAGCCGGAACTCGGATTCGATTTTCTTCTTCGCCATTTGTCCGCGCTGTCAATGCGTCTCCCGCAACGGGAAACTCATGACCACGGACAATCCGGGATTGGCGGGTAAAAGATCAAGCCTGCCGTTGTGGAAAGTCATGATTGCCTTGGCAAGGCTGAGGCCGAGGCCCGAGCCCGGTTGCGAGCGGCTCTTTTCCAGGCGCACGAAGCGCTCGGTGGCGCGGGCGCGATCGGCGTCGTCCGGGATGCCGTGGCCATTGTCGGTGACGGCAAGCTTGATCTCGTTGCCGGCGCGCTCCAGCACCACCCGTACTTTCGGCGCCTCGGCAGCGTCAGTCGAGTATTTAATGGCGTTGTCGACGATGTTGGACAACGCCTGGCCGATCAGCTCGCGATTGCCGTTGATCGTGAAGGCCTCGGACACGGTCGTTTCCAGGGCAACCCCCGCCTCCTCCGCCACCGGCTCGTAAAGCTCGACGACATCGCTCACCGTGGCGGCGAGATCGACGGGACCGGTCTGTTCCGAGGAGTAGCCGGCCTCCAGGCGCGAGATCATCAGGATGGCGTTGAACGTCTTGATGAGCTGGTCGGACTCCGCGATCGTGCCTTCAAGCGCCTGGCGGTACTCCTCCGTCTTGTGCCTGCCGGCGAGCGTCGCCTCGGCGCGGTTGCGCAGCCTGGTCAGCGGCGTCTTCAGATCATGGGCGATGTTGTCGGAGACCTGCTTCAGCCCCTCGTTCAACATGGCGATCCTGGCCAGCATCGAATTGAGGTTTTCGGACAGGCGGTCGAATTCGTCGCCGGCGCCGGTGACCGGCAGCCGTCCGGACAAATCGCCGCCCATGATGCGGCGGCTGGCGTCCGAGACGCTGTCGATGCGCTTCAGCGCGGCGCGCCCGACAAAGAACCAGATCAGGATGCCGCCCAAACCCATCATGCCAAGCGCCAGCGTCAACGCGCGGCTGATGACGGCGCGGAAGCGCTCGGGCTCGCCGAGGTCGCGGCCGACCAGCATGATCATCTGGTTAGGCAGCCTCAGCACCAGCGCGATGGCGTTGTGCCCCTTCTCACCTGTCGATTGTGGAGTGTTGCCCTCGTTGGCCGGAGGCGTGGTCTGGTCCGAACCGCCGCTGCGCAGCCGATCGAGCTCGCCCTCGCCGAAGCGCTGGTAGGAAAACGGGTCCGTCGTCCAGCCCTCGGTCTCGATGACCCCGGGCTCCAGGCTCTGCACATTGCCGGTCAAGATCTGGCCGTTGGCGTCGGCGATCAGATAGAGATTGGCGCCGGGCTGGCGCGAGCGGGCCTCGACGACGCGCACCAGCACCGGCAGGCCGCCGCGCTGATAGGCGCGGGCCAGGCCCAGCACCTCGTCGTTGATGGTCTCCTGCGTCTGCGCGGTCAGCATGCGCGCCGACAGCGACGTCATGTAGAGGACGAGCAGCACCGCGCAGAGCGCGAAAAGCAGAAGATAAAGCGCCGAAAGCCGGGCCGCCGTCGTCTTCATGATGGCCGGCAGGGACAATGCCATGACGGGTTCTAGCCGCCTTTCAGCATGTAGCCGGCGCCGCGGATCGTGTGCAGGATCGGCTTGTCGAAGCCTTTTTCGATCTTGCCGCGTAGGCGCGAGACGTGGACATCGATGACGTTGGTCTGCGGATCGAAATGATAGTCCCAGACATTTTCCAGAAGCATGGTGCGCGTCACCACCTGGCCGGCATGGCGCATCAGATATTCGAGCAGGCGGAACTCGCGCGGCTGCAGCGTGATCTCGCGGCCGGCGCGCTTGACCGAATGCGACAGCCGGTCGAGCTCGAGATCGCCAACGCGGTAGACCGTCTCGGACTCGCGCGCGCTGGCGCGGCGGTTCAGCACCTCGACGCGGGCGAGCAATTCGGAAAAGGCGTAGGGTTTGGTGAGGTAATCGTCGCCGCCGGCGCGTAAACCCGTGACCCGGTCATCGACCTCGCCCAGCGCCGAAAGGATCAGCACCGGCGTGGTGTTGCCGCGCGAGCGAAGCGCGGCGATCACCGACAGGCCGTCACGGCGCGGCATCAGGCGGTCGACCACCATCACGTCATAGTCGCCGGCATCGGCGAGCGCGAAGCCGGTCTCGCCGTCGCCGGCGACATGGGCGGTGTGGCCCGCCTCGGCGAAGGCTTTCTGCAAGTAGTCCGCCGCCTCGCGATCGTCTTCCATCACGAGAATCTTCATGGAGCCGTTATACGCGATTTCATTGGAAGGTTGAGGGGCAGTCATATCGTCTTGCCTTCAAGTTAAAACGGCAGCGGGTGATGGGAAACCCACTGCCGTCAGGAGCGAAACACGGTGACTGACTTACGTGCTCGGCCCCATGTTTCCCCAGGGCGGCTCGGGGGTGTTGATACCGCCATGGGGAAGCTGAAAGTCGATGTCAGCCCTTGCCGACCGGCAGCGCCACGAAGCGATTCGAGTCGTCGCGGGTGATCTGCATCAGCACGGCCTTGCGGCCGGCCTTGGCGGCATCCGTCATCGCCTTGGAAACGTCGTCGGTGGTGTTCACGTCGTTCGAATTGATCGAGGTGATGACGTCGCCGGGCTGGATGCCGCGATCGGCCGCGTCGCTGTCGGGATCGACGTCGGTGACCACGAGGCCCTTGCCTTTTTCCGCCTTGGTGACCGTCAGGCCGAGATCGGCAAGCGTGTCGGCCTTGGCCGCTGGCGCCGACTGCTTGTTGCTGTCGTCGTTCGAGGCCTGCTTGTCGCTTGCCGGCAGCGTGCCGAGATCGACTTTGACCGTCTCGTCCTTGCCGTTGCGCCAGACGGTGACATCGACCGGTTTGCCCGGCGCGAATGCACCGATCATCCGGGCGAGCTCCTTCGGCGAGGCGACATCCTTGCCGTCGACCTTGGTGATCACGTCGCCCGCGACGATACCCGCCTTCTTGCCCGGCCCGCCATCCTGGGCGCTCGAGACCAGCGCGCCCTTGTCCGACTTCAGGCCGAGCGACTCGGCGATATCGGAGGTGACCGGCTGGATCTCGACGCCGAGCCAGCCGCGCTGGACCGAGCCGCTCTTCATCAGGTCCTGGACCACCTGCTTGGCGGTCGAGGCCGGGATGTCAAAGGCAATGCCGACGCTGCCGCCCGACGGCGAGAAGATGGCGGTGTTGATGCCGATCACCTGGCCGTTGAGGTTGAAGGTCGGACCGCCCGAATTGCCGCGGTTGACCGAAGCGTCGATCTGGATGAAGTCGTCATAAGGGCCGGCGCCGATGTCGCGGCCGCGGGCCGAGACGATTCCCGCGGTGACAGTGCCGCCCAGGCCGAACGGATTGCCGACGGCGACCACCCAGTCGCCGATGCGGACCTTGGAATCGTCGGCGAAGTCGACATAGGTGAACTTGTTACCGCCGCCATCGACCTTGAGCACGGCGAGATCGGTGCGCGGATCGGTGCCGATCAGCTTGGCGTCGAGCTCCTTGCCATCATTGGTGACGACGCTGAAATCCGAGCCTTCCGAGACGACGTGGTTGTTGGTGACGAGATAGCCGTCCTCGGAGATGAAGAAGCCCGAGCCCTGAGCGATCGGACGCGGCTGGCCATTGCCATGGTCGCGGTGGTCGAAGCGGCGCATGCCGAACTGGCCACCCTGGTCACCGAAGCCACGGAATTCCTTGAAGAAGCGGCGCAGCTGCGGATTGTCGGGCAGGTTGTCGAAACCGTCCTGGTCGTCGGAACCATCGTCGGCCGTCGGCTGGATCTTGGCCTTGACCTTGACGCTGACGACCGCCGGCGAGACATGCTCAACGACATCGGCGAAGCTCGGCACCTGCGGGGCTTCGACGCGCACGGCATCGGCCAGCACGGGGGCGGTGCCGGTGGCAAGCGCGCCCGCGCCGACCGCACCGATAACGGCCAGGGACGCTGCAGCCGCCATCAGGCGCTTGCGGGTGGAGGCAAATGAATTGGGGGCATTATTCATGGGGTTTCCTATCCTCTATCGACGTGGATGCACTCAGGCGAAGCATCCTCGGGCAAGAGGATTAGAGAGCCGCACATTACGGCGCCATTTCCGGTACATGAAAGTTTTGTAATGTTGGGGATTGGCGACGATGACCACAGGCATGCCGCGCTTCGAAGGCTTGGCGGAAGCGCCCGAGACTTCGTCATTCCAGGGCGAAGCAGGAGCGAAGCTCCGTCGCGAAGACCCTGGAATCCATGCCGTTACCTCGCGCGAGGGTTGCAGCAGAGCAGAAATTCTGGACGGCCGCGACGCCTTGAAGTCACGGAATGGATCCTCGGGTCTGCGCGCGTCGCTTCGCTCCTTGCTTCGCCCGTGGATGACGACGACACAGGGGTCTCGGCCAATCTCCGAGGTCCGCAATTCATGTTAGTCGCTTAGCATCTTATCCAGCGCCGCCTGTTGCTCGGCGCTCAGGGTGCTGTCCGGCACAGTTCGGCGCGAGCGGGCGCTGAGCACGATGAACAGTCCGCCGGCCAGAAGCAGAAACACCGGCGTGCCCCACAAAAGCGCGTTGCGCAGGCTGAAGCGCGGCTTCAAGAGCACGAACTCGCCATAGCGCGAGACGATATAGTCCATCACCTGCTGGTCGGTGTCGCCGGCGACGAGGCGCTGGCGCACGAGAATGCGCAGGTCGCGAGCAAGATCGGCATCGGATTCGTCGATCGACTGGTTCTGGCAGACCATGCAGCGCAGGCCTTCGGACAGCGCCCGCGCCCTCACCTCCAATGCGGGATCCTGCAGCACCTCGTCAGGCTTCACCGCCTGAGCTGCGCCGGCGAAGAACAGCGCCAGCAGCAGGACCAGCGAGGCGAGCGAAAATCTTGCGCTCATGTCGGGCTCGCCAGGACCGCGGCCGGCTTGCGCCGCTTTGCCGGCGCGCCGACGCGCAGGCGTCGGTCGAGCAGCGACATGGCCGCGCCCGCCATCATCACCAGCCCGCCGCCCCAGATCAGCGTCACCAGCGGCTTCCACCAGAGGCGCACGACGACGGAGCCGTCATTGTTCTCGTCGCCGAGCGACAGATAAAGCTGGCTCAAGCCCAGCGTCCTGATGCCGGACTCCGTCGTCACCGTCTGGCGCACCGGATAGAAGCGTTTTGCGGAGGTAATCACGCCATCGGCGTTGCCGTCGGCGCCCATCAGCAGGAAGCGGCCGCGATCCTCGGTGAAATTCGGGCCTTTCTGCGGGGAGAGCCCTTCGAAGCGCAGCGTGTGGCCGGAGAGCTCCACCGTTTCGCCAGGGCGCATGGAGAGGATCTTCTCGGTGCCGAAGCAGAGCGTGCCGACGATGCCGAGCAAGGTCAGCCCGAGGCCGAGATGGGCCAATGCCGTGCCGAAGACGGAGCGCGGCAGGCCGGCGAAGCGGCGAAGCATGACGGCCGGCGCCACAGAGCCGAAGCCGGATCTGACGGCAAGGTCGGTCAGCGCGCCGCCGACCAGCCAGACGGCGAGGCCGACGCCGAGGGCGGCAAAGACCGAGGCGCCGTCGATGAACAGGCCGGTTACCAGCATCGCGGCGATCGCCGCCGCGAAAGCCGCCATCAGCCGCTGCGAGGCGGCAATGATGTCGCCACGCTTCCAGGCGAGCAAGGGGCCGAACGGCACGATCGCCAATAGCGGCAGCATCAGCGGGCCAAAGGTCAGATCGAAGAACGGTGCGCCGACCGAGATCTTGCCTCCGGTCAGCGCCTCCAGCGCCAGCGGGTAAAGCGTGCCGACCAGCACCGTTGCCGTGGCGGTGGTGAGAAATAGATTGTTCAGCACCAGCGCGCCTTCGCGCGAGATCGGATGGAACAGGCCGCCCGCCGTCAGCCGCGAGGCGCGCAGCGCAAACAGCGCCAGCGAGCCGCCGATGAACAAGGTCAGGATGCACAGGATGAAGACGCCGCGCGCCGGATCGGTGGCGAAGGCGTGCACGGAGGTCAGCACGCCGGAACGCACCAGGAAAGTGCCGAGCAGCGACAGCGAGAAGGTCAGGATAGCCAAGAGCAGCGTCCAGATCTTCAGCGCCGAACGCTTTTCCATGACGATGGCCGAATGGAGCAGCGCGGTGCCGGCGAGCCAGGGCATGAAGGAAGCGTTCTCGACCGGGTCCCAGAACCAGAAGCCACCCCAGCCGAGCTCGTAATAAGCCCAGTAGGAACCCATGGCGATGCCGCCGGTCAAAAACATCCAGGCGACCAGCGTCCAGGGCCGCACCCAGCGTGCCCAGGAGGCGTCGATGCGCCCCTCGATCAGCGCCGCGACCGAGAAAGAGAAGCAGATCGAGAAGCCGACATAGCCGAGATAAAGCATCGGCGGGTGGATCGCGAGGCCGAGGTCCTGCAGGATCGGATTGAGGTCGCGGCCCTCGATCGGCGCCGGATTGAGGCGGATGAACGGGTTGGACGTCGCCAGGATAAACAGGAAGAACGCGGCGCCAATCATGCCCTGCACGGCCAGCACATTGGCCTTGAGCGTCGCCGGCAGATTGTTGCCGAAGACGGCGACCAGCGCGCCGAAGAAGGTCAGGATCAGCACCCAAAGCAGCATCGAGCCTTCGTGATTCCCCCAGGTGCCGGTGATCTTGTAGATCATCGGCTGCAGCGAATGGGAGTTCTCCCAAACGCTCGCCACCGAGAAGTCCGAGCCGGCATAGGCGCTTGCAAGGGCGGCGAAGGACAACGCGGTCAATGCGAAGCCGGTGACCGTGACCGGACCGCCAACCGCCATCAGGCGCTGGCTGCCGGTGCGGGCGCCGACGAGCGGCACCAGCATCTGCACCAGCGACAGCGCGAAGGCGAGGACAAGAGCGAAGTGTCCGGTCTCAACCATTGGTTACCTGTTCTCTCGCAGGTTCTGATCGCAAAACCGCATGGCACTTTTGCGGAACCAGCTCATCAGTTCGTGCTTTCCTGCCAAACACCCTTGGCCTTCAGGCCGTCGGCGACTTCCTTGGGCATGTAGCGCTCGTCATGCTTGGCCAGCACGCTGTCGGCGACGAACACACCGTCCGGGCCGAAAGCGCCCTCGGTGATGACGCCCTGCTCCTCGCGGAACAGATCGGGCAAGATGCCGGTATAGGTGACCTTGACCGACTTCTGCTTGTCGGTGACGGAGAAGGCGACGGTGGCGCCTTGCCCGCGCATGATGGTGCCCTTCTCGACGAGGCCGCCGAGCCGGATCCGCTGTCCGGGCGGCACGCTTGCCGTGGCGAGGTCGGCCGGCATGTAGAAATAGGAGGCCTTCTGTCCCAGCGCATAGAAGGTGAGCCCGGCAGCGGCGCCGAGGAAAGCCAGCCCCGCCAGGATCACCGACATCCGCTTCTGCTTGCGCGTCATTGCCTTACTCCGTCGCCGTCACGCCGAGCGAGGCGGCGAAGGCGGTGAATTTCTTGGCCTGTTCACTGTCGGCACCAAAGGCGGCGACAGCGCGGCCGAGCGCGTCGCGCGCCTGGTCGGCCTTGCCAAGCACGACATAGGAACGGATGAGCCGCATCCATCCTTCCTCGTCGCGGGGATTCTGCTTCAATTTGTCGTCGAGACCGGCGACCATGGTCTCGATCATCGCCTGCCGGTCCTGCGGCGACATCTGTTGCGCGGCTTCCACCTGCTGCGCGTCGGGGCCGTTAGCCGGCGCTGCATCGGCGACAGCCGGACCTCCCGCCTCGGCAAGCGCCTGCCGGACGGCGCTGCGCCAGGGCGAATCCGGCGCGAGCTGGCCGAGCATCTTTTGCCAGGCGGCGACGGCATCGGCCTTCTTGCCTTCCTGTGCCAGGCCCACCGCCAGGTAGAAATTCGCCTTGGCGTTGGCCGGATCGAGCTTCAGGGCCGCCTCGAAGGCTTTTTGGGCGTCTGCCGAAACGATGCCGCCGGCAGCGCTGGCGATCGCTTCGCCGAGACCCGACTGGCGCACGGCGCTGTCGCCGTCGAGGCGGATGGCGTTGCGATAGGCGGTCACGGCGTCGGGAAAGCGCTGCAGCCGAAGATAGATCGGCGCCAGCACGTCCCAGCCCTTGCCGTCCGACGGATTGGCAGCGAGATGGGCTTCGGCGCGGGCGACCAGTTCGTCGACCGAGGCATCGGCCGGGTTCTTGGCCAGACGTTCGGCCAGCGGCTGCGAAGGCAGATCGGGAGAGCCGAGCATTCCGTAGAGCCCCCAGCTCAGCAGGGGAACCGCAAGCACGGCTATGCTGGCGACCCACTTGGCGCTGCGCGCAGGCTTGAGTATTGCCGCGTCCGGCTGCACGGCCGCGCCCAGACGCAGGATGCGGCGGCCGATCTCGGCACGCGCCTCGTCGGCCTCCCCGGGCTGGATCAGGCCGCGCGCCATGTCGCGGTCGAGCTCGGACAGCTGGTCGCGATAGACTTCGAGATCGTGATCGCCGGCCGGCGACGCGCCTTTCATGCCGCCGGTAAGCGGCAACAGCACGGCCAGGCTGGCGCCCAGCGTGAGGATTGCGGCTATGACCCAGAACAGCATGGCCCTTCCAATAAAGGCAGAGCCCTGCCCTGCCAACACGGACGTACTGCGACGCTTTGACGGCAGACGCGCCGTCCGACCTTGATCGAGGTCAATCCGACCGAATAACGGGGGCCGGCCGGGTTTCTTTCTAGGTCAGCGGCGTCCAGCTGCCGTCGGCATTGCGGCAGGCGGTGCCGCGCGCGGTGACACCCGCGCCGCTCGTATAGACGGTGTGGGTGTACTGGCGGCAATCCTGCGAGCCGACCCTGTAAGGCTGGGCGGCGACGACCTCGCCATAATGCGAGGAGTTGTCGCTCTTCCACGTCACCTTCTGGCCGCTGGTGTTGTATTCCAGCGCCTTGTATTCCGCTTCCAGGCCCTTGCGCTTTTCGGCATCGCTGAGGCCCGAACCGATCGACCCGCCGATAAGCCCGCCATTCATGGCCGAAACGATGCCGGTCGACACCTTGCCGCCGGTCGGCGGCGTGGAAACAGGCGTGACGGGAGAGGTCGGACCACCCTTGCCCAGGGTCGTGCAGCCGGAAACGGCGAGCAGGGCGGAAACGAGCGCGACGCGAATCTTCATGCCGACAACCGGTTCTCTTCAGCGGGATGGAACTGGATGGACTGGGGGCGCGCCATCAGGACGTTTTCATCGCCATAGTGTTGATATTTGTCGGAAATTTGGCCGTCGGCCGCTGCTCGCAAATCGATAAAAAACATCATTGAAGGCTCCGCAATCCCACCACCGCCCTCAAGCCGCCCATGCCGGACCGTTCCAGCGCCAGCGAGCCTCCATACTCGTTGACGAGGTCGGCGACAATGGCCAGCCCGAGCCCTGTTCCCGGCTTCGTCTCGTCGAGTCTCTTGCCACGTTTCAAAACTTCCCGCGCGCTGTCCTCGGGAATGCCCGGGCCATCATCCTCTATAACGATTTCGAACATGTTGCTCATTCCCGGTGCAAGCGCGACCGAAACGGCAACAGCGCTCTTTGCCCATTTCATCGCATTGTCGAGCAGGTTGCCGAGCAATTCCTCCAGATCCTCGCGCTCGCCGGCAAAGACGATCTCCGCCGGCGGCAGCGACAGCGTCAGCCTCGTTTGCGGATTGAGCTTCCGCAACACGCGCACCATGCGCTCGACCAGCGGCGAAACCGGCGTGCGGAAAACGACGCTGTCGCGCTGCGCGGCGACGCGGGCGCGCTGCAGATAATGGTCGACCTGCTTCTGCATGGAGGCGGCCTGCTCGACAATCAACTGGCCCTTGGCGCCGCCGAGCGCGCGGCCCTCATTGATCAGCACGGCTAAAGGCGTCTTCAGCGAATGGGCAAGGTTGCCGACCTGCGTGCGCGAGCGCTCGACGATGCGCCGGTTGTTCTCGATCAGCGCATTGGTCTCGCTGGCCAGCGGCTCGATCTCGGCCGGGAAGCTGCCGTCGAGCCGCTGCGCGGTGCCCTCGCGCACCATGGCGAGCGCATTGCGGACCCGGCGCAAAGGCTGGAGACCCAGCAGGATGGCGATGGCGTTGATGGCGATCATGCCGACGCCGAACAGCGAGAGATAGGTGAGCAGGCGACGCTGGAAGCTCGCAATCTCCTGCTCGAGCTCGCTGTGGTTGCCCATGACGCGGAAACGCGCGGCGCGGTTCTTGGCGTCGAGCACGAACTCGCTCTCGAACACTTCGAGCCGCTCGCCCTTGATGCCCTCCATCGAGTAGCTGCGCTGGAAGTTCGCATTGAACGGGACCTCCGCGACGCTCGGCGACAGGAGCGAGGTCGTCATCGAGGAGGAATGGATTTCGCCATGCACGCCTTCGGAGGCAGGCTCCACCGACCAGTACCAGCCGGAATTCGGCTCGGAAAAGCGCAGGTCGCCGAGGTCGGGCGAGCCGGTCAGCGCGCCGTTGTCGGAAATGCCGACGGAGCCGATCAGGTTGAACAAATGCGCCGAAAGCAGGCTGTCGAAGCCGCGCTCGCTGGCCTGGCGGTAAAGCGTGGTGATGAGGGTGAAGATGACGACCAGAGTCAGGATCGCCCAGATGGTGGAAAAGGCGATGACGCGGAAGGTCAGCGAGCGCGGCCAGAGCCGCAGCTTCGAAAGCCGCGTTTCCATGGTTGGCTTCAGCGGTTCCGCGTCACGCCTCCGGCTCACGCATGCGATAGCCCATGCCACGCACGGTTTCGATCATATCGATGCCCATCTTCTTGCGAAGCCGGCCGACAAACACTTCTATCGTGTTGGAATCGCGATCGAAATCCTGATCGTAGAGATGCTCGACCAGCTCGGTGCGCGACACCACCTCGCCCATATGGTGCATCAGATAGGCGAGCAGCCGGAACTCGTGCGAGGTGAGCTTGAGCGGCACGCCGTTGACGTCGGCCTTGGACGCCTTGGTGTCCAGGCGCAACGGCCCGCAGGTGAGTTCCGACGAGGCATGGCCGGCCGCGCGGCGGATCAGCGCCCGCACCCGCGCCAGCACCTCCTCGATGTGGAAGGGTTTGGTCACATAATCGTCGGCGCCGGCGTCAATGCCGGCCACCTTGTCGCTCCAGCGGTCGCGCGCGGTCAGGATCAGCACCGGCATCTTGCGGCCGCCGCGGCGCCAGCGCTCGACGACGCTGATGCCGTCCATCTGCGGCAGGCCAATATCGAGGACGACGGCATCGTAAGGCTCAGTATCGCCGAGGAAGTGCCCCTCCTCGCCGTCATAAGCGCGGTCGACCACATAGCCGGCGTCGACCAGCGCGTCGGCCAGTTGCCGGTTGAGATCCTTGTCATCCTCGACGACGAGCACGCGCATGGGGTTGAAGCCTGTTGTTGGGTAGACCTATAGGCCGATTCCACCAGCCTGGGAAACGACAGGGTCAGCCCATCGGAACGACGATTTCCGAGCGGCGGGGACGCTGGCCTTCCTTGCCGGGAACCAGGACGACGATGACGCAGACCTGCTGGCCGCCCCGCGTCGCCTGCGAGGCCTTGGCCAGCGTGCCGCCATTCTGCGCGGCGACCTGCTGGCCGATGGCGTAGCAATCGCTGGCGGCGAGCACCACCGGCCGATCGACCGACGGCTCGGTGACCGGCAGGGCAATCGCCTGCGACGCAAAGAGGCCGGCTGCGGCGAGCGCCAGCACTGCTTTGCGGAGATGAGGGCCAAACTTTTTCATGATCACGGTTCTAACGCATATGGGCTGAACGTGAAATGAACGGTGAACGATCGAAAATCCATGCCCGCCACACCCCCTATGGACGCCAACGCTCCCTCAAGCCCGGGTGCAAATTCATAGCCGGAAAATCAGTCGGTCCGCTACGCTTTTCGGCCTGCCGATTCCGCGCCCCGCGCTACCTAGTGTAGAAACGCCGGACGGCCATGGGAGGATGCGATGACGCGTGCGGATATTGCCGATCTCTACCGGGGCTACATCGTCTGCCTTAACGAGCAGGACTGGGGCAATCTCGGCCGGTTCGTCGGCGAGGAGGTGCAGTATAATGGCGAGACGATCGGGCTGTCGGGGTATCGGCGCATGCTGGAAGGCGATTTCGAGGCCATTCCCGACCTGCGTTTCAATGTCGAGCTTCTGATCTCGGAGCCGCCGCGCGTGGCGGCGCGCCTGCATTTCGACTGCCATCCCAAAGGCGTGCTGTTCGGCCTGCCGGTCCACGGCAGGCGGGTTTCTTTCGCCGAGAACGTGTTCTACGAATTCCACGACAGCCGCATAAGGGAGGTCTGGTCGGTCATCGACAAGGCCGCGATCCAGGCGCAGCTTTAGGGTGTGTTGATGTTCAGGTGAGGCTGGCCTGCAAATGCCGGCTTCCTGCGCTCCGGTGCTCACGTACTTTAAGTACGCTCCGCGCCGGTTCTCGGAAGCCATCATTTTCGACTCGGCCTGACCTGAATCTCAACACACCCTATGCACTTTCCTGGGTCAGCGCGCGGAAGCGCAGCAATCCATGATAGACTGCAAGATCCTCGTCATAGCGCGCCTCGGCGAATTCCAGGGACAGGCGCGTCTGGCCGCACGGGCCAATGGACAGCGCCGCGCCATCGAGGCTCGCCTTGATGCTGTCCATGATGAGGCGTGTCTCGGCCTCGCCCTGGGCTTTCGACCAGACGTGCAAGGTGACCAGCTGGTCATTGTCGTTGTCGACGCCGGTCTCGAGGTCGAAGGCGCTGGTGCGGCCATATGTGACGTGCGGAAAGGCGGCCTTGTCGCTCGCCTGCTCGAGCAGGCCCGCGCCGCCAAGCAACGCCGACAGCGACTCATCGGTCTTCAGCCTCAGGAACAAGGCCTGCATCAAATCGCCAGGCGCCGTCATCTACAGTCCATCGCCAACATGTCTCCGCGCCGCAGCCAATTCCGGCAGCGTAGCCGCGCTCGCGATCCGATGCCAGATCGCAAATCGATTTGAGTATAGCCTGAAGGGCGAAGGTCTAGAATTTATTATGTTTTCGTCAAATCATGAGACCGGAGCCGCGCCGCCTTCTTCGGTGCGTCTGGCAATGAACTCGTCGAGCACTCCCGCGGCGGCGGCAGCGGTGGCTGGCGGCTGGAAGTCGGCGATAATCCGCTTCCAGATGTCGGTCGCGCGCTCCGTGGCTGTCTTGCCGCCGGCCTGCGTCCAGTTGCCGAAGTTCGACCAGTCGGCCACCAGCGGCTCGTAGAAGGCGCTGCGGTAGCGCGTCATGGTGTGGGCGGCCGAGAAGAAATGACCTCCGGGCTGCACTTCGGCAATCGCTTCGAAGCCAATTGCATCCTCGTCGCCCGGCGTCGTGGCGCAAAGCTCGGCGACCGTCTGCAGCGCCTCGACGTCGGTGATCAGCTTTTCCAGCGAGACGCTGAGACCGCCTTCCAGCCAGCCGGCGGCGTGGATGCAGACGGTGGCGCCGGCCAGCACCGAGCCCCACAGCGCGAACTGGGTCTCGTGCGCGGCCTGCGCGTCGGAGACATTGGCGGCGCTGCCGCCGCCGGAGCGCCAGGGCAGGCCGATGTGGCGAGCCAGCTGCCCCGCCCCAAGCGTCGCCTTGACGTGCTCCGGCGTGCCGAAGGCCGGAGCGCCGGACTTCATGTCGACATTGGACGAGAAGGAGCCATAGACCACCGGCGCGCCAGGCCGCACGATCTGGGCCAGCGTCAATCCGGCGAGCGCCTCGGCATGCTGCAAGGTCAGCGCGCCGGCGACCGTGATCGGCGCCATAGCGCCCGCCAGGCAGAAAGGCGTGATGACCAGGACCTGACCGGCCTTGGCGAAGTCGATGATGCCTTGCGCCATCGGGATATCCAGCTGGCGCGGCGAGTTGGTGTTGATGACGGTGTAGCAATAGGCACCGGCGCGGAACTCGTCCTGCGAGAGGCCGCGCGCCAGGCGGATCATCTCGAAGCCGTCCTCGACCTGCGGGGTGCCACGCGCGAAGACGAAGGGGAACTTGTCCGACAGCGTCAGCTGCGCCCGGTTGACGGCATAGTGGCGGAAGCGGTTGTCGAGTTCCTGCGGCTCGACGCAAGGCCCGAGCATATGCAGCACGTCGAAATGCTGGACCAGCTTGATGAATTGCTCGAAGGCGGTGAGCGTTCCCGGCCGGCGGCCGCGCTCGAGATCGGTGACATTAGGGGCTCCGGAGCCAGCAAGGAAGGTCATCGAGCCGAGCTCGAGCGTCAGGTCGCGGGAGCGGTCGCCGCCGAGTGCCGGAATCGTGCGCGGCGCCGAGGCGAGCGCGGCTTCGACCATGTCGCGACCGATCCTGACCATCTGGCTGTCTTCGTCGACAAATGCACCGGCCTTGCCGTAGATCGTCCGCGCCTCGGGCAGCAGCACCTTGATGCCTAGCTCCTCCAGCACGCGCAGCGCGGTAGCGTGGATGGCCGCGACCTGATCGTCGGAAAAGATCGGCTGCGGCAGGAACGGGTTCTTCAGTGACCGGTAGTTCGGATGGCGGCTCGACTCGCTGCCGGCCTCCCCGGTGCGTCCCCGGCGGCGCTCGCGCCTGAGATCGCGTGCGGCTTCCTCAATCATGGCGGTTCCTCCTCATTGCCGCATCGCCTTGCCTTCGGCGTCGTAGGGGCGAGGCCGCGATGACGCGCGCCGGCCGTTCGACCCCGACAATGTGTACGGAAAGCTCGGTCCCCTCCCCGGCTAAACCGTCATCGGGCAACGCCAGGGCGACCCTCTTGGCGACCCTGTAGCAATGCACCCTGCCGGCGCTGAGGTTCCTATCTGTTCGTTCAAGCCGACGACCGTTGGACACCCACGTCTCGCGACCTTCCGAAGAATCGGATGCATTTTGGAACAATTAAAGATTGTTTCAGTTCAAGGTCCATCACAAAGCCGCGTCATTTCAAGGCAGCGAGTTGACGGCATCCAATGACGACGGGCCAGGACAAAACCAGCGATCAAACCCTGCAATGCCTCACGACCGAACATTTCGTGTTGCAGACGGCGCGGTCGGCCACCATCCAGGAAGCCAATTCGCGGGCAGACCTTTTCCTGACCGCCGTTTCCAGCACGACCGTCGCGCTGGCATTCGTCGCTCAAGTAACGCGCATGGGGCAGCCATTCGTTTTTTTCAGTCTGATCCTGCTTCCCTGCCTGTATTTCATCGGCATCGTCACCTTCGTTCGGGCGGTCCAGGTCGCAATCGAGGACATGGTCCTCGCACGTGGCATGGCTCGCATCCGGCACTATTTCGTGGAGACGGCTCCAGGCGTGGAGAAATACTTGATCCACTCCCGTCACGACGACGACGAGGCATTGCTCGTCAGCAAAGCCCTTCATTCCTCGCATTGGCAGTCATTCATGAGCACAGCGGGGATGGTGAGCGTCGTCGCGAGTGTCATCGCAGGTGTCTTCGCCGGCGTGCTGGCGAAAGCCGTCGCAATCCTGGGTATCATTCCGGCAACCGGAATTGGCATGTTGGTATTCGCCGTCAGCGTCTTCGCCCTTCGTCGATACCAAGAGGCTAGATGGAATGCTGTCGAACATATGCTGGACGTGCGGTTCCCAAGCACCACAGCTGCCTCCCGTGGCGCCGGCCGTTCAGATGAACGGGTCGAGAGCACCCCGGAGCATAATCGTGCGAGTCTATGAATTTGCGCGGTAAGAATGGGCCAACCTCGCGTGACAGACGCCTCGATGCGGCAAGGCGCACGTCAGCCATCTCGCCGCCTATCTGCGCTCTTTCATCGGCCAGGAACCGACCGAGGCGGATGCAGTGCATCGTATGCGATTCATCGCAGCGCGGTGATTTCGATCGGCCGTTGACGGCCAGCACACCTCCGATCAACAAAGCTGGTGCTGTGGCTTCGCTGCCCTTGTGAGCGGTGATAAAATGGTCGAATAGTTTGACAGGGTGCCACCCTGAAACTGCCCGCATGCTGTTTTCGGGCGAAAGGGCGTTGGGGCGGAAGTCGGAATGGCAAGTCCTTCGAAACCACGCAAGAGGAGAAGAGGCCGCATCGCTTCGGCGCTGCTCGGCGTCGACGCTTGGTTCGATAGCTCGCTCTACGAGATCGGCTTCAAGGCCCGCGAATTCTGGGAAGCGGCGACCATCTTTTCCCGCCGTTTCCGGGTGTATGGCTGGCGCCGCACGGTCATCGAGGTGCTGAGCGAAGGGTTCACCATGGGCGCCGGCGGCTTCGTGGTGCTGCTCGCGCTCGCCATGCCCGCCTTCGACATCACCACCGGCGACTGGCGCAGCCAGGGCGACTTCGCCGTGACCTTCCTGGATCGCTACGGCAACGAGATCGGCCAGCGCGGTATCATCCAGCGCGATTCCGTGCCGGTCGACGAGATGCCCGACATCGTCATCAAGGCGGTGCTGGCGACCGAGGACCGGCGTTTCTTCGACCATTACGGCATCGATGTCCTCGGCCTGTCGCGCGCGATCTTCGAGAATGTGCGCGCCAACTCCGTGGTCCAGGGCGGCTCCAGCATCACGCAGCAGCTCGCCAAGAACCTGTTTCTCTCCAACGAGCGCACATTGGAGCGCAAGATCAAGGAAGCCTTCCTGTCGCTATGGCTGGAAGCAAACCTGTCCAAGAAAGAGATCCTGCAGCTCTATCTCGACCGCGCCTATATGGGCGGCGGCACGTTCGGCATCGAGGCGGCGGCGGATTTCTATTTCGGCAAGAGCGTCAAGGATCTGAGCCTCGCCGAAGCGGCGATGCTGGCCGGCCTGTTCAAGGCGCCGACCAAATACGCCCCGCACATCAACCTGCCGGCGGCCCGTGCCCGCGCCAATGTGGTGCTGTCAAACCTGGTCGATGCCGGTTTCATGACCGAGGGCCAGGTGCTGCAGGCGCGCCTGCATCCGGCCGACGTCGTCGATCGCGGCGAGCAGAAGAGCCCGGATTATTTCCTCGACTGGGCCTTCGACGAGGTCAAGAAGATCGCCAAGCCCGGCCAGCACTCGCTGGTCGCCCACACCACTTTCGACGCCAACATCCAGAAGGCGGCCGAGGAGTCGGTCGAGTTCCATCTTCGCCAGTTCGGCAAGGAATACAATGTCACCGAAGGCGCGGTGGTGGTGATCGAGACCAACGGCGCGGTGCGCGCCATCGTCGGCGGACGGGATTATGGCACCAGCCAGTTCAACCGCGCCACCAAGGCTCTGCGCCAGACCGGTTCATCCTTCAAACCTTATGTCTACGCCACAGCGATGGAGCACGGGTTCACGCCGGACTCGGTGGTTTCCGGCGGCGCGATCAGCTGGGGCAGCTGGTCGCCGCACAATTACAGCGGCGGATCGGCCGGCAACGTGACGCTGCTCACGGCGATCGCCAAGTCGATCAACACGGTGCCGGTGCGGCTCGCCAAGGATTACCTCGGCATCGGCCCGATCAAGGCGATGGCCGAATCGATGGGCGTGGAATCGCCACTGGAAGCGCACAAGACCATGGTGCTCGGCACATCCGGCATGACGGTGATGGACCAGGCGACGGGCTACAGCGTCTTTGCGCAGAACGGTTTCGTCGGCTCGCGCCACGGCATCACCCAGCTCGTCACCCGCACCGGCGACGTGGTCTATGACTGGGCCAAGGACGCGCCGCCACCGCACCGCGTGCTGTCGGAAAAGGCGCTGAAATACATGAACACCATGCTGGCGGCGGTGCCGGTTATCGGCACCGCGAGACGCGCCCAGCTTCCGAACATCGTCGTTGCCGGCAAAACCGGGACGACGCAATCCTACCGCGACGCCTGGTTCGTCGGCTTCACCGGCAATTACACAGCCGCCGTCTGGCTCGGCAATGACGACTTCACGGCGACCAACAAGATGACAGGCGGCTCCCTGCCGGCGATGGTCTGGCAGCGGCTGATGGTCTACGCGCATCAGAACATCGATCTGAAGCCGATCCCCGGTCTCGACAATCCTTGGGTCGATCCGGAGGTCGCGGCCAAGGCCGAGGAAGCGGCCAAGAAGGAAGCCGACGCAGCGGCGGCGCAAGCCGAGGCCGAGCGCCCGCCGGTGCTTTCCAGCCGCACAAGCCAAACGTTACGGGACATGACCAAGGCGTTCCAGGCCGCGCCGGCGCTCGTTGCGCCCACCATGCCGGAGACGCTTTCGGCGCTTTAGGGCGGCCGTCGCGTGAAGCCGGCTTGCCACGGCACCCCGCGCCGCGATATCCCGGGCAACCTCCTCTGTTTGCGGCTCTCATGCTCAAGAACGCCATCCTGACGCTGCTTTCGCTTGCCATAGCCATCGGGCTTGGCGGCTACAGCGTCTGGTATGCGCTCAACGCGCAGGACGGCGTGGGCGCGATCCGCATCGGCCAATGGACCGCTTTCCCGGAAGTCGGGACACTGGCCGCCGACCCTTATTCCAAGGCGCGCGTTGCACGCGAGGGCGTGCTGGCGCTCGGCCAGGCCGAGGGACTTGCCTTCGTCGCTGAGCGCGACGATGCCGGCGAGCCGCTGAAACGCGAATGCACCTATACGATCGAAGGCGGTTACCCGACCGCCCGCTTCTGGACGCTCTATGCCGCCGACCAGTCGCTTGGCGTGATCGACACAGGCAAGCCGAGGCAGTCGGCGCTGCAATCCTACGAAGTGCTGCGCCAGCCCGACAATTCCGTCGTCATCTCCGTCGGCAGCCGGCCGGCGCCCGGAAACTGGCTGCTGACCGGCGGCTCCGGCAAGATGTATTTCGTGCTGACCTTCTACGACACGCCGATCGCCTCGAGCACCGGCCTCTCGGACGTGACACTGCCGCGCATCCTGAAGGCGGGCTGCGATGCGTAGACTGCTGCATGCCCTGATCCTCGGCCTGCTCGGCGCCGGCATCGTGCACATCGTTGTGCTGTTCCTGGTGCCGGAATTTTCCGAACGCGATGCCTGGTCGCGCCTGGCGATGGCATCCGATTTCTACAAGATGACGCGGCTAGACGCCGAGGCCGGCGGCGCGCCGGTGGTGAAATCGGTGGATCCATTGTTTTATGCGGCCGCCTGCCGTTTCAACCTTGCCGACGGGCTGGTCAGGATCAGGGCGCCGGGCGACGTGCCGTTCTGGTCGGCCTCGGTCTACGACCGCAACGGCCACAACATCTATTCCTTCAACGACCACAACGCCAATGGCGAGAAGCTCGACGCGGTGGTGTTGACGCCGGCGCAGATGATCGACGTGCGGCGCGACCTTCCGGAGGATCTGCAGGGCGCGATCTTCGTCGAGGCGCCGATCGAGGAAGGCATTTTCGTCGTCCGCGCCTTCGTGCCGGACGGGAGCTGGAAGCCGATCGTGTCACGCTTCCTCGAGCAGGGTGCCTGCGAATTGCAGGACTACTGAGAAAGGCGCCCGATCAGTGATGCGGCTTGGCAGGAGGCGGAGAGCCCGGCCTGTCGGAGCTGCTGTCGCCGGGCCGTGCCTCACCGGCCTGCGGATGCAACTCGTAACGGACGCCGGGGAAAATGATAACCGCCGCCGCCGTCGTGGTGTCGTGACTTGCTCGATTTACTGGTGCCGCTCGCGGCACAAAAGACAGGACCATGCCCATGGTTCGCGCATTCCTCTCGGTTTGACCGGAGCACAACGCAACGCCTCCAAAGTTGATTAAGGGGCGTAGAGGGTTAACGGAGCGCTAACGGATCGCGGCTAATTTGACGTTTGTTTTCCCGAAAGTGCGAAACCGGCCCGGCCGGATTGCGCGGTTCGGGATTGTGTCGAGTATCGGGCGTATCCTCCGTGTCATCTTCCGATTTCAGGCAAATCGCTATCCGGACCGAAGCGGGAAAGGCCGAAAGGCTGTTCCGCGCCGCTGTGTCGGCCTTCTGCTCGCTGACGCGTCCCTCGCGCCGCGAGATCGCCCAGCTCGAAGACCTGACGCTGCCGCTGTTCGACGAAGTCTCGGTCGAGTCGCGCCGCTACGTCGCTGCTGCCCTTTCCGAATGCGATTACGCACCGACGGCATTGGTGCGGCGGCTGGCTGAACAGCCGGTCGAGATCGCAGCCCCCTTGCTCACCCGCTCCAACGCGCTGAGCGACATCGACCTCATCGCGCTGATCGGCCGGCACGGCCTGCCACATGCGCGCGCCATTGCGCGCCGCAAGGAGCTCAACCCGACGATCGCCGACCTGATCCGCGTGCTGGAAAGGCCGACGCTGGTCAAGGCACGGCCGCCCGAGACGGTCACCAGGCTTGCGCCGAAACCCGAGCCCGTGGCCAAGGCGGATACCGACCGTCCCGCGCCAGGCGAAGCCGCGGAGCACGCGCGGCGCCGCCTGCGGGCGATGATGCGCCCGACCGGCGACGCTGCCGACGTCAACACCTTCCTTGGCCAGCCGACCTATGTGAAGTTGCGCGAGACGGCGCTGACGGGGAACCTGGCATTCTTCCAGACCGCGCTGGCCGATGCGCTGGAGATCGACTTCGCGACGGCCCGCTCGGTGACCGGGCAATCGGGCTATGTCGCGCTGCTTGCGGCGCTGCGTGCCCTCGACCTCAGCGAAGACAGGGCCTTCCTGATCGCAGTCGCGGTCTATCCCGGCGAGTTCCCGCATCCGCAGGCGATCCGCCTGTTCCTCGACAGCTATCGGCTGCTGCACCGCGAGACGGCGCTGGACAAGGTACGTGCCTGGAAGGCCGAGACGCTTTCGCGGGCGATCCGCGGCAGTGCTTCCGATGCGGTTGACATCGAGAGCCGCGCAGCCTCGAACAGCGACGCGGCGAGTGCCAGCGTCAAGGCATCCTGATCGGTTTAAAGCGCCTCGCGCTGAAGAAACCCGGTGGCGACGCGCTTCAAGCGTTTGTTTTTTATTTTAAAATCAACGAGCCGATGTTCGTCGCGAGACCGGGCATTTCCGCGACACGACAAAGTGACAACGCCTCTTGACTTAGAGTGCGTTCTAACTCGTAGCTTTCTGGGCGTCGTGACGAAAGAATGGCATTGATGAAGATTGGCGAGCTGGCGAAGCGTTCGGGACTGTCTGCCTACACAATCCGTTACTATGAGCGGATCGGGCTGCTTCCCCATGCCGAGAGGGACCAATCGGGCCAACGTGACTACGACGCATCAATCCTGACCTGGATAGAATTTCTCGACCGGCTCAAAACTACCGGGATGCCTATTCGGGAAATGCTGCGTTACGCGGCCTTGCGGGAGCGCGGCGCCGACACGGAAGCGGAGCGCGGCGCGCTGCTCAAGCAGCACCGTGAGCGTGTCCGTGCGCATGTGGCCAAACTGCAAGCCTGCCTTCTCGTCCTCGACACCAAGATCGCCGGATATGCCGGCGTGAAACAGAGGATGAAGGACTATGACGCATCAATCCATGAACATCGGCGAAAGCCGGCTGGAACGCGGCAAGCGGGCGCTCGCTGAAATCGACGGCGAAGCCGGCCACAAAGTCATTGCCGCTCTTGCTGACATTGCCCCCGACTTCGCGAACTACGTGTTCGAGTTCTCGTTTGGCGACATCTACAGCCGCCCCGGTCTCGATCTGCGCGCCCGTGAGATCGCGACCATCGCGGCGCTGACAGCGATGGGAACCGCTACCCCCCAACTGAAAGTCCATATCGAGGCGGGGCTCAATGTCGGGCTGACCAAGGACGAAATCGTCGAAACCATCATCCAAATGACGGTCTATGCCAGCTTTCCCGCGGCGCTCAACGGGTTGTTTGCGGCCAAAGAAGTCTTCGCCGCACGGTTTCCCGCCCAGAACGGGGAAGCGGCGTGATGAACCTTCTGCGCTTCCTTAGCCCGCGGCCGGCGCTCTTGCTCTCATGGTGATTCCCGTAGACGGTAAAACGCCCTAGTCGGCCTTCACCGAAAGAAGCTCCTCGACGGGAACGGTCCCGCCCTCGATCTCGACCACCCAAATGTCGGGATCGAATTTCTTCTCCCGCTCCAGCCGCGCATCGAAGGCCGAGCTGTCGTCACTCGTCCCGAGCACAGCGAAAAAGCGCTCATCGGGCTTGGCCGAATCGTAGCTGGTCTGCGGCGCCGGCCCGTAGAAGGTCACCTCCCCCAGACGCCCGCGCGACAAGACGAAGACGGCGCCAGCCTCGGTCGCGCCGCGCTTGACGACGGCGGCGAAGCCGCCGGCGCCGAACACGCGGCGCACAAGGGCCGATACCCAGAGATCGGTGGTCACGCGCACGGGAAGGTCCTGGATGACATTCAAGTGGTTTAGCGAGATTCACCCAAGCCTGCGAGTGCTTGGATGTCGGAGCCTTACCTAACAAATCTTGTTAGGCTTTGTGAGGCGCGCTATAAAGGAGCAATGAAAAGTCAAGCAATGCGCACCCTCACCATATCGCTCACGCCGAAGCAGGCCGCCCGTCTGCAGGACGCGGTCGAGAGCGGCGACTACGCCTCGAACAGCGAAATCGTCAGGGAGGCCCTCAGGTTGTGGGAGCGCCGCGAGGAGCTTCGCGTGCTCGAACTCGCTCAGCTCAAGCAGGCTTATGACGAAGGGATGGCTAGCGGCGAAGGCAAGGACATCGATCGCAGCGCCTTTCTTCGCGCCCTGAAGGCCGAGCGCTCGGAACGTGGCTAGCTATCGACTTACACCTCGCGCAGAACAAGACCTGAAGAATATCTGGCGCCATATTGCGACTGACAACGAACAGGCAGCGGACAGACTTCTAGGACGCATCTTCGATAAGCTGGAGCTCGCCTGCAATCATCCCAATATGGGGGTCGCCCGGCCAGAGTTGAGCACCACCGCGCGTATCCTCGTAGAGGGCCGATATGTCGTTATCTACGAGCCCATGGACTACGGCATCCTGGCAGTAGCTGTTGTTCACGGGATGCGGGACCCCGAGCATTGGCTCGAATAACAATTTTGCGATGCTGCCGCTCAGTTCGTCAGGCCGATCTCGCGCATTTTGACATAGACGGCCTCGTCCGGCTCGCCGGTCTCGGGCAGTCCGAACAAGGCCTGGAATTCCTTGATCGCGGCCTTTGTGCGGGCGCCGACCTTGCCGTCGAGCTGCATGTCGCCATTGCCGAACGCCTTGAGGCCGGCCTGGATCTTGACGATGCGGGCGTCGGGCGGCTGCGTGGCCCCATCGGCCGGAGCGGAGACCTGGATCACCTGCGGTTTGGCAGACGCGGCGACTGCGCCATCGGCCGGCCGCGGCATCGGGTGGGGAATGGCCGCCGTCGTCTGGCGGGCGCCAAGCTGATCCAGCAGCGCCGTGTCGATCTCGCCCGACCCCGGCAGCCCGACTTTCAGCTGATAGGTCTGGATGGCCTTGCGCGTGGCCGGTCCGGTGAGGCCGTCGACCGTGCCGTCGTAGAAGTTGAGGTCCTTCAGAATGCCCTGCACCTGCTGGACGACCGGATCCGGCTTGGCCGCGGGCTGCGCCGGCGCCTGGCGCACGATGTTGATGGTGGTCTCCGGCTCGTCGGAGACCGTATGCGGGAAGTTCTCGATGCTTCGGGTGGCGAAGAACGCGCCGGTATGCGGAAAGGGCTGATACCAGAGCGCGTTGGCCGAGACGTAGAACAGCGTCACCAGGAAAGCGGTCGAGCCGCCGACCAGAACCGGATTGCTGGCGATCAGTTGACCGACGGCAACCGCGCCCTCGGCAAGAACGCCGCGCTCGGGTTCGACCATCTTAGGCCGTTTTGCGGAGCGAGCCATTCCTCTCCCCATTTGCGTCCCCCTTCGGCTTGGCCGCCGGCATGGCCAGCACGCCGGATGGCGCACCGGATCGCCGCTTCGGCCCGTTCACCGGCAGGCCGATCGTCACCGTGGTGCCCTCACCCGGCGCGCTCTCGATCGACATCGTACCCTCGTGCAGCGCCACAAGGCCCTTGACCAGCGACAGGCCGAGTCCGGTTCCCTCGAAACGACGCGTGTAGTCGTTCTGGATCTGCATGAACGGCTTGCCGAGATTGGCCATGTCCTCCTCGGCGATGCCGATACCGGTATCGCTCACCCAGAAATGCAGGTGCGAGCCGACACGCTTGGCGCCGATCACCACGCTGCCGCCATCGGGCGTGAACTTCACCGCGTTCGAGGCGAGATTAATCAGAATCTGCTGGACCGCCCGGCGGTCGGCATTGATCTCGCCCGCATCCGGGGCAATCTGCGTGGCAAGAACTATGCTCTTGGCGTCGGCCAGCGGTCGCATCATCGAGCGGCACATGTCGACGGCCTCGACAAAGCGGAACGGCTCCAGCTCGGTCGCATAGGCGCCCGCCTCGATGCGCGAAACATCGAGGATCGAGGTGACGACGGACAGCAGATGCTGGCCGGACTCCCTGACCAGGCCGACATATTCCTTCTGACGCGGATCCTTGAAGGGCCCGAACATCTCATGCAGGAGCATGTCGGAAAAGCCGAGGATCGCATTGAGCGGCGTGCGCAGCTCGTGGCTGACCACGGTCAGGAAGCGGCCCTTGGCCACTTCGGCAGCCGCAGCGGCTTCCCTCGCCTGCGCAAGCTCCTCGCGAAGTGCTGCGACATCGTCATTTTCGCGCAGAACCAGGGTGAAGACGTCGCGGTCGACCGCGCCGCGCAGCAGCTCGAGGCTGAACGGGCGGAAATTGTCGACCGCGCCAGAACCCTCGCGCGGCAAGCGGATGCGCAGATCAAGCCGACGCTTCGGCGCGCCCTCGCGCATGTCGGCCAGAGCGGTGAGATAAGCGACGCGGTCGGAAAGATGGATGCGGTCGAACAGGCCGGTGCCGAGCAGAAGCTCGGGCGCCAATTTCAGGATCGAACGTGCTTTGGCGGACGCGTCGGCCACTTCGCCCTGGCGCCCGAGGCGGAGCACGACGGCGTCCATGACGTCCTCGAGACGATCGCCGGCAGGCTCCGCCGACCCTAAGCCGGCCGGGCTGGCTAAGGCGGCGGCCCGCGGCAACAGCGTCAGCGCCCAGGCGAGCGGCAGCAGCCAATGCCAGGTGGCGATCTCGCCGAACGGCAGCAACTGCCCGGCAAAGGGCTGCAGCACGATAGCGGCAAGCGCCGCCAGCGCGCCCGTCAGCGCGGCGCGCCGCGACCCTGAGACCCACCAGCTTTCAACCGGCAATGCGACAGCAAGGAGTGCCGCCGGCGAGGCCAATCCGCCCGCCGCAGCGATAGCGCCGGCTAGGGCAAGCCCACCCAACGCGACCGCCATGCGGCCGGCAAGCGCCATATGGCCGGTGGCCGCCACCAGAAGCGCCGCGAACCAGCACAGGCCGAAAGCGGCAAAGATCGCGGCTATCGTGACGGCAGCGCCGAGACTTGAAGTGACCAGCGTGACCGCGGCGCCCGCGGCAAGGAACGGCGCGGCGAGCATGACACCGATGAAGCGGCGCTGGCGCAGGCGTTCCGCCTCACCCGTCACGGTCGGGTGAACCATGCGTTCGCAGCCGGCGGAAACCGCGCCAGGCAATTGAACGTATCTGGCTGAAATAGAACTCAACGCACGCGTACCCGGTCGTGAAAAACGCCTGCCTGGCAGGTGACTCATCAATTGGCTTGAAACTCGCATCCAGCGTTTAAGGAATGGATAAGGCTGGCGAAGCCGGCGACCGCGCCAAGGCAAATATTGTGATGCCAGCCCGGCAAAGCATGCCGAGTTGGCGCCATGGTAAACGGCGGGTTAGCCGCAAGGCCTGTGCCAAAACGGGTCGAAACTTGAACCGGCTAAGTTCCGCCTGGAATAAAGTCGTTTGATAACAACGCGATATATGGTTATCATAAAGTTAACGGTATCGATGAGATTCGACACAAGCCCATGTCAAAACCGATCCTTTCGAATTTGCCTAAAATTTGAGGAAAATTCGCGGCTTCGATGCAAGCCGTCCTTTGCGTGACCGTGCCACTATCGTGCCCATAAAAGAGGTCATGCCGATGGATGCGTGATCCGTCACGGATGGATGCATCATTCCATCCCCGATGAGAGGCAAGTAAGATGGGCTTTCTGATCAGGATGGCTTTCTGGTTTTCGCTGGTGCTGCTGGCGCTGCCGCTCGACGTCGGCCCGGGCGAGAACGGCCAGCAGAGCGTCGGACCGATCCAGGCGCTGTTTGCGGCGCGCGAGGCGGTCGGCGACATTGCAGGGCTCTGCGAGCGCAAGCCCGATGTCTGCGAGACCGGCAAATCGGCCATGTACACCATCACCGTTCGCGCCAAGGAAACGGCCAAGATCGCCGCGGCCATGATCGACGACCAGCAGTCCGGGCCGGCAGGCGCGCCCGAAACGAAGGTCGCGGATGGCTCCGTCACGACCACCGGCAGCGTCGCCGAGGACATCGTGTTGCCGACCAAGGTCAACATTCCGGAGATGTTGACGACCAAGAACTGAATTCTTTCCGGCCGTTCGCTCGGCACTTTAGTTTTGGCGCAATTCCTGGCGCAAACCGCTACGTGCTTTTCCTGGGATTGCTCTAACGCCGCGGGCCCCGTCCGATCTCTCGACGCCCGCGGCGTCTTTCTTTTTCCGTGACGCGGCCGTATCGCGCCACTATATGCGGGCAATGGCCACCTCGATTCAGACCATCCGCGACGACTTTTCCCTGCTCGACGAGTGGGAGGACCGTTATCGCTATGTAATCGAGCTCGGCGAGAGCCTGCCGCCTTTCCCTGAGGAGGAGCGCACGGCTGCGAACAAGGTGCCTGGCTGTGTGAGCCAGGTGTGGCTCACCACCAAGCAGGGAGCGGGCGCCGATCCGGTGATCGGCTTCCAGGGCGATTCGGACGCCCATATCGTGCGCGGCCTCGTCGCCATCATGCTGGCGCTGTTTTCGGGCCGGCGGGCAAGCGAAATCCAGAACACGGACGCCGAAGCGACCCTGAAGGAGCTCGGCCTTGACGAACATCTGTCGCCGCAGCGCGCCAACGGCCTCCGTTCGATGGTCAAGCGCATCAAGCGCGATGCGGAAGCGGCGCTGAAGCAGACGGCCTGATCCGGCCGATATCGCTCCTGTCAAGAAAGCAAAACGGCGCCGCAAGGGCGCCGTCGAACTGCTTGACGAGCTGAGACCGATCAACGGCCCTTGCGCTTGCGGCCCAGACCCATCTTCTTGGCGAGCTGCGAGCGGGCAGCAGCATAATTGGGGGCGACCATCGGATAGTTGGCGTCCAGGCCCCACTTCTCACGATACTCTTCCGGCGTGAGATTGTAGTGGGTCATCAGATGCCGCTTCAGCGACTTGAACTTCTTGCCGTCCTCGAGACAGACGATGTAGTCGTCATGGACCGAGCGCTTCGGATTGACGGCCGGCTTCTGCTTCTCAGCCGACGGCTGCTCCGACGAGCCACCGACGCGGCCCAACGCGGCATGGACGTCGGCGATAAGGTTCGGCAGTTCCCCAACCGGCACCGGATTGTTGCTGACATAGGCGGCGACGACATCGGCGGTCAGCTCGATCAGCGCGTCACCGTTTTTCGAAGGTGTTTCGACGATTTCCATAGTGCTAAGGCCCCAACGAGAGTTGTTTCTAAAACTGCGCCCTTTTTTATGGATCGGGCATCGCGCGGATTTCGTTCAGGAAAGGCTCTGAGATTCGCGTCGGTTATCTTAATGACGCCGCATTGAAAGTAAGTCAATTCGCATATTGACTTATATTGGTCGATATTCATCAACTATTGCCGATTCAGCTTCAAAAATTCGTGCGCCGTGTAACTTCGCGAGATTTTTCTGGTCAGACCAGCATGGCATGACGTTGCGTCATCCGCATGTTAGACATCCGATCGCCACTCGACACCACGTTCAATGCTTGGCTAATGCTTGGGTGCCCTTTCGCCTGCACAACGAATCCTGCGGCACAGCGAAGCGCAAGGATACCGCCTTGGCGGCTGGACCGACAAGGCGACGCGACGGGATCCATCAGTAAGGCGCGATGTATTTGCCGTAGACCCAGCCGGTGACGAAATGACCATTCTGCGCCGGATCGTGCCAGATCTCGCACCAGCGATAGCGGATCGCCTGGCGCTGCTTCCATTGTGGCTGCCGGCCGATATCGAGCAGGTTTACGCCACCGGTGCAGTGGCCGGTCATCTGCAGCACCGTACCGTTCGGATAGGCGGCCTGTTTCTGCGATGCATTGGACGGATATTTTCGCGCATTGAGCGTATCGCCGAACGGCACCCCCGCCACTTGCCAGGCGGCAAAGACGGTTGCATGAGACTGGGTGGAAAAAGCCAGAACGGATACTGCGACCGCAACTGCCACCGCGATAAGAACACAGGATTTCATCTTTCCCCCTTCAACTTGGCTTCTGAAGACCAACTTGGACCGCGCCCCTTGAACCGCCGCTGAGCGGCGTGTTCATTCGGCATTCAAGCAAATTCCGCAGCGAGACGTAATGACCAGAGCTTCCGCCTTGACTTCCGCCTTCCCGGCCGCCAGCCCGCCGACCCCTGAGAAACACCCGGTTTCCGACGCGCATCATGGTATCACCCGCAGCGACGACTATGCCTGGATGCGGGCCGACAACTGGCAGGCCGTGTTCCGCGACCCTTCCCTGCTCGACGGCCGCATCCGCGCCCATCTCAATGCCGAGAACGCCTATCAGGCCGCGCTCATGGCCGGCACCGCGGACCTGCGCGCCAGGCTGTTTGCCGAGATGAAGGGGCGCATCAAGGAGGATGACTCGACGGTGCCCATGAAGGACGGCCGCTATGCCTACGGATCGTCGTTCCGGCAGGGCGGCGAGCAGCCGCGCTATTTCCGCACGCCGCGCGACGGCGGCACTGAGGAGATCCTGCTCGACGGCGACGCGGAAGCCGAGGGCAAGCCCTATTTCCGGCTTGGCGGCGTCGACCATTCGGCCGACCACAGGAAGCTGCTGTGGGGCTTCGACGACAAGGGTTCGGAGTTCTTCACGCTGCGCGTGCGCGATCTTGCGAGCGGCAAAGAACTTGCCGACCAGATCCCGGATACGGGCGGCGGCGGGGTCTGGGACGCCGGCGACGGCGGCTTCTTCTATACCCGTCTCGACGACAACCATCGTCCGTCGAAAGTGTTCTTCCACGCGCTGGGCGACAGGTCCGAAAACGACCGGTTGATCTATGAGGAGACCGATCCGGGCTTCTTCATGGACGTGGGCGGCACGCGCGCCAACGACTGGATCATGATCGGCATCAACGATCATGAAACGTCGGAATACCGCCTGCTGCCCGCCGATGATCCAACCGCAGAGCCGAAGCTTGTGGCGGTGCGCGAGACCGGCCTGCAATACGATCTGGAAGAAGGCGGCGACGTCTTCTTCGTCCTCACCAATGCCGACGGCGCCAAGGACTTCAAGATCATGACCGCGCCGGTCGACAATCCCGGGCGCGCCAACTGGCAGGAACTGGTGCCGCACGAGCCCGGCCGGCTGATCCTGTCGGTGCTCGGCTTCAAGCATCACATGGTCCGGCTCGAGCGCAAGGAAGGCCTACCGCGCATCGTCGTGCGCGAGCGCGCCAGCGGCGAGGAGCATTTCATCTCTTTCGACGAGGAAGCTTTTTCGCTCGGTCTCTCCGGCTCCTACGAATACGACACCGAAGTGATGCGCTTCACCTATTCGTCGATGACGACGCCGGCGCAGCTGTTCGACTACAACATGCGCAGCCGCGAACGCGTGCTTTTGAAGACGCAGGAAGTGCCCTCCGGCCACGATCCTGCGCACTATGTCACGCGCCGGCTGATGGCGCCGGCAGACGACGGCGAGTTGGTGCCGATCTCGCTGCTATATCATCGCGACACGCCCCTCGACGGTTCGGCACCCTGCCTACTTTACGGCTACGGCTCCTATGGCATCACCGTTCCTTCCGCTTTCAACACCAATTGCCTGTCGCTGGTCGACCGCGGCTTTGTCTATGCCATCGCGCATGTGCGCGGCGGCAAGGACAAGGGGTACGGTTGGTACGAGGACGGCAAGCGGGCAAGGAAGATGAACACCTTCACCGATTTCATCGCCTGCGCCCGCCATCTCGTTGCCGAGCGCTACACTGAGCACGACCGCATTGTGGCGCAAGGGGGCTCCGCCGGCGGCATGCTGATGGGGGCGATCGCCAACCTGGCCCCGGAAAGCTTCGGCGGCATCGTCGCCGAGGTGCCGTTCGTCGATGTGCTGACCACCATGCTCGACGCCAGCCTGCCGCTGACGCCGCCGGAATGGCCGGAATGGGGCAATCCGATCGCGTCCGCCGCCGACTACCAGACGATCGCGGCCTATTCGCCCTATGACAATGTGGCGGCGCTCGACTACCCGCCGATCCTGGCGCTGGCGGGCCTGACCGATCCGCGCGTCACCTATTGGGAGCCGGCGAAATGGGTGGCGCGGCTGCGCGAACGCAAGGCAGGCGGCAACCCGGTCCTGTTCAAGATCAACATGGAGTCCGGCCATGCCGGCGCCTCGGGTCGCTTCTCGCGGCTGGAGGAGATCGCCTATATTTACACCTTTGCCTTGAAAGTGACAGGCAAGGCCTGATTTTCTACTCGCAATCGCACGGCTCGCGCGCTAGGCAATGCGCCGTCGTTTTCGGTCGTGGCCATTTCGGGGCCGCGTCCAGATATATTCGCAAGGTTCGCTATGCTGCTCGTCGACGTCTATCTCGACAAATCGCCCATCCAGGGCATCGGCGTCTTCGCCAAACACCGCATTGCGCGGGGCACATTGATCTGGAAGCTCGATCCAAGGTTCGATCGACGCATTCCCGTGGAGACCTATGAGGGGGAATCCGGTCCGGTGAAGTCCTATCTCGACCGCTATTCCTATCCGGACCGGCGCGATCCCAACTTCATCGTCTTCGAGGCGGACGATGCCCGCTATATGAACCACGCAGACGACCCGAACTGCGATATCTCCTCTCCGGAAGAGGCCTATGCGTTGCGCGACATCGCGCCCGGCGAGGAACTGACCTGCGACTACAACCACTTTTTCGAGAACGGCTTCGACTTCCTGGGCGACCGCCACCCGTAGAGCATGATGCCCGAAAAGTGTGGAGCGGTTTTCGGACGACGTCATGCTCCATCACTTTGATTTAGAGCGGCACGAGCGTGGATCAGGCGGAGAGCAATTCCGGCTGGCGTCCCAGGGCCAATCTGCCACGCAGGTTTCGGATGCCTGCCAAGGCCTTGCCTGAAACGATGCCTAAGGCAATGCCACCGACGATCGCGAGCAGCTGGAAGATCGGAACCGGCAGCTTGCCCGCGGCCGGCGCCATCAATATTTCCGGGACGAAACGGTGGAAAAGATAGATCGGAAACGCCGCGACGGCGACCTGGGCAACCAGCCGCCCTATCCCGGCCGGCAGGCGAACGCGCGGCAGGTAAAGAAGGACCAAAAGCGCCGCGAAGATCATCAGATATTTGACCGTCGTCCCGAACCAGACCGACTCCCAGAAGGCCAAATAACCCAGCATAGCGGCGGCAAGCGCGGTCAGAGTCAGCTTTCTCGCCGGAGTATCGGCGAAACAGGCACACCAACCGAATACGGCCAAATGGAAAACCCAATAGATCGTGAATATCTGGCGGTTGCCTAGGTCGACGAGCGATGGGGACGAAAAGCGCGCGACAGCGGCAACCCCCAAAAGGCCGAGCGAGAAAACGAAGGGGTGAGCCCGGGCAAGCTTGCGGACTGCAGGAATGGCAAAGATCAGAGCGAAGAGCAGGAGCGTCTGCGAATAGGCCTCGATGAACCAGTAAAGGTACGGAATCATCTCGTGACGCTCCGGTTCGGCATAGCCGAAATTCCCAGTAAGCGTCATCGAAGCCCAGGGGATCGTCCGCCAGGCTGCAGCGTAAGCGGCGACAATGAGAAAATACGGGATCAGGACGTTGATCGCAGGTTTGAGCGCGTGCCCAATTCGACCGGCAAGGAAATGGGCCGACTGGAAACGAGCAAGGCTGTAGCCGGCCAGCAGCATCATGACGCCGGAGCCGCCGGGGATGGGCCACAGCGTTTCGTGATGCACGACCACCAGCAGGATCCCGATAACCCTCAGCACTAAATCGGTCGGCATCTCGCTTGCGTGCCGGTGTTCGGGAAGTCCCGCCGCCTCGCGGTTTGCCAGCTCGGCAATGCTCAAGCGTTCCCATCCGTCCGGCAGGTTCATGCCGAGACGCTCGAGTTCCAGAGCCAATTGCAGGAATCGAAGGGAGTCCCCGCCAAGAGAGACGAAGCTGTCATTGCGGCCGACGGCCAGGGGATAGAATACGCGGGCGTAGGCACCGAGCAGACCGCCCCGCTCACAGCGGATTTCCGTTCGCCCTTCCAACATCTCCTGCTGGAGGCAGGCATAGTCGATCTTGCCAGAGGCAAGTCTGGGAAAGTCCTCGCGCGTCGCAACCCAAACCAGATTGGCTGGCAGGTGGCTGATCTCGGCAAGAATGCGCCGTGCTCTCCCGGTCGGGTCGGCGCCTATCACGTAGGCCTGCAATCCCCGATCGTCGCCAACCACCGCGGCGGCAATGCCGGCGCGCTCCAGCGCCTGCTCCATCGTATCAAAGCCGATCCTGAGGCCTGCGATCTTGGCGAAGCGGCTTCTGCGCCCGACGATGCGGAAGAAACCATGTTGGTCCCGTACGGCAATGTCGCCAGTGTTCAGGGTCTCGAGCTCTGCGCCGCGCGCGAGGTCGAGGCGCCGCGTGCCGTAACCCATCATTACATTCGGACCGCGATAGACGAGCTCTCCGGGAATGCCTGGTTGGCTGATCGGCTCGCCTGCAGCGTCGACGATACCGAGGCTGCCGCCCGGAATCGCCACGCCGATCCGATCCTCCTTGTCGGAAAGGCTCTCCGGCGGCACGAAAGCCATGCGTGCCGTCGCCTCGGTCTGGCCATACATGACGAAGAAGCGGCCGCCCCTGGCGACCATGTGGTTCCGATAAAGGCGGATGAGATCCGGGCCAAGCGCTCCGCCCGCCACCGTCATCATGCGCAACGCCTTGAGCTCAGCGTCGCGGAAACGCACCCGTTCCAGAAGCTCGTAAGAATACGGGACACCAGACAGATTCGTGCAGCCGCCGTGGTCTATCGTGCTGACGAAGTCGCTGTCCATGACCGACATGCCGGTGAAGAGGACGCTAGCGCCCGCAATCAGATGCGAATTGAGGACCGACAGCCCATAGGAATAGTGGAGAGGCAGCACGAGAGCGGCACGGTCGAAGGAAGAGAGCTCGAGATAGGCCGCGATCGAGCGTGCATTGGATTCGAGATTGCCGTAGGAAAGCCTGACCGCCTTGGCGGCGCCCGAGCTGCCGGATGTCATCAGCAGCAGCGCGAGATCGGGATGCAGCGGCTCCGCATCTCCAGCTGATCGAGCTTCCTCAACGAGACGCCAGCGGCCGTCAATTGGCCTGTAGGTGAAATCCGGCTGGAAGGCTGCCTGGAAATCGTCCCAAAGCCTATTGTCGCATGGCGGCAGCATGGCCGCTGCGTGCCCAGCCTGCAGGGCTCCGATATAGGCGGCGACTGCGTGCTCGGAAGCTTCCGCCGCAATCGCCACGAGCCGCTTTTGTCTTCGTCCCAACTGTGACGCGAAGTCTAGCGCAAGACCGCCGAGTTCCCTGTAGGACAGTATGCGTCCGCCGGCGAGGACAAGCGCCACGCGCTGCTCGTCATGGGTGAATCCGGACACAAGGTCGATGGAGGGCGTGGGCAAGCTTCGGTCCTCGGGGCCCGAAGCGCCTATAATACATGAGTATTCAAGTCAACTAATTCGCCACCGATTGGCATGCCAAACCGCTTTACGCCATCATGTATGGTCGCGGGTTTGACGCCGCGTGCGCAGGTTAACTCGCCGGCTTGCGCGCCGGATAGCCGTTGGGGTGTGGCGGGACGGCCTTGAGGTAGGCGGCAATCGCCGCGCGGTCGTCGGCGGTCAGTTGCGCGATGTTGCGCTGCACGTCGACCATGGAGCCGCCGACCGAATCGAAATCGGGTGTGAAGCCGGTTTCGAGGTAATTGGCGATGTCGGCCTCGGACCAGTCCTTGGTGCCGCCCTGCGGGGTGATATTGGGCACAACGCCCGAGCCTTCGGCGGCCACGGCGCCCGCCAGCCACTCGGTCTTCTTGACGCCGCCGGCGAAATCGCGCGGCGTGTGGCATTCGCCGCAATGGCCCGGACCCTCGACTAGGTAGCGGCCGGCGAGAACCTTGTCCGGCGCGCCCTCTGGCAGCGCGATCACCGGTTCGGGGCTGAGATAGACAAGCTTCCAGAGGCCAATGCCGCGACGGATGGTGAAGGGGAAGGAAAGCCTGTGATCCGGCGCCTTGCCGGCAATCGCCGGCAGCGTCTTCATGAAGGCGTAGAGATCGGCGATGTCGGCCGGCTTCATGCGCGCATAGGAGGCATAGGGAAAGGCCGGATAGAAGTGCTCGCCGGAAGGAGAGACGCCTTTCAGCATGGCATTGGCGAAGTCCGCCTCGCTCCAGGCGCCGATGCCGTCCTTCCGGTCTTGCGAGATGTTGGGTGGGACGAAGGTGCCGAACGGCGTCTTGAGTTCCAAACCGCCGACCAATTGCAGCCGGGCGTCGCCCTGCGCGCCCGGTTTCGCATGGCAGGAGGTGCAGCCCCCCGCATAGAAGATGCGCTTGCCTTTGGCGGCGTCACCGGGGCCGAGTTGCGCGACGGTGCCGGCGTCCAGCCTGGCGGGCGCCGACAGGACCCAGCCGGCAGCGGCCGCGGCGCCGCCAAGCACGACGGCGGCGCCGACAAGCTTCCTCAGCCAGGCCATCGCCGGGCGATCAGCTCTTCTTGATCCGGTAGGTCTGGTGGCAGGTGCCGCAATCGCCGCCGATCGTGTTGAGTTGCGCCTTCAGCGCGTCGACGTCGGCCGGCGGCGAAGCCACCGCGGCCTTGACATCGGCCAGCAGCTTGTCTTCTGCCGCATTGAAGCCGGCCTTGTCTTCCCAGATCTTCGGCGCCGCCGTGGTGTCGCCCTTGTCGCTGCCGGCTGGGAACAGTTTCTCGGCATCCCATTTCTCAGCATTGGCCTGCAGGGCCTTCAGCGTCGTCAGCACAGCGGCGGCGTCGAAATCCTCCTCCCCCTTGACGACTTTAGACAATTGACCGGCAAGCTTGCCGCGCTCCTTCATCAAGGCCTGGCGATCCTTTATCGGATCGGCAAAGGCGACCGAACCGGCAAAAGCGAGCATAGAAATGGCGAGAACAAGCTTTCTCATTCAATTGGCTCCATGGTGAGGAAAGAGGGTACGCGACTGAACGTTAACGGACGTCACAACGGGATTATTCCCCTTCGCCGTGACGATTTTGCCGGCTGGCTTGCCGTTTCCACTGCCCGAAAAAGAAAAGCCCCGGCAAACCGGGGCTTTTCGTCAAAATCACTCAGGCTTTGGCCTTCTCGTAAAGCTCCAGGACGTAGTCCCAGTTGATCAGGCTGTCGACAAAGGCCTCGAGGTATTTCGGCCGCGCGTTGCGGTAGTCGATGTAATAGGAGTGCTCCCATACGTCGACGCCGAGGATCGGCGAGCCGCCATGGACCAGCGGGTTCTCGCCGTTCGGGGTCTTGGAGATTTCCAGCTTGCCGTTCTTGACCGAGACCCAGGCCCAGCCGGAGCCGAACTGGGTGGTGCCAGCGGCGATGAAATCCGCCTTGAACTTGTCGTAGCCGCCGAGATCGCTGTCGAAGGCCTTCTGCAGCGCGCCCGGCAGCTTGTTGCCGCCGCCGCCCTTCTTCATCCATTTCCAGAAATGGATGTGGTTGTAGTGCTGGGCGGCGTTGTTGAAGAGCCCGGCATTCTTGCCGAAGGACTGCTTCACGGCCTCTTCGACGGACAGGTCGCCCATTCCGGCCTCGGCCGCCAGCTTGTTGCCGTTGTCGACATAGGCCTTGTGGTGCTTGTCGTGGTGATACTCCAGCGTCTCCTTCGACATGTAAGGCTGCAAGGCCTCGTAGTCATAGGGCAAGGCGGGCAACTCAAAAGCCATGGATGGTACTCCCTCGAGGAAAAAAGTCCGGTGATACTACCGGGCTAAGATAGGTCTGGAATGGATCGGGGCAACTCCGGAATGGAGCGCCGAGCGACTTTTTAGAGCAATTCCAGGAAAAGTGCGAAACGGTTTTCCGTGCGGAATTGCGCAAAACAGGAAGATGGAGCGTGTCGCCGTTTCCCTGAAACGGTGAAACGCTCCAGCGGGTCAGGCGGCGGACGTTGAATGCGCCCATTCCCAATAGAGCTCGCGCGCCTTCTTGGCTACCGGACCGGGCTGCAGATCGCGGTTTTCGATGCGCGTGACGGGCACCACTTTTGAGTGGTTGCCGGTCGAGAATATCTCGTCGGCTTCGAGGAAATCGCGGACCGACAGCGTCTTCTCGGTGGTCCTGAAACCGTAGTCGCCGAGCAGGCTGATGGTGCGCGAGCGGGTGATGCCCGAGAGAAACGTGCCGTTCGGGGCCGGAGTCATCACATGACCGTCCTTGACCAGGAAGATGTTGGAGGTCCCGGTCTCAGCAACATTGCCCAGCATGTCGAGCACCAAAGCGTTGTCGAAGCCGCGGTTCTTGGCCTCCAGAATGGCACGGCCATTGTTGGGGTAGAGGCAGCCGGCCTTGGCGTTGGTGGGCATGGTCTCGATGGTCGGGCGCCGGAACGGCGAGACGCCGATCGAAAAGCCGGATGGCGGGATCATCGGCGATTCATAGAGGCAGAGGCAGAACCGGGTCGAGGCCGGGTCGGCCGGCACGCCCATATAGCCGCCATGCTCGGCCCAATACATCGGCCTTATATAGACCGCCGTCTTGCCGTCGAATTTCTTGAGGCCGTCCCAAGTCAGGCAGACGATCTCTTCGGTCGTCATCGAAGGCTTCAGGCCAAGCGCGATCGCGGAGGCGTTGACGCGAGCGGAGTGCAGTTCGAGGTCGGGCGCGACGCCCTCGAACCAGCGACCGCCGTCAAAGACGCTGGTGCCGAGCCACATGGCGTGGCTGCGCGGCCCGAGAATGGCGACGTTGCCCTCGTACCAGTCGCCGTCCACATAGGTCCAAGTCGCGGTATGCGCCGCCGCCGCCAGTGTCATGGTCGCCGTCCAATTGAGTGATTTCAGTCCGCCATAGGACGATGCTTTGACGGTTGGCGTCAATTGACATCGGGAAAAATCGTTGAGGCCAGAGGCACTTGGCCGCAATCAATGCTTGCGCGGCAAGCCTGCGCGCCGCAAAACTTGAGACATGCATCATGCGGCTTATGTCTTCGACGCCTATGGCACGTTGTTCGACGTGCATGCCGCCGTGCGCCGTCATGCCGGCGAGATCGGCCCGGACGGCCAGCTTCTCTCCGAAATCTGGCGCGCCAAGCAGCTCGAATATTCCTGGGTGCGGACGCTGATGGGATCATACGCCGACTTCTGGAAACTGACCGAACAGGCGCTGGATTTCGCTTTGCGCAAGGTGCCCTCGGCCGATCCGGCGCTGCGGACGAAACTGCTCGAAGCCTATTGGCGACTCGACTGCTATCCGGAAGTGCCGGCAGTGCTGAAGGCGCTCAAGGCGTCGGGCGCGAAGCTCGCTATTTTATCCAACGGCTCGCCTGAAATGCTCGACGCGGCGGTCCAATCCGCGGCGCTCGACCAGATCCTCGACGACGTGTTTTCGGTCGACGAGGTCAAACGCTTCAAGACCGACCCCTCGGTCTACGACATGGTGGTCACCGGCTGGCGGCTTTACCCCGGCGCGGTTTCGTTCCAGTCGTCGAACCGTTGGGACATCGCCGGCGCGACGAGATTCGGTTTTCGCACGGTATGGATCAACCGGACCAACCAGCCGGACGAGTATCGCGACCTCCCGCCGGGGCTGATCCTGCCTTCGCTCGAAGGTCTCCTGGCAGAGACCTAACGCCGCTGTTGCTCCAGGGCAACAGCTGTGGCGCAGTCACAGCTTCGCCTTTTTCTGTCCACCCTCAGGCCAGAATTGGAACCGCCTATCGCCGCCGACTGTTATGAATGCCGCCGCGACGTGCCCGCGGGTTCATGCTTTCTTGCGAATTAAGACCTAGAAAAGGCAACCATGTCAGACGCTTCCTTCCGCATCAGCCGCCGTGGCTTCCTCAATTTCACAGCCCTCGGCGCTGCCTCGGCCGCCGTGTCCGCCTGCACCACCACCGGTCCTGCACCAGCCCCCGTCCAGCCGCCGCCGCCCGCCTATGTCGAGCCGCCGCTCGGCGATTATGAGACGATGTATGGTGCGATGTCGGACAATGGCTTCGACCTGCCGGCCATCCCGGTCAACAAGATCGATCACAGATTCTTGCGCCAGATCGTCCCCGATCCGACCGGACAGCGTCCGGGCACCATCGTCGTCGATACCACCGGTCACTTCCTCTATCTGGTGCGCGAGGGCGGCCAGGCGATCCGCTACGGCGTCGGCCTCGGCCGCGCCGGCTTCGAATGGTCGGGTGACGCGGTCGTGCAGTGGAAGCAGAAATGGCCGAAATGGACGCCGCCGGACGAGATGGTGGCCCGCCAGCCGGAACTGACGCAATTCAGCGCCAAGAATGGCGGCATGCCAGGCGGCCTGAAGAACCCACTCGGGGCGCGCGCGCTCTATCTCTTCCAAGGCAATCAGGACACGCTCTACCGCTTGCACGGCTCGCCCGAATGGTGGTCGATCGGCAAGTCGGTATCGTCGGGCTGCGTGCGTCTGATCAACCAGGACATCATCGACCTCTACGACCGCGTGCCGACCAAGACGCCGGTCATCGTGACGGCCAATATCGGCGCGCCTGAAGAGGACATGCCGGAGCGCAAGGCGATCCCGATCGACAATGGCGTGCCGACGGGCTCGATCCTGCTCGGCCCGGTGAAGCGGCTCACCAACGAGATTTTCTAAGACCCCAATCGGTCAGCGGTGCTCGGCCAAAATGGCGGCCAGCACCGCAACGCCGCGTCGCAATGCCTCCGCGTCGAGCCCGGCGTAGCCCAGGATGAAGCCGGCCGTTTCCGGCCTAGGCCTGCTCGGATCATAAAGGGGCGACACGGGATAGAGGCCGATGCCGGCAGCGCGCGCCGCGGCGATGATCGCCGGTTCGCGTCCGGCATCGATGCCGTTCATCCAGGCGACGACATGCAGGCCGGTGTCCGCTCCGGAGACAGTGACCCGCGGCCCCAGATGGTCAGTCAAAGCCTTCAGCAGGACCTGTCTGCGTTCGGCGTTCTTCCTGCGGATGCTGCGCACGTGGCGCTCATAGGCTCCGCTCGCCAGCAGCTCGGCCAACACGTCCTGTTCCAGCATCGGAGCATGCCGGTCGGTCAGACGCTTGGCCTCGCCGAACGCCCGGCGCAGGCTGACGGGGACGACGAGATAGCCGAGCCTCAAGGTCGGCGAGAGCGTCTTGGACAACGTGCCGACATAGATGACCGTGTCCGCGTCCAGCGCCTGCAGCGGCGGAATGGGGCTGATGTCGTGACGGTATTCGCCGTCATAATCGTCTTCCACAATATAGGCCCTCGTGCCGACGGCCCAGGCCAGCAGCGAACGCCGCCGCGTCGCCGAAAGCACGCCGCCGAGCGGAAACTGATGCGAGGGCGTCACATAGGCGAGACGGGCCGGCGGCAGCTTTTCCGTCTGTAGCCCATCCGCATCGACAGGAACGGGCACGGCAATGCCTCCCGCCGCCACGAAGGCGTGGCGTGCCAGCAGATAGCCCGGGTTCTCGATCACAAAGGGGTCACCGGGGTCGAGCAGCAGTCGCGCGCAGAGGTCGAGCCCCTGCTGCGAGCCGTTGACGATGACGATCTGGTCCGGCGTGCAATTGATGCCGCGAGCCCGCCAGAGATAAGCCTGAAGCGCATTACGCAGACCGGAAGAGCCCTGCGGGTCGCCATAGCGCAGCCGCGCGGCGCGGTTGACGATTGCCTTGTTCGACGCCCGCCGCCAAGCCAGCACGGGAAAGTCCGCTCCGGACAGGTCGCCATAGCGAAAATCCGCAATCTTGGCCGGCTGCGCCAACGCCGCTGGAGATAGGGTCAGCAACCGTCGCGCGAATGCCGACAGGTGCCGTGGCGAAGCGGCCGCGACGGGCGCTTCTCCCGACGCCTTCTCCAGCCCCGGAGCAACGATAGCGCGCGCCCCTTGCCGGATGATCAGATAGCCCTCGGCATCGAGCTGGCTGTAGGCGGCGGTCACCGTGGTCCGCGACGCGCCCCATTCGGCGGCAAAGGCCCGCGTCGACGGCAAGCGATCACCGGGCCTGTAGGCGCCGCTGTGGATCCGCGTCTTGATGGCCGCGATGATGCGGCGCGCGACGCCGTCCTGCTCCAACTGGACCACCAAAAACCTTCAAAACTGGATGTTCCAAGCAAGCCAGCTTCCGGCATCTTGCTGTGCAACGCAAGGAATTTCATCATGTACACACCACCTGCCTTCCGCGACGACGATCAAGAGAGCCTGATGGCCACGACCCGCGCGGCGCGGCTGGCAATTCTGGTGACCGCCACGGCCGATGGGCCGCTGGCGACGCATCTGCCGCTTTTGCTCGACGAGAACGAGGGTGAGCACGGCGTGATCTACGGCCACGTCGCAAAGGCAAACCCGCAGTGGCGCGTGCCGCCGCTGGGCAACGGCCTGGCGATATTCATGGGCCCGGATGCCTATGTGACGCCGGCCTGGTACCAGACCAAGCAGGAGACCGGGAAGGTCGTCCCGACCTGGAACTATGTCGCCGTCCACGCCCATGGGCCGATCGAATTCTTCGAGGATGCCGACAGGCTGCTCGAGGTCGTGACCCGCCTGACCAACCTGCATGAAGGCGAGCGCGCCGCGCCCTGGGCGGTGTCGGACGCGCCGGCGGATTTCATCCAATCGCAGCTGAAGGGCATTGTCGGCCTGCGCATGCCGATTACAAAGGTCGAAGGCAAGCGCAAGATGAGCCAGAACCGCAACGCCGCCGATCGCGCCGGTATCGTGTCCGGCCTCTCATCCAGCGACCGGCCTTCAGACCGCGAGGTCGCGCCGCTCATTCCAGTGTGAACGGCGCGATATCGGCCAACCGCCGCGGCTGCTTGAGTTCCGCAGCAAGTCAGGTGCAGACCCACTCGCGGATCTTGCACTCCTTGCTCTCGCCTCCGCACTGGGCTGTCGCCTTCTCCTCGGCTTCGCGGCGGGTCGCGGCTGATGCTGCACTCCAGAACGGCGTCGCCTCGCCACGGCTCTTGCCTACCGAAAGCGCCGCGCAGTGCTCATAGGGAAAGCCGGTGCCGTCATCATCGTCCCAATGGCGATGGTTGCGGAACACTTCGACCACCCGGCAGCCCTTGCCATCTGCATTCTCGCAATGCTTGAGCGCGATGTCTTCCGCCTCTTGCCGCTTGTCGGCGCCCCAGAAGAAGCCGTGACGGCCGTCGCCCGGCGAATAGGCGATCGCGCCCCAGATGCCTTTTTCCTCGCCGGTCTGCGCCGGCGGTGACGGGGCGATCAGGTCAGCCGCGTTGCTCGCAATCGTAAGCCCGGCGAGCGCCGCAAGCAGCGGGATCGAAAGGCGGGGATTGATCAGCATCTTCGTGCTCCAGTTGCAGCTATTCAGCAGTCGACTGTCATGCCCGGCTCTAGCCGCCCATGCGCGCGACCGAGACGACGATGCAAGCGTTGCCGGTCGGGACCAGCAGCGCCTGGCCGGCATTGTCGGCCAGGTTGAAAAGCATCGAGTTCGAAAGATTGTCCGCCAGCAGGCTGCCCTTCGGGAGCGTTCCGGCGACTTCCTGGCAAGAGCGCGTGAACGGCGCCACGCGCACGAAGCCGCCCTCGCAGCTCTGGCCGAGAGGCGAGGCAAAAACGACGCCCGCGGCTTGTGTCTTGTAGTTCGGCAGGTTGTAGCTCATCCCGGCGACGGCCTGCACGGCGTGGGTGTCGGGCGAAGTGTTGTCCCATTGCGTCTGGATCGCATAGGTCGACCCGGCAGTCAGAGCCTGCCCCATCGTGGCAAAGAGATTGGCGCAGGTGCGGACGCCTGCCTGCGCGACATGCGCCTGAAAGGGATTCTTGTTTGCCGAGGCGTCGGCCGTCGCGGGCACGGCTTCCGCCGGCTTGCCCTGCATGGGTGCCTGCGCCTGCGCGGAGGCCGTGCCCGCGACGAATGTTCCAAGCGCGGGATAGAGGCGGAACGACAGGACCACCGCCGCCGCGACCAGGATGGCGAACGCGCCGAGCAGCGCCGTGTTTCGCACCAGGCGCCGGCCTGGCGAACGCTGTGGCGGCGGACTTGCCGGCGGCTCCGGCAGCGCGACCGGCTGCGTCAGGATTCTGTCCTCGATGGATTGGCGTGTCATCTCGAAGTCTTTCTAGTTGATGGCCGACAGCGCGGTCTTGAGTCCCTTGAACGGGGCATCAAGGTTGACGGTCGCCCCCGACGGCAGGGAATAGGAAACCTGGACCGTGGTCTCTTTGCCGATCTGCTCGCGAAGCACCGGGCCAACGGGCACATAGCCGACGCAAACCGACGCATCGCAACCCTGCAGTTGAACGTCGACCGGCTGTTTGCGGCCGGCGAGTCTCAGCGAAAGCTTGCTGCCCTTACCTGCCGCGCTCGGAGTCCGCAATATCATAAAGGGTTTGCCTTTCTCGTCGGCCGCGAGCGACCAGCTGAAGACCAACGCCTGGCTTTGGTCGATGAAAGACTGGCCGATATTGCAAACCTTCTTCCTGGCCTGCAGGTTCTCGTCGCAGATCAGCGTCCAGTTCTCGAACGGACGAGTGGTGCGCTGATAGTCGCCAAGCTTCACGCCCCCGGGCACCGCGACGTCGGAAGGTTTTATCCGATAGGCAGGCTGGGCCGCCTCCTGCCCGGCCGCGTGCGGGCCGGACAGAAGGAGGCAAGTCCCGGATATCACGGCAAGGGCCGTCTGCCTGGTCATCAACGAGCTCAGTTCAGGGTAAAGCTGACACCCGCGCCGACACCCCAGTGTCCGCCGGCCGTCGTGCCCGAGACGTTCGCCCTCGCCCGGCCGTCTTCGCTGGTGTAACCGGCGCCGAACGCCACGGCGCCTTCGCCGCGCCAGTAGCCGCCGCCGGCCGCCACGCTCAACTTGCCCGGACGGTCGTCGTAGCGCAGCGAGGCGGCCGCAAGGCCGATCGCGGCGGCCTGGCGCGCCTCACCCCGAGCCTCGCCCATATCCATGTTGAGCTGGCTGAGCTTGGAGTCGGTGTAGGCATTGGCCTGCTGCAGCGTGGTGGCCGCCACCTGGTTGGTGTAGGCCTTGGAGTTGTCGAACGTTGTCGCCAGCCCGTTATTGAACTGTAGGACGTTGACCGCGTCGGTGTCGGCGGTACCGGCACCGACATTGTGGATGACGACGGGCGCATTCACGTCGCCGCCGACGAGCGTCAGCGAATTGGACTTGGTGCCGTCCGGGTTCTTGTCATACTGGACGGCGAACTCATTCAGATTGCCGACACTTCCCTGCACTGCTTCGACAGCCTGGTTGGTCGCGTAGAGCTGGCTGCCGTTGATGGCGTCGGTGGAGGAGGCACTGATCCGCCCCGCCGCCACGTTGGTGACGGTGCGCTCGTTGCCTACGCTGCCGACGCTAACCGTGCTCGTCGGAGCGGTTCCGGCGAAGGTGTAGTTGACGCCGTTGATTGTCGTGCCGGTGGTGGCGACTGCCGCGGCGGTCGTCGAGCCGGCGCCGAGCGCGACGCTGCCCGGCTCATTGGCCGTGGCGCCGGCGCCGAGCGCCATGGACTGGGCGCCGTTGGCGGTCGAGTTGGTGCCAAAGGCGATGCTGTCAGCCTGGTTGGAGGTCGCGTTCTGGCCGATCGCGATACCGCCCGGCGCCGTCTGTTGGACGATGGCGCCGTTGCCCATGCCGATACCGTTGTCGCCGTTGACGGTGGTGCGCGGACCGATCGCGACCGACTCGGCGCCGACTGCCAGCGAGTCCGGCGCGGTCGAATTGGCGTGGAAGTACATGCTCCCCGTCACAGCGAAGGAGCTCAGCGCGCCTTTCAACTGGCGAAGCGTGACCGCATCCTGGTCCTGCGTGCCGTCGGCCACGTTGATGATCTGGCGATAAGCGGTGGAGGTTCCCACCGAGACGGCGCCGAGCAGGCTCATATCCGCGGTGTTGTAGGGAATGAGGCCGGTGCCGGAGAGGATCGATCCCGACGTGGGCGCGACCGCGCGATCCGAAACCGAGCCGGAGCCCAGCGCCACGCCGTCGGCGATGGTGACCGCGGTGCCGCGGCCGAGGGCCAGGGAATTGGCGGCGGATGCGGTCGCCTGATAGCCGAGCGCCGAGGAGCCAACCCCTTGCGCGAAGGCGTCGGTAATCGGCAGCGTGGTGTCGTTGGTGCGCACGTAGCGGATGCCGTCGCCATTGGCGTCCGTGTATGCAGTCGAGGTGTCGCCGGCAAAATTGTTGATCGTGTTGCCGAGCGTGGTGATGTCGGCGGTGTTGGCGGCGATATCGGTCGTATTCTGCGTCACCTGCTGGTTGGTCGCGAAGAGCTGCGAGCCGTTGACCGCATCGGTCGAGGAGTTGCTCAACTGCCCGGCCGCGACGTTCTGGATCTGGCGCTCCGCGCCCACCGAACCGACCGAGAACGCGCCGGCCGGCGTTCCGCCGGCGAAGGTGTAGTTGACGCCGCCGATCGTCGTGCCGCCGACATTGGTCGTGGTTCCGGACACCGAATTCAGGCCGATCGCCACGTCGCCGGCATTGTTGGCGACGGCATTCGGGCCAATCGCGACGGAATCGGTCCCCAGAGCCTGGGAGTCGGCAAGCGTCGAATTGGCATGGAAATACTTGATGCCGCCGCCGGTATTGATGTTGTTGATCGTGTTGCCGAGAGTGGTGATGTCGGCGGTGTTGGCCGCGATATCGGTCGTGTTCTGGGTTACCTGCTGGTTGGTGGCGAACAGTTGCGAGCCGTTGATCGCGTCGGTCGAGGAGTTGCTCAACCGCCCGGCCGCGACGTTCTGGATCTGGCGCTCCGCGCCCACCGAGCCGACCGAGAATGCGCCCGCCGGGGTTCCGCCGGCGAAGGCGTAGTTCACACCGCCGATCGTCGTGCCGCCGACCACCGTCGTGGTGCCGGATACGGAGTTCAGGCCGATTGCCACGTCGCCGGCGTTGTTGGCCACAGCATTGGGGCCAATCGCGACCGAATCCGTCCCCAGAGCCTGGGAGTCGGGCAGCGTCGAATTGGCGTGGAAATACTTGATGCCGGCACCCGTGTTGATGTTGGTGATCGTATTCCCGATGTTGGCGATATCGGTCGTGTTCTGCGTCACCTGCTGATTGGTGGCGAAAAGCTGCGAACCGTTGATGGCGTCGGTCGAGGCGTTGCTGAGCCGGCCCGCGGCGAGATTGGTGAGGGTCCGCTCCGCGCCTGGAGCGCCGATGCTGACGGTCGAGGTCGGCGTCGTGCCGGCGAAGGCGTAGGTCGTGGTGCCGATCGTCGTGCCGCTGGTGCCGACTGCTGCGGCGGTTACCGAGCCGGAGCCGAGCGCCACGTCGCCGGAGCTTGCCGCCGCAGTAGCGCCGTCGCCCAGGGCGACATTGCCGGCGAGACCGGCGGCGCCCGCGGTAGAGCCGTTGCCCAGCGCCACGGAGCCTTGCCCGATCGCCTTGTTGCTGTTGCCGATGGCAACGGCGCCGTTGGCCATATTGGCGGCGGTAGCGGTCGCCGTGCCGTCGCTGTTGGCGATGTTGTTGGCGCCGCCGGTGAAGGCGCCGGTACCGCTGGCGTAGCTCGGATCGCCGATGGCCACCGCGCCGTCGCCATAGGCGGTGTTGCCGGCGCCGATGGCCACGGCCTTGCCGCCATCGGTAGTCGCGCCCGTTCCGATGGCGATGGAGTCGGCGGAGAGCGCAGCGGACTGCAGACCGACCGCGACGGCGTTGGCTGCAGTCGCCTGGCTCTCGCGTCCCATCGCAAGGGCGTCGCCCGCAGATGCCGTCACGTCCGTGCCGATGCCGATGGCGTTGTCTCCACTGGCGCTCGTTGCAAAAGTGCTCGAGCCGACATAGACGGCGCCTATCCCGGACGCCCTCGTCCCTGCGCCGAGAGAGATGGAGTTCACGGCGCTGCTTTGGGCGCCGCGGCCGAGCGCGGTACTGTTGAGTCCAGTGGCGCGGGTGTCACGTCCGACGGCGGTGGAATTGTCGGCGCTGGCTACGGTCCCGATGCCGAGTGCCACGGACTGTGCGCCGGCCGCGTTGGCGCTCACGCCGGCAGCAAGCGAATTGTCTCCCGTCGCATTCGCTCCGGACCCAAACGAGGACGCGTTTTGGCCGCTGGCAACGGCCGTGTTGCCAACCGCCGTGCTGGCGGAGCCGCTCGCAATTGAAGTAGCACCCATGGCCGTGGCGAAAGCGCCCGAAGAGAGCGAATTGGTGCCGATCGCGATGCTGTTGGGCAGGGCCGTATTGGCCTGAACGCCCGCCTGCGCTCCCAAGCCGAGCGCGATGGACTGGTTGCCCCAGGCGCTGGCTGTGTTGCCCATAGCCGTGGCGCTCGTTCCCGTTGCCTTGGTCAGGATGCCTATGGCAACGGTGTTTTGCTGAGACGCCGTCACATCGGTGCCAAGAGCGATGGCGCCCTGCGCAGTAGCGCCCGCTCCCGCAAGAGTGCGCCCGCCGATATTGATGGAGTTGATCTGTGTAGCGACCGACTGGAAGCCGATCGCGATGGCATTCTGGTTGCTTGCGGTGGCGGAAGTACCTTGAGCAAAGGCATCTATTCCCGACGCAACAGATGAATTGCCAATCGCGGTACTGCGCAGCCCGGTGGCTTGGGTCCCCCAGCCGCCGGCGAAGGAGGTGGCGCCGCTGGCCAAGGAACTGACGCCGACGGCTGTGGCGTTGCCACCCGAAGCAACGGAGAAGGTTCCCAGGGCGCTGGCGCCCGCGGCGGTTGCACTGGAGCTGACGCCGATCGCTACCGTATTGACGTTGTTCGAAATTGTGCCGGAGCCCAGCGCCACCGCGCCGCCGGGGCCGGTGGCCGACGCGGTTCGGCCGATAGCGACAGAGTATTGCGCTGTCGATTGAGCCTGGAAGCCGAGCGCTATGGCCCAGTTGAGGCTGGCGGTTGAGCCATTTCCGATCGCTATGGTCTCGGGAGCGGTCGCGGACCCGCCGCCTGCGGCATATTGCGCTTGCGCCGGCGCCGCGAACAGGAACAAAGCGGCGGCCGATGCAATATACCCAAGGCTTGCGCCGACGCCGAGCTTGCCGAGCCCACGTCCCTTGCGTCGCATGCCGAGCACGCGATGCGCGTTGCGCAGCGTCGCCATCAGGCGGCGGCGCAGCGAACGGCTCTCGGGAGCGCCGGAGACCCAGTTTCCAGCAAATCGGGCCGACCCGCGCCGAGCGATACGTTCTTGCCTGAAGTTCATTGCGAGAATGCCTCCTTTGGTGGGTCGCGCTCGATAACGGCAGGTTCCGCCGACCCTGCCGCCAAAGCGTGTCTGCTCGAAAATGGGATGATCACATCGGCGCCGCGCGCGAGCAGCGCGTGGCCCTGTTTTTCCCCGATCGCCTCGACGCGATCGAGCGTGTTTTCAAGCCAGGCGTCACCCGCCTCGGGCACAGCCTGAAGCGCCGCGGCAACCCGCTCCGGCGGGATCAGCCGCTCGAGATAGGACCGCACCGCCGCCAGATGGACGGCAGGTGCGTCATGCGCGTGAACGACGGTCGTGAGGCCGTAGAGATAATGGGCCAGCAGCATGTCCTGCTTGGCCAGGGGCACGCCATCTCCATAGCGCTTCTCAAGCGTCCTCGATGCCGACTCCAGCCAGTAACCGATCTCCTCGGAAAGGCTCCGGCGAACCGCCGTGTCGTCGCTCATGTCCCCTCGGCCAGCTTAGAATCCGAATACCGGATTTGCTGCAGAAAGACAGGTTTTCCGGGGCTCGTATTCCAACAAATTGCTGTTTATCTGAAAATATACCGTAGGTCTTCCATGGGTTAACGCAAAATTACTTTAGTAATACCTTTTATAAGCCGATCCATAGATAACTGCGCGGGAATTAGCCCTGCCTGCCGGCCCCCGATTGAACCAGCCTCTCTCGCACCTGCATTGGAGTTACGTCGCGGTATTTCTTCATCGTGGTGGTGAGATGGCTCTGGCTCGAGAAGCCGCTCAGATAGGCGATGTCCGTGATCGACATGCGCCTGTCGGCCAGCAGCTTCTCGGCAAAGTCAAGGCGAAGGGCAAGAACATATTGATGCGGCGTCACGCCGAACGTCTTGGAGAAAGCACGGGCGAAATGGTAAGGCGACAGCCCGCACACAGCGGCCATTTCGGCGAGCGAAAGCTTGCGCGAAAAGTTTTCGCTCAGGAATTGCGCCACGAGGCGAGCGTGGCCGAGCGACAGCCCACCTTTCGCGTTCAGCAGCGGCCGCCTTTCAGGAGGGATTTCCGAATACCAAGCTTGCAGATCGTCATCGCGCCGCAACTTGGACTCCTGATGCTCAGCCCTCCGCAGTCTTGGCCCAACCTTAGCGGGCGCTTTCGGTTCCCTGGCCACAATAATTCGTGATCGCACGTGCTGTCGGCGCTATCCAGTTTGCCCCCCGGCAACAGCACGTCAAAGGCCATGATTTGGCGCGTCCGGTATTTCATGAAATTGCGGTTCTGCTGGGAAAAGTTCCCTTGCGAAAAGTTTTAGCTGCCGCTGATGCGGCTTACCCGTCGGCAGGTAAGATTTGATCGTCGCGAGGTAACGAGGGCAGCTTTCCGGGGCGGCGCATTTCCGCGACGGATTCGCGCGACGGCAAGCGGGTTTCGCCCGACGTCAAAGCTTACAGGCGTGATTCGCGTCGCGCTCCGCGCGGTACCGTCTCTTTGCTTCAGCGGCCTCGCGCCAGGCTGCCCAAAATCCCGCGCACGATAGCGCGGCCGACGGACGAGCCGACCGAGCGCACCACCGACTTGATGGCGGCTTCGGCAACGGTCTGGCGGTTGGAAGACCGCCGGTTGCCTGTCCCAAGGACATCATCGAAGCCCGGAATGGTCCAGCGCGAACCGCCGCTGTTCTGCTGCTGTGCCTGAGCCTCGGCGTCCTGCGCCTCCTTGGCCTTTTTCTGCAGCATTTCGAAGGCCGATTCGCGATCGACGGTCTCGTCATACTGGCCGGCGACCGGGCTCTCGGCGATGATCTTGCGGCGCTCGTCGGGCGTGATCGGTCCGAGCCGCGATGACGGCGGCCGGATCAGCGTGCGCTGGACCATGGCCGGGACGCCCTTGTCCTCCAGCATCGACACCAGCGCCTCGCCGGTGGCGAGCTGGGTGATGGCGGTGGCGCAGTCGAAATCGGGATTGGGCCGGAAGGTCTCGGCCGCGGTGCGCACCGCCTGCTGCTCGCGCGGCGTATAGGCGCGCAGCGCATGCTGGACGCGGTTGCCGAGCTGGGCCAGCACCTTTTCCGGAATGTCCAGCGGGTTCTGGGTGACGAAATAGACGCCGACGCCCTTGGAGCGGATCAGCCGCACTACCTGCTCGACGCGGTCGATCAGCACCTTCGGCGCGTCTTCGAACAGAAGATGCGCCTCGTCGAAGAAGAACACCAGCTTTGGCCGGTCGAGATCACCGACCTCGGGTAATTCCTCGAACAGCTCCGACATCAGCCAAAGCAGGAAGGTGGCGTAGAGCCTGGGATTCATCATCAATTTGTCGGCCGCCAGAACGCTGATCGCGCCGCGCCCGTCACGGGTGGTGCGCATGATGTCGGCGATGCGCAGCGCCGGCTCGCCGAAGAAGTTGGCGGCACCTTGGCTCTCCAGCACCAGCAGCGTGCGCTGGATGGCGCCGACCGACGGCTTGGTGACATTGCCGTAGCGTGCGCTGAGTTCGTCGGCGCGCTCGGCGATGTTGGCGAGCAGCGCCTGCAGGTCCTTGAGATCGAGCAGCAGCAGGCCTTCCTCGTCGGCGATGCGGAAGGCGATGTTCATGACGCCTTCCTGAGCTTCCGTGAGGTTCATCAGCCGCGACAAAAGCAGCGGGCCCATCTCCGAAATGGTGGCGCGGATCGGATGGCCCTGCTCGCCGAACAGATCCCAGAAGATGACAGGGAATTCCTGGAATTGATAAGGATCGAGCTTCACCTGCTCGGCGCGCTTGACCAGGAAATCCTTGGCCTCACCCATCATGGATATGCCGGAAAGGTCGCCCTTGATATCGGCGCAGAAGACAGGCACGCCGGCGTTGGAAAAGCCCTCGGCCAGGACCTGCAGGCTGACGGTCTTGCCGGTGCCCGTGGCCCCGGTAACGAGGCCGTGGCGGTTGCCGTAGCGCAGCAGCAGCTCTTCGGCGCGCTGATAGGAATCGTCGGGCTTGCGGCTGGCGCCGATGAAGATACTGGTCTCGTCAACCATGTCCGGTCTCCGCAATCTGTTCCGCTCAAAGGCCTCTCCCGAGGTATAGTAACGCCGGTCGCATGCGGCAATGCCCAGTCTCGATTTTGGGAGCAGCGAATTTGGCCTTTGGCGCTTGCGGATTCGGTGCATGTTTGGCAATCGATTGGCTGGCCGAGAGAACCCGGCCGGATGATGCATTGTGATATCCGGTTCCTGACCTTAGATTGGCTTGACCGGCTGATGCGACAGAGAAGCGAGGAGAGCGATGGGCGCCGGCGCCTTGACCAGGGATGTCGACCTTCCGAACCCGGACGCCAAGCGTTGGCAGGCGCTGGCGGAAAAGGCGCTTGCCGGCGGTTCCTTCGAGGAAAAGCTCGTCTCCCACACCGATGACGGCATCCGCATCGAGCCGCTCAGCCAACGCTCGACGACCGAGCCATTGCCGCGTACAAATCCGACCGCGCCCTGGATCGTCAGTCAGCGCGTCGACGACCCAGATGTCGCCCGGGCCAGCGCGCAAGCCCTGGAAGACATCGCCCAAGGTGCCACTGGCCTGTCGCTTGTCTTCGAAGGTGCGCCGAATGCCTTCGGCTACGGCTTGCCGCGCACCGCGGAGGCGCTGGAAAGGGTGCTCGACGGCGTGCCGCTCAACCGCGTTCAGGTGCGCATCGACGCGCACCCCTGGAGCCGCGCCGTGGCCGACTGGCTGCTGGCTTTCCTGAGCCGCCGCCGCTCCGATCCGGCCAAGCTCAACCTTTCCTTCGGCATCGACCCGGCAGCGATCTTCGCCGGAACCGGGCGGCTGCGCACCTCGATCGAGGCGCTGCAGGAATCGATGCCGCAGTCGCTGGCGCATTTCTTCTCGATGGGCGTGCCGGGCGTGCTGCTCGAGGCCGACGGCCGCGTCTTCCACAATGCCGGCGCCACCGAGGCGCAGGAGCTTGGTACGATGATGGCATCGGTCGTGTCCTATCTCAGAATGTTCGAGAAGGCGCGCCAGCCGCTGGTCTATGCGGCGCCCTATATCGGCTTCGCGCTCAGCGTGGACCAGGACCAGTTCCTGTCGATGGCCAAGGTGCGGGCGTTGCGCAAGCTCTGGGCGCGCGTCCAGGAAGCCTGCTCGATCCCGGCCTCGACCGCCAGCATCCATGCCGAGACCTCCTATCGCATGATGACGATGGCCGACCCGGAGACCAACATCTTGCGTACGGCGATCGCGGCCTTCGCGGCGGCAACCGGCGGCGCAGATTCGATCTCGATCCTGCCGCATACCATCACGCATGGGCTACCGGCCGGCTTTGCCCGCCGCGTCGCCCGCAACGCGCAGCTGATCATGGCCGAGGAAAGCCACATCGGCCGTGTCGCCGATCCGGCCTGCGGCTCCGGTTCGGTCGAGGCGCTGACCAACGATCTCTGCGCCGCGGCCTGGGAAGAATTCCAGCGCATCGAGGCCGAGGGCGGCGTGCTCGCCAGCCTGCAGCAGGGCTATATCCAGAACCGAGTGCAGACGGCCGCCGCCAAGCGCAACGGCGCCTACCGATCGGGCGAGCGCGGCATTGTCGGCACTACGCTTTACCGCGCGCCGGTGGAGCGTCCGGTCGAGACGCTGCCGCGGGAACGGCGTCCAGCGCTGACCGAAGGCGTGGCGACCTGCGAGCCGCTGTTTCCGGTGCGCATCGATCAGTCGATCGGAGCCGGATCATGATCCCGGATTTCAGCCAGATCGGCTGGTCGGAGCCGCGTCGCGCGCCGGTCGAGATCAAGGGCCAGCGGATGACGCCGGAAGGCATCGCCGTAAAACATCTCTACACGGAAGGCGACCTCAAGGGGCTTGCCAATCTCGACACCTATCCAGGCCTGCCGCCCTTCATGCGCGGCCCCTACCCCACCATGTATGTCCAGCAGCCCTGGACGATCCGTCAATATGCCGGCTTCTCGACGGCCGAGGAATCCAACGCCTTCTACCGGCGCAACCTCGCGGCCGGCCAGAAAGGCCTGTCGGTCGCCTTCGATCTCGCCACGCATCGCGGCTATGACAGCGACCATCCGCGCGTCGCCGGCGATGTCGGCATGGCGGGCGTGGCGATCGATTCCATCCTCGACATGCGGCAGCTGTTCGACGGCATTCCGCTCAACGAGATGACGGTGTCGATGACGATGAATGGCGCGGTGCTGCCGATCATGGCGCTGTACATCGTGGCGGCGGAGGAACAGGGCGTCGCCCAGAACGATCTCGCCGGGACCATTCAGAACGACATTCTGAAGGAGTTCATGGTCCGCAACACCTACATCTATCCGCCGAAACCTTCGATGCGGATCGTGTCGGACATCTTCGCCTACACCTCCAGGCATATGCCGAAGTTCAACTCGATCTCGATTTCCGGCTACCACATGCAGGAAGCCGGCGCGACGGCCGATCTGGAGCTTGCCTACACCATCGCCGACGGCATCGAATATGCCCGCGCCGGCGTCGCCGCCGGCCTCGACATCGACCGTTTCGCGCCGCGCCTGTCCTTCTTCTGGGCGATCGGCATGAACTTCTTCATGGAGGTCGCCAAGCTCAGGGCCGCAAGGCTGCTGTGGTCGAACCTGATGAAGAAGAATTTTGCGCCAAAGGACGAGCGCTCGCTGTCGCTGCGCACCCATTGCCAGACCTCGGGCTGGTCGCTGACGGCGCAGGATCCCTACAACAACATCACCCGCACGATGATCGAGGCGATGGCGGCGACGCAGGGGCATACGCAATCGCTGCACACCAATTCCTTCGACGAAGCAATGGCGCTGCCGACCGACCATTCGGCGCGGATCGCGCGCAACACGCAGCTCATCCTGCAAAAGGAATCCGGCACCACGCGCATGATCGATCCATGGGGCGGCTCGGCCTATGTCGAGCGGCTGACGCATGATCTGGCGGCGCGCGCGCTTGCCCATATCGAGGAGGTCGAAAACCTCGGCGGCATGGCGGCGGCGATCGAAAAGGGCATTCCGAAGCTGCGCATCGAGGAAGCCGCGGCGCGTACCCAGGCGCGCATCGATTCCGGCGAGCAAATTCTGGTCGGCGTCAACGCGCACCGGCCTGAAGCGGATATCGAGGTCGATGTGCTGAAGATCGACAATGCCGAGGTGAAGGCCAGGCAATTGGCGAAGCTGCAGCGGCTGAAAGGCACACGCGACGTCGCGGCGCTGGAGGATGCGCTGGCGGCGCTGACCCGTGCCGCCGAGGGCGACGAGAACCTGCTCCAATTCGCGATCCGCGCGGCGCGCGCCAACGCTACCGTCGGCGAGATTTCGCTGGCGCTGGAAAAGGTATTCGGCCGCCACACGGCGGCGGTGCAGACGATCTTCGGCGTCTATCGCGAGGCGCTCGGCGACAACCCGGGGCTTGAGCGGCTGCAGGAGAAGATCGAAGCGTTCGAAAAGAAATCCGGCGGCAAACCGCGCATCCTGGTCGCCAAGATGGGCCAGGACGGCCACGACCGCGGCCAGAAGGTGATCGCCAGCGCGTTCGCCGATCTGGGATTCGATGTCACCGTCGGACCGATGTTTCAGACGCCGGACGAGATCGCGAAGCTCGCGGTGCAGCACGATGTCGACATCATCGGCGCCTCCTCCTTAGCCGCCGGGCACCTGACGCTGATCCCAGAGCTCAAGGACGCGCTGAAGAAACTCGGCCATGGCGAGATGCTGATCGTCGCCGGCGGCGTCATTCCGCCACAAGACTACGACGCGGTGCTGGCGGCAGGCGCGGCAGAGATCTTCCCGCCGGGAACCGTCATCCCGGAGGCGGCCAACCGGCTGATGGATCGGTTGCTGGCCGATCAGTGAGGGCTTGGCGATTTGGCCAAAAGGTTGTTCTATGGAAATAGATGCAACCATGGCGCGATGATATTCAGACAGTCGTCCAGAGGCTTGAGGACGGATCGGGGGCCTTGCTACTGCCACGCGAAATGCTTGACAGCTTGAGCCTCCAAGGTCGGCGATGAGCTCCAGATCGCCGAAACCGACGACGGCGTCATTCTAAGGCCAATCCGCCACGACAACTACAAACGGGAAATGAACGCTGCTCGCGATGTCGTGGACAGATACGAAGCTGGGTTGTTACAGCAGCTGGCAATTAGGCTTGGCTGCTAGTTCTCGACCTTGTCCGAGAGCTTGACGATTTCCCATTCCTTGCCGTTGACGGTCACGACCTCGCCGATCTTCTTGCCGAATAGAGCCACGGCCATCGGCGAGACATGGGAAATGCTGCCCTTCGACGGATTGGCCTCGTCCTCGCCGACGATGCGCCAATGCACCTTCCTGCCGTCATCGCCTTCCAGGGTGACGCCCATGCCGAAGCGCACCACATCGCTGCCCGGCTCCGGCACCGAAAGCTCCGCGCTTTCGCGTCGCGCGGTCCAGTAGCGCAGGTCGCGCGATACGACAGCGAGGCGCTCGCGGTCGCCACGCCTTTCAGCCTTGGCCATCAGGTCGCGCAGCTCGGCGAGATTGTCCTCGATCATCGCCAGGCCGCGCTCCGTCACCAGGTTGCGGTGCGTGCTGACCGGCCGTTCGCCGACGCCGGCAATGGCGTTCTCGCTGTCTTCTTCGCGCGTGAAAGCTCTGCTCATGCGGTGAACTTAGGCTTGGCGAGGCGACTGCACAAGCGGTTTGCCGATGAGCCCGCCTTGGCACGATTCCTGCGACAGACAGGGCGAAACGCCAGGACCTGTGCCGATGTTGAACAGACGAACGCTGCTTGCCCGGACCGCCGGCTTCGCCGTTGCCGGCGTCTTTGCCGGCAAGGCATCGGCCAAGTCGCTGCCGGGCATCGAGATGGCCGCGATGCGCGGCTCGATCAACGCCACGGAGATCGGCGTGCAGCCGGGCGCGGTCGACGACCAGAGCAAGGTTTTTGCCAGGATGCTGGCCGAGGCCAGCGACCGCGACCAGCCGGTATTCCTGCCGCCGGGCAGCTATCTCGTCTCAAACCTGAAGCTGCCCGCGCGCGTGCGCCTGTCGGGTGTGCCAGGCGCGACTCGCATCGTCTATGGCGGCAACGGCCATCTGATGATGGCCGAACAAGCCGAGCATATCGAGCTCAGCGGGCTGGTGCTCGACGGCGCCAACCGCTGGCTAGCCGACTACACGCAGGGGCTGCTCGACCTGCGCCGTGTCGCCCATCTCGTCATCGACAATTGCCAGGTGACCGGCAGCGGCAAGAACGGGCTGGCGCTCGAGCATGCCGTCGGTCGCGTCGGTCGCTCGGATATTTCGGGTGCTGCAGATGCCGGCATCTATTCAGTCGAGGCCGGCGGGTTGGAGATTTCGGGCAATAACATTTCGGACTGCGCCAATGGCGGCATACTGGTGCATCGCTGGCAGGCTGCGGAAGACGGCACCATCGTCAGCTGCAACCGCGTGCAGAGGATCGGCGCGCGCAGCGGCGGCACCGGGCAGAACGGCAACGGCATCAATGCCTTCCGCGCCGACAACGTCATCATCTCCGGCAACGTCGTCTCCGACTGTGCTTTCACCGCGGTCCGCGCCAACAGCTCAAGCAATTTGCAGATCACCGGCAACACCTGCTCGCGCTCGGGCGAAACCGGGATCTATTCGGAATTCTCCTTCGAAGGCGCAATCATCAGCAACAATCTGGTCGACGGCGCCGCCAACGGCATCTCGATCGTCAATTTCAACGAAGGCGGGCGGATGGCCGTCTGCTCGAACAATATCGTGCGCAACCTCTCGACCATCGGCCCCTACACCGCTGACCCGCCCGGCTTCGGCGTCGGCATCAGCGCCGAGGCCGACACAACGGTGTCCGGCAACGTCGTCGAGAACGCGCCGCTCTATGGCATGCAGCTCGGCTGGGGTCCTTATCTGCGCAATGTCGTGGCGACAGGCAATATCATCCGCAAGGCGGGCACCGGCATCGTCGCTTCGGTCGTCGAAGGTTCAGGCAGCGCCGTTATCTCAGACAATGTCATCGACGGCGCGAAAAACGGCGCCATTGTCGGCCAGCGCTGGGCCGATCCAGTGACCGGGGACCTAACGCAGTCAACCGATACGGGCTACGCGCATCTCACCGTGGAGCGCAACAAGGTGAGTTAGGCCACGGCCACGATGATATGCGCCTGGATCTTGGCGGCAATTTCGCCGCTGCCATGTCTGTCGGCTATTGCGGCTTCGGCGTAGTCAGTTGCCGACTCCAATCTTCCGGCCTCCCTGGCCTCGATCTCATTGCGAAGCACGGTGCCCTGACAGTAGGCGATGGCTGGAACGCGCGGCGAGGATGCGCGGCTCTGCTCGGCCCTGGTGTCGATCGTCACATCGGAGAATCCCGCGGCTTCGAGGTCGCTGCGGATCAGGTCCTTGTCGTGGTAGCCATGCGGCGTGCGCGCCAGGAAGCGCGGCGGGTCATGCGGAAACATCCTGGCGAGAGCATTCGTCACATCATCGGCGAATATATTCTCCTCGATGCGATCCCAGACGCTGAAGAGGAAATGTCCGCCGGGCTTCAGCACCCGCTTTGCCTCGCGATAGGCAGCGGAACGGTCGGGGAAGAACATGGCGCCGAACTGACAACAGACGAGGTCGAAGGCCGCATCCTTGAAAGGCAGCTTCAGGGCATCCGCCTGGCGCAAGGTAATGCGGCTGTCAGGCCCCTGGCGCGAAGCCGCATAATCGAGCATCGGCTGGTTGAGGTCGGTTACGACGTAGCTGGCATCAGGAGAGAGTTTCGGCGCCAAGGCACGGGTGACGGCCCCGGTGCCCGCGGCGGTCTCCAAAACGGCCAAGGGTGAGAAAGACGCCGCCCGCCGCGCGGACTCCGCGGCATAGGCCTCGAAAATCAGCGGCACCATATGACGATCGTAATTTTCCGGGATCGACCCGGCAAACACCTTGTCCGCTTCCAGCATAGCCAGCGCCCAGCATCCGATTGGTGGTGAGGGAGACTAGCAGAAACATGAACTCGCTGCTGTTCGGTTTTGCGTAGGACCGGCGCCGTCCAGGTCGCCAGCGAGGAAAATTGGCAATTTCAGAATTAGATACACATTGTGTATGCAAAAATGCTAAACCGGTAACGAAAGGATTTGCCATGACTACCAAAAATCAAGATACCCACGCCAAGCCCGTCAATCTGCGCATCCGCGAGGATGTCCGCATCCTGATCGACCGCGCCGCGAAGATCCGCGGGAAGACCCGATCCGACTTCATGATCGACGCTGCCTACCGCGCAGCCGAAGACACGCTGCTCGACCAGACGCTCGTCAAGGTCGATGCCGAAAGCTATCGGCACTATCTCGATATCCTCGACCAGCCGCCGAGCGGCGAGGGATTCGCCCGCCTGATGAATGCGCCCAAGCCTTGGCGGGACTGATGCTTTCGGCGCCAGCTCTTTTAGCCGATGCGCACGAACTCGACCTTCTTCAAAGCGGGACCGACAGCCTGGATCAATGGCTTCGACGGCGGGCGCGCGCCAATCAAGTCAGCGGTGCGTCCAGAACCTATGTGATTGCGGAAGGTACGCGCGTCGTCGGTTACTACTGCCTTTCATCGGGCGGACTTGACCTGGCGGATGCGCCCGGTTCGATCCGGCGCAATATGCCCGATCCCGTGCCCATGGCTGTGCTTGGCCGTTTGGCTGTCGATGCGAACTGGCAAGGCAAGGGTCTGGGTGTTGCTCTGCTGCAGGACGCGGTGCTGCGGACGGGCCAAGCGGCAGCGATTCTCGGCATTCGCGGTCTCCTGGTTCATGCCATATCGGATGAAGCCAAGACGTTTTATGAGCGCTATGGCTTCCAGGCTTCCCCAAAAAATCCGATGACTTTGGTGCTGTCGCTGAAGACAGCTAGTTGAGCGCCGCCGTCGGCCGCAGCAAGCCGACCTTCGCACCTTTGCGGCTTTCGATTGCGGGATGGGCGAGTTCGGTAAGCCTTGCCGCAACCGCCTCATCGTCGCGGAGCAACTTCGCCAGTACTGCGGCGATCATCACTTCGGCCCCCCTGCCTGCGCCGTCATCGCATTTCAAGGCAATGCCGAGGCCAAGTTCGGGCAATGCCGCGCAATAGACGCCTTCGGCGCCGGTCTTGACGAAGATGCGACCGGGTGCTGCCTGCATCAGCGCGACGTCGGCCCTGCCGGTGCCCGCGACCAGGAACGGCTCGGCCATGCAGGCCGAAAGCAGCCGCTTCGCCGCCTTGGCGCGCGCGGGCGCAAGGCCCCTGCCCGTCGCCATACGGGCAAAGCCCTGAGCAAAATTCTTCAACGGCACGGCGTAGGTCGGGATCGAGCAGCCGTCGATACCGCAATGGTCGACGTCATGCGCCGCGCCGGTCACGGACTGCATGGCGTCGTGCACCATCTCCTGCAGCGCATGGCCGGCTTTGACATAGCCGGCGTGGGAAATGCCGGCATGCACGCAGGTGCAGAGGAAACCGGAATGCTTGCCGGAGCAGTTGTTGTGCAAAGCGTTGGGCACGTTGCCGGCGCGAGCGAGCGCGATGGTGGCGTCGTGGCTCGAGGGCCAGTGCGCACCGCATTCCAGCGCCGTCCTGTCGAGGCCTGCCCTGGCGAGCATCGCGTTGGCCAATTCGACATGGGCCGGCTCGCCCGAATGCGAGGCGCAGGCCAGCGCCAGCTCGCGGTTGCCGAAGCCGTAGGCATCGGCGGCACCCGATTCGACCAGCGGCAATGCCTGGATTGCTTTCACCGCCGAGCGCGGGAACACCGGGCGGTCCGTATCGCCGATCTCCCAGACGGTCTTGCCGTCGGCGTCGAAGACGGAGACCGCGCCGCGGTGGGCGCTTTCGACCACCTCGCCGCGCGTGACTTCGACCAGAACCGGATTTGTCATGTTGCCTCCCGCACGCGCCGCCCAAGGAGGGCGCGCTTTGATGCGGGCCGCTTCTACCTGATCCGGTCGAGGATGGAAACGTAGTTGGCGACCGCCGCGCCACCCATGTTGAAGATGCCGCCGAGTTTTGCGCCCGGCACCTGGATGCCGCCGGCTTCGCCGGTGAGCTGCATGGCTGTCAGCACATGCATCGAGACACCGGTAGCGCCGATCGGGTGGCCCTTGGCCTTGAGGCCGCCGGACGGGTTGACCGGCAGCCGACCGTCCTTTGCGGTCGTGCCATCCAGCGCCAGCCTGGCGCCCTCGCCTGGCTTGGCGAGCCCCATCGCTTCGTATTCGATCAGCTCGGCGATGGTGAAGCAGTCATGCGTCTCGACGAAGGAGAGGTCGTCGAGCGTCACGCCGGCCTTCTTCAGCGCCTGCTCCCAGGCGCGCTCGCAACCCTCGAAGGAGAGGATGTCGCGCTTCGACATCGGCAGGAAATCCTGGACATGTTCGTTGGCGCGGAAAGTCACGGCGCGGCGCATCTTCAGCGCCGTCGCCGTGTCGGTGAGAACGAGCGCCGCGGCGCCGTCGGAGACCAGCGAGCAATCGGTGCGCTTCAGCGGACCGGCGACGAACGGGTTCTTCTCGCTTTCCTGGCGGCAGAACTCGTAGCCGAAATCCTTGCGCATCTGGGCGTAGGGATTGTCGACGCCATTCTTGTGGTTCTTGGCGGCGATCATGGCAAGCGCGTCCGATTGGTCGCCATAGCGCTGGAAATAGGCTTGCGCGATCTTGCCGAAGACGCCGGCGAAGCCAGCCGGCGTGTCGCCATCTTCCGGCAGGTAGGAGGCCTTGAGCAGGTTCTTGCCGATCTCGGGTCCGGGCGTGGTCGTCATCTGCTCGGCGCCGACCACCAGCACGATGCGAGCGGCGTTGGCGTCGATGGCGCGGATGCCTTGACGGACAGCGGCCGAGCCGGTGGCGCAGGCGTTCTCGACGCGCGTCGCCGGCTTGAAGCGCAGCCGGTCATCGGCCTGGAGCACGAGGCTCGCGGTGAAATCCTGCGGCGAGAAGCCGGCGTTGAAATGGCCAAGCACGATCTCGTCGACATCGTCCGCACCGATGCCGGCGTGGTCGAGCGCTTCGACGGCGACCTTGGTGATCAGGCCCTCCAGCGTCTCGCCTTCGAGCTTGCCGAAGCGCGAATGCGCCCAGCCGACGATGCATGCGGTCATGGCAGCCTCCATTTGCGCCGCAGCCTAGCACGATCGCGCGCGGCACGTGATTCAATATTGTTCAATAGTGAACCGTTTTCCAGCCCCAGGCATGGACCAGATCGAAATGAAAGGTTGATCCCACTCGATTTTTTATTGATTGATCCGTCAATAAAAAATAATCTAACCGCAGAACCGGATTCCAAAATGCCGAAAATCGGAATGGAGCCAGTGCGCCGCAAGGCGCTGATCGACGCGACGATCTCGGCGATCGGCGAGCGCGGGTCGTTGGACGTGACGATGTCGGAGATCGCCGGCCGCGCCGGCGTATCGTCGGCGCTGGCGCATCACTATTTCGGCGCCAAGGACGAACTGCTCTTCGCCACAATGCGGCACATCCTCGCCGAGCTCAACACCGACACAAGGCGCGCGTTCGGCATTGCCGCCACGCCGCGCCAGCGCGTCTCGGCCGTCGTCGCCGTCAGCTTTTCCGACGATCAGTTCCAGCCACAGATCATCGCCGCCTGGCTCGCCTTCTATGTAGAGGCGCAGAAATCGACTGAGCTGCGGCGGCTGCTCCGCATCTATGCGCGCCGGCTCAATTCGAACCTGATGAGCGGGCTGACCGGCATCCTGCCTCGGACCGAGGCCGACCGTGTGGCGGAAGCGACCGCGGCACTGATCGACGGGCTTTATATCCGCCGCGCGCTGAAGGACGGCGTGCCCGACGCGCAGACCGCGATCGCGCTCGTGGAAGATTATCTCGAAACCAAGCTCAACGGACGGAGCCTGCCTTGACCACCCGGCGACCCAATTTCCTGATCGTCATGGTCGATCAGCTCAACGGCACGTTCTTTCCAGACGGCCCGGCGGACTTCCTGCATGCCCCGCACCTGAAGGCGCTTGCCGCGCGCTCGGCGCGCTTCGCCAACAATTACACTGCCTCGCCGCTCTGCGCGCCTGGCCGCGCTTCGTTCATGAGCGGGCAATTGCCGTCGCGCACGGGGGTCTATGACAACGCCGCCGAGTTCACGTCTTCCATTCCGACCTTCGCCCACCATCTGCGCGCCGCCGGCTATTACACCTGCCTGTCCGGCAAGATGCATTTCGTCGGGCCCGACCAGTTGCACGGGTTCGAGGATCGTCTGACCACCGACATCTATCCCGCCGATTTCGGCTGGACGCCGGATTACCGCAAGCCCGGCGAGCGCATCGACTGGTGGTATCACAATCTGGGTTCGGTCACCGGTGCCGGCGTCGCCGAGATCACCAACCAAATGGAGTATGACGACGAGGTCGTGTTCCTGGCCACGCAAAAACTCTACCAGCTGTCGCGCGAGCAGGACGATGCGGGTCACCGTCCCTGGTGCCTTACCGTTTCGCTGTCGCATCCGCACGACCCCTATGTGGCGCGCAAGCAATATTGGGATCTCTACGAGAACTGCCAGGCGCTCGATCCTGAAACCCCGTTCATCCCGCATGACGAGCAGGATACGCATTCGCAACGGCTCTACCGGGCCAGCGACTATCAAGCCTTCGAGATCACGCCGGAACAGGTGCGCCGTTCGCGGCGCGGCTATTTCGCCAACATCTCCTATGTCGACGACAAGCTGGGCGAGATTCTGGACGTCCTCAAGCGTACCCGCATGCTCGACGACACCACTGTCCTGTTCTGTTCGGACCACGGCGACATGCTGGGCGAACGCGGCCTGTGGTTCAAGATGAGCTTCTTCGAGGGATCTGCCCGCGTGCCGCTGATGATTGCCGGCAAGGGCGTTCCGGCTGGGCCGATCAAGACACCAGTTTCCAATCTCGACGTGACGCCGACGCTCTGCGACCTCGCCGGCATAGACATCGCCGCAATCGCGCCGTGGACCGACGGCCAGTCGCTGCTGCCGCTGCTCGACGGCAAGGCGCGAAGCGGGCCGGTGCTGATGGAGTATGCGGCCGAAGGCTCCTACGCGCCGCTGGTCGCGATGCGCGACGGCAAATACAAATTCGTCCATTGCGAGCTCGACGCGCCGCAACTGTTCGATCTCGATACCGATCCGCTCGAGCGTGACAACCTCGCCGAGGATCCGGCGAACGCAGCCCTGGTGGCGATGTTCATGGACAAGGTCAGGGCCCGCTGGGACATGGCTGCCTTCGACGCCGCCGTGCGCGAAAGCCAGGCGCGCCGCTGGGTTGTCTATCCGGCGTTGCGCAACGGCGCCTACTACCCGTGGGATTTCCAGCCGCTGCAGAAGGCGTCGGAACGCTACATGCGCAATCACATGAACCTCGACAATCTCGAAGAGAGCAAACGCTATCCGAGAGGCGAATAATGGCTGACGTTCTCGTTCCCACCCTCGACCATCTGAAACAGGCCTATGCCATCACCTCGACGGCCACGCAGGTGACGCCGCTGCTGGAGTCGGTTGCGCTCGCAAAAGAGACAGGTGCAGCGCGGATCTTCGTCAAGCCGGAGTCGCTGCAATGGGCCGGCTCCTTCAAGGTGCGCGGCGCCTATTGGCGGTTGAACCGGCTTTCGCCGGATGAAGCGAAAAAGGGGGTCGTCGCCTATTCCTCTGGCAATTTCGCGCAAGGGCTGGCGGCGGCCGGCCAGGCGCTGGGCATTCCCGTCACCATCGTCATGCCGATCGACGCGCCCGCCGCCAAGCGCGACGCGACCGCCGGTTATGGCGCGCGCGTGGTGCTGACCGACCATGGCGAGCGCGCCCGCGAGGAAGTTGCGGCTGCAAAAGCGCGCGAGATCGCCGAGAGCGAGCACCTCACCTTGCTGCATCCCTTCGACGATCCTGAGATCGTGGCCGGCCAGGCCGGCGCGGGACTTGAAGCGCTCGACCAGCTGGCAATGAAGAAGGCGCATGCCGATCTGGTGTTCTGCTCGGTCGGCGGCGGCGGACTGATCGGCGGTGTTTCGCTGGCCTTCCACTATCTGTCGCCCAAGACCGAGATCATCGCCGTCGAGCCGGAAGGTTTCAACGGCATGGGCTCGTCGCTGGCGCATGGCGCGATCGAGACGATGCCGATCGGGCCGAAATCGATCTGCGACGGGCTGATGGCGCGCAAGCCCGGCGACGCGCCCTTCGCGGCGGTGAGCGCTGCCGGGGTGCGCGGTGTCACCGTCGACGACGCCTCGGTGCGGCGGGCGATGAAGATCGCGTTCGAGCGGATGAAGCTGGTGCTCGAACCTTCGGGCGCGGCATCGCTCGCAGCGCTGCTCGGCGGCAAGGTGGATGTGAAGGACAAGACCGTCCTTGTGGTTGCAACCGGCGGCAATGTCTCGCTCGCCGACTTTATGGCGCACATGAACAATGCTTGAAGCGGATTTCGTCATCATCGGCTCCGGCTCCGCCGGCTCGGCCATGGCCTACCGGCTGTCGGAAGACGGCAAGCACTCGGTGATCGTCATCGAGTTCGGCGGCACCGATATGGGGCCGCTGATCCAGATGCCGTCGGCGCTGTCGATCCCGCTCAATATGAGCCTTTACGACTGGGGTTTCGCCAGCGAGCCGGAGCCGCATCTCGGCGGGCGCGTGCTTGCCACCCCACGCGGCAAGGTGCTCGGCGGCTCGTCCTCGATCAACGGCATGGTCTATGTGCGCGGACATGCGCATGACTTCGACCACTGGGCCGAACAGGGCGCCGCAGGCTGGGCGTTCGCCGACGTGCTTCCCTATTTCAAGCGCATGGAGGATTGCGACGGCGGCGAGGACGGCTGGCGAGGCAAAGGCGGACCATTGCATGTGCAGCGCGGCACTCGGAAAAATCCGCTCTACGGCGCCTTCGTTGAGGCGGGCCGCCAGGCCGGGTTCGAGCTGACCGACGACTATAACGGCTCCAAGCAGGAAGGTTTCGGGCCGATGGAACAGACCATTCTGGGCGGCCGCCGCTGGTCGGCGGCGAACGCCTATCTCAAGCCGGCTCTCAGACGCGGAAATGTCAGGCTGCTCAAGGGTTTCGCCCGGCGCGTGGTAATCGAGAATCAACGCGCGATCGGCGTCGAGATCGAAGCTGACAAAAAGATTCAGGTCGTTAAGGCGCGCCGTGAGGTGATCGTCGCGGCGTCGTCGATCAATTCGCCGAAGATCCTGATGCTGTCAGGCATCGGCCCGGGTGCGCATCTCCAGGAAAACGGCATCCAGGTGGTTGCCGACCGGCCGGGCGTCGGCGCCAATCTGCAGGACCACCTGGAGCTTTATATCCAGCAGGAATCGACCAAGCCGATCACGCTGAACTCGGTGCTCAATCCCTTCTCCAAGGCGCTGATCGGCGCGCAATGGCTGTTCTTCAAGACCGGCCTTGGCGCCACCAATCATTTCGAGGCGGCAGCCTTCGTGCGTTCGCAGGCCGGCATCGACTATCCCGATATCCAGTACCACTTCATCCCGGCGGCCGTGCGCTATGACGGCAAGTCGGCGGCGAAGTCGCACGGCTTCCAGGCGCATGTCGGCCCGATGCGCTCGAAGTCCCGCGGCTCGGTGAGCTTGCGCTCGCCCGATCCGAAGGCCAAGCCGGTGATCCGCTTCAACTATATGTCGCATCCGGACGACTGGAGCGAGTTCCGCCACTGCATCCGGCTTACGCGCGAGATTTTCGGCCAGAAAGCCTTCGACGGCTTTCGCGGCAAAGAGATTTCACCGGGCAGCCATGTGCAGTCGGACGACGAGCTCGACGCCTTCATCCGCGACCATGCCGAGAGCGCCTACCATCCTTGCGGCACCTGCAGGATGGGCCGCGCCGACGACCTGACCAGTGTCGTCGATCCGGAATGCCGGGTGATCGGCGTCGAGGGGCTGCGCGTCGCCGACTCCTCGATCTTCCCGCGGGTGACCAACGGCAACCTCAACGCGCCCTCGATCATGACCGGCGAGAAGGCGTCCGACCACATCCTTGGCCGAACGCCGCTGGCGCCATCCAACCAGGAACCGTGGATCAATCCGCGCTGGCAGGTGGCGGACCGATAGGGCATTGTCGGGCAGACCGCCCGATCGGCCAACAGTTCTGGAGAAAGCCATGCGCGCCCAACCGACGGCATCGCACTACGTCAACGGCCGCTACATCGAGGACGAAGGCGGTGCGCCGCTGCCGGTGATCTATCCGGCGACGGGCGAGACCATCGCAACGCTGCATTCAGCGACGCCGAACGTTCTGGAGCTCGCCATCGAGGCCGCGCGCGCCGCGCAGCCGGCCTGGGCGCGGCTGAAGCCGGTCGAGCGCGGCCGCATCCTGCGCCGCGCAGCCGACATCCTGCGCGCACGCAATGCCGATCTGGCCCGCATCGAGACGCTGGACACCGGCAAGGCTATCCAAGAGACGCTGGTGGCCGACACACCTTCGGCCGCCGACTGCCTGGAATATTTCGCCGGAGCGGTCGCCGCCTTCAATGGCGAGATGATCGATCTCGGCGGGCCCTTCGCCTACACGCGCCGCGAGCCGCTCGGCGTCTGCGTCGGCATCGGCGCCTGGAACTATCCCATCCAGATCGCCGGCTGGAAGTCGGCGCCGGCCTTGGCCATGGGCAATGCCATGGTGTTCAAACCGTCGGAGAACACGCCGCTTTCGGCGCTGGCGCTGGCCGAAATATACAGCGAAGCGGGGCTGCCCGACGGATTGTTCAACGTCGTGCAGGGTTACGGCGATGTCGGCGCAGGTCTCGTCGGCCATGATGTCGTGGCGAAAGTTTCGGTGACCGGCTCGGTGCCGACCGGCCGCAAGGTGCTGTCGCTTGCCGGCTCGAAAATGAAGCACGCGACGATGGAGCTCGGCGGCAAGTCGCCGCTGATCGTCTTCGACGACGCCGATCTCGAGAACGCCATCGGCGGCGCCATGCTCGGCAACTTCTACTCCACCGGCCAGATCTGCTCGAACGGCACGCGCGTTTTCGTGCAGAAGGGCATTCATGACCGCTTCGTCGACCGGCTGATCGAGCGCACCAAGAAAATCCGCATCGGCGATCCGCTCGATCCGGAAACGCAGATGGGGCCGCTGGTCAACAAGGCGCAACAGGACAAGGTCGTTTCCTACATCGCGGCCGGCAGGCAGGATGGCGCCAGCCTAGCCTGCGGCGGCAATTTGCCGTCACTGCAGGGTTTCGAAGGCGGTTTTTTCATCGAGCCGACGGTATTCACCAGCGTCACCGATCGCATGCGGATCGCGCGCGAGGAGATTTTCGGACCGGTGATGAGCGTGCTCAAATTCGGCAGCGAGGACGAGGTGATCGAGCGAGCCAACGATACCGAATTCGGGCTGGCGGCGGGCGTGTTCACGCGCGACCTGCCGCGCGCGCATCGCGTCATCGCCGAGCTGCAGGCCGGCACCTGCTGGATCAACGCCTACAATCTCACGCCGGTGGAAATGCCTTTCGGCGGCGTCAAGCAGTCCGGGATCGGCCGCGAGAATTCGCTGGCGGCGCTGGCGCATTATTCGCAGCTGAAGGCGGTTTATGTCGAGACGGGGGACGTGGCAGCGCCCTACTGAATAGTTACGGGCGCACATTCTTAGGAAGGGCCATGATGATCTTCTTGATCACTCCCTCGTCCACGTCAAGGTCCGAAATCAAGACGACCACATTTGATCTGAGCCTGCTCGTGACTGCCCCACCGAACCGGAACAGCCCGCTTCTGACATACACTGGTCGGGTAAGTTTCAGATGAGCGGCCAACGAAGCCCTACTGGATATAAAGCTTACGCGCTGGACGTTGCTCCAAGGCATCGGGCCATCCAGCTGCCGCCTATCCCATAGGGTTTCTCTCGTGAGAATGAGCGATGGGCGTGAACTCGCCGCGTCCATTGCCGCCCTTGCTAGCGTTCCCGCGAACAGTGCGCCGACAAGAAGACAGCCGAGGATCCCAGCAAGCCACCCTAGCCGGTCGAGTGAATTTCCTGCTTCCCAGTTTTGGACCGCAGTGGAGTAGAAGCCCACTGAAGAAGATAGTGCCCACACCGAGGCTATGCCGAAGATGGGCAAGTACCAAGGAAAGCGGCTGCGGGCTTCTATTGGGAGTTTAATCCTTGTCGGCGGAATGCCCTGGGTCTTCCAAAGGGTTGTATCGCCCGGAAGGTCTACAAAGTCGCCGGCGTCCGCCTCTTCCAACCTTTCACCCCTTCTCCGTCGTTCCGTCCAGATACTGCGTCAGCGCACAGACTAGGTGGTAGAAGATGCTGGCCGGCACGTCGGTCGCCAGCGAACGGCCGCGTTCGTCGATGCGGTCGATCCACAGGCCGAGCGGCGCCGGATCTATGTGCCAGCGGAACAGGCGGCCGACGCGCGCCTCGATCTCGGGCTTGAGGTCCGGCCCACCCGAGCCGTCGAGCGCGATTGCCGCTTTGATCGCCTCGGCCTGCGGCCAGCTTCGCGAGACCGTGTCGAGCGGCAGTCCCTGGCGCGAGACGGCGCCATAGGCGAGGCCGGTGGCGCGGTTGAGGCCGTTGGCAATGGCCGAGGCATAGAGCTTGCGCGCGAAAGCGGTGAGTTCGCCTTGGCCGCTGCGAGCGGCGAAATCGACCAGCAGCGAGGCCCATTCGAAGTGATGGCCAGGCTCGGTCCAGCTCCGCTTCTCGCCCGCCGCTGGCTTCCAGCCGTCGTCGAAATATTCACCCAGTGTCCAGCTTTCGGCATCGAAGAAATGGCTGCGGAAAAGATCGATGATGCGCGCCGCGCGGCGCAGATAGGCGCGCTCGCCCGTCGCCTTGTGCCAGGCGAGGAAGGCCTCGAGCAGATGCATGTGCGGATTGGAGCGCCGTTCCTCCGCGCCGTCGGAGGTTTCCAGAAAGCCGGTCAGGCGGGCATCCTCCAGATGCGCGTCGAGGAAGGCGAATGTCTCCTCTGCGAGCCGCAACGCGTCGGGATGGCCCGACATATGGGCGTGGGCGAGCGCCAGAAGCACGCAAGAATGGTCGTAGGCATCCTCGACCGGATCGGCGACCGAGCCGTCGATGTTGAGCGTGCGCACCCAGCCGCCGCGATCGGTGCGGCCCTGCCCCGCCATGAAGTCGATGCCGTGCGCAATCAGCCGGTCGGCCGGGCCGTCCCAGCCGCGCTCCTTGGCGACCGCGAAAGCATAGACCTGACGCGCCTGGGTGCGCATGCGCTTGGGTTTCATCAGCGGCGCGGCGTCGAAGCCCAGCGCCTCGTGGAAGCCGCCATGGCGTTCGTCGACGCCGAGCGTCGACCATAGCGGCAGCGTCTCCTCGAACAGCCAGTGGCGCACGCGGCGCCGCCAGGCGCCGCTCTCGATGACGCGGTCATGCGCCGGCGTGAACCTTGTTTCGAGCCGGCCGGATTTCTCCAGTTGCTCGACGATCTTCTTGACGTGCTGGCTGTGGCTGACCGGCGCGACAAACGTGGCATCGGCCGTGGAGACGATCGCCACGTCCTTCATGCCGATGGCCGACAGCAGCCGACCCTCGCTGCGGATATAGGAGTTCTCGCAATCGATGGCGACGACGTCTCCAACGATGACGTTGCCGCCCTTGTCGGACGGGCCGACATCGAGCAGCGACTGCCAGGAGCCGAGATCGTTCCAGCGGAAGCCGGCGGGCACCATGGCGATATCTTTCGCCTGCTCCATGATGGCGTAGTCGATCGAGGTCGACGGGATCGCGGAATAAAGGTCCAGCGGCATATAGAGGCCGGACAGATCGCTGGTCGCAGCCTCGTAGGCGGCCTGCGTCGCCTGCCAGATTTTCGGTTCATGGGCCGCGAAGGCGTCGCGCATTGCGCCGGCGCGAAACAGGAAGATGCCGGTGTTCCAGTAGAAGCTGCCGGCGTCGACATAGGCCTGCGCGGTGGCAAGATCGGGCTTCTCGACGAAGCGCGAGACGTCGAAGACGCCGTCCCTGCCGGTCCCGACCTCGATATAGCCGTAGCCGGTCTCGGGCTGTGTCGGTTTCAGGCCGAACACCACGAGCCGCCCGGTATTTGCCGCGGCCGCGCCCGCCTCGATGCTTTGCCAGAACTGGCCAGGCGTCGAGATCTCGTGATCCGATGGCACCACCAGCACCAGCTCGTCGCCATATTCGGAGAGCGTGCGCAGGCTGGCCAGCGCCACGGCGGCGGCCGTGTTGCGGCCCGTCGGCTCGAACAGCGGTCCGCCGCCGGCCAGATCGATGCCGGCAAGGTCGGCATGGACGCGGTCGGCGTGACGCTCCGAGGCGATCAGGAAAATCGGCGTCTCGCCTTGCGTGCGCGCCGCCAGCCGGCGCACGGTCTTGGCCAGCATCGAGCCATCGCCGGAGAAGTCGTGGAACTGCTTGGGGTTGTCCTCGCGCGATAGCGGCCACAGCCGCGACCCGACGCCGCCGCTCATGACGAAACTGACGATGCGCTGGCTCATGAACGACCCTGTCAAAAGTCCGGCTCCCATGGGTCGGACTTACGACAAAAGCCTTTAAGCCCACCTTTACCTCACAACCAAATGCTATGCCATTGGGCCAAGCTTCGCGAAAGAAAGGAAATGCGACAGAAGGACTGCCATTGCCGCTTGCAGGATCAGAAAGCGGCAGCTATAAGCCCGCGGTCTGGTCACGGAGTGTAGCGCAGTCTGGTAGCGCACCTCGTTCGGGACGAGGGGGTCGCAGGTTCAAATCCTGCCACTCCGACCAGAAAAAACAAGCACTTGGCCTTTCCCGAAATCGCCATCCGTCCGGAATCCGGACTGCCGTCAATCGTCGCCGTAGCTCTCCGGCAGATGGCGCCGGAGTTCCATCGCGTCGTGGAGAACGCGGCCAATTCCGACGACCTCAAGCGTCATCCGGTAGAGCAGAAAATGGCGTGGTCGCAGAACAATGCCGTGTTCGGTCCGTGCTCGATCCCGACTATAGCGCAAGTGATAGCTGCGGATATTGTTTCCCAGGTCCGCGCGGGCGATGCTGCCCACCCGTTCGGGGTCGGCAGCAATGTCGCGCAGCGCCGCAATCAGCAACCCTTCGTAACGGACACGCGCGATCTCGCCGAAATTGACTTCCGTGTAGGCGAGTATTTGAACGATGTCTTCCTTCGCGGCTGCTGAAAGCCGGTACAGGACCATGGCGTTACAAGCCTGGTTTTTTCGCGCGTAAGCTTGCCTGCCGCCCCAGGCCATTCATAAATTTTTCGAGACTGTCTCCAGCAATATCCTCGAAACGGCCTTGCTCGATGTCGTGGAAACCGATGCTGGCTGCCTCCCTGAGCGCAGCCAGCTTTGCCGACTCCCTCGCCTCGCGCTGCTCGATCAGCCGCAAGCCGTCACGCAATACCTCGCTGGCGTTCTGATAACGCCCGGTTTTCACCAGCCGATCGATCACCTCTTCGAGGTGTTCCGTCAGGACAACATTGCGGGTCGGCATCGCGGTATCAGCTCCAATTCAACAGGCATGATATAGGGGGATGGCATATTATGCCAATACCGTCGCTCGAACGATGTCTGATCTTCGAAAACAGAATCGTGCGACAACGCTCGACAACGGTTTCTCACTTTGGCCTAATGGCAACCCGCCATGCTCCTGGATGCGCGGGACCGCAGGACGGCGAACCAGGGTTGGGAGTATGAAGTTCACGCCGACGGCCATTCTACCGACAATTGCGGTCCTCTTGTTCGCGGCGGGCTGCTCATCGACCACCGCGTCGATCAGCCCGGCGAACTACGACAAAATGAACTGCCCCGAGCTCAACAATGCGGTCGGCGACACCGCGACCGATATTTCACGCACCGCAATCGCTCGCGGCAAGGTCGCCAACACCAGCGTGCCGACATGGTTGCTGGGCGGCGAGCGCGTGAAGACGGCGATAGCCAATCGCGAAACCGCCCGGATCGAACGGCTGCAGCAACAGCAGCAGGTGATCGTCGCGACGCGGAACCGGAGGTGCCCGTCCTCGCCGTAAGCCGAGCGAGGTTAAGCTTGCCCTTCAAGCACTCATCCTGAACCGTGCCGTATCGATCGCGGCGTTCATCAGCGTCTGGGTGTAGGCTTCGCGCGGATTGTCGAAGATTTCTTGCGTCGGCCCTTCCTCGACAATCTTTCCCTGCTTCATGACGATGATGTAGTCGGCCATCGCGCGGACCACCGCGAGGTCGTGGCTGATGAAGAGGTAGGACAGCTCGTGGTCGGCCTGCAGCTTGCGCAACAGCTCGACGATCTGCTTCTGCACGGAACGGTCGAGCGCCGAGGTCGGCTCGTCGAGCACCACCACTTTCGGCTTCAGGATCATGGCGCGGGCAATGGCGATGCGTTGGCGCTGGCCGCCGGAGAATTCGTGCGGGTAGCGGTTGCGTGCGTTGGGGTCGAGGCCGACCTCGCGCAGCGCCTCGACGGCGCGCTGGTCGCGCTGCTTGCCGGTCAGCGAGGGCTCGTGCACCAAAAGGCCCTCGGTGATCACCTGGCCGACGGTCATGCGCGGCGACAGCGAGCCGAACGGATCCTGGAACACCAGCTGCAATTCGCGCCTGAGCGGCCGCATCGCCTGGCGGTCCGCGTCCGAAATGTCGCGGTCGCCAAAGCGGATCACGCCGTCGCTGGGCAAAAGCCTGAGCAGCGCACGGCCCAGCGTCGACTTGCCTGAACCGGACTCGCCGACGATGCCGATCGTCTGGTTGCGCTTCAGCCGGATCGAGATCCTGTCCACCGCGCGCAGCATCAGCGGCTCGCCGCCAAGAAAGCCGCCGCCGATCTTGAAGACGACTTCGACATTGCGGCCTTCGAGCAGCACCGGCGCACTGGCGGGCGGCGCCGCCTTGGTGCCCGTCGGCTCGGCCGCGAGCAGCATCTTGGTGTAGGCATGCTGCGGATTGGCGAAGAGCGCTTCCGCATCGCCCTCCTCCACCACCTCGCCCAGGCGCATGACATAGACGCGGTCGGCGAAACGGCGCACGATGCCGAGGTCGTGGGTGATGAAGACGATGGCCATGCCGAGCTTGCGCTGCAGTTCAGCCAGCAGCATCAGAATCTGCGCCTGGATGGTGACGTCGAGCGCCGTCGTCGGTTCGTCGGCGATGAGGATGTCCGGATCGTTGGCCAAGGCCATGGCGATCATGACGCGCTGGCGCTGGCCGCCCGACATCTCGTGCGGATAGGATTTCATCCGCCGTTCGGGATCGGGAATGTGCACCAGCCTGAGCAATTTCAGCGCCTCTTCCCGCGCCGCGGCCGCGTTCAGCCCGCGGTGTCGGCTGATCGGTTCCATCAGCTGGTTGCCGATGGTGTAGAGCGGATCGAGAGAGGTCATCGGCTCCTGGAAGATCATGCTGATCTTGCGGCCGCGCACCTGGTTCAGCTCGCTCTTTGACATCGTCAGGAGATTGCGACCGCGGTAGTCGACCTGGCCGGTCGCCTCGCCATTGGAGGAAAGCAGGCTCATCGCCGCCATCATCGTCTGGCTTTTGCCGGATCCGGATTCGCCGACGACGGCGACCGTCTCGCCGGCGTTGACCTTGATGTTGATGCCCTTCACGGCCTCGACCGTGCCGTCGAGGGTCTGGAAGCGGACGCGCAGGTCCTTGACGCTGAGGATCGTTTCGGAACCAGTCATCTCAGCGGTCCTTGGGATCGAGCGCGTCGCGCAGGCCGTCGCCGACGAAATTCAGGGCGAACAGCGTCGAGACGAGGAAGAAGGCCGGGAACAAAAGCAGCCAGTTGGCGTAGCCGATGTTCTTGGCGCCGACCGAGATCAGCACGCCCCAGCTGGTCATCGGTTCCTGCACGCCTAGACCGAGGAAGGACAGGAAGCTCTCCAGGATAATGACCTGCGGCACCAAGAGCGTCATGTAGATGACCACCGGGCCAAGCAGGTTGGGGATGACATGGCGCAACAGGATGCCGCGCTGGCCGACGCCCATGGCCTCCGCCGCCTGGACATATTCCTGCCTGCGGATCGACAGCGCCTGGCCGCGCACGATGCGCGCCATGTCGAGCCACAACACAGCGCCGACGGCCAGGAACATCAGCACGAAGTTGCGGCCGAAAAACACCACCAGCATGATGACGAAGAAGATGAACGGCAGCGAATAGAGCACGTCGACGATGCGCATCATCACCTCGTCGACCTTGCCGCCGGAGAAGCCCGCGGTCGCGCCGTAGATGACCCCGATTACGCCGGCGACGACGCCGGCGAGCAGGCCGATGGCCAAAGAGATGCGTCCGGCCATCAGCGTGCGCGAAAGCAGGTCGCGGCCGGTGTTGTCGGTGCCGAAGAAGAAATATTGCTGCTTCACGGCCGAGCTCATCGTCACTTCGAGGCCGTCGGGCGACTTGTTCTCGATCCTGGTGTCGTCGAAGGCATCGGAGCGGTCGAGATAGCGGATGTTGCGGTCGTCGATCGGCTTGGTCGAGGTGACGGTGACGATGACGCGATTGCCGTCCTGATGCCATTCCTTGATGTCGGCACGCATCCGCTTGATGGCGTCGCCCAGCGCACCCTGAATCATGTCGGGTTTCGGATAGGCCGAAAGGCTCGGCGGCATGCGCACGTAGTCGCCATATATGGTGGTGTATGCATGCGGCACGACCCACGGACCGCAAATGCTGATGACGGCGATGAAGGCCAGGTAATAGAGGCTGAGCATCGCGGCGCGGTTGCGTTTGAGCCGGGCCCAGGCATTGCCCCAGAGCGAGCGGCCGACGATCGGCTCGGGAACGGCGACGGCGAGCTCAGTCATAGCGCACCCTCGGATCGACGACCGCATAGAGCAGGTCGACGATCAGGTTGAAGACGATGGTGAAGAGCGCGATCACCACCACGGTTCCCATGACAAGCGTGTAGTCCCGGTTGAGGGCGGCATCGACGAAGTAGCGGCCGACCCCGGGTATGGAGAAAATCGTCTCGACGATGATCGAGCCGGTCAACAGCGCCGCCGCCGCCGGGCCGGTGAAAGAGACGATCGGCAGCACGGCGCCGCGCAGCGCGTGCTTGACCACCACCGACCAGTCGGACAGGCCGAGCGCGCGGGCGGTGCGGATATGGTGCGAACGCAGGCTCTCGATCATGGAGCCGCGCATCAGGCGGGCGACGATGGCGATCTGCGGAAGAGCCAGCGTCAGCACCGGACCGACCTTGTTGATCAAGGCGCCGTCGCCCCAGCCGCCGATCGGCAGCAGCTTCCAGGACAACCCGAAGACGAGCTGGATCACCGGCGCGGTGACGAAGGTGGGGATGGTGCTGCCGGCGGTGGCCAAGGCGATCACCGAATAGTCGCCTATTTTGTTCTGGTTGAGCGCGGCGATGGTGCCGAGGATCGAGCCCAACAGCAGCGCCAGCACCAGCGCCGAGCTACCGATCTGTACCGAGATCGGCAGGCCCTTGGCGAAGAGTTCGGTGACGGTGAAATCCGGCAAATTGTAGCTCGGGCCGAAACTGCCGCGCAAAAGATTGCCGAGATAGTGGACATATTGCAGCCAGAGCGGATCGTTGAGGCCGAACTGGGCTTCGAGATTGGCCCTGATCTCGGGGCTCAGGCCCCGCTCCTGGTTGAACGGGCCGCCTGGCGCGACGCGGATCAGGAAAAACGCCACCGTCACGATGACGAACAGCGTCGGGATGGCGGTCAACAGCCGCCGGAAGACATAACGCAGCATCGGCGCCCCGCTTCAGCCAGGGCGACAGGCTCTCCAGTCGAAGATCCGTGGCGCGCCGGCATCTCTGATCTTCGCACCGGGCAGCCCGAAAATCCAATCCGACTTTCGGCCCGGCACGACGACAGACCGCGACCGCCGCTCCCAAAAAGAGAGCGGCGGCACGGCCAAGGTTTCTTGTCAGTCCTTGGAGATGAAGCGGGACGGATGAATGTCCATCACATTGTCGTCGAAGCCATGCAGCTTCGAGGAAACGATGTCGTGGTAGCTGTAGTAGAGAAGCGGGATCTCGCCGACGTCGTCGACCAGGATGCGCTCGGCTGCGGCGAGGTCCTTCATGCGCTCCTCGGGCTTGCCGCCTGCGGCAGCCGCCTTGTCCATGGCGGCTTCATAGGCGGGGCTGTTGTAGTTCGAGTAGTTGTTGCCGCTCGCCTTGCGCGAGATGCCGAGGAAGGTCTCGGGATCCTTGTAGTCGGCGATCCAGGCGGCACGGGCGACGTCGTAGTTGCCCTTCTGCTCGAGGAAGCTGTAATGGGTCTTGGTGTCGGTGTTGAGCAGCGTCACCTCGACGCCGAGCGGCTTCAGCTGTTCCTGGATGGCCACCGCCGTGTTCTTATGGTTCTCCGAGGTGTTGTAGCGGATCTCCATCTTCAACGGATGTTCGGGTGTATAGCCTAGCTTTTCCAGGATCTTCTTGGCCGCATCTTCGCGGTCGATCTGCGGCATGTCGGCGTATTTGGCCAGTGCCGGAGTGTAGCCCTCGATGCCCGGGGGCACCATCGAATATCCGGGCAGCATCGAGTTCTGCCAGACCTTCTCGGCGAGGAAGTCGCGGTCGATCGCCATCGAGATGGCGTTGCGCAACTCGACATTGTCCCAAGGCGCCTTGTCGGTCTTGACCGCGTAATAATAAGTGCCGAGATACGGCCCGACACGGACCTGGTCGCCGAATTTGGTTTTGAGATCGGCGAGCTGCTCGGTCGGCAGGTCGCCATAGCTGTCGAGCTCGCCCGCCTCGAAACGCTTCATCGCCGACGAGCGATCCTCGGTCGGGATGTAGTTGACCACGTCGAGCTTGACGCTCGCGGCGTCCCAGAATTTCGGGTTCTTGACCAATTTCATATGGTCGTTGGGAATCCACTCCGCCAGCGTATAGGCGCCATTGGAGACCAGCTTGCCCGGCTTGATCCAGTCGGCGCCGAGCTTGTCCATGGAAGCCTTGTTGACCGGATAGGTCGCCTGGTGGGTCAGCATCTCCAGGAAATAGGGCGTCGGAGCCTTCAGCGTGACTTCAAGCGTGTTGGCGTCGATCGCCTTCACGCCCATATCCTCGGCCTTGCCTTTCTTGGTGTTGAAGTCCTCGGCGCCCTTCACCGGATAGAGCATCGAGGCGTATTCTGCAGCGGTCGCCGGATCTTCCAGTCGATGGAACGAATAGACGAAGTCGTCCGCCGTCACCGGGGTGCCGTCTGACCAGAGCCCGTCCTTGCGCAGCTTGAAGGTGTAGACGGTGCCGTCATCCGACACCGTCCAGCTTTCGGCGGCGCCCGGTATGAGATTCGTCTTCTGGTCGTGCATGACGAGGCCCTGGAACAGGTCGCGTATGATATCGGCCTCGTAGACAGTCGACGTCTTGTGCGGATCGACCGTCTCCGCCTCGGCGGCGGCGCCGCGGTTGTAGACGGTTTCGGCTAAGGCAGGCGTGTAGAATGTGCCGGCGGCCAAAGCCAATGTGGTGGCGAACACCGTCGCCTTCAGCATGTCTTTCAGCATGAAGTTTCTCCCTGTCGGCGCAGCCCCTCAGCCGCGCCTTCTTAAGTTTTGACACCTCGGAACCGTTGAAACGGCCCCGTTTCAGGCGTGCCGCCGGTTCCTTCCGGCGGCTGGTGGCAGGAGACTAGACAGAGCGAAATCTTATTTCAACCATTGCCTGCTTGACGCTAAGTGAGAGCGATAACGCTAAAACAGCGAAACCTAAAGCTTAGAGCTTGCTTTCAACTTGGCACACCTGCCGGTTGTTCCAGCTGTTTTCTGTTTTTGCAGGCGGCCTTTGGCATTCTCCGCGCCATGCTGAAGAACCGAAAATTGCTTGTTCCGTGGTCTCGTTTCCGGGCTGACGCCACGGGCACGTCGGCAATCGAATTTGCCATGCTGGCGCCGGTCTTCATCCTGCTTCTGCTCGGCATGGTTGCATATGGGATTTATTTCGGCGCCAGCCATTCGGTGCAGCAGATCGCCGCCGACGCGGCGCGCACCGCGATCGCCGGCCTCAACCAGACCGAGCGGCAGGCGCTGGTTACCGATTTCATCACTCACGATGTCTCGGGCTATCCGTTCGTCGACGCCAACAAGCTGACCGTCAACGCGCAGGACAGCGCCGTCGACGGCAGCCAGTTCGTCGTCTCGGTCACCTACGATGCGCGCAACCTGCCGATCTGGAACCTGTTCCGGACGCTGCCGCTGCCGGGCACGACGATCCAACGTCAATCGACGATCCGCGTCGGAGGCATATGATGCCCATCAAGGGGGGGCTGGAGCGGCTTATCGTTTCCCGAAAAGGCCAGACCGCTCGATCTGTTTTCAGTGACGCAATTCCGGACGGAAGGCTACGGCGAGGTCACCGAACTCAACCGCCTCGCATTTTTCCTGGAATTGCTTTCATGGCGGCGACGCGACGGCTGCTCGCCGACCGGAGCGCGAATTTCGCCGTCATGACCGCGCTGTGCACGCCGGTAGCGCTGGCGCTGACCGCCTTCGCGATCGACGAAGGTTCCCTTTACAACGAGCGCCGCGCCGCGCAGTCGATCGTCGACCTTGCCGCCATCACCGCGGCCTCGAACATCACCAACGCCCAGCAGGCGGTGCTGACCGCGCTCAGCGACAACGGCATCACCTCGGTCGCCGTGCAGCAACAAGGCGCGACCGTGGCGCCGACCGCCAGCAAGGCCGTCGTCCAGGTCGTGCCGGGGCGCTACACGGGCGTCAGCACCATTGCCGCCGGCAGCCGGTTCGAGGCGGGCAAGCTGCCCTACAATGCGGTCCAGGTTACGCTCAAGAAACAGGGTACGCTTTATTTCGCGGGCTCGATCATGGCGCCGCCCACTCTCGGCACGACCGCTATCGCCAGCGCGCAGCCGCAAGCGGGTTTTTCGGTCGGCTCGCGGCTCGCCAGCCTCAATGACGGCATTCTCAACGCGCTTCTCGGCGGCCTTCTCGGCGGCAACATCTCGCTCAGCGTGATGGACTACAATTCACTGGTGTCGGCCGATGTCGACGTTCTTTCGTTCACCGATGCGCTGGCGACGCAACTGCATCTGACCGGCGTTTCCTACAACGACGTGCTCGCCTCCAAAGCAACGATCGGCCAGATCGCCACGGCAATGGCCAATGTGCCGGGGCTCGACCGCACAGCCAAACTCGCTCTGCAGACCATGGCCTCCAGCGCCACCAATACGGTCAGGATTCCGCTCAGCACCCTCATCGATCTCGGCTCCGTCGGCGATCTCGGCATCGGGCAAAAGCCGGCCGGCCTCAACGTGACAGCCAGCGCGCTCAGCATGCTTACCGCGGCTGCCGCTCTGGCCAATGGAACGAATCAGGTCGCGGTCAATCTCGGCGCCACCATACCAGGGCTGGCATCGACGACGCTTGCGATCGCCATCGGCGAGCCGATGCAGAACTCGGCCTGGCTGGCGGTGGGAGAGGCAGGCACCGTGGTGCGCACGGCGCAGACCCGCATCAAGCTCAATGCCAGCGTGACACTCGGCAATTCCAATCTCGGCGGCGGCATCAATCTGCTCGCGGTCAATCTGCCGCTCAATGTCGAAGTCGCCCATGCGGAAGCGAAGCTGACCGACATCACTTGCCCGACCGGTCCCTCCAGCATCAAGGTTTCGATCGCCGCGCAGCCGGGCGTGGTCTCAGCCCATCTCGCCAACAGCAATGCCAGCGGCTTCGCGGATTTCACCAAGCCGCAGTCCTTCTCCGACGCCGATATCGCGGACCTGAAGCTGTTGCTCGTCCCGCTGCTGCAGGTGACAGGCTCGTCGGCCTTCTCGGTCACCAACATGACGCCGACCAACCTGACCTACAACGCCACCGACATCGCCAACAAGGCGATCAAGACGGTGTCGACGAAGAACCTGACGCAGTCGCTGACGACATCGCTGGTCAACAACCTGTCGCTCTCGGTCAACGCGCTGGGGCTCGGCCTCGACGTGGCCGCCCTGCTCGGCACGGTGAAGCCGGCGGTGACGACACTGCTCAATGGCGTGACCGCGCCGGTCGACGACCTTCTCTACAATGTGCTTGGAGCTCTGGGCGTCCATGTCGGCGAGGCCGACGTGCGCGTGACCGGCGCGACCTGCGGGCGCTCGGTGCTGGTGCAGTAGTCCGCCGTCAGCCAATCTTGCCGACGAAACTGCCCAGAGGCGGCAGCGCCAGCACGCTGTCCTCGACCACACCGGTAAGAACGCCGGCGGCGTCAACGTCAAATGCCGTTATCTCGGCCTCGCCGATCTCAGTGGGCAGCGCCCAGCCTGTTGCCTCGGTCGAGAAATTGAAAACGCAAAGCAGCCTTTCGCCGTCGCGCTCACGGAGGAAAGCAAGCACATCGCCCTCGGCCTCGAGAAAGCGGATCGAGCCTTGGATCAGTGCCGGATGGCTCTTGCGCAAGGCAAGGATCGACCGATAGGCGGCAAGCACCGACCGCTCCTCGCGATTCTGGACATCGACCGCCCGGGCGCGATGCGCCTGCGGCACCGGCAGCCAGGGCTTGGCCGTGGAGAAGCCGGCATTGTCCGCCTCCGCCTGCCAGACCATCGGGGTGCGGCAGCCGTCCCTGCCCTTCACGCCCGGCCAGAAGCGGATGCCGACGGGATCGCGCAGATCCTCATAGGCTAGCTCCGCCTCTTCGAGGCCGAGTTCCTCGCCCTGATAGAGGCAGATCGAGCCGCGCAGGCAGGCAAGCAGCGCGATCGAGAACTTCGCCACCGCGTCCGGGTTCTCGCCTTGCCGCGTCCAGCGGCTGACATGGCGCACGACGTCATGGTTGGAAAAGGCCCAGCAGACCCAGCCGTCCGGGGCAGTCGTCTCGAACGCCTCCACGCAGCCGCGCACATGGGCGGCGGAAAATTGCGGACTGAGCAAGTCGAAGGTGTAGCACATCTGCAATTTGTCGCCGCCCGATACGTAGGCGGCGAGCGTCTGCAAGGAGCGCTCCTCGTCACCCACCTCGCCGACCGCGGCGCGGTCTGGATATTCGTCGAGCAGCGCCCGGAAACGTTTCAAGAAGTCGAGGTTTTCGGGCCGCGTCTTGTCGAAAAGATGCTCCTGGAAGGCGTAGGTGCTGGTGGCGCCATTGGTGCCGGCGACGCTCGCGGCCAAGGGCGGGTTGTCGCGCAGCCAGCGGTCGTGGACATAGTAGTTGACGGTGTCCAGCCGGAAGCCGTCGACGCCGCGCTCCAGCCAGAAGCGCACGGTGTCCAAAAGCGCGTCCTGAACGTCCGGATTGTGGAAGTTCAGATCCGGCTGAGCGGCGAGGAAATTGTGCATGTAGTATTGCCGGCGGGTGGCGTCCCATTCCCAGGCCGGCCCGCCGAACAGCGATTGCCAGTTGTTGGGCGCGCTGCCATCCGGCCTGGCGTCAGCCCAGACGTACCAGTCCGCCTTGGCATTGTCGCGGCTGGCGCGGCTCTCGACGAACCATTCATGCTTGTCGGAAGAATGCGAGATCACCTGGTCGATAATGAGTTTCAGGCCGAGCCGGTGAGCCTCGGCGACCAGCGCGTCGAAATCTTCCAATGTGCCGAACATCGGATCGACGTCGCGATAGTCGGATACATCGTAGCCCATGTCGGCCATCGGCGACTTGAAGAAGGGCGAGAGCCAGACGGCATCGACGCCGAACGACGCGACATGGGCGAGCCGCGCGGTGATGCCCTTGAGGTCGCCGCTGCCGTCGCCGGTCGTGTCCTGGAAGGAGCGCGGATAGACCTGATAGATGACGCAGCCGCGCCACCATTCGCTCCCTTGCCCGGAATTTTCGGCAGCCATCACAAGCCCTTCCCGTTGCGCGATTGAGCGGCACGCCGCTCGATCATGAAATTGACGCTGCGGCCGGGCAGCGGCCGCGTAAGATCGACCGGCTGCGCCTCGATCGCCGGGCCCCACTCGTAGCCGTCCCGGACCGGCAAGGTGAAGACGCATTGGCGGCGGTCGCCATTGACCATGACGGCAAGGCGACTGCCTCCGCTATCGCCGAGCATCATCACAAGGCGATGTCGATCGCGATCGTTCCACTCCGTCTCGCCGAGCGGCGCGCCCGTCTCCGTCAGCCACTCGACATCCGGAATGGCCGGAGCATCAGCCGGCTTTCCGGTCAGGAAATGCGTGTCCGACAGCGCGGGAAAGGCACGACGCATCGCAGAGAGCGATGAGGCATATCGCTCCAACGCCTGATCGCGGCCGGCCCAGTCGAGCCAGGTAATGGCATTGTCCTGCGCATAGGCGTTGTTGTTGCCTTTTTGCGTGCGGCCGAACTCGTCGCCGGCGGTCAGCATGATGGTGCCGCGCGAGGCGAAAAGTGTCGCCAGCAGCGCGCGCTGGTCCTCGAAGCGCGCCTTGGCAATCGCCGCGTCGTCCGTCTCGCCCTCGGCGCCGTTGTTCCATGACAAATTGTCGTTGTGGCCGTCGTGATTGTGCTCGCCGTTGGCGTCGTTGTGTTTGCGCTCATAGGCGACGATGTCGGCCAGCGTCATGCCGTCATGCGCGGCGATGAAATTGACCGCACGGCTCGCCGGTTGGCCTTCCCTGCCGAAGACATCGGAGGAACCTGCAAGCCTTGTGGCCAAGACGCCTACCGCGTCGGCATCGCCGCGCCAGAAGCGCCTGACATCATCGCGATAACGATCGTTCCATTCCAGATATGGCGGCCGGAAATTTCCGAGCTGGTAGCCGCTCGGACCGATGTCCCAAGGCTCGGCGATCAGCACGCGGTCGCAGAGCACGAGATCGCCGGCAATGGCCCGAAGCAGCGGCGCTTCCGGATCGAAGGCGCCGTCGACGCGGCCGAGCACCGGCGCCAGATCGAAGCGGAAGCCGTCGACGCCGGCGAAGCGGACGAAGTGGCGCAGCGTGTCGAGCACCATCTCGCGCACAACCGGATGGTCGCAGGCGACGGTGTTGCCGGTGCCGGTGTCGTTGACCAGCCTGCCGTCCGCCTGATGCCGGTAGTAGCCTATCGCATCCAGTCCGCGCAGCGACAAAGTCGGCCCGAGCCGGTCGCTTTCGCCGGTGTGGTTGAAGACGAGATCGAGGATGGTGCCGATGCCGGCCTGGCGCAGAGCGGCGACGGTGTCGCGCAGTTCCTTGAGACCGCCGGGCGCGAGGCGCGGATCGAGCGCCATGAAAGTGACGGGATTGTAGCCCCAGGCGTTGCTCAGCCCCAATGGCGGCAGATGCCGCTCGTCGATCGACGCGGTGACCGGCATCAATTCGACGGCCGACACATCGAGACGCTTCAGGTGCTCGATGATGGCCGGATGGGCGAGTGCCGCGATGGTGCCGCGCTGGGTTTCCGGCACGTCCGGATGCAGCTTGGTGAAGGAGCGGACATTGAGCTCGTAGATCAGCCCGCCTGACCGGAACAGCGGCGGCTGGGGCAGCACCGGTTTGGGCAGCGAACGCGCGATCGCCTTCGGCATCAGCGGAGCGGTGTCGGCGCCTTCGTTGCGTTTGGCGGCAAGCCGCCAATGATATTGGTATGGACGATCGACCTCGACGGCATAGGGGTCGGCGAGAAGCTTGTTCGGGTCGAACCACAGGCCGCGCTCCGGAGCATAGTCGCCGTCGGCGCGGAAGCCGTAACGCGCGCCATCGCCAAGGCCGGAGACAAGGAGCGCGTGCACGCCGTCGCCTTCCGGGTTGAGCTCCAGCCGGTCGGTTTCAAGCGCGCCGGTGTCGTCGAAGATCGAGACCCAAAGACGTCTCGCGGATGACGACCAGGCGGCGAAGCGGATGCCTTCGGGGGTGATGGTGGCGCCGAAGGTCATGCGAGCGCCTCCCCCTTCTCCCCTTGTGGGAGAAGGTGTCGCCGAAGGCGACGGATGAGGGGTGCTCCAGCTTGGCGATGACGGCGATCCGGCCAACACCCCTCATCCGTCTCGGCGCTGCGCGCCGATCCACCTTCTCCCACAAGGGGAGAAGGAAAGGCCTCCGCCCCCACCCTCAAGTAATCACGCTCGGCTTGTTGCGGCCGGTGTGGCTCTTGATGCCGGCGATGTCGTCGGCGGCGGCGATGAGATCGGCGAGCGCTTCCTGCGTGTCGAGGTCGTGCCTTGCCTTGTCCGGCTCGTAGCGCTCGATATAGAGGCGCAGCGTCGCCCCTGACGTGCCGGTGCCGGAGAGGCGCAGCACAACGCGCGAGCCGCCCTCGAACAGGATCCGGATGCCCTGGTGCTCGCTCACCGAGCCGTCGACCGGATCGCGATAGGCAAAATCGTCGGCCTTGGCGATCTTGAGGCCGCGCACGGTCGTGCCGGGCAGCGAGCCGAGCTTGGCGCGTAGCTCGTCGACCAGCGCGTTGGCGCGATCGCTCTCGACCTCCTCATAGTCGTGGCGCGAATAATAGTTGCGCCCGTAGGTCTCCCAGTGTCCGGTTACGATGTCCTTGCAGCTCTCGCCGCGCGCAGCGAGGATGTTGAGCCACAGAAGCACGGCCCACAGCCCATCCTTCTCGCGCACATGGTTGGAGCCGGTGCCGGCGCTTTCCTCGCCGCAGATGGTCGCCATGCCGGCATCGAGCAGATTGCCGAAAAACTTCCAGCCGGTCGGCGTCTCGTAAATGTCGATGCCGAGCTTTTCGGCGACGCGATCGGCGGCGCCGCTGGTCGGCATGGAGCGGGCAATGCCCTTCAAGCCGTCCTTATAGCCCGGCGCCAGCTTGGCATTGGCGGCAAGCATCGCCACCGAGTCCGACGGCGTGACGAAGATGCCTCTGCCGATGATCAGATTGCGGTCGCCGTCGCCGTCGGAAGCCGCGCCGAAATCCGGCGCGTCGGGCCCCATCATCTCGTCATAGAGGTGCTTTGCGTGCACCAGATTCGGGTCCGGGTGGTGGCCGCCGAAATCGGGCAGCGGCCTGAAGTTGCGGCAGGTGCCGTCCGGCGCGCCGAGCCGGCGTTCGAGGATCTCCTTGGCATAGGGTCCGGTCACCGCGTGCATGGCGTCGAAGCGCATGCGGAAGCCCGATTTGAAGAGCTTGCGCAGCGCCTCGAAATCGAACAGGCTTTCCATCAGCTCGGCGTAGTCCTTGACCGGATCGAATATCTCCACGGTCATGTCGCCGGCCTTGACCGTGCCGATCGTGTCGATGTCGATCTCGCCGATATCGGCGATCTTGAAGCTCTTGATTTCCTTCGACTTGGCGAAGATCGCGTCGGTGATCTTCTCCGGCGCCGGGCCGCCATTGCCGGCATTGTACTTGATGCCGAAATCCTCATGCGGGCCGCCGGGATTGTGGCTGGCCGACAGGATGATGCCGCCGAAGGTCTTGTATTTGCGGATGATGTTGGAGGCGGCCGGCGTCGACAGAATCCCGCCCTGCCCGACCATCACCTTGCCGAAGCCGTTGCCGGCGGCAATCGCGATCGCCTTCTGGATGACCTCGCGGTTGTAGAAGCGGCCGTCGCCGCCGATCACCAGCGTCTTGCCCTGAAAACCGTCCAGCGCATCGAAGATCGACTGGATGAAGTTCTCGGCGTAGTGCTCCTGCTGGAACACCGGCACCTTTTTCCGCAGGCCGGAGGTGCCTGGCTTCTGGTCGGTATAGGGTTTGGTGGGGACGGTTTCGATCATGTCTCAGGCAGCCCTTTTTGAAAGCAGCAAGCGATAGAGTTCGACGTATTTTTCGGCGCTCTTGTCCCAGGAGACATCGGCCTTCATGCCCTGGCGCTGGATCGAGGCCCAGGTCGCGGGCCGCGCATGCTGCTCGACCAGCCGCTGGATGGCATGGAGCATCGCGGCACCATTGTTGGGCGCGAACTGGAAGCCGGTGGCGACGCCGGCCGACAAGGCGGCCTCGTTGGCGTCGATGATGGTGTCGGCCAGACCGCCCGTCCTGGCGACGACCGGCACGCAGCCATAGCGCAGGCCGTAGAGCTGGGTCAGCCCGCAGGGCTCGAAGCGCGAGGGGATGATGATGGCGTCGCAGCCGCCTTGCATGACGTGCGAAAGGTCTTCGTCGTAACCGACGATGACGCCGACGCGGCCGCGATGGCGGGCGGCGGCGGCAAGCAGCGTGCCTTCGAGGCCGGCGTCACCGGAGCCGAGGATCGCCAGCCGCGCGCCGGCGGCGACGATGCCGTCGACGACCGCGGCCAGGATGTCCATGCCCTTCTGCCAGGTCAGCCGGCTGATGACGCAGACGATCGGGCTGCCATCCGCTTCCAGGCCGAAGCGCTCTTCGACCGCCTTGCGGTTCTTGCCGCGCGCCGCAAGCGTCTCGGCCGAATAATTGGCGACCAGATGCTTGTCGGTCTGCGGGTTCCAGATGTCGACGTCAATGCCGTTGACGATGCCGTAGAGATCGGTGGAGCGCATGTTGATCAGCCCGTCGAGACCCATGCCGAATTCGGGCAAGCGGATTTCCTGCGCATAGGTCGGGCTGACCGTGGTGATGGCCCAGGCGGCTTGCAGGCCGGCCTTGAGAAAGCCGACGCCGCCATAATATTCGACGCCGTCGAGCTGCATCGCCACGCTCGGCAGGCCGAGCTCGCCGAAAATGCCGGCGCCGAACTGACCCTGGAAGGCGAGGTTGTGCACGGTGATCAGCGACGGCACGCCGACTGCCTTGCCATAGCGCATATAGGCAAGCGTCATCGCCGACTGCCAGTCATGGGCATGCACGATGTCGGGCTGGTAACCGGAGATCGCGCCGCCGGCAATGTCGCCGCCGGCCTGGCTGAGCGCGGCGAAGCGGCGCCAGTTGTCCGGCCAGTCGGCGCCGGAGGCGGTGCCGTAAGGGCCGCCCTGGCGATCGAAAAGATGTGGCGCGTCCAAAACGAAGAGATCGAGGTCGCCGATCTTGACGGCATGGATCGAAGCCTTGGCGCCCTGCAGCAGCGGATATTGGTAGACCGCCTTCTTCTTGGCGAAGGCCGCCATCACCACGGGATAGCCGGGAACCAGCGTGCGCATCGCCACGCCCTTGCCGGCAAGCGCGATCGGCAAGGCGCCGGCGACGTCGGCAAGCCCGCCGGTCTTGATCAGCGGGAAGATTTCGGGCGTGACCGACAGAACCTGCATGCGCTCCACATTCCGATCTCAAGATGCCAGGTCAAAGTGACAACCTGTTGATCCAGTCGTCAGCTTGCTGATCGACCCTGTCAGCTCGCTGATAGACCCGACAGTCTGCCGATCAACCTTATCAGGCTGACAACTTGTTGACCGACCCTAAGTGGTCGACAGCTTGTTGATCATGTCCTGCGTGATCAGGCAGATGCCCTTCTCCGATACGCGAAAACGCTTGGCGTCGAGCGCGGGGTCCTCGCCGACAACCAGTCCTTCCGGGATGTGGACGCCGTGATCGATGACGACGCGCTTGAGGCTCGCGTTGCGGCCGACCTGGACGTCGGGCAGCATCACCACTTCCTCGAGCTTGGAATAGGAATTGATGCGCGCGCCGGTGAAGATCAGGCTGCGGCGCAGCGAGGCGCCAGAAACGATGCAGTCGCCGGAGACAAGCGAGGAGATCGCCTCGCCGCGGCGACCGTCCTCGTCATGCACGAACTTTGCCGGCGGCTTCAACTCGGCATAGGTCCAGATCGGCCAGTCGCGGTCGTAGAGGTCGAGCTCGGGCGTGATATCGGTGAGGTCGATATTGGCTTCCCAATAGGCGTCCACCGTTCCGACGTCGCGCCAATAGGGTTCGGCCTCGTGCGAGGAACGCACGCAGGATTTTGCGAAGCGGTGGGCGATCGCCTTGCCGTGCTGGACGATGTAAGGGATGATGTCCTTGCCGAAGTCCCGGCTGGAGCCGGGCTCGGCGGCGTCGCGGCGCAGCTGCTCCATCAGGAACTTGGTCTTGAAGACATAGATGCCCATCGACGCCAAAGCGAATTCCGGCTTGTCCGGAATGCCGGGCGGATCGGCCGGCTTTTCGACGAAAGCGATGATGTTGTCCTTCTTGTCGACATGCATGACGCCGAAGCCGGTCGCCTCCATGCGCGGCACTTCCAGGCAGCCGACGGTGACGTCGGCGCCGGCGTCGACATGCTGGCGCAGCATCAGTTCGTAATCCATCTTGTAGATGTGGTCGCCGGCGAGGATGACCATGTATTCGGGACCGTAGGCCTCGATGATGTCGATGTTCTGGTAGACGGCGTCGGCCGTGCCTTCATACCACTGCGTTTCCGAGACGCGCTGCGATGCAGGCAGGATGTCGAAGCTTTCGTTTCGCTCGGGCCGCAGGAAGTTCCAGCCGCGCTGCAGGTGGCGGATCAGCGAGTGCGCCTTGTACTGGGTGGCGACGCCGAGGCGGCGGATGCCGGAGTTGAGCGCATTGGAGAGGGCGAAATCGATGATGCGCGTCTTGCCGCCGAAATAGACCGCCGGCTTGGCGCGCCGGTCGGTCAGCTCCCTGAGGCGGCTGCCGCGGCCGCCGGCCAACACATAGGCCATGGCATCGCGTGCCAGCGGCTGGGTTCTTCTGATCTCTGCCATTCTGTTACCCTCCCAAACAAGCTGCCCGGACTGTTGCAAGAGCAGGATGAGACATCATCTGCTTCAATCCGTGACGAATTCCAGCATGATCGTCGACAGCGGCGGCAAAAGCATCGTCGCCGATACGCCGCCTCCTTCCCCGCTTGCCTCGACCATGCCGCTATTGCCCATGCCGGAGCCGCCATAGACCTCGGCGTCCGTATTGATGATCTCGCGCCATTTTCCCGCCTTTGGCAGCGGCACGCGATAGTTCTCGCGCGGCACCGGCGTGAAATTGGAGATGACGGCTATCGAATTGCCGTCCGGCGCGCTGCGCAGCCAGGCGAAGACCGAATTGTCGCGGTCGTCGACGATCAGCCAGGAGAAGCCCTCCGGCTCGCAGTCGCGCGCATGCAGCGCCGGGCGCGAACGGTAGAGATAGTTCAGGTCGCGCACCGTCTGCCAGACGCCGCGATGCGGCGCGAATTCGAGCAGGTCCCAGTCGAGCGCGCGTTCCTCGCTCCACTCGCGGCGCTGGGCGAATTCTTGGCCCATGAACAAGAGCTTCTTGCCGGGATAGCCCCACATGAAGGCGTAATAGGCGCGCAGCGTGGCGAACTTCTGCCAGTCGTCGCCTGCCATCTTGTGGAGCAGCGTGCCTTTGCCGTGCACGACCTCGTCATGCGAAAGCGGCAGCACGAAATTTTCGGAGAAGGCGTAGACCAGGCCGAAGGTGATGTCGTTGTGATGGTGCTTGCGGAAGATGGGCTCCTTGGAGAGATACTCCAGCGTGTCGTGCATGAAGCCCATGTTCCACTTGAAGCCGAAGCCGAGGCCGCCTTCATGCACGGGACGCGACACTTTCGGCCATGAGGTCGATTCCTCGGCGATCGTCATCACGCCGGGGTGGTGGCCGTAGACCTCCTTGTTCATCTTCTGCAGGAAGCTGACGGCCTGCAGGTTCTCGCGCCCGCCCTTCTCGTTGGGGATCCACTCGCCGGCCTTGCGCGAATAATCGAGGTAGAGCATCGAGGCGACCGCGTCGACGCGCAAGCCGTCGACATGGTATTTCTCGGCCCAGAACAGCGCGTTGTTGACGAGGAACGATACCACCTCGCGGCGGCCGAAATTGTAGATGGCGGTGTTCCAGTCGGGATGGAAGCCCTGGCGCGGATCGGCATGCTCGTAGAGCGCCGTGCCGTCGAATTTCACCAGCCCGTGCTCGTCGACCGGGAAATGCGCCGGCACCCAGTCGAGGATGACGCCGACGCCGGCGCGATGCGCGCCATCGACGAAACGGGCGAAGCCGTCGGGGTCGCCGAAGCGGGCTGTCGGCGCATAAAGCCCGGTGGTCTGGTAGCCCCAGGATGGGTCGTAGGGGTGCTCCGAGATCGGCAGGAACTCGATATGGGTGAAGCCGGTGTCGACCACGTAGGGGATCAGCCGCGCGGCGAGCTCATCCCAGGAGAGGAATGTGCCGTCGTCGCGGAGCTGCCAGGAGCCGGCATGGACCTCGTAGATCGAGATCGCCTCGCGCCGGGGATCGGCCTTGCGCCAATAGCCGCGATGCGCCTCGTCGCCCCATTGATGCGCCATGGGCGGCGCCGTCACCGAGGCGGTCGCCGGCCGCAGTTCCGATTCGAAGGCGAACGGATCGGCCTTGAGCGGCAGGCGCACCCCGTCGGGGCCGATGATCTCGAACTTATAGGGCCGGCCCGCGCCGAGATCGGGAATGAACAATTCCCAGATGCCGGTGTCCTTGCGGTCGCGCATCGTGTGCCGGCGACCATCCCAATCGTTGAAGGCGCCGACCACGGAGACGCGCCGCGCATTGGGCGCCCAGACGGCGAAATGGACGCCGGTGGCGCCCTCATGATCGATGATGTGGGCGCCGAGCTTGTCGAACAGCCGTAAGTGCGAACCCTCGGCCATGTAATAGTCGTCCATCGGACCGAGCACCGGGCCGAAGGAATAGGGATCGGTCAGCCACCAATCGCCGCCGGCATTCCTGGCGTGATAGCGCAGCGGCTGGCGCTTGCGGATCGAGACCTTGCCCTCGAAGAAGCCGGCATCGTCGCTGCGGGAAAGCTCGCCGACCTCCTTGCCGGTCAGCGTGTAGGCGGTGACGAATTCGGCATTGGGCACGAAGCAGCGGGCAATGAAGCCCTTGCCGGCTTCATGCACGCCCAGGACCGCGAAAGGATCGCCATGCGTTCCGGCGACAATCGCCGCGACATCGCCGGCTGGCGCCAGTCCGTCCGGCCCGCTTGTCGCAGCGGTCGCGCGCGGCTTCCTCATCAAACGGTCGCCCTCCCCGGGCACCTTGTTCTGGCGCATGCCTCGCTCCGGCACGCGCCGTTCTTTGTCTTGGTGCATGTCGTGGTCCCAAAACCGCTACGCACTTTTGGGCGACATGCATCTGGCCACATTCTTTGTGGCTCATGCAATCATATCAGACGGGCACGTTCCAGATGTCTTTCGCATATTGGCGGATTGTGCGATCGGACGAGAACCAGCCGACGCGGGCGACGTTGCGGATGGCGCGCGCGTACCAGTCGGGGCTGTTGCGCCACACGGCGTCGACCTCGCGCTGGCAGGCGGCGTAGGAATCGAAGTCGGCCGCCACCATGAACCAGTCGCTTTGGTAGAGCCCGTTCATCAGGTCGCGATAGCGGTCGGGATCGTCGGGTGAGAAGACGCCGGAGGAAATGGCCGATACCGCCTGCGACAGCTCGGACGAGGTCTCGATCACGCCGCGCGGATTGTAGCCGTTGTTGCGCCGCTCGGCGACCTCCGCGGTGGTGAGGCCGAAGATGAATATGTTGTCGTCGCCGACATGTTCCTTGATCTCGACATTGGCGCCGTCGAGTGTGCCGATGGTCAAGGCGCCGTTCAGCGCGAACTTCATGTTGCCGGTGCCCGAAGCTTCCATGCCGGCGGTCGAAATCTGCTCGGAGAGATCGGCGGCCGGCATCAGCACCTCGGCCAGGCTGACATTGTAGTTCGGCACGAACACCACCTTCAGCAGGCCGCGCACCGACGGATCGCCATTGATGACCTTCGCGACGTCGTTGGCCAGCTTGATGATCAGTTTGGCGTTGTGATAGCTGGGCGCCGCCTTGCCGCCGAAGATCTTGACGCGCGGCATCCAGTCCCGTTCCGGATGCGAGCGGATCTGATCGTACAGCGCGATCGCTTCCAGTATGTTGAGCAGCTGGCGCTTGTATTCGTGGATGCGCTTGACCTGGATGTCGAACAGCGCTGACGGATCGATCCTGATGCCGAGCCGGTCGGCGACGAGATTGGCGAGCCGCGCCTTGTTCTGCCGCTTCACACCGGCGAATTTCTCACGGAAAGCCGCGTCATCGGCGAGCGGATCGAGATCCTTGATCGCCTCGATGTCGTCCATGAAGCGGTCGCCGATCGCCTCGCGGGCAAGCGAGGTCAGGCCGGGATTGCACTGGATCAGCCAGCGCCTGGGCGTGATGCCGTTGGTCTTGTTGTTGATGCGATCGGGATAGAGCTTGTGGAGATCGGCGAACACCGTCTCCTTCATCAGCTCGGTGTGCAGCGCCGAGACGCCGTTGATCGAATGCGAGCCGACAAAGGCCAGATTGCCCATGCGCACGCGGCGGTCGCCATTTTCCTGGATCAGCGAGATGCGGGCGATCTGATCGCCCGAGAACTGGTTGGTGGCGCGGGCCTCGAGCAGCACCTGCGCATTGATGGCGTAAACGATCTGCATGTGGCGAGGCAGCAGACGCTCGAACAGCGGCACCGGCCAGCTTTCAAGCGCTTCGGGCAACAGCGTGTGGTTGGTGTAGCCGAAGGTGCGCTTGGTGATGTCCCAGGCCTGGTCGAAGTCCATGCCGTGGACGTCCATCAGCAGCCGCATCAGCTCCGGCACGGCGACCGCGGGATGGGTGTCGTTCAAGTGGATCGCCGCCTTGTCGGGCAGCGATTTCAGGTCGCCATACTGGCTCAAATGCCGCTGCACGATGTCCTGCAACGAGGCAGTGGAGAAGAAATATTCCTGCCGCAGCCTCAGCTCCTGGCCGGCCATGTGGGAATCGGCAGGATAAAGCACGCGCGACAGCGCGTCGGCCTTGTTGCTCTCGGCCAGCGCGCCGATGTGGTCGCCCGCATTGAACTTGTCGAGCAGGATCGGGTCGATCGGCATGCCGGACCAGAGTCTCAGCGTGTTGACGCGCCTGGCGCGCCAGCCGGCCACCGGCGTGTCGTAGGCGACGGCCAACACATGCTCGGTCGGCTTCCAGACGTGGCGTTCGAGCCGGCCGTCCTTCGAGGTGATCGATTCCACCGAGCCGCCGAAGCCGACCTCGAAGGAACGCTCGCGCCGTTCGAACTCCCAGGGATTGCCGTGATCGAGCCAGGTCTCCGGCAATTCGACCTGCCAGCCGCCGTGGATTTCCTGGCGGAACATGCCGTTGGCGTAGCGGATGCCGTAGCCATGGGCGGGGATGTCGACGGTCGCCATGCTTTCCATGAAGCAGGCGGCAAGACGGCCAAGGCCGCCATTGCCTAGTGCTGCGTCCGGCTCGAGCCCCGCGATCAGGTCGAGGTCGACGCCGAGCGAGGACAGCGCCTCGCGCATGTTCTCCATCAGGCCGAGATTGGAGAAGGCGTCGCGCATCAGGCGCCCGATCAGGAATTCGAGCGAAAGGTAATAGACGCGCTTTTCCTGCTGGTCGTAAGCCTCCTTGGTCGCCTGCATCCATTGATCGACGATGCGGTCGCGCACCACCTTGATCGAAGCGGTCAGCCAGTCATAGGGCGTGGCGACGGTTGTGTCCTTGCCGACCCGGTATTTGAGCGACATCAAGACTTCTTCGGCGAGCGTCTTGGGGTCGGGATTGTCGAGAACAGGGACTTCGATCGTCATGGCGGATGTCATGCTGCCTCTCGTTCAACTGGCCTGATCATAGCGGCTTTCACCGTTCCTCCCAGCCCATCTTAGTGCGTTGCAGCATAGGTTCAATCGATTTACTCAACCGACCCATCAGCCCGCCTGCGGCAACAGGGACATGTCGTGGGGATCAAGCCGCCAGCGCGTCCTCCGGCGGCTTCTTGGCGCCGGTCATCAGCGCCACCGCATCCGACATGGAAATCTGCTTAGGATCGACGACGCAGAGACGCCTTCCAAGCCGATGGATGTGGATGCGGTCCGCCACCTCGAAGACATGCGGCATGTTGTGCGAGATCAAAACGATCGGCAGGCCACGCTTCTTGACGTCCAGGATCAGCTCAAGCACGCGGCGGCTTTCCTTCACGCCAAGGGCGGCCGTCGGCTCGTCCATGATCACCACTTTCGAGCCGAAGGCGGCAGCACGCGCCACCGCCACGCCCTGGCGCTGGCCGCCCGAAAGCGTCTCCACCGCCTGGCTGATGTTCTGGATGGTCATCAGGCCGAGCTCCGTGAGCTTGTCGCGAGCACGCTTCTCCATCGCCGGACGGTCGAGCATGCGCAGCCAACTGCCAAGCGGACCTGGCTTGCGGATCTCGCGGCCGAGAAACATGTTGTCGGCGATCGACAGCGCCGGCGATAGGGCGAGGTTCTGGTAGACGGTTTCGATGCCGGCTTCCCGGGCCTCCATCGGCGACTTGAAGGCAACTGGCTTGCCCTCAAGCCGGATTTCGCCTTCGTCGGGCACCGCCGCGCCGGAGATCGCCTTGATCAGCGATGATTTGCCCGCGCCGTTGTCGCCGATGACTGCGAGGATTTCGCCCGGATAGAGGTCGAAATCGGCATTGTCGAGGGCGGTAACGCGGCCATAGCGCTTGATCAGGCCGCGCGCTGTGAGAATGGGCTCCTGGGTCATGACTATGCCGAAACCTTTCTGATCCATTGATCGATCGCCACGGCGCCGATGATCAGCACGCCGGTGAGCAGCACCTTCCATTGCGGATCGGCGCCCAGCATGTTGAGGCCCATCGAGACGACGCCGACGATCATGGCGCCGAACAGCGTGCCGAGGATCGAGCCGCGCCCGCCGAACAGCGAGATGCCGCCAATCACCGTCGCGGTGATGGCCTGCAGATTGTAGTCGGTGACAGCGGCCGACGGCGAGACCGAGCCGTTGCGGCCGATCGAGACCCAAGCCGCGAAAGCGGCGATCAGCCCGGCAAGGGCATAGACCGTCATCAGCACTTTCTTGGTCTGAATGCCCGACAGTTTCGCAGCCTCCTGATCGTCGCCGACGGCGTAGACATGGCGGCCCCATGCGGTGTGGTTGAGCACGTACCACAGGAGGATCACCAGCAGGACCATGGCAATGACGCCAAGCGTCAGCACGGCAGAGCCGACCCTGAAGCTCACCGCGAACAGGTGCAGCAGCGGCGCCTGGACGTCGACGTCGGTGTCGCGGATCGTCTCATTGGCCGAGTAGATGAAATTCGTGGCCATGACGATGTTCCAGGTGCCGAGCGTGACGATGAAGGGCGGCAGCTTCATGTAGGCGACCAGGAGGCCATTGAGCAGTCCGCAGGCGCCGCCGGCGGCAAGCCCAATCGCCACGGCGAGAATGGCCGGCATGCCATAGGTCACCGCGCAATTGCCCATGATCACCGCCGAAATCACCATGATCACGCCGATGGAGAGATCGATGCCCGCGGTCAGGATGACCAATGTCTGCGCGGCACCGAGAATGCCGACGATGGCGATCTGCTGCAGGATCAGCGTCAGCGTGTAGGACGAAAAGAAACGTCCGCCGATGGCGATGCCGAAGATGATGACCGACAGAACCAGCACGATCAGCGGCACCGCCGCCGGCGTTGAGTGCAGGAAGTGCTGGGCGCGCTTGACGGCCGATTTGTGCTCGTCGAAGGCGGCGACGCTGGTGTCGCTTCCCGTAAGTACTTTCTCGAATTCCTGTATCTGAGACATATGTCCTCCCGTCTGCATACGGCCTCTCATTGCCGCACACGCCGTCGACGCCTATTCCGGTCTTGTCGCCAGGATTGTCGCGCTTTGACGAAAGCGCATCGTCCACCCGATGCGGCCGGGGATCAAGCCCCCAGCCGCACGGTTCGTGGACCTCTCAGAGCATCAGCCCCAGCACTTGGCCAGGCCTTCCTTGGTGTCGATCGACTTGACGCCATTGGCCGGCTTGTCGGTGACAAGGTTGACGCCAGTGTCGAAGAAGTTCTTGCCTTCGGTCGGCTTGGGCTTGGTGCCGTCCTTGGCGAAGGCGGCGATCGCCTCGATGCCGAGCGCCGCCATCTGCAGCGGATATTGCTGCGAGGTGGCGCCGATGACGCCTTCGGTGACCGACTTCACGCCCGGGCAGCCACCGTCGACCGAGACGATCAGCACCTGCTTCTCGAGGCCGACGGCCTTGAGCGCCTGATAGGCGCCGACAGCGGCCGGCTCGTTGATGGTGTGGATGACGTTGATGGTGTTGTCCTTCTGCAGAAGGTTCTCCATCGCCTTGCGGCCGCCCTCTTCGTTGCCGTTCGTCACGTCATGGCCGACGATGCGCGGATCGGTTTCGTCTCCGATCTTGTTGGGGTCCTTCACGTCGATGCCGTAGCCCATCATGAAACCCTGGTCGCGCAGGACGTCGACGGTCGGCTGGGAGGGGGTCAGGTCGAGGAAGCCGATCTTGGCGTCCTTGGCCTTGTCGCCAAGCGTAGCGGCCGCCCAGGCGCCGATCAGCTTGCCGGCTTCGAGATTGTCCGTTGCGAAAGTGGCGTCGGCGGCGTCGATCGGATCGAGCGGCGTGTCGAGAGCGATCACCAGCAGGCCGGCGTCACGCGCCTTCTTCACCGTCGGCACGATGCCCTTGGTATCGGAAGCCGTGATCAGGATACCCTTGGCGCCGTCGGCGATGCAGCTTTCGATCGCCGCGACCTGGCTCTCGCTGTCGCCGTCGATCTTGCCGGCATAGGTCTTGAGGTCAACGCCGAGTTCCTTGGCCTTGGCGGTCGCACCCTCCTTCATCTTGACGAAGAAGGGATTGGTGTCGGTCTTGGTGATGAGGCAGGCGCCGACGCCCGCGGCCGACGCGGACGAGGCGAACGCGAGCAGGCCCAGCCCGGCCGCCGCGAATACGGTGGATTTCAGCAGCGATTTCTTGGTCACGATTTCCTCCCAGTGGAACCATTCCGGACGCCGGCCAACCCGACGCCTCAAACGCATCCAACCATTTCTCCCAGCGTGGACGCCAGATCAAAAGACACCAGTCCGCAACGGCTGTCAATAATTAAATCACTCTTATTTATTATTGACAGCCTTGCGCTGTTCACCCATTCTGAACGAAAAGCATCGAGGGGAAACAGACGGGAGGAAACAGGGTGGAGACCGGCATTGCGAGGCACGGTTCGCCCGAGGCTTTGGAGAGCCGGCTGCACCGCGGCACCAACCAGAGCGGCATGCGCGACCACAATGAGCGGCTCGTGCTGTCCCTGGTGCGCCAGCATGGCAGCCTGGCCAAATCCGACATTGCGCGCATGACCGGGCTGTCGGCCCAGACGGTGTCGGTGATCATGCGCGAGCTCGAGGAAGACAAGCTGCTTGTGCGCCAGGCGCCGCTGCGCGGCAAGATCGGCCAACCTTCGATTCCGATGGCGCTCAATCCGGAAGGCGCTTTTTTCATCGGCCTCAAGATCGGCAGGCGCTCGGCCGAACTCGTGCTGATCGACTTCCTCGGCAATGTGCGCGCCATGCTGCAGCATTCCTACCGCTATCCCGCACCGCGCGAGACCGTCGAATTCGTCACCGCCGGCATCAAGACGATGCGCGGCGAACTGACGCCGGCGCAGGACAAGCGCATTGCCGGGCTCGGCATCGCCATGCCGTTCGAGCTATGGAACTGGGCAGATACCGCCGGCGCGCCGCGCGAGATCATGGACGAATGGCGCCATCGCGACATCCGCGCCGACATCCAGGGGCAGTGCGAGTTCCCGGTTTACCTGCAGAACGATGCGACTTCGGCTTGCGGCGCGGAGCTCGTCTTCGGACGAGCGGGCGCAGCGCGCGATTTCGTCTATTTCTACATCGGCGCCTTCGCCGGCGGTGGCATCGTGCTCAATGGCCGCCTCTACAGCGGGCCGAACGGCAACGCCGGCGCGCTGGGCTCGATGCCGGTGCCCGGACCGGACGGCAAGCCAACGCAGCTCATCGACGTCGCCTCGATCGCGATGCTGGAAAAGGCGCTCTCCGCCAAGGGCATCGACGGCTCCTATCTGTGGACCTCGCCGCAGGAATGGGGCGAAATCGGCGCCGATCTCGACGAGTGGATCGCCAGCGCCTCGCGGGCGCTGGCCTATGCCATTGTCGCTGCCTCGTCGGTCATCGATTTCGAAGCGGCGGTTATCGACGGCTGGATGCCACTCGATGTGCGGCGTCGGCTGGTCGATGCCGTGACGGAAGCGATCGCCCGCGTCGATGCCGAAGGACTGAAACTGCCTGTCGTGCGCGAGGGAACGGTCGGCATTCACGCACGCGCCATGGGCGGCGCCAGCCTGCCGCTGTCTGAGCGCTTCCTGATCGGGCCTCACACGTCCGGAGGCGCCTGACATGCTGATCGGCATCCCGTCGCTGCTCGGGCCCCAGTTCCTGGCGACGCTCAGGGCAATGGGCCATGGCGACGAGATCGCGATCGTCGACGGCAATTATCCGGCCGAGGAACAGGCGCGGCGGCTGATTCGCGCCGACGGCCATCACGTCATAGCCGTGCTCGACGCCGTGCTCAGCGTGCTGCCGGTGGACGAGGCTGTGCCGGAGGCATTGTTTCGTGCCTCGGTGAAGGGCGACCCGGCGCTGGCCGACGCCGTGCATCATGAGATGGAATCGGTTTGCGCCAGGCGTGCGCCGGGCCACAAGGTGGTTGCGCTGGCCGGGCCCGACTTCTATGCACGCGTCAAGGCGGCGCACGCCATCGTTGCGACCAGCGAACCCAGGCTCTTTGCCAACATCATCATTCGCAAGGGCGTGATCCATCCGCCGGAGACCAAGACGACATGATCCTTTGCTGTGGCGAAGCCCTGATCGACATGCTGCCGCGCACCACGACGCAAGGCGAAGCGGCCTTCGCGCCCTATGTCGGCGGCGCGGTGTTCAACTCGGCGATCGCGCTCGGCCGGCTCGGCGCTCCGGCCGGCTTCTTCTCCGGCCTCTCCTCCGACCTGTTCGGCGGCCAGTTCCGCGAGGCGCTCGGCGCAAGCAAGGTGAGCTCCACCTATGCGCACACCTCGCCGCGTCCGACGACACTCGCCTTCGTGCGGCTCACCAACGGCCAGGCGACCTACACCTTTTATGACGAGAACACCGCCGGGCGCATGCTGACCATCGAGGACCTGCCGAAGCTCGGGCCCGAGATCGAGGCGATGCTGTTCGGCGCCATCAGCCTGATCTCCGAGCCGGCGGGATCGGCCTATGAGGAATTCATGCGGCGCGAGCACCGGAGTCGGGTGATGATGCTCGACCCCAACATCCGGCCGAATTTCATCCCCGACAAGGCGAAGCATCTGAGGCGTATCCGCGAGATGATGGCGATGGCCGACATCGTGAAACTCTCCGACGAGGATCTCAAATGGTTCGATGAGGCCGGCTCACATGAGGATGTGGTGCGCAACTGGCTGGAGCGCGGGCCGAAGCTGATCGTCGTCACCCATGGCAGCGAAGGCGCCGTCGGGTACAGCAAGGCGCACAAGGTCACCGTCATGCCGCAGAAAGTGAAGGTCATCGACACGGTCGGCGCAGGCGACACCTTCAACGCCGGCATTCTGGCCTCCCTGCACGAGCAGGGCCTGCTCACCAAAGCGGCGATCGGCGACCTGCCGGAAGATGCGATCCGCAAGGCGCTGGAGCTCGGCGCTAAGGCGGCGGCGGTGACGGTTTCGCGGGCCGGCGCCAACCCGCCCTGGCGGCACGAAATCGCCTGATCCAGCGTGGGAGCGGATGCGAATCCGCCCTTCGCGGCCGATCACTTTATGTTTCCCACCGGTGCAACGACGCGATGGGAGGGCCCGGAAAACGCCTCTCGCGGCTCGGATTTCCGGGTTTTTCAGGCATTGCGCCAGCAAAATCGGCAACAAGCTGCGACACCTGAGCAATTTGCGCCGGCCGCCACCGGCTTTCTCAGCCGGTTCAAGTCTGTTACCAGCGGGCCGGTTTTACAGGCAGTTTCGAGGGCGACATGCAGTTCATCGATCTTGGCGCGCAGCGCGAACGTATCCGCGACCGGCTGAAGGCCGCGATCGACCACGTCGTCGAGGACGGCCGTTATATCCTCGGGCCGCAGGTCACGGAATTCGAGAACAAGCTTGCCGCCTATATCGGCGTCAAGCATGTGATCGCCTGCGCCAACGGCACCGACGCGCTGCTCCTGCCGCTGTTTGCCGCCGGCATCGGCCCGGGCGATGCCGTGTTCGTGCCGAGCTTCACCTTCGCAGCCACCGCCGAGGTGGTGGCGCTCGCCAAGGCCGAGCCGGTCTTCGTCGACGTCGACCGCGACACTTATAACATCGACATCGCCAGCCTCGAGGCGGCGATCGAGATGATCAAGAAGGAAGGTAGGCTGAAGCCGAAGGCGATCATCCCGGTCGATCTGTTCGGGCTCTCCGCGAATTACGAGGCGATCATGGCGATCGCCAAGCGCGAGAACCTGTTGGTGATCGAGGACGCTGCGCAGTCGATGGGCGGTTCCGCCGACGGCACCATGTGCGGCGCCTTCGGCCATGTCGGCTCGACCAGCTTTTATCCGGCGAAGCCGCTTGGCTGCTACGGCGATGGCGGCGCGATGTTCACCAACGATGCTGCGCTGGCCGACAAGCTCCGTTCCTTCGCCTTCCACGGCAAGGGCGAGACGCAATATGACAATGTCCGCGTCGGCATCAATTCGCGCCTCGACACGCTGCAGGCGGCGATCCTGATCGAAAAGCTCGCCATCCTCGAGGATGAGATGGTGGCCAGGCAGGTGGTCGCGGACCGCTATGCCAAGGGCCTTGGCGACATCGTCAAGGCCTCACGCAATCTCGGCCACGGCCGCTCGGCCTGGGCGCAGTACGCCATCGAGACGCCGAAGCGCGACGGGCTCAAGGCCCATCTCGGCGAAAAGGGCATCCCGTCGGTGATCTATTATGTGAAGCCGCTGCACGAGCAGGTCGCCTACAAGCACTATCCGCGGACACCGACCGGCCTTGCGGTCTCGGAGCAATTGCCGAAGCAGATCCTCTGCCTGCCGATGCATGCCTATTTGAGCGAGGCCGATCAGGACCGCATCATCGAGACGATCCGCAATTACATCGGCTCGAACTCGGCGCATGTCGCGGCGGCCTGATCTCCCTCAGTGTCACTCAAGGCGACAGAGGGTCGCCATCGCATAGGACTCACAGCCGCGGTTTCTTCACGCTCAGATGGGGTACCGGTGCATATCTCGGGATGCGAATGTGGCGCTATCAGAATCGGGGATGCTCGCGGATCAAGCGGGCGGATGTTCCTCATTGATTAGAAAGGCCAAGCCTGAATGCGGCCGCACTGCATCAGCCGCAGCGTACATGCTCTGCGGTCTTTCTTTGTCAGCCTGACCGGCGCCTCGATCGCCGCCATGTTCGCCAACGGGCTTGCCCGTCCGGCAGTTTACATTCCGCCCTTTCCCTTTTGCATACGATGCCACGGCGAAGTGATTGATGCCGGGAACAAATTAGCAGTCCGAAAGTTCGCGAGAACGGCGAACCGGGAGAAGGAGTAACCGCTGCCGTCCCCGGTTCGTTGAAGGCCGACTTTCGTTCCAGGATGCCCTGCACATGAAGATTGCCCAGATCGCACCCCTGACTGAGTCCGTGCCACCCAAGTTCTATGGCGGGACCGAGCGCATCGTTTCCTATTTAACGGAAGAGTTGGTTCGAAGGGGCCATGACGTGACTTTGTTCGCCAGCGGCGATTCACGTACTTCGGCCGAACTGGTGGCATGTTGCGATGTTGCGCTACGCCTGAATCAGAAAGCTCAGAATCCCATTCCTTACCACGTCATGATGCTTGAAGAGGTTCGCAGACGGGCGAATGAATTCGACGTGCTGCATTTCCACGTCGACGTTCTCCATTTCCCGATAATTCGAGAGTTCGCGCAGCGAACCGTTACCACGCTTCATGGCCGGCTCGACCTTCCAGACCTGGCGCAGCTTTACGCGATGTTCAACGACATTCCACTGGTCTCGATCTCGGATGACCAGCGCCGGCCCATGCCGCCGGTCAACTGGCTTGGAACGGTCTATCACGGCCTGCCGAACGATATCCTCCCATTCCGGCCGAAAGCCTCTGGATACCTCGCGTTCCTCGGTCGCATCTCACCCGAAAAGGGCCCGGAAGCCGCGATAGAAATCGCCGCGCGCGTCGGGATGCCGCTCAAGATCGCGGCCAAAATCGACGCAGTGGACCGATCATTCTGGAGCGGTAAGGTCGAACCCCAGGTGCTTCGACATTCGAATGTCGAGTTCATTGGCGAGATTGATGAGCGTGCGAAGGCGGAATTTTTGGGCAATGCGACGGCGCTGCTGTTCCCGATCGATTGGCCGGAGCCGTTCGGCCTCGTGACCATCGAGGCGATGGCCTGCGGCACCCCGGTGGTTGCCTTCAACCGCGGAGCCGTTCCGGAGGTCATCGATCATGGCGTGTCCGGACTGATAGTGGAAAGCATTGACGAAGCCGTCGAAGCTGTGCGGCGGATAGGCAGTCTCGATCGCGCACGAGTGCGGAAAACTTTTGAAACGCGATTCACGGTCGGGCGCATGTGCAGCGACTATTTGGGGATCTACAGCTTGCTGGCGTGCGACGAGCAATTTCCACTCGGCCCGCGAAACGGTTTCGCCGCAAACGCAGCTGAGATAGCCAGCACTGCTTAAGACAAGTTGTCGGCTAGGCTGCCGGGTTCCCGCCGCGTTCGATCAGGTCGAGCAGCGGAAGCTTCGCCGAACATCCGCCAAGATTTCAATGACGCTCTCCGAGATCATGGGCATCGCAGCATTGATGCGAGATACTGTTGATAGGAGATGGTCGGGCGCAGGCATATGCGATGAGCGCCAGCATCGGCCGTCTGAACAGGAGGGTTGAGATGAGCATCGAAGTCGAAGAACGCAAGCTTAATCCAGCGGTCGCTCTCCCCGCACTCGATGAATCGGCCCCGCGCGAGCCGCATAGGCAATTTGCGCTGAAGCATGAGGACTGCTTCGTCGTCGCGGACAGCTATGGCGACATACGCGGCAGCGGCGACGGGCTTTTCCGCGATGATACGCGAGTGCTGTCGCGTTTCCGGCTGTTCATAGGCGGCCGCATGCCGTCGCTGCTCGGAGCGTCGCTGTCGCAGGACAACATCCTATTCACCGCCAATCTCACAAATTTGGCTACCATCGGGCCCGACGGCAGTGAAACGCTGCCTGGGGTCGTGCACATCGAGCGGACCAGATTCATCTGGCACGACCGCATGTACGAGCGAGTCACTTTCACGAATTACTCCGCGCGTGAGGTGTTGCTGCCGGTCCGGTTCGACTTCGATGCCGATTTCCGTGACATGTTCGAGGTGCGCGGCACTACGCGCAGCCGGCGCGGTCGCGCACATGACGCCTTGGTCGGCGAGTCAGGCGTGACATTTTGCTACGAGGGCCTCGATAATGTGGCGCGCCAATCCGTCATCGCGTTTTCGATGAGGCCCGACCAGATCCATCCCCATCATGCAGAGTTTCTCATTCTGGTGGGGAGGCACGACAGAAAGGCGCTGTATCTGGAAGTCGGTCAGAACGAAGAAATCCCGTCCAGTGATCGGTTCCGCGCCGCCGCGGCGCGAGCGCGATTTGCAATGCGCTCAAAGCGTCGACAGGGCGCCACTGTTTTCAGCTCCGGCCGCGTGTTCAATGACTGGCTCACGCGCACACGTGCCGACATCGCCCTGCTGACCACCGATCTGGAGACCGGGCCATATCCGTATGCCGGTATTCCCTGGTTTTCGACTGCCTTCGGCCGCGACGGCGTCATTTCCGCCTTGCAAATGCTGTGGCTCAACCCCGAGCTTGCCCGCGGCGTGCTGGCGTTCCTTGGCCGCTATCAATCGACGGAGACCTCTGTGTTCGACGATGCCGAGCCCGGCAAGATCATGCATGAAACGCGCAAAGGGGAAATGGCTATACTGCGCGAGCTGCCGTTCGGCCGCTATTATGGCGGCGTCGACACCACTCCGCTCTATGTCTACCTGGCTTGGTCCTACGCCGATCGTACGGGCGATGACGAGTTCGTCGATCGCATGTGGGATTCGCTGTGCGCAGCAATCGCGTGGATGGAGGAAGTCGGTGCCCGCAACAGCGACGGTTTCGTGACCTATAATAGGGCGGCGGACACGGGTCTCTTCAACCAGGGCTGGAAGGACAGCGCCGACGCTATCTTCCATGCCGACGGCAAAATACCTCGCGGTCCGATCGCACTGGTCGAGGTGCAAGGCTACGTCTTCGCAGCCTATCAAGGCATGGCCGCCTTGGCAGCCAAACGCGGAGACGCCGCCAAGGCGGAGCACTGGAGCGCCATGGCAGAAAAAATACGCAGCGCAGTGGAGGCCCGGTTCTGGATGCCGGACCGCAATTTTTACGCTTTGGCAATCGATGGAGAAGGCAGGCAATGCGCGGTGCGCGCCTCCAACGCGGGTCACCTGCTCTATGTAGGGCTGCCCTCGGCAGAACGGGCGAAATCAATTGCCGAGCAGTTGCTGTCGGGGCATCTGCACAGCGGTTGGGGCGTTCGCACCTTGGCCGACGATGAGATTCCGTTCAATCCGATGTCTTATCATAACGGCTCGATCTGGCCGCATGACACGGCGATCTGTGCCGCCGGGCTAGCCCGCTACCAGGAGCGCACCAGCGTCGTGAAGCTTATGAGCAGCATGTTCGAGGCGGCGGTCCGGTTCAATATGCGGCTTCCGGAGCTATTCTGCGGCTTTACGCGGGCGATCGGGGATGCGCCGATCGCCTATCCCGTCGCCTGTCTGCCGCAGGCATGGTCGGCCGGTTCCGCGTTCATGATGCTGCAGGCCTGCCTGGGGATCCGCATCGATGGTTGGAAGCGCGAGATCAATGTCGAACGCCCACGGTTGCCGATAGGCATCGACAACATCGTCATCCGGCACTTAACCGTGGGCGAGGCGAAGGTCGACCTCAATTTCCAGCGCGTCGGTGACCGGGTCGTCTGCTATCTCGGCGAGCGGCACGAGGGCCTAGTGCCGCTGGTCGTTCGCTCTTAGCAACCGGGACAGCAGGGCCTGCTATCGATGCTCACTGTAGCATCCAGGTGCTGCTGGTGATGTCTCGCAGGCTCCCCTTGAACTGAGAAGAGCTGCTTCCAATCTTTTCTCTTGTCTCCAGCCGGTCGTGCAGGTGTTCGAATTTAGCGGTGCATCTGCGGAAATGACCAACGGGGTCAGTTGTTGAAGGGAGGTCACTATGGAAAGTGATGCTTTCAAGCAGTCAGTTTTCGTAGGGGAGAATGGCTACATCCAAAAGATCGACTGCGTGATGGATGCCATTGAGTTTTTGGAAGAATGGCCTGTGGAGAGACGCGGCCTGCTTCACGCGGCGGCCTGCGAGGCGTGCTACTCGGCCTATGACGGTCGGAAACCAGTCGAGGCCGCGCACAAGGCCTTTACGACTTGGGCCCGCAAGGTTGGCGTCATCGAGGACGTGCCCACAGCACCGCCGTGGATGACTGGGCCAAAGATCAGCAACGCAGACCTCTTGTAAGGGGTGCGAAAGGCCTCCTCGTCAGGCGCAGCTTGCGACGAATCGCGCCGGAGCGAAACGCAAACCTGGGCGCCGATCCCCTTCTGACCTGCCGGCCCTCCCCCCTCAAGCGGCGAGGCTACGCGCCCTTCCCTCGCGCAATGAAATGCGGATTGGCGAAATCGCCGTCGCTAGCCTGGTTGCGCTTGCCGTAGACGAGCGGCTGGCCGTCCAGCGTGCGCGTCATGCCGCCGGCGGCGCGCAGCACTGCGTCGCCGGCGGCCGTGTCCCATTCCATGGTGCGGCCGAAGCGCGGATAGACGTCGGCTTCCGCCGCGGCGAGCAGGCAGAATTTCAATGACGAGCCGATCGAGACGATCTCCGCGGCGCCGAGATCGCGGATGAATTCCTCGGTTTCCGGCGTGTTGTGCGAGCGGCTGGCGACGACGGCGAGCGGCGTGCCCCCTGCCCGCACCGTGATCGGCCGGCGGCCGGCGATGCGATAGTCGGCATCGACCTCCAGCGCCTCGGCCTTGCCGGGTCGCCCGGAGAAAAAGCGTCCCGTGCACGGCGCGAAAACGACGCCGACTTCCGGCACGCCGTGGCGGACCAGCGCGATGTTGACGGTGAAATCGGTGCGGCGGTTGACGAATTCCTTGGTGCCGTCGAGCGGATCGATCAGGAAGAAGGCGCCGTCGAGATCGGGCGTTGCAATTCCCGCTGCGACCTCCTCCTCGGCCACGCAGGGGATGTCCGGATAGGCGGCGCGCAGGCCGGCCAGGATGATCTTCTCGCTTTCGCGGTCGGCTTCCGTTACCGGCGAAGAATCGGCCTTGCTGTCGACGGCGCAGCCTTCATGGAAGACGCGCATCACCACGCGCCCGGCCTCGAGCGCCAGGCGCTCGAAGACGCCGAGCATCGCCTCGTCAGATACCGCCGCCATTGTCATACTGCTCCTCGGCAATGTCGCGCTCGGTCAGCCAGTGTTCCAAGGCTTCCGCCATCTCCTGCGGGCTCCTGCCCAGAGTCTTCAGGTGTATTTCCGGGTTCTCCGGCGCCTCATAGGGGGAATCGACGCCGGTGAAATTCTTGATCTCGCCGCTCAAGGCGCGCGCGTAGAGACCCTTTGGATCGCGGCGGGCGCATTCCTCGAACGGGGTGTCGACGAACACCTCGACGAACTCGCCCTCGGCCATCAGTTCGCGCGCCATGCGCCGTTCGGCGCTGAAGGGCGAGATGAAGGAGACGATGACGATCAAGCCGGCATCGGCCATCAGCTTGGCCACCTCGGCGACGCGGCGGATGTTTTCCACACGATCGGCGTCGGTGAAGCCGAGATCGCGGTTGAGGCCGTGGCGGACATTGTCGCCGTCGAGGATGTAGGTGTGGCGGCCGGACGCGAACAGCTTCTTCTCGAACAAATTGGCGATGGTCGACTTGCCTGAGCCGGAGAGTCCGGTGAACCAGAACACGGCCGGGCGCTGGTTCTTCAGGTCGGAGCGGCCGCGCTTGCCGACATCGAGCGACTGCCAGTGGATGTTTTCGGCACGGCGCAGCGAATGCAGGATCATGCCGGCGCCGACGGTGGCGTTGGTGATGCGGTCGATCAGGATGAAGGCGCCGGTGGTGCGGTTCTCGGCGAAGGGATCGAAAGCGATCGGCGCGCGCGTCGACAGGTTGCAGACGCCGACCTCGTTGATGTCGAGCGACTTCGCCGCCTCATGCGCGAAATCGTTGACGTTGACGCGGTATTTCAGGTCGGTGACGGTCGCGCTCACCTGGTCGGTTTCGGTGCGCAGGATGTAGGAGCGGCCGGGCAGCAGCGCCTGCTCGTCGAACCAGACGATGTTTGCGGCGAACTGGTCGGCGACCTGCGGACGCGCGGCCGGCGACACCAGCATATTGCCGCGCGACACCTCCACTTCGTCCTCGAGGACGAGCGTGATCGCCTGGCCAGCGACCGCCTGCTCGAGGTCGCCGCCTTGCGCGACGATGCGCTTGACCCGGGACGCCTTGCCGGATTTCGCGACGACGACCTCGTCTCCTTCAGAGACGGTGCCCGAGGCGATGGTGCCGGCAAAGCCGCGGAAATCGAGGTTCGGACGGTTCACATACTGGACGGGGAAGCGAAACGGCAGCTCGACGGCGGCCTCGTCGACAGACACGGTTTCCAGATGCTCGATCAGCGACGGCCCGGAATACCAGGACGTGCGCTCCGAGCGGCTGGTGACGTTGTCGCCAAAGCGCGCCGACATCGGGATCGGCGCGACGCTCATGAAGCCCAGTTCCTTGGCGAATTCGCCGTAGTCGGCGACGATCCGGTCGAACACGGTCTTGTCGAAGTCGACGAGGTCGATCTTGTTGACCGCAAGCACGATATGCCGGATGCCGAGCAGCGAGGCGATGATGGAGTGACGCCGGGTCTGGCGAAGCACGCCCTGGCGCGCATCGATCAGCACGATCGCGAGATCGGCTGTCGAGGCGCCGGTCGCCATGTTGCGCGTGTACTGCTCATGACCGGGCGTGTCGGCGACGATGAACTTGCGCTTCGGCGTGGCGAAGAAGCGGTAAGCGACATCGATGGTGATGCCTTGCTCGCGCTCAGCCTCCAGCCCGTCGACCAGCAGCGCGAAGTCGATGTCGTCGCCGGTGGTGCCGTGCTTGCGCGAATCCTTTTCGAGCGCGGCGAGCTGGTCCTCGAATATCTGCTTGGTGTCGGAGAGCAGCCGGCCGATCAGCGTCGACTTGCCGTCGTCGACCGAGCCGCAGGTGAGAAAGCGCAGCAGTGACTTCTTCTCCTGCGCGGCCATGTAGTCGCGGATCGAATCGGTCGGGGCGAGGCTCTTGGCCATCATGTGGCGCATTATCAGAAATACCCTTCGCGCTTCTTCTTTTCCATGGAGCCTGCCTCGTCGCGGTCGATAAGGCGGCCCTGGCGCTCGGAGGTGCGTGCGGTCAGCATCTCGCCGACGATGGCTTCCAGCGTGTCGGCATCCGACTCGATCGCGCCGGTCAGCGGATAGCAGCCCAGCGTGCGGAAGCGCACCAGGCGGTTCTCGACCGCCTCGCCGGGATGCAGTTGCATGCGGTCGTCATCCTTCATGATGAGCATGCCGTCGCGCTCGACCACCGGCCGCTCTTTGGCGAAATAGAGCGGCACGATCGGGATGTTCTCCTGCAGGATGTACTGCCAGATATCGAGCTCAGTCCAGTTGGACAGCGGAAAGACGCGGATCGATTCGCCCGGCGCGATGCGGGTGTTGAAGATCTTCCACATTTCCGGCCGCTGGTTCTTCGGGTCCCACGCATGCTGGGCGTTGCGGAAGGAAAAGATGCGCTCCTTGGCGCGCGACTTCTCCTCGTCGCGACGGGCGCCGCCGAACGCCGCGTCGAAGCCATATTTGTCGAGCGCCTGGCGCAGCGCCACCGTCTTCATGACATGGGTGTGGGTGTTGGAACCATGGTCGAAGGGATTGATGCCGTCGCGCACGCCGTCCTCGTTGACGTGGACCAAAAGGTCGAAGCCTAGCTTCTGCGCCATCTGATCGCGAAAGGCGATCATCTCGCGGAATTTCCAGGTGGTGTCGACATGCAGGAACGGGAAAGGCGGCTTGGCCGGATAGAAGGCCTTCATCGCCAGATGCATCAGCACCGAGGAATCCTTGCCGACCGAATAGAGCATCACCGGCTTGGAGAAAGACGCCGCGACCTCGCGGAAGATGTGGATGGATTCGGCCTCGAGCCGCTGCAGATGCGTGAGCGCGATATTCATGGAGCGTCGAGCGTTCTCTCGTGCCGTGGAGCGGAAATCTTGCATCGCAGGGGCAATCCGATGCCGCCCAGGCGCAGATTTCACTTCGGACAAACTGTTTCGTGCGGGCGTTCTAACAGATCGGCGCCGCCGATAACAATGCAAGACCCACACGGCGCGCGGTGATTGGAGAACGAATTTTCCAAGCAAGGCCGGCAAAGCGGAAAATCCTGCCGGAGTCATTGAAAACGCCGAGCGGGGAAAAGCCGTGGTGTCCAGACAGCTCCCGATCCTGACCGGACCAGGGGATTTCTGTCGCGACATTGTCGACCGCACTATCGCGGATCGGCGCCAGCCGCTATATGGGCTCGGGGAACGGGCAAGGCGCGGCAAACGGAGACCGGCGAGGCGGCCTTTGGCTGGCTCGATGGATCCGGGCGCAACCTGGAAAATTGCGAAGCGAAGCATTTGAACCCGTCTACAACGCTCCGGCGCCACCTCACGCCCGCACAGATCAACATCTATTTCTCGATCGTCTGCTTTTTTTCGCCGCCGGTGCTTGGATCGCTGGTCAGCATCGCCTTCAATGCCGGTGGCGTGTGGTCGGCGATGCTGGTGGCCGCGAAGCGGCGACGCTTCAATATCGACCGGCCGATGCTCGCCGTCACGGCGGCGATCTATGCCTATTGCGCGGCGATGGTTCTCGCTTCGATCGTCAACGGCACGCTGGCTGCTGATTTGCGGTTCTTCCTGCCGTTGATCACCTTCCTGCTTTTCCCCCTCTCCTATTCGACGTGGAGCATCACCGAGAAGACCGCGCTGGCACGCATTGCCATTCTGGCCAGCTCTGCGGCCTGCTTCGGCGCGCTGGCGATGGCCGTGTTCCAGTCCCACCGGCTCGGTGTGAGGGCGGAGGGCGGCGCCGGCAATCCGATCGTCTTCGCTACCGTCACGTGCCTTGCCGCCATGACATGCCTTGCCGGCGCGCTGTCAGGCATCGAGAAACGATGGAAGCTGCTGGTCCTGGCAGCGATAGCCGGAGCCCTGGCGATCGTCTATTCGGGATCGCGCATGATCTGGGTAGCCGTGCCGATTGCTGGCATCGTCGTGCTCCTCATCAACCGCCGCCGGTTCACCGGCGCCAGCGTGGCGCGCTTCGTGGCGATCGGCGTCGTGGTCGCCCTTGTGATTGCCGCCATCGGCTCTCGCGTCATCCTGGACCGGGCCGATTTCCTGGTCAGCGACTGGGATGCGCTGAATGTCAATGGCGACCATTCGACCGCGCTCGGCTTGCGCGTAGCGATGTGGGAAATCGGTTTTGCCGCGTTTCGCGAGATGCCGATTTTCGGCCACGGCATCTCGGCGAGCCGGGCGCTGATGAAGCACGGCTTGCAGGACCAGTTCGGCCTACAGCAGGGTTTCAGCCATTTCCACAACGGCTTCCTGACGGCGCTGGTCGAGGCCGGCCTGCTGGGGGCATTGGCCCTGGCGTCGATCTTCGTCGTTGCCGCACGGAACGCGGCACGGACGCTGCGCCGCAGCGCCGATCCGGTGGAGAGGTTCGGCGCGACGATGATCCTGGTCGCCGTCATCACCTATCTCACCGGCGGAATGGCCGGAATCCTGGTCGGTCACGATATCCTGGACGCGACGCTGATGGTGTTCCTGATCTCGGGAACCTACCTCGCTTCCGGACGGACGATAGAACCGACCGGAAAAAGCGCGCCCACCATGGCGCCGGGCGCCAGCCCGCAACCATGAAGGTCCTGGTCACCGGCGCGACGGGCTTCATTGGACGCCGGATCGTCAGCCGGTTGGGCGAGGCCGGATTCGACATACGGATCGCATCGCGCCTGCCGCAGCGGCTGGCAGGCGAGGACGATGCCGTCGCGCTGCCCGGTACCGATGCACCGCAGGAGGCCTTTCTGGCCCTGGTGCGTGACGTGACGCATGTCGTCCACTGCGCGGCGGTCAATAATAACCGCAGCGCCGGCGCGGCCGACTTGCGAGCGGTCAACGCGACGCTGACCGGACGGCTGGCCCAAGCGGCGGCCACGCGTATCGACGGGCGCTTCGTCTATCTCTCCTCGATTCGCGCCGTGGTGGGGGCAAGGTTCAGCGGCAGGATCGACGAGGCCACGCCCCCTGCCCCGCAATGCGCTTACGGGCGCTCCAAGCGCGAAGGCGAGATCGCAATGCTGGAGGCTTTTGCAACGGCCGGATGCGCCGGCGCGACGGCGCTGCGGTTGGCGCCGGCCTATGGCGAAGGCATGAAGGGAAATCTGCGCGGGCTGATGCGGTTGGCCGCCACCGGCCTGCCGCTGCCGACAGCCGCTCTGACGGCGGTTCGTTCGCTCGTCTCGCATGACGCCGTGGCCGGCGCCGTGACGCATCTTTTGAGCCGTCCCACGGCGCCGCTCCCAACTTATGTGCTGGGCGATGCTTCGCCGGTTGCGGTGTCCGAAATCGTCACCGCGTTCCGGCGCGGATGTGGCCGGCCGGCCCGGCTTCTTCCCGTGCCGGCCTGGCCGTTCCGAATGCTGGCCACGCTCAGCGGCAGACGGGCCGCGTGGCAAGCTCTGGTGGCGACGCAGGTCTGTGATTCGTCTTTGCTTGCGTCGGAAGGCTGGGAACGGGAGGCCGACACACTCGGCCGGCTTGAAGAACTGGCGCGACAGAGGAGCCGTTCGCCGCTTCCGTGAGCGGTGAAACGCTCTATGTGCGGAAGAGCGTGCCCAGCAATATCTTGAGGTCCAGGCCGGTCGAGGCGGCCTTGACGTAGGCCGCATCGGTTTCCGCGCAAAGTCTTGGATCGGACATGTCGATGCCCTTGACCTGCGCCAGCCCTGTGATGCCCGGAAGTGCTGCCAGCACGCCCAGTTCCTTGCGCCGTTCGATCAGCTCCGCCTGCGTCGGCAGGCATGGACGAGGACCCACAAGACTCATCTCGCCCTTCAGCACGTTCCAGAGCTGCGGCAGTTCGTCGATCTTGGTTGCGCGCAGAACCTTGCCGACCGCGGTGACCGAACCGGACGGCGCCTCGTGGGTGGGCAAGGAAGGGGTTTCCCGATACATGGTGCGCAGCTTGTGGCAGGCGAAGAGGGCTCCTCCCCGGCCGACGCGGATCTGCGAGAAGACGGCGGGGCCGGCCGACGTCGCCCGGATCGCCAGCATCGCGACAAGCAGGACGGGCGACGCCAGCGCCAGCATCGGAACGGCGACCGCCAGGTCGAGCGCGCGCTTTGCCGTCATGGCTCAGATCCGGCGCCAGAGGAAAGCGACATAGAGCCCGACCGTGCCCATGAATGTCTGCCGGTAGACACCGCTTTTGCCGAGCAGGCCGAAGCGCCTGAAGATATTGCCCTTGCGCGCCCTGATGAACAGGCGAAGGCAAAGCGCTGCATCGCGCGCGATGAGGTCCCGGTTGACGGCTAGGCCGCGCAGATTGGTGTCCGTCCAGGTGGCGAACTGGCCCTTGAACAGACGGCCCAGCCTCGAAAACCTCGCTTTCCATGAAACGTTGGCGCCGACGAGGTTTGCCGCGTGCTGGCGGTATCTGACCAGCGGCCGCGGCTCGTAGCGGACCTTGCCGCCGGCGGCGGTGACGATGAGATAGGCCCACCAGTCATGGCTGACGAATTCGGTTCTGGCCGACGCTTTCGCCAGAAGGTCGCGCGCCTTGCGGTTGAAGAGCATGGTGTTGCCGCCGGCGATGCTTTGCACCAGCGCGTTGCGGAAGGACGGCGGGCGGCGAAAGAGCGGCGAGTAGCCGGCCGGAGCGCCGGCCTCGGAGATAGTCGCCGTGCGCGAGCAGAACAGGAGCGGCGTTTCCATGTCCTCTCCCTCCATCCAGCGGATGGCGGCCTCCAGCCGATCCGGCTCCCAGACATCGTCCTGGTCGCAAAACGCGTAGCAGTCGGCATCGATGCGCGGATCGAGGATCATGGAGCGGAAATTGGCGGCGAAGCCCCTTCGCGGGCCCTGTAAAAGTGTCAGCGACCCCTTGGTCCAGCGGGATCGCCACGCCTCGACGATCGCGGCCGTGGCGTCCGACGAGCCGTCGTCGGAAACCCAGAGATCGACGAGCGGCCAGGATTGCGTAGCCAAGGATTCCAATTGTTCGCCGATATAGGCCGCGCCATCCTTCGTGCCCATGAGAACGGCCACGCGCTGATCTTTTCTGGTCACGGCTTTGGAATCACTTGCCCGCGAGGTGCTTGAAAGGTTTTCAATAGCTAATTGCGGGCCTGCGGCAAAGTTTTAACCGACCTGCCCGGCCGCTTTCGGCACCGCCTCTTCGCGCACGCCGCCCATGTCTTCTTCCGCCCGGTAGAGCCCGGCCAGGATGGCAAGTGCCGCGGCCTTGTCGCGAGCTTGCATCGCGGCCGCCAGCGCCGGCAGGGCCGCCTCGATCCTCGGCCATTCGACGACGCCGGTCCTGAGACCGAAGATCTTGGCGGTGTCGAGCTTGACCACCTCCTCGTTCTCGGCGTGCAGCGTCTCGTGCAGCTTCTCGCCGGGCCTGATGCCGGTGAAGCGGATCGGAATATCGGTATAGGGACTTTTGCCCGCCATGCGGATCATGGTTTCGGCGACTTCGAGGATCGGCACCGGCTCGCCCATGTCGAGCATGTAGATGGCGTAGTCGTCCTTGCCCTGGCGCTGCTCGGCATCGGCGGCCGACATAATGACGAGGTCGACGGCCTCGGCCATGGTCATGAAATAGCGGGTCATGCGCCGGTCGGTGATGGTGACCGGCCCGCCGGCCTCGATCTGCGCCTGGAAGACGGTCGCCACCGAGCCGTTGGAGCCGAAGACGTTGCCGAAGCGCACGGCGATGAATTTCGTGCCCGAATGACGCAGATCGGCGGGGCCGGCAGGGCCGTTCGCCGCGCCGGCACGCGGCGGCGGCGAGGCCGCCTGGGCCTCATGCAGCGAGGACACGATCTGTTCGGCCGCACGCTTGGTGACGCCCAGCACCGAGGTCGGGTCGACGGCCTTGTCGCTGGAAATCAGCAGGAACTGTGGCACGCCGCATTCGGCGGCGATTTCGGCGCAGGCGAGCGTGCCGAAGACATTGGTCTCGATCGCCGCTTCCCAATTCTCCTCGAGCAGCGGCACATGCTTCAGCGCCGCGGCATGAAAGATAATCGCGGGTTTGAACTCGCTGACGAGGCGCGTCATGTGAGGCCGGTCGGCGACGTCGACGATGCGGCTGGTCAGCCGGTCGCGGTCGGCGTCGTCGGTCTGCTGATCGAGCTGGAAAATGCCGAATTCGGAATTGTCGGCCACCAGCACCGCCTCGGCGCCCAGCTCTAGCGCGCGCTTGACGAGCACGCGGCCGATGGAGCCGGCGCCGCCGGTGACCATCACGCGCTTGCCGCCGAGGAAGGCGCTGATGCGCGTGGTATCGGTGGCGACCGCCGAACGGCGCATGATGGTTTCCATCTCGACGGCATCGAGAACCAGCTTGCCGCCCTGGCCCAGTTCCGACAGGCCGGCAAACTGGACGACGGCGATGCCGCTGTGGCGGGCGACGCGCACCAGCTCGGCATAGTCTTCGATCTCGCGCTCGACCCCCTGGCCGAAGATCAGGAGGTCGAGGCTTTGCGTGCCTTTGACATAGTCTTCCAGCACCTCGACCAGGCGCGGTCGCAGCGCCACGACCGGAACGCCCTGGATCCGCGTGCCGAGCGGCGCGGCGCTCTCGGTGGCCATGATGCCGGCGATGGCGTATTCGGCGGGCTGAGCCGTGCGGGTGAAGCGCACGATCAGATCCGCCTCGCCCAGCCGGCCGATGAACAGCGCCTGCTTGGTCGAGGCATCGCCGGCGGCGCGGCGCAGGATGCGCCAGCTCGCGCCGTCGCGCAGGAAGCGATAATAGAGCCTGGGCGCCGAGATGATGGTGAAGGAGACCAGAAAGAAGACGATGAACTGGCGCTCGTTGAGGCCGGCGACCGGCTGGAAGAAGAAGCGGAAGGCAAGCGAGGCCAGATAGAGCACCACCGTCAGGCTGCCGCAGCCCTTGAGGATGTTGAAGAAGTCGGGTGTGGAGGCAAAGCGCCAGACGGTGTTATAGAGGCCGCTGGATCGGAACAGCAGATGGGCGATGAGCACGATGAGCGCCCAGCAGGCCAGCCCGCCGACGGAGAACGCGTCGAAGGAAAGCCGCGACTGCGACAGGATGAGACTAAGCGCCACCGCGACCAGGACCATGACGAGATCCTGGACCATGATGATGGCGCGCCGCATCCTCGGTCGGAGTTCCGATACGGCTTCTACGTATGCGGTCATTGGGCAGTACTGACTCCAGGCGCGGTGATACTATCAGAACGGCCGCGGACAAAACACATCGCCCACCGCCACTTCAGATTGCAATCCCCAACCCCGTCACCCGGTTACCGCCTTAGCGCGGAGAGGGCGGGAGGGCTAGAGGTTTTTTGGGCGATATTCGATTGTGCGGATGATTTGACTTGAAGCCGCAATAACTCAGGCTGGATTGCCAGTCGTTCAGAGAACTGTCAGGCACCTAACAGGGGGAGCTAATAAATGTCACGATGTGACGATCCGGCTTCACTAAGCCGCAGCACGCTGCCATAAGCTTGTCGCAATGGCCATGAAAGAGGTGCACGGCGGACGTGAGGGGCGAGGGACAAATCACCAGAACAATAGCTGTGGCACCACAACGATGATTTCGGCACTGAACGGCGCCTTCGACGACATATTCAGGGCCATGAAGCTGCGAAGGGTATGGATCGCCCTGGCCCATGAAGATATCGGAGATCAGCATCGGCGCACCACGCTCGGGCCGCTCTGGTTGCTGGTGAACTATCTTGCCTTCGTCGGCACTTTCGTCTTCGTGTTCCAGCCTGCGGGCAAGGATGCCGCCGGCTATTCCGCTTACGTGGCGATTGGCTTGATGGTGTGGTTCTTCCTGATGGAGGTTATCTCGCTGAGCGTGTCGCTCTTCAAGCGCGAGGAGAGCTTCATCGAAGGCACGACGCTTCCACTGTTTGTCTATGTGATGCGATTGACCGTGCAATCTGCGATCAGAGCCGGATACGCGATTGCAGGTTGCATTGTCATTCTATTGCTGAGTGGCTCGGGGCCAACGATGGCGTGGCTGTGGTCGCTTATGGGGCTTCTCCTGATCTTGTTGGCCACACCGGCTCTCATCACAGTCTTTGCGTTTACCGGCGCATTCTTCCCGGACAGCGAATTCATCGTCGGCAATCTGATGCGCGTTGGAATGTTCTTCACACCCGTGTTCTGGGTTTATAATGGGCAAGACGCCATCCAAAGGTATGCGTATCAATGGAATCCGTTCGCCTACTTTCTGGACGTTGCACGCACCCCAATCCTGAGCGGTCAGTTTCCGAGTAATGCCTTCGCCGTTACAGGCATGGTAGCCTTGTTTATGTGGGCGATCGCGCTGCTGTTGCTTGGCAGATATCGCCGCCAGGTCGTCTTTTTGATTTGAGTTTGTGATGGTTTCCATAAAACTGGACAACGTCAGCCTGGTCTACAAGCTGCACGAAAAATTGACGCTTTCGGCGCGGGATCGGCGTTTGGGCCCGACAGGCGGAAGAATTGAAGGTTCTGGCCGAAAGCAGTTCGTTCAGGCGCTCGACGGCGTCGGTTTCGAACTGAAGGCCGGCGACCGGCTTGGCCTTGTAGGTCCGAACGGAGCTGGGAAGACCACACTGCTGAAGGTCCTCTACGGCATCTACGAGCCTTCCGGAGGGAGCGTCGCGATCGAAGGTAAGGTCGATGCTCTTTTCAACATCAACATCGGATTTCGCCGCGAAGCGACGGGCCGCCGGAACATCGTATTGCGAGGCTTGATCAACGGATGGTCGGAAGCCGAGATCGAAGAAAAGATGGAAGACATCATTGCCTTCAGCGAGCTCGGCGATTTCATCGACCTTCCATTCAAGGCCTACAGCCAGGGTATGGCGGCGCGGCTCGCTTTTTCGGTGGCGACAGCGCTTGAACCGGAAATCCTGCTGATGGACGAATGGATCGGGGCAGGTGATGCTTCTTTTCAGGAAAAAGCCAAGAGGCGCATGGACGAACTGGCCGAAAAGGCAGGCATCATCGTTCTGGCGAGCCACAGCGAAGGTCTTATTCAAAGCGTGTGTACGAAACGGCTGACGCTCAAAGGCGGTCGAGTGGAGTCGCTGACGGCGGTCCCGATCAGGTCTGCCGAAGGGGCATTGGCCAGCCCCTAGGCCCAGAGCGTTCCCCAAAATGACGCCAGCCTGTTGCGACCGAGCCGGAATCTCAATAGTTGTGCATGCGGTTCTGGCTTCCGCTGTTTCCGCGATGCAAGTATTCTCGGTTGTTTTATATTAGAATCATCTGAATTTCCGAATGCTTTGCAGGCGAACACGCCGGAACGAAGAAGACACGCTGTCGAGTTGTCGATGATGAAGCCGAATGCCGTTCCGATGAATGATCTCAAGCGTCTGTACCAGCGCTATGAGGTTGAAATCGCGCGCGAAGTAGCAAGCACGCTACGGTCCGGATGGTGGCTCAATGGCGCGGCAGGGAAGCGATTCGCAGCGAACTTTGCGACGTTTGCAGGAGCCTCGGATTGCATCCTCGTCGCCAACGGAACGGACGCCCTTGAACTCGCCTTACGCTCTATCGTCGGGCTTGGCGATGCGCATGGACGCGAGGTGATCGTGGCGGCGAATGCCGGGGGTTATGCCAGTTGCGCGTGCTGGCACAACGACCTCATTCCACACTACGTCGATATCGAACCAGCTAGCCAACTTGCAAGCGTCCAGTCGGTGCTGGAAGCGGTGAGCACCGATACGGCTGCCATTGTCGCCACCCATCTTTACGGCGGCGTGGTCGATGTACCCGCTATCCGGGCAGGACTTGCCGATGCCGGCATGTCGCACATACCGGTCATCGAGGATTGCGCCCAGGCACATGGTGCTCGCATCAGGGGTGAAACGGCTGGATCACTTGGGGACATCGCCACTTTCAGCTTCTATCCGACCAAAAATCTTGGCGCGATGGGTGACGGCGGCGCAGTCCTCACCTCCAACCCAAGACTGGCGGACCGCGTTCGTCAGCTTCATCAATATGGCTGGAGTTCCAAATATCATGTGGCCCTGCCGGGAGGGCGCAACTCTCGCATGGACGAGGTCCAGGCCGCTATTTTGGATGTGCTCCTTCCGGACTTGAACAGCCGCAACGAACAACGCCGCAGCATCGTTAGCCGATTTAGGGCCGTCACCGGACGCCGGCTCAAATTCCTCAACGGCGGCAATGGCGCCGTCGCACACCTCGCGGTCCTGCTGTGTGACGACCGGGACGCATTCCGCACCTTCATGAAAGAGCGCGGCGTCGATACCGATGTCCACTACCCCGTGCTCGATTGCGATCAGGTTGGTTGGGCTGCCCTGCCCATGAAAGGGACCGAAAATCTTGCGATCTCCAGGGCAAGCATCAGTCGTCTCTGTTCCGTCCCGTGCTACCCGGACATGACGAATGATGAGGTCGAGCAAGTGTGCAGGGCCCTCAGCGACTGGGAGGCAATGTGACTGCGCGCTCTCTGGTTTTTCCCATTTACCGCAATGAGCCGAACATCCCTTCCCTGTTGCAGGCCGTCGCCGATTTCGACGCCATGTATGAGGGCGACATCGAGTTTGTCTTCGTCATCGACGGGTCGCCCGACCAGTCGGGCGGGCTGCTGGTCAGGGCTTTGAAGGACGCCCGCTACAAGTACAAGATCATCTTCCACAGCCGGAATTTTGGTTCCTTCACGGCCATTCGGACGGGGCTTGAGCATGCATCCGGCAAACATGTGGCCGCGATGGCTGCTGACCTCCAGGAGCCGCCCGAACTGATTGTCGAATTCTTTTCGATGTTGGAGAAGGACACGGCCGATGTCGTGTTTGGCCGCAGAACCGGCCGCGACGACCCCCTTCTGACACGTTTCCTGTCCCGGGCCTTCTGGAGCGTTTACCGCAGGCTGATTATGCCCAGCATGCCGAGCGGCGGCGTCGATATATTTGCCTGCAACCGCCAGGCGCTCAATGCGATCCTGTCAATCGAGGAGCCAAACAGCTCGCTTGTGGTTCAGCTGTTCTGGGTCGGATTCAGACGGGAGTTCGTGCCTTACCGGCGGCGCGAGCGGGAGCATGGGAAGAGTGCCTGGGGCATTGGGCGCCGGCTCAGATATATGATGGACTCGATCTTCTCGTTTTCCGACTTTCCGATCGTTTTCATACTCTGGGTAGGAATTGCGGGCTGCGTGCTCAGTCTTGTGTTTGCGGCAATCACCGTCGTCGCCCGCTTGCTTGGCAAAATCGACCCGGCCGGATACACGACGCTGGTGCTGCTGATCGCGGGGTTTGGATCAGCGATCCTCGCGGTGCAAGGCATCCTTGGCTGTTATCTTTGGCGGGCGGTTGAAAATACCAAATCGCGCCCATTGCGGATAATAAGCCGCATTGTCGACGGGACGTCCGCATGAACGACAAACCATTTTTTGTCCATGACCGCGGGATCTGCGAAAGCACGCGCGTCGGCAATGGAACGCGCATATGGGCGTTTGCCCATGTCCTCCCTGGGGCCGTGATCGGCGCGAACTGCAACATCTGCGATCATGTCTTCATCGAAAACGACGTGACCGTTGGCGATGACGTCACGATTAAAAGCGGCGTTCAGCTATGGGACGGCATTCGGCTGGGCAATCGCGTGTTCGTTGGTCCGAATGCGACCTTCACCAACGACCGCTTCCCGCGTTCGAAACACTATCCGGAGTCGTTCCCCCAGACGAGCGTCGAGGACGGCGCGTCGATCGGCGCCAACGCAACGATCCTGCCGGGCATAACGATTGGCCGCCAGGCGATGATCGGCGCCGGCGCCGTAGTGACCAAAAACGTCCCCGCAAACGCCGTGGTTGTTGGAAATCCGGCCGTCATCGTTGGCTATCAGACCGGTCCGCAGGTCGAGCCTGTGATGACGCAAGCAACCCCCGGCGCTGCAGGCGACAGGATGGCGCTCGGCGTCGGCGGATGTGAGCTCTGGCGGCTGCCGCATTTCAGCGACCTGCGCGGCGAACTGGCCCCGCTCGAGTTCGGACAGAACCTGCCCTTCAAGCCCATGCGGTCGTTTTTGGTCTACGGTGTACCTTCGGACAAGGTCAGGGGTGAGCATGCGCACCGCCAGTGCCACCAATTCCTGATTGCCACCCATGGCCGCCTGTCGGTGGTCGTCGATGACGGTCACGACAGAAAGGAAGTGTCGCTGGCAGATCCCTCGATCGGTCTTTACCTACCTCCTGGGGTATGGGGTATCCAATACAAGTTCCAGCCCGATACCGCCCTGCTGGTCATGGCCTCGCATCCATATGATGCAAGCGATTATATCAGGGACTATTCGGATTTCCTCGCTACGGTCAGGCCGGATGACCACTGACCGGATAGGCTCGGATGCGCTTCGTTTTCTTGCTGCGGGAGGACTGAACACCGCGCTGACGAGTGGCGTCTACTTTGCCGGCCTGACGATCCTGTCGTCGGGCATTTCCTACACGATTGCCTGGCTGGTAGGCCTCGCATTCGTGATGGCGTTCTATCCAGACCGCGTCTTTCCTGGCGGGCGCACCGGCTTGACGGACCGGCTGGCAGTCGGCGGCTCGGTCGCCGCGGTGTTTGTGGCAGGCTTAGTAACCCTTCATCTTCTCGAACGAGCGCTGCAAAGCCGAGCGGCGGCGTTCTTTGCAACGCTAGCCATCACAACAACGCTCAACTTTACTATCTCCCGATCTATACTACGTAAGAAACGGTAAGGTAATGGAGATCCCCTATTAAAGCTAAAAAGGGAATCTTATCTGAGACATTTTTAAGTATAATTCCGGGCCGTTACGAATTACGTCCACCGCTCTAGATTTGACTCGATCTGACGACTGCAGGCCGCAGAAATCGGCAAGAGCAGCTACAAAGCTTGCGGGTTGAAAGATCGCTTTCTCATAACTGACAAGGAGTGCAGGAACAGTGAGTTTTTCGATTAGGTTCACAATCTCAAGATTTAGTTCGACTGCTCTGCGCAGTTGATCACGGAACTCGCAAACCATCGAGATTTCTTCCCGTTTTGCGATGGCGACTGGATCGCGAAAAGGTATAACCAATCTCGGCTCGCGAAACAGGTGAAGATAGCTTCCAACACTTTGGAAGGCCATAGGCCGCTTGAAGCCCCAGACGTTGTGGACGCTGTTGTACCGGCCAATCATCGCAGGCAACTCGTCCGGCGCGTTTTCAATGGCATCTGCGAATTCCAAGTCCTCGAACACCGCCTTGTCGGCCTGGGCGCCCAGGTAAACTCCAAGGGAATCCAGCGTGGCCGCCACCATGGAAGTGCCCGAGCGAGGCGCACCAACGACAACAATCGTCGCAGTGCCTCCCGCCACGCTATTATTGATGATATGGACTCCGAAGTTTCTAAGTTGATTGATATCGACCTGCGCCGACGGGCGACTACGTTTAGATAGCCACTCAAATCGTTTCGATGCCCCCCGCAGCATGCCGCCCCCGCTAAATGATTCCATCGTTGAACTGAATTCTTTTCAAAAAGCTCAGTTGAGTTCCAGCCCCTTTCCGTCTCATATCCGACAAAATTTCATGAAGATGACCCTCATGCCCTAGGTCCCTTAGGCAAGCCTCAACATCATAGATTGAATACTGCAAGCGGTATACCAGATCCCGCTTCAGAAGCGGACATCTTAGAAACCTTCGGTAGAGAAAACCTCCGGTGTGAATCTGAGAACGCCCCGATATGCGATTCAGTATATCGCCTTGCACTTCGTTTCCGCGAGCACCCTTGTGATCTTCCCTGCGCAACCGGATTGCAGAAGGAAGCGATCCGCTAAGCGAAATCAACTCTCCCAGGGAAAGATCTTTCATAAAAGGCTGAATTTCGTTAGGTGAGTATATAACATCTATTTCATCGGCAAAGGGCACTATTGCCTTTGACAATCCGATCTCTCCCCTTTGTATCGCCCATCTTCTCGAATTTACCGGCAGATATTTCCGCCAGAACTCAACAGCAGCGGGAGTATCCAACATCCGCCGCGACACAGAGAAGCAAAACGATTGAATATGATAAAAAAACTCCCAATTTTCAAACGCCGTGCAGATGTCGGCTTTCGAGGTCGCCAGCCGCTGGATCATCTCAGTCAGGCCTTCTCGGAAGAAGTAGACGCTGTCGTTCAGATAAATAAGACGCTCAACATCAAAATGCTTACGCAGGAAATGAGTTGCGTCTTGGAATCCGCCAATATCGAATCCCGTATTGTCTCTGGTCAGAATCCAACGGCTTTGTGAAATAAGCGCTGCCCTGGTAGCGTCGTTTAACGTGTGATTAGCTACCACGATGAGATTTACTTCCGCCTCCGCCAGCGCTTCAAGGGCATTTTTTACATACCATGACAGTTCTTTCGGCTGCCATATCAAAAAGATAGCAAATTTTCCATTTTCAAAGCGGCGATTTCCTTCAATACTTTCCGTTATAAATCCGTCTTTTCCAGACAATCGACGAATAACCGCAGAAAATACCTTCGGATAGTAGAAAATTGATCGCGCAAAAACCTTAATCGCGGCCTCTTTTAATCGATCGGCGACATTTTTGTTCGTCACGTTATAACTTCCCTCCTGGTCCTTCTACCCCATGTGGGGCGATCGGCCGTTCATACCGGTCTGGGACAGATACCGACGGTAGCCCCAACCCCTCACTTCGAGAGGATTGCTGTGAATTCATTACGATTGAACGGCGTTGCATGCACACTCACGGGGCGCAATGGCGAATATCCGAGTTCGAACAGTGTCTGGATGTTGCGTTGAAAGCCTTCCGGGGTAAATTGCCATGAGTGGACATCAACATAGCCGCCGTCGGCTTGCCGGTGCTCTTCAATTGCAGCTCGCACGCGCTTCCGGAGCTCAGATGATTGCAGTTCGACGCCATGGTCTCCGCGCCAATGTCGGACACAGTCATTGTGCACGGTCAGCGCTCGGTGTTCGATCACACTCGCAAGCCGATGAGTTCTACGCTGAGATAAGTATGCGTCAAGAATGTCGGCGATCGTAGATTCAGCGATAAAGTGATCAAAGCAATATCTTTTGTCTGGCACAATGATATAGTATTTTCCATCATCCTCCAGAATTCCTGAAACTTGTCGAAAATGATGAATCAAATCGGGCTGATGCTCGATGCAATGGCAACTAACCACTGCAGAGAACTTTTCAGACACTACCGAGAGATCCCCGATCGGCGATGTATAGTGAATCTTCGGAACAGCTTTTATTGGATATCCGATCTGGTTGGCCCTGACGACCAATTGCTCGCTGTCGAGGATGTCAAAATACCGAACCTGCTCGCCAATCACCTGTGGATTACAAAAGGGGCCAATCTCAAGGATCGATCGGCTTGATCTCATTTCGCCCAAGAAGCGCTCACGCAGTGACAGAGGAGAACCCAACCTTCCTTCCCGAGAACCAATTCGCAAAAAATGATCACGAAGCTGCTCGTCGCTCATGCGAGCCAGATCGGGGTGATTTTTGCGATAGAACTCTATGTCTAGGCAAAGACCTACCTCTACCTCCTGAGGTGGAACTACTTCTTGGCTTAATGAATCTCGTGCACCCCTCTTTGGTCTAGAGAGACTCCCCCAAATTCTGGAGAAGTATTGATTACCAATCATGGTGAATAATATCCTGATTGCAAGCCGAGTTTTACGAGAACAACATCGTTCAGTAGACGGACGCTACCTTTTGCAGGAAAAACTGGCATCACGTCAAACTCAGGTTTGAGCGCCCTCCGCTGACTGCCAGGCAGTTGCACGAGGTTCTTATATCCCTGCATCTGCAAATAAGCGGACATTCGCTCGATGTTGCCGCCATCCCAAGAGAAGAATGAAGCACCAGCTGTAGAGCCCACCGCGATCGGATACAGGCTCGAGCGGACTGCACCACCATATATATCGAATTTCTGAGGTTTACTGAGGTCAGCTACGTCCGACATTCTTTCATATATTCTGCTTGCCATTTGCCTATCAAAGTCGGCAGCCAAAACTCGTTCCGCTTGGTATTGGGAAATGGCTGCCGCTGACTGAATTGCAAGCGCTCCTGTCAAAATGTAACCCGTTATTCTCAGTTGCTTCGATTTCGAATTCATAACCACAATCGAACAAACGCAGATTGAACTCGGAACGGCGAGCAGAGTCCTCATTGGAACCAACCCACCAGCCAATAACATGAGCGGAAACGGCGCAAGTAATATCATCAATAGAAGAAACGTAGATATATACCTTCTCTGTGTGATGACGATAAAGACGGCCAACGCAATAAGAAAACCGCTAGCCCAAATCGCCGTACCAAACATTGAACGCGCGCCGATTAAAACCAAGATGCTATTCGCAATTGTCCTGCCCGCGACTCCGAGAGGATCCGCCAATAGGATGTCCGGTCGCATAAATGCCTCGATATAGGCGATCGGTATCCCCGAAAAAGTTACAAAGAGTTTCTGAATCAAGAGGTGCATCGCAATCGACGCAACGATCAAAGCGAAAACGGAAATAGTGCCCCGTATTTGTCGTTCACTGTTGCTGAAGAAGACAACCGCCAGGCCAACCACCAGGGCAACAAAGGCAAACGCCTGGTAGGTGCCGATTGCCGCCGTTGCGGAGACAACCATCACAATCGCCCAAAACACCTTGTTGTTTTCAGTTAAGTATCGTTCCACGGTGTAAGCGACCACCCCGCAGAGCAATAAACCAATACCAGCCGAGGAAGTATTCGCGGGAAATTCGAGCAGACAGCTCCAAATCGGAAATGCCGCGAAGGCTGCAAAGGCAAGAAAAGAACTAACCCCGAATGGCTGCCGGCAACCACGGAGGAAAAGCATATACGCGCTTGCAGCGCAGAGACCAAATAAGCCAACCGTAAAGGCAGGCACAACTGGAAACGGCAGAATGTACCGTAACAGCACGTAAGTCATCCACCGGCCTTGCGCTATCCACGCGCCTCCGGAGTCTCTCGTCGCTGCGATTTCCGCATCGATGTAAAGGGGCAACGTTGTCATCATTGGGAAATAAATGGCGACGAAAAGCAGCCACAATCGCGCGACGGATTTCGCGTTCTCTACCGCTGTCTGTTGACTCACCATCAGTCCTCTCAATCTGTGCACTGCACTTTCAGGACGTGCATCTTGAAAGCTGCTGCTGGCAACAGAAAGCCATGGGGTTAAGCTTGTCTGTGGCGGTCCATTGCGTCACATCCCGATGGAAGACACAGGCCCCGGTCATCTCGGACTAGACGGGCAACCACCTTCTCAGCCGACTCCCGCCACCCCGGCGCCTGCCACCCAGACGCCCCTGCAAACTTCGCGCTCGACAGCCGCGAATTTTGCGGGCGCCGTGTCTTGGTCGGATAGTCGCTCGTCGCGATATCGCGCACTTTCGCGTGCGGGCCACCAAACGCCCGGCTTGTGTCGAGGATGTGACGGGCAAAGCCGCTCCAGTTGGTGTCGCCCTCGCCCGCCAGATGGTAGACGCCGAAGGCAGCGAAATTCCTGTCGTCGACCAGCTTTGACGCCGCATGCAGGATCGCGTCGGCGATGTCGAGCGCCGAGGTCGGATTGCCCCACTGGTCTGCGACGACCGATATCTCGTCGCGGTCGGCGGCCAGCCTCAGCATGGTCTTGACGAAGTTCCTTCCGAAGGGGCTGTAGACCCAGGCCGTGCGCAGGATGAGGTGGCGCGGGTTGGCCGCGGCGACCGCCTCTTCGCCGGCGAGCTTGGAGGCGCCGTAGATGCCGAGCGGGGCGGTCGGATCGGTCTCGACATAGGCGCCGTCCTTGGCGCCGTCGAAGACATAGTCGGTCGACAGATGGATGACGGGAACGCCGAGCCTTGCCGCGGCTTGCGCCACCTTGCCGGCGCCGGTTGCGTTCACGGCGAAGGCCAGGTCCTTCTCGTCCTCGGCCTGGTCGACAGCGGTGTAGGCAGCGGCGGACACGATGAGGTCGGGCCTTGCCGCTTCAAGGGCTGCGAACACCGTGTCGGGCCGCGCCAGGTCGAGCGCCGGGCGGCCGACGGCGACGACCTCGACATCGTCGCGGCTCCGCGCCGCCTCGACCAGGCTCGCGGCAACTTGGCCTTCGCGTCCGGTGACGGCAAGCCTCACGTGGTTACCTTCCTGCTCTCGGCCGCGTTCCCGGACGGACTGCTTTCGATCGAACTGTGTTGGCTCTTTGCGACTGAACGGTGGCCCAGCCGCTCGCCGGCATAGCGCTGCTCGCGGATCGGCCCCCACCACCATTTGTTGTCGAGATACCAGTCGACGGTCCTTGCCAGGCCGCTGTCGAAATCCTCCTGCGGCGCCCAGCCGAGGTCGCGCGCGATCTTGGAGGCGTCGATCGCATAGCGCCGGTCATGGCCGGGGCGGTCGGTGACGAAGGTGATCAGCTCGCGATGGCGCTTGCCGCCGGCGCGCGGCCGCCTGAGGTCGAGCAGGTCGCAGATCGCCTCGACGACGCCGAGATTGGTGCGCTCGGAATTGCCGCCGACATTGTAGCTCTCGCCCGGCCGCCCCCTGGTCGCCACCAGCTCCAGGGCGCGCGCGTGGTCCTCGACGAACAGCCAGTCGCGCACATTGGCACCGGCGCCGTAGACGGGCAGCGGCTTCTCGTCGAGCGCGTTGAGGATGACCAGAGGGATCAGCTTTTCCGGGAAATGGTAGGGGCCGTAATTGTTCGAGCAGTTGGAAAGCACCACCGGCAGGCCGTAGGTCTCGTGCCAGGCCCGCACCAGATGGTCGGAGGCTGCCTTGGAGGCCGAATAGGGCGAGGACGGCGCATAGGGCGTTTCCTCCACGAACATGCCGCCGTCGAAGGGCAGGTCGCCGAACACCTCGTCGGTCGAGACGTGGTGGAAGCGGAAGCCCGCCTTGCGCTCCTCGGACAGGCCGCGCCAATATTCCAGCGCCGCGTTCAGGATGCGGTAGGTGCCGACGATGTTGGTCTCGATGAAGGCGCCCGGACCGTCGATCGAGCGGTCGACATGGCTCTCGGCGGCGAGGTTCATGACGATGTCGATATCGTCGCGGCGCAGGATCTCCAGCACCGCGCGCTCGTCGCAGATATCGGCCTGCTCGAAGCGGTAATTATGCGCGTTCTCGATCGGCCGCAGCGAAGCGAGGTTGCCGGCATAGGTGAGCTTGTCGAGATTGGTGACGCGGTAGGCCGGATTGGCGCACAGATGCCGGCACACGGCCGAGCCGATGAAGCCGGCGCCGCCGGTGACCAGGAAATTCATGCCGCCGTCCCTCCTCACGCGAACACCTCCGCCGCGCCGAGCAGCGGCGCGTTGCGGTCCTTGTCCGAAAGCTGGAAGCCGCCCGCGATCTCCGGCCATGCGATGCCGATCGCCGGGTCGTCGAAGCGGATCGAGCGGTCGTGTTCGGGCGAGTAGGTGTCGGTCACCTTGTAGAGCACCTCGGTATGCGGCACGAGCGTGACGAAACCATGCGCGAAGCCTTGCGGCACCAGGACCTGGTTGCCCTTGTCGGCCGATATCTCCAGCGCTTCCCATTTGCCGAAAGTGGGCGAAGAACGGCGGATGTCGACCGCGACGTCGAGCACGCTGCCGCGGATGACGCGCAGCAGCTTGGCTTGCGCGCGCGGCGGCAGTTGGTAATGCAGGCCGCGCAGCACGCCGGCCGCGGCGGAATAGGAATGATTGTCCTGCACGAAAACGAGATCGATGCCGGCTTCGGCGAAGCGCTCCGCATTCCAGGTCTCGCTGAAAAAGCCGCGCGCATCGCCATGCCGCTTCGGCACGATCTCCAGCACGCCGTCGAGGCCGAGCCGCCTGACCTCAAGCACCGCGTTCCTCCATCAGATCGGCGACCCGCCGGCGCAGATAGGCTGCATATTCGTTCTTGCCGAGCCGCGCGGCGCGATCCAGCACCTTGTCGGCGCTGATCCAGTGCTGCTCCAGCGCAATCTCCTCGGGGCACGCGATCTTGATGCCCTGGCGATGCTCGATCGTGCGCACGAAAGACGATGCCTCGAGCAGGCTGTCATGCGTGCCGGTGTCCAGCCAGGCATAGCCGCGGCCGAGGCGGTGGACATGCAACTCGCCACGCTCGAGATAGACATTGTTGACCGCGGTGATCTCGAGCTCGCCGCGCGCCGAAGGGCGGATCGTCGAGGCGATATCGACTACCTTGTTGTCGTAGAAATAAAGACCGGTGACGGCCCAGTTGGACTTCGGCTTTTGCGGCTTCTCCTCGATCGTCAGAGCCTTGCCGGTGGCCTTGTCGAAGGAGACCACGCCATAGCGCTCGGGATCGTCGACATAATAGGCGAAGACCGATGCGCCGCCATCGCGCGTCGCCGCCTCGCGGCAGAGCTGCGACAGGCCGCCGCCGAAATAGATGTTGTCGCCGAGAATCATCGACACGCTGTCCTTGCCGATGAAGTCGCGGCCGATGATGAAGGCCTCGGCGAGGCCGTTGGGCTGCGCCTGCACGGCATAGGACAATTCCAGCCCGAATTCGGAACCGTCGCCCAGCAACGCCTGGAAGACCGGCAAGTCGCGCGGAGTTGAAATGACCAGAATCTGGCGAATTCCCGCGAGCATCAGCACGCTCAGCGGGTAATAGATCATCGGCTTGTCGTAGATCGGCAGTATTTGCTTAGAAACCGCTAATGTTAGCGGATAAAGACGTGTTCCGCTGCCACCCGCAAGGATAATTCCTTTCAACAAGCTCTCCTTGAACTACCGCGGCCCCCGCCTCGACGCCAAGTTGCCCGTGCTTAGTTTTCGGGCACTGGCTTGTCAATGTCGGCTTTGACTGCTTCCCGACGTTACTTCATCGCTTTCTATCATCCGACAGGAGGCGGTTTCGAGCGAAATCCGACAGCGCCATGAAAAAGGGCCGGCGGGCGCTTGTCGCCCGCCGGCCCTTTTCTCGTCGATTGTTCTCAGCCGCGCTTGAGCAATGTCCACACGGCCGGCACCAGGCTGGCGGCCAAAGCCACCTTGATCAGGTCGCCGACGATGAAGGGCAGGACGCCGAACTGCCAGGACTTTTCCGGCCCGATGAGCGTGGCCAGCCAGGCAAAGCCCATGGCCATCATGACGACCTCGGCCGTCAGCATGGCGCCGAACAGCTTGAACGGGTCGCGGTCCCAGCCGCGGTCGGCGGCCCAGCCGGCGATCGCCGCCATGACCACGAAGCCGGCGAGATAGCCGCCCGTCGAGCCCAGCATATAGACAATGCCGATGCCCTTTTCCGGCGTGCCCTGGAAGACCGGCAGGCCAAAAGCGCCCTCGGCGAGGTAGAGAAGAAGCGTCGCGACGGCAAGGCGCAGGCCGAAGGCAGAGGCGATCAGCAGCACGGCCAGCGTCTGCAGCGAGATGTCGACCGGGCCGAGCACCACCTTGGTCTTGGCCGAAAGGGTCAGCAGCAGGGTTCCGGCGAGCGCCAGGAAAAGCTGGGTCGCCAGCCGGGCAACACCCCGATCCGGCAGGGTGAGAGAAACAAGCGGGCGCATCGTGGTTGCAGTTGCCATGGTCTTCCCCATTCTGGCTGATTTGCCGGGTGGCTGATTAGCTGGCTCTTAAAGCGCATCGCGCAGAAACGCATTCAGGCGACGCGCTTTAAAAATTGTCTTGATGCATGTCGTTCTCCCAAAACCGCAGCGCGGTTTTGGGCAACATCCATTGATTTTCCTATATTGGCTTCCGTATCGGACGGCAATCATTTTGCCGCATCGCAACGGAGCCCGCAGGCATGACCCTTGAGTTCGACACCAGCTTCGATCCCGCCTATGGCCGGGCGGTTCCGGTTGCGCCGGATGTGCTGCGCATCACAGCAAGAAATCCGGGTCCTTTCACCTTCCACGGCACCAACAGCTATCTCGTCGGCAGCGACACGCTGGCGGTGATCGATCCAGGGCCGGAAGACGACACCCATCTCGAAACACTGCTCAAGGCGATCGGCGGCCGACCGGTCAGCCACATCTTCGTCAGCCACACCCATCGCGATCATTCGCCGCTCGCGACGCGGCTGAAAGAGCGCACCGGCGCGCCAACGCTTGCCGAAGGCCCGCATCGGCCGGCGCGCCCCTTGCGCATCGGCGAGGTCAATCCGCTCGACGCCAGCGCCGATCTCGCCTTCGTTCCCGATGTCGTGCTGGCCGACAATGCGCTGACTGAGGGCAACGGCTGGGCCATCCGCACCGTGCTGACGCCCGGCCACACCGGCAACCACGCCGTGTTTGCCCTCGAGGGAACCGGAACGCTGTTTTCAGCCGACCATGTCATGGCCTGGTCGACCTCGATCGTCGCGCCGCCGGACGGCGCCATGGCCGACTATATGAGCTCCCTCGACAAGCTTTTGACGCGCGACGATCGCTTGCTTTTGCCTGGCCACGGCGGACCTGTGGCCGCGCCCCAAAGCTTCATGCGCGGCCTGAAGACGCATCGCAAGATGCGCGAAAGGGCGATCCTGGAGCGCATCCGCGCCGGAGACCGGACGATCGCGGAAATGGTCGCGGCGATCTATCGCGACACCGACCCGCGGCTGCACGGCGCCGCCGGTCTTTCGGTGCTTGCCCATCTCGAGGATCTGGTTGCCCGCGGCCTCGTGGCCACAGAAGGCGATCCGGCTATAGACGGCATTTTCAGCCCCGCCGCGTGATCACTCAGCCGGCGCCGCGCCGACCTGCCCGGCGACTTGCTGGTCCAACTCGCCAAGGAAATCGGTGATGCGAGCGGCGTTGTCGCCGAGGTCGTAGCGGCCGTAGCGCGAGGCCGAGCGCATGTCGACGATGACCTGCTCGCCGTCGTCGGTGATGCGGATGGCGACGTCGGCCGGTAGTCCGAGCACGAAGCCCTTTGCCAGCGCGTTGATCGTCGCCTGGCTTTGCCCGTTGATGTCGGGATAAGGCGCCGTCAACTGCCAGTCGCGGCGGTCGAGCACGGTTTCGACAGCGTCGACGACGGTTTCGAAAGGCAGATTGTAGCTGCGCCCGCTGACCAGCGGATAGGCCTCGGCCTGCAGGGCCTGTTCGCCCGGGGTCGGCGGCGACAGCTTGTTCATGTCGGCGGTGCGGTCGCTGGTGTCCAACGCGGGCGGATCGTCGAGATCGGTCGAGATGTCGCGCAGCGGCGGATAGATCGTCGCCCAGTAGACGGCGACGCCGTAGGGTGCCAGCACCAGCAGCGCCAGCAGCGCGCCGATGGAGAGATCGCGGCCGCCGCGATCGCCGAAGCTCCAGACCCTGGCCAAGCCGAGACCGGCCAGCAACAGGGCAAGCGCAGCCAGCAGCGCCACGAGCGCCAGGACCCACAGGAAAGGCGGCGTCTCGACGAGACCCAGCCTGTAAGCGGCAACGGCGGTGAGCAAAAGGACGAGAGAGAATGCCCCGATCCGCCGCGACCAGCCGGCCGCCCTCGACGTCTGCCGTTCAGGAATTGTAGCCATTGTCTGCCGCATTACCCCAGTCCGAACCGAGACTTAGAGGTTTTTGGCGCCGGCTTGAAGCCGAAAGATCGAACATTTTTCGTCAATCCGTCGGCAGGCGGTAATCCTTGAACTGGGCACGCAAACTGGTCTTCTGGATCTTGCCGGTGGCGGTGTGCGGAATTTCGCCGACGAAGGCGACGTCGTCGGGCATCCACCACTTCGCCACCTTGCCGCTCATGAAGGCGAGGATGTCTGTCTTGGTCGGCTCCTTGCCGGGCTTGCGCACGACGACGAGCAAAGGCCGCTCGCCCCATTTGGAATGCGGGATGCCGATGGCCGCTGCCTCCGCAACGTCCGGATGGCCGACGGCAAGGTTCTCGAGATCGATGGTCGATATCCACTCGCCGCCGGACTTGATGACGTCCTTGGCGCGATCGGTGATCTGCATATAGCCGCTGGCGTTGATATGGGCGACGTCGCCGGTGTCGAACCAGCCGTCGGCGTCGAACTGCTCGGCGCCGGCGCCGCCATAATATGCTCGGGCCACCGCGGGGCCGCGCACCTTGAGATGTCCGAAGGTCTTGCCGTCCCAGGGCAGCGCGTTGTTGTCGTCGTCTGTCACTTTCATCTCGACGCCGAAGGGGGGAAAACCCTGCTTGCCCTGCACGTCGAGCCGCGCCTCGCCGGTCAGCGCCTCATATTGCGGCTTCAGGGTGCAGAGGGTCCCCAGCGGCGACATCTCGGTCATGCCCCAGGCATGCACCACCTGCACGCCGTAATTGTCCTGGAACTTGGCGGTTATGGCGCGCGGACAGGACGCCCCGCCGATGACGACCTTATTCAGGTGAGGCAGCTTCTTGCCGGTTTCCTCAAGATATTGCAGCAGCATCATCCAGACGGTCGGCACGGCCGCGCTGAACGTTACCTTCTCGGTGTCGAGCAGCTCATAGATCGAGGCGCCGTCCATCTTGCAGCCCGGCATCACCAGCTTGGCGCCGATCATCGGACCGCTCTGGCCGAGCCCCCAGGCGTTGGCGTGAAACATCGGCACGACCGGCAGGATCACGTCTCGGGTGGACATGCCCATGGCGTCGGGCATGGCGGCCATCATGGCGTGAAGGACATTGGACCGGTGGCTGTAGAGAACGCCCTTCGGGTCGCCCGTCGTGCCCGAGGTGTAGCACATGCCGGCGGCGGTGTTCTCGTCGAACGTCTTCCAAGCGAAGGCGCCGTCGGCTTCGGCCAGCCATTCCTCGTAGGCGACGGCGTTCGGCAGCGACGTTTGCGGCATATGCGCCAGGTCGGTCAGCACGATAACCCGTCGCAGCGATCGGACCGCGCCGGCGATCTTTTCCAGGATCGGCACGAAGGTCAGGTCGACGAAGATCGCCTTGTCCTCGGCATTGTTCATGATCCAGGCGATCTGCTCGGGAAAAAGCCTCGGGTTGAGCGTGTGATAGATCGCGCCGATGCCCATGATGCCGTACCAGGCCTCGATATGGCGGGCGGTGTTCCAGGCAAGGGTCGCGATGCGGTCGCCGAGCCTGAAGCCGTCACGCTCCAGCCGTTGTGCCACCTTGAGCGAACGGTGATGGATTTCGGCATAGCTGATGCGCACGATCGGCCCCTCGATCGAACGCGACACGACCTCCCGGCTGCCGTGCTGGCGTTCCGCATGGTCGAGCAGCTTATGGCAAAGCAGCGGCCATTCCTGCATCAATCCAAGCATCAATTCCTCCCTTTGCGCATTCGCGTCATTTGTTTCACGCATTGTGAAACGAACCGGCGGTTTGTCCAGCCGCCATAAGTCGAAGCCAGTGGATGGATCGAAGGACCGGGAAAACCGCCATAATCCGGCCATCGTCGCCGTTAAGCTTCGTTAACGGGCTGGGTGAGATTGGCGAATGGAGAGATTCGCATGGACGCGCAGCTCGACGAAAAAGCCCTCGAAAGCACGCTTGCCGAAAGTCTGGACGATCTGACGCCGGACATCAAAACCGTTTCCGAAGATGAATTTGCCGAAGTCGTCGGCGGTGCGCTGGAGGCCGTCGGCGGAACGCTGCTGTTCAAGATGCGCGTTGAAAACGGCGCCGAGGGCGAGCATGTCGCCGCGGCCTGCATCGGCAACGCCGACAATCGTCAGTTCCTGCTGCTCACGCTGCCGACCACCGGCGGCGCGCTGAAGGTCGAGACGGCGGCGAGAAGCACCAATCCGGTCGCGGGCATTGCCGCCGCCTATGCCGGCCTCATGGATGCCTTCAAGACGGCCGCCTGACGACCGGAAGCAGACGTTCAATGAATGGTGATGACGCCAAGCGTGACGCGCGCTTGCGCGACGCGCCTGCGCGACACATGTAAGTCTCCCCTGAGAACGTTTCACGTTTCGCGGAAACGACGAAACGTTCTCTCTTTGTTTTGACGCAATTCCGGACGGAGAACCGCTTCGCACTTTTTCTAGAATTGCTCCAGGAGACCATTCATGGACAAGCTTGCCAATCCAGCCCCCGGCTTCCAGCGCAACCCGGACAAGGTGATCACCGTCGAACCTTATCGCGGCGCCGTCACGGTCCGCGCGGGCGACAGGATCATCGCCACATCGACTGCGGCAAAGGTTCTCTCGGAGCCACCTTACCCGGCCGTCTTCTACATCCCGTTCGACGATATCGATTTCGGCAAGCTCGCCCCGACCGACCATTCGACACATTGCCCATACAAGGGCGATGCCAGCTACTGGAGCGTCCAGCCGGCCGGCGAAGCCGGCGAGAACGCGATGTGGGCTTATGAGCATCCGTTCGACGAAATGGTCGAGATCCGCAATCACGGCGCGTTCTACACGAACAAGGTGACGGTCGCAGCCACGCCGGACTGAGCCGTAAAGGGAGGGGCCCTTAGGTCGATCTCGGAATGATGTGGCCGCCAAAATTCAGCGGTCGCCACCCTCGCGCCGCGCTCTCAATCGGTGGTGCCGTCATTGCCGACGCCCTCGGCATCGTCGAGGCGTACAAAGGTCATGCCCTTCTGCTTCAAGGCCAGTAAGCCCTGAACCACGCCCTCGCCGGCGGCATGGGTCGGCTGGTTGATGTGGGCGATGATGACGTCGCCGTCCTTGGCGGCGCCGATGCGGCGCGCCGTTTCCTTCGCGCCGAGCAGCGAACCGCCGTCGCCATTGACCGAGAAGCCTGCGATCTTGAAGCCCAGCCTGCGGATCATGGCGATCGCCGAGGGACTGTATTCGGCGGTGGCGCCGCGGAACCATTTTGCCGCAGGGCCGCCCGCGCCGGCCAGGGCGGCGGCGCCGGATTCAACCTCGGCCTGCACGGCGTCCGGGCTGCCGGCGCTGCGGATGCCGAAGATTTTCCGCGGCGTATCGACCGCCGGAACGTGGCGGCCGCCGTGATTTTCCAGCTCGAACAGGTCGGGATGCGCCCGCATGATCTCGACGGCCTCGGCATTGCGCTTCAGCCAGATGCCGGTAACGAAGATCGTCGCCGGTATCCTGTTGTCGACAAGCGCCGAAAGTATCCTTGTGTCAGTCGTTCCGCCGCAGGCATCGAGCGTCAAGGCGACGCGACCGCCGCCTTCAACGCCCTGCGGCTTCAGATGCAGCGTCGGTTCGAGCAGCGTCGCGGCATTGCCCGCCGACGCCGCGAACAGCGCCATCGCGCAAAGGGAGTTTCGAAGCAGACCCATCATTCATTCCACATCGGCAGGCTCGGCATCATCCTTCGCGCCGCGCCAAAAACTTGTCTCTAGAAGACCGGCATCTAGGCGAAAATCGGGACGGCAAACAGCGTAAAAACAGCAATCGCGAAAAATTTGCTTTCGCCTATACAGCTGCTTCCAGAGGCATCTCGGTTCGGGCCAGCAACTGGAGCGCTGCCTCGACGACTGCGTCGATCTCCAGACGCCAGACGCAGCATGCCTTGTTGGGGTCGGGCCGTTCGCACAGGTCGCCACCGACGCAGTCACAAGGCATGGACGGGCATACCGCGACGCTCGGCGCGCCGACTGGCCCCCAGTGGATCGGGCTCTGCAGGCCGAACAGGCCGACGACGGGAGTGCCGACTGCGGCAGCCATGTGCATGGGGCCGCTGTCGTTGCCGAGAAACAGCCGCGCCTGCTTGAACAGCGCCGGCAACGTTTCGAGCGGGAGCGCTCCGACCAGGTTGACGATCGGCGTCTTCGCAGTCGCCAGAATCTTCTCGGCCACCTCGTTCTCGTCCGGGCCGCCGACCAGGGCGACGTCGAGACCGGTTTCGGCCGCTATCCGATCGATTGCGGCGGCAAAGCGCTCGGGCTGCCAGCGGCGCCCAGGGAAGCTTGCCCCGGCATGCACCGCGACAAAGGCGTTCGGCCGAAGGTGCAGCTTGTCCAGCAGCGCCAAGGCTTTCGTCGTCTCGAACGGCAGCGGCCGGAAGGCGGGAGCCCGCGCGCGCAAGTCCACGCCAAGTGCCTCCAGCGGCGAAAGATAACGATAGAGAAAGTGCTGCTCGCCATACCCGAACGGCTTGGCCTTCACATTGGCAGGTTGGCGCGCAAACCAACCCAGGGGCCTTTCGGACGGGTGATATCCCACGCGAACCCGTGCGCCGACCAGCCCCAAGATGAACCGCGACGTCTTGGTGTCGGTGATGTCGATGGCCATGTCGAAATGGTAGCGGCGCAACTTAAAGAGCGTGAGAACGAGTTCCTGCAGGCGTAGCAGCGGCGTGCCGCGCATATGGGAACGGCGGAAGGTCACAACCTCCGAGGCGATGCCGTTGGCGGTGAGGAGACCGCCGAAGCGGGCGTCGCAGAGGAAGACGATGCGGGCGTCGGAATATTCGAGCTGCAGGTTCTTCGCCAGCGCGGAGGCAAGAACGAGATCGCCAATGTGCTTCGTCTGCAAGATCAGGATCGAGCGGACTGCAAAGGGAGCCCGCAACATCGGTGTCTGAGCTCCGGACAGACCGGAGTTCGCGAAGCTGGGTTGAGATGTCGACATGTGGAACCATCACGCGCATTTTCACGTGATCTTATACAAGACGACACGGTCGCGGACCATCGGACTCTCGCGCGCGGATAGAGCGTTTCACCGTTTCTCGGAAACCGCGGAGAATGCGCTATTTCGTCGTCTTTGACGCAATTCCGGACGGAAGGCTAAGGCGAAGTCCCAGGACCTGACCGTTTCACACTTTTTCCTGGCTTGCGCAAAGCGGGGGACGCGGCCGGCGGGCGGTCCGCAATTCCAGCAAATGTCAGACCGCGGCTTCCAGGACCATCTCGGTGCGCGCCAGGAGTTCCAGCGCCGCGTCCACCACTGGATCGACTTCCAGGCGCCAGACGCAGCATGCCTTGCTCGGGTCGGTCCGGCGGCACAGGTCGCCCCCGATGCAGTCGCAAGGCATCGATGGCCGCAACGAAATGCTGGGCACGCCGACCGGCGCCCAAAGGACCGGGTTGGTCAGGCCGAACAGGCCGACGACCGGCGTTCCAGCCGCGGCTGCCATATGCATCGGTCCGCTTTCGTTGCCGAGAAACAGCCGAGCCTCCCTGAGCAGCGCCAGCAGCGTTTCCAGCCGCAGCGTGCCCGCCAGGTTGACGACGGGCGTCTTCGCCGCGGCCATGATCCTGTCGGTCGCCTCAACCTCGTCCGGACCGCCGACCAGGACCACGCGCAGGCCGGTTTCGCGGACGATCCTGTCGATTGTCTCGGCAAAGCGCTCCGGCTGCCACCGCCGCCCCGCGAAGCTTGCTCCGGCATGGACCGCAACAAAAGCGTTTGGCTGGATCTGGTGCCTGGCGAGCAAGGCCAGGACGCGCGTCGTCTCGAAGGGCAGCGGCCGGATGGCCGGCGCCCTGACGCGCAGATCGATGCCCAGCGCCTCCAGCGGAGACAAATAACGGTAGAGATAGTGCTTCTTGCCGAATCCGAACGGCTTCATCCTGACGTTGGCGGGTTGACGCTCGTGCCAGCGCAAAGGCCGCTCCGTCGGAAAATAGCCGACCCTGACCGGAGCGTTGACCAGTCCAGAAATGATCCGCGAGGTCTTGGAATCTGTGATGTCGACGGTCACGTCGAAGCGGTGCTGCCGCAACGTGCGCACCATCCGGAAGAGCTCGCGCCCCCGCTCGAGCGGCGAGCCACGCATCTTGGCACGGCTGAAGGGGACGACCTCGGAAGCTATGCCATGGGCAGTCAGGAAGCCGGCGAAATGGGCTTCGCAGAGAAACACGATCCTGACGCCCGGATATTGAAGCTGCAGGTTCTTCGCCAACGCCGAGGCAAGCACGATGTCGCCAATGAACTTGGTCTGCAGGATTAGGATCGATCGGTAAACGGATGGGGAAATCTGCAACATGGGTTTTCCGACACAAATAAATTCGGTGTCGAAAAGTCGCTTGGAACGGTGTCGAGATTCAGGGCCGTCACGCGCACGTTCGCGTGACATTGCATACAAAACCGTAAGGTGTCGGGATGTCAGGCGCGTTTTGCCGCGCCCTTCGCTGCCGCCACGGCCGCCTGCGCGGCGGCCAGCCTGGCGATCGGCACGCGGTAGGGCGAGCACGACACATAGTCGAGGCCGACTTCCTCACAGAAGCGGATCGAGGCCGGGTCGCCGCCATGCTCGCCGCAGATGCCGAGCTTGATGCCCGGCCGCGTCGTCTTGCCCTTTTCGGCCGCGATCCGCACCAGCTCGCCGACGCCCTCAATGTCGAGCGACACGAACGGATCCTGTTCGATGATGCCCTTCTGCCGGTAGGTTTCGAGGAAGGACGCCGCATCGTCGCGCGAGATGCCGAACGTGGTCTGCGTCAGATCATTGGTGCCGAATGAGAAGAATTCGGCCGCTTCGGCAATGATATGCGCCCGGATCGCCGCACGCGGTAGTTCGATCATCGTGCCGGTCAGATAATCGATCTTGGTGCCGGTCTCCTGCATGACGCTTTGCGCGACGGCATCGATGCGCGCCTTGACGTATTGCAATTCCTTCACCAGGCCGACCAGCGGCACCATGATCTCCGGCACGACCAGCGCGCCGGCCTTGTGGCCGGCCTCGACCGCCGCCTCGAAGATGGCGCGCGCCTGCATCTCGGCGATCTCGGGATAGGAGACGGCGAGCCGGCAGCCGCGATGGCCCAGCATCGGGTTGAATTCGTGCAGCGCTTCCGTGCGCTGCCTGAGCTTGTCGGCCGACACGTTCATGGCGGAGGCGACCTCGGCGAGCTCGGCCTCGGTCTTCGGCAGGAATTCGTGCAGCGGCGGGTCGAGCAGGCGGATCGTCACCGGCAGGCCGGCCATGATCTCGAACAGCTCGAGAAAGTCCGAGCGCTGCATGGGCAAGAGCTTGTCCAGGGCCGCACGCCTGTCCTTCTCGGTGTCGGCCAGGATCATCTCGCGCATGGCGACGATACGGTCGCCATCGAAGAACATGTGCTCGGTGCGGCAAAGGCCGATGCCCTCGGCGCCGAAAGAGCGCGCCATGCGGGCGTCGAGCGGCGTTTCGGCGTTGGTGCGCACCTTCATGCGGCGCGCGGCGTCGGCCCATTCCATGATGGCGGCGAAATCGCCCGACAGCTCCGGCTGCAGCATGGCGACCGCCCCTTTGAGCACCTGGCCGTTGCCGCCATCGATGGTGATGATGTCGCCTTTGCGGAAAGTCTGGCCCATCGAGAGCAGCGTGCCGGCCTTGTAGTCGACACGCAGCGAGCCGGCGCCGGACACGCAGGGCTTGCCCATGCCGCGTGCCACCACCGCGGCGTGGCTGGTCATGCCGCCGCGCGTGGTGAGGATGCCTTCGGCGGCATGCATGCCGTGGATGTCCTCCGGGCTGGTTTCGATGCGCACCAGGATTACCTTGCGGCCTTGCGCCCTGGCGTCCTCGGCATCGCTGGAGGAAAAAACGATCTCGCCGGTGGCGGCGCCGGGCGACGCCGGCAGGCCCGTGCCTATGACATCGCGCGCGGCATTCGGGTCGATGGTCGGATGGAGCAGTTGATCGAGCGAGGCCGGATCGATGCGGGCGACCGCCTCCTCCCTGGTGATCAGCCCATCCTTCGCCATCTCGACGGCAATCTTCAGCGCAGCCTTGGCGGTGCGCTTGCCGGAGCGGGTCTGCAACATCCACAATTTGCCGCGCTCGATGGTGAATTCGAGATCCTGCATGTCGCGGTAGTGCTTTTCCAGCCGGTCGGAGATGTCGACGAAAGCCTGGAAGGCGTCAGGCATAAGTTTCTGCAGCGACGGCTTGTCGGAGCCGGCGGCGATGCGCGCCGCCTCGGTGATGTTCTGTGGCGTGCGGATGCCGGCCACCACATCCTCGCCCTGGGCATTGACCAGGAATTCGCCGTAGAGCTGCCTCTCGCCGGTCGAGGGATTGCGCGTGAAGGCGACGCCGGTCGCGGACGTGTCGCCCATATTGCCGAACACCATGGCCTGGACGTTGACCGCCGTGCCCCAGCTTTCCGGGATGTCGTGCAGGCGCCGGTAGGTGATGGCGCGGTTGTTCATCCAGCTTGAGAACACGGCGCCGATCGCCCCCCAGAGCTGCTCCTGCGGATCTTGCGGGAACGGCTTGCCGAGCTCTTCCTCGACCTTGGCCTTGTAGAGTGAAATCACGCCTTGCCATTCCTGGGCCGTCAGGCCGGTGTCGAGCTCATGGCCGAGGCTGGCTTTCTGGTCCTCGAGGATCTCCTCGAACACTTCGTGGTCCAGGCCCATGACGACGTCGGAATACATCTGGATGAAGCGGCGGTAGCTGTCATAGGCGAAACGCGCATCGCCGGAATCGGCGGCCAAAGCCTCGACCGTCTCGTCATTGAGGCCGAGATTGAGCACCGTATCCATCATGCCGGGCATCGAAGCGCGAGCACCGGAGCGCACGGAGACCAGAAGCAGCTTCGACGGGTCGCCGAAGCGGCGGCCGGTAATCCGGCCGATATGGTCGAGAGCGGAGACGACATCCGTCTCGAGCCCGCCGGGATAGGTGCGGCCGTTGGCGTAATAGGCGTTGCAGACCTCCGTGGTGATGGTGAAACCGGGCGGCACCGGCAGCCCAAGGCTGCACATCTCGGCCAGATTGGCACCCTTGCCGCCGAGAAGGTTGCGGTCGCCGGCACGGCCCTCGGCGGCACCGTCGCCGAAGGTGTAAACCCACTTGGTCATGCTTGCCCTCCAGTTCGTGGGAGATAGAAACATCCGGATGATGGCCGTTTCCCGCCTTCCCCGCTCCGAGCGATAGGATGCTGCACTGCGAAAGGCAAGGCACCGGCAAGCAACCACTGCGGCTACAATCGATTAAGCAAAAGCTGCGTCAAAAAGACTTGCTGGAGGGAAACGACCGATATAGAACATAACGGGAACGCAGTGGAGTAGCGTGATGAAACTCAATGGAAAACTCGACTATCTTGAACTGCCGGCGACGGGCGGCACGCTGGACAGCGTCAAATCTTTCTACAGCGCCGCCTTTTCATGGTCGTTCACCGACTACGGCCCGACCTATTCCGCCTTTGCCGAAGGGCTCGACGGCGGCTTCCAGGCGAATGCCGGCGAGGCGCCGGCCAAGCCGCTTCCGGTGCTTTATTCCGAGAGCCTCGAGGAAACGCTGGATGCGGTCGAGAGCGCCGGCGGCACCATCGTCAAGCCGATCTTTTCCTTCCCGGGCGGCAGGCGGTTCCACTTCACTGATCCGGCCGGCAACGAACTGGCCGTTTGGGGACATTAGAGCGCTTCACCGTTTTACTGAAACGGTAAACCGCTCTAACTCTTTGATTTTACGCAATTCTGGACGGAAAGCCGCTCACACTTTTCCTGGAATTGCTCCAGGAAAGACGCGGATTTCGAGTTGTTTTTGCTGTTGACAGCCGGGGGGCAGCCGGGCTCATTCCAATGAGCGTCGGCAATCTTCCAACAGCAAAGCAGACTGATGAAATTCGGCTCAAGCGGCGTTCGGGGTTTGGCTTCCGAATTGGTGGGAAGGCCAAGCGGACTTTATACTGAGGGTTTCGCCCGGCGCTTGCGGTCGACCGGATTTCAGCAAGGCAAGGTCTTAGTCGGGCACGATTTGCGCGACAGCAGTCCAACGATTGCCGAAGACTGCATGGCAGCATTGGCCGCGGCCGGCTTCCAGCCGGTCGATTGCGGTCCCATCCCCACGCCCGCGCTCGCCTTTTACGCCCGCCTGCATGGCGCCGCGGCGCTTATGGTGACGGGGTCGCATATTCCCGCCGACCGCAACGGCATCAAATTCTATGGGCCGAGGGGCGAGATCGACAAGGCGGATGAGGCCGCCATCACCCGTCACGTCGCGGAACTGTCGGATCGATATCCCTGGCCTCCGGCCCATGCGAACCGGCAAGCCGGCCATGAACAGGCGCTCGCGGCCTTTCGAGATCGTGTCGATGGCATTCTGCCCCCTGGCGCCCTTTCCGGAATGAAGCTCGGCGTCTACCAGCACAGCACGGTTGCGGCGGAGTTGCTGGTCGAGGTCCTGCGGTCCTACGGCGCCGAGGTGATCCCCGTCGGGAAAACAGAAACCTTCGTGCCCGTCGATACGGAGGCCGTCGGCCAGGAAACGATGGCGAGGGTGAAAGGCTGGGTGCGCGAATTCGAATTCGACGCCGTGCTCTCTGCCGACGCCGATGCCGATCGCCCGCTTGTCATCGACGACAGTGGCGAACTGTTCCGCGGCGACCTGATCGGGCTGGCCACGGCGCTGTTCCTCAAGGCCGACATTGTGGTGACGCCGATCACCTCCAATTCAGGCATCTCCGATGCTTTCGGATTCGGCGTCAGGAGAACGAAGGTCGGATCCCCTTTCGTCATAGCGGAAATGGACGCCGCGCGGCAGGCAGGCGGCATTGTCGTCGGCTTCGAAGCCAATGGCGGGGTTCTTCTGGGGTCGGACTGCGTGGTGAACGGCAAGGCTTTGTCGGCGCTGCCGACACGGGATTCGTTTTTGCCGATCCTGGCGGTGCTGGGCACGATGGCATCGACCGGAAAATCGCTTTCCGGCCTGCGCGAAACCTGGAGCCTTCCGGTCTGCGCCAGCGAACGGCTCGAGAACTTCCCCGTCGAGAAATCGCGCGGCTTGATGCGAAAGCTCGCCGACCGTGATGCTTTGCAACACTTCCTTGCCCCCTTCGGCAGCGTCTTGGACGTCGATGAGACCGATGGTCTCAGGGCACGGATGACCAGCGGCGAGATCATCCATCTGCGGCCTTCCGGCAACGCTCCCGAATTTCGGTGCTATGCCGAGGCCGCCAGCCATGACAGGGCGAGCGAGATTGTGGCAATGGCGCTGGAACGAGCGCGCGACACCACACTGGCAGATGAATCAGAAGCCGTATAACGAAGACGGAGCCGGCGATCGCCGCAGGCTTGGGGCGCGGCCCGCTCTACAATAACGGGGACACGTGCCCCACGTCTCGCCCGAGCCCTGAGAGCATCGATGACAAGAACGGCGTTGATAACCGGCATTACGGGGCAGGATGGCGCCTATCTGGCCCAGCTCCTGCTTTCGAAGGGTTACCGAGTCCACGGGCTGGCGCGGCGGTCGAGCACAGCCGACGTCAACACCATGCGCCTGAAATGGCTGGGGATCGAAAACGATGTGCGGATCGTGGACGGCAACCTGACGGACCTGTCGGGTCTTAGTCGAACCATGCGCGATGTAAGGCCGGACGAGGTCTACAACCTGGCCGCACAGTCTTTCGTCAGATCCTCGTGGCAGCAGCCGATCCTGACAGGCAACGTCACCGGTATCGGCGTCACCAATGTTCTCGAGGCGCTGCGTCTCGAGATCCCCGAGGCGCGTTTCTACCAGGCGTCGTCGTCGGAGATGTACGGCCTTATCCAGGAGCCGGTGCAGTCGGAGACCACGCCTTTCCATCCCCGCTCTCCCTATGCGGTGGCGAAGGTCTACGGTCACTGGATCACCGTCAATTATCGCGAGAGCTTCGGCCTGCACGCTTCGAGCGGCATCCTGTTCAATCACGAATCGCCGCTTCGCGGCATCGAATTCGTGACACGCAAAGTCACGGACGCCGTCGCGCGCATCAAGAAGGGCATGGCCAAGGAACTGCGCCTGGGCAACATCGACGCCAAGCGCGACTGGGGCCACTCCAGGGACTATGTCCGCGCCATGTGGCTGATGCTGCAGCAGGATCAGCCCGACGACTATGTGGTCGCCACCGGCAGGACGACGACGGTGCGCGATATGTGCAGGATCGCGTTCGAGCATGTCGGGCTGGAGATGGATGACCATCTTGTCATCGATCCCGACCTGTTCAGGCCGGCGGAAGTCGAAATCCTTCGCGGCAATCCGGCCAAGGCAAAGGCGAAGCTCGGATGGGAAGCGACGATCTCCCTGGAGGATATGATCCGCGAAATGGTGGACGCCGATCTGGCGCGCCACTCGGCTGCCAGGAATTGAAAGGAAGCTCTTGCATCAACAGGTCGATGACTTGACGCACCGTCTTCCGTCACGCATCCGCATGCGGACAATTCGTCGTGGTCCGTGAGGCCGGCATGCGCGTTTTGATAACCGGCGCCAACGGTTTCGTCGGGCCCTATGTGGGCGACGCGCTGCGCAGGATTTGCGGCCGCGAAATTGTCATTGCCGCGACCTCCAAGGATGGTGGACCGCATCCCGCCTTCGGCCAGGTCGAAGAACTGGACGTGACCGATCCGGCCGCCGTCCATGATGCCATTGCCCGTCACCAGCCCACCCATGTCATTCACATGGCGGCGGTCGCGGCCCTGGGTGCCGCCCAGGCCGATCCCCGCAACACATGGCGCATTCATGTGGACGGCGCGCTCAACGTGGCCCATGCCATCCTCGACAAAGCACCGGACTGCTGGCTGGTTCATGTCGGATCGGGCCTGGTCTATGGCGAAAGCGCCAAGACCGGACGCCCGCTCGACGAAGGCACGCTGCTTGCTCCGATCGACGACTACGCCGTGACCAAGGCCGCGGCCGACCTCGCGCTCGGCGCGCTTTCACGCCAGGGATTGAAGTGTGTCCGAATGCGCCCCTTCAACCATACGGGCCCGGGCCAGACCGAGGCATTTGCCGTGCCGGCCTTCGCCATGCAGATCGCCCGGATCGAAGCGGGCCTGGCTCCGCCGGTGATCCGCGTCGGCAATCTCGATGCGAGGCGCGATTTCCTGGATGCGCGCGACATCGCCAACGCCTATGCGCGCGCGGTTCTGAAGAGCCGCGATCTTGCGCCGAACGCCATTTTCAACCTTGCGTCCGGCCTCTCCTGGCGGATGGGAGACATCCTCGATCGGCTGCTGGCCCGCAGCAGCGTCAAGATCGTCACGGAGCAGGATCCGCTGCGGCTGCGGCCGAGCGATCTGCCATGCATCGTCGGCGATGCGACCCGCGCCCGGACCCTGCTCGGCTGGGCGCCCGAGCATCCCTTCGAGGATACGCTTGCTGCCGTCCTGGAGGATTGCCGCGCGCGCGTGGCCCAGGCCTAGGCAAGGATGCATCGCCTGCTTCCCTGAACGCGGAGCTGAGCCGCTCCCGCGCCCGCACCGCCCGAAGCTGGCGCGCGGCGTGTGCGGCTTACGATCCACCGCGGGGCGATCGGGCGACGAACTGGCCGGAAATGACGGCCCCGCGTCACTGCCGATTTTAGTTGATCTCCCGGCATTGAGCTTTGCGTCGCCTCGTCCTATAAGGCCGCGCGCAGAGCGGCATGCCCGCCTGCTGGGGCGTCGCCAAGTGGTAAGGCATCGGTTTTTGGTACCGACATTCCCAGGTTCGAATCCTGGCGCCCCAGCCAACCTCCACATCAGCGCCAAGCTCGAACGGACGATCGGCCAACGCGTTTGAAGCATCGCGTGGTTCGACCGGAAAGCCGGTCGGGCATCAGGCGCCTTGAATGGCGATTGCGGTGGTGAGCAAGATCAGGCTCAGCATCGCCAGTGTCGCGCGGATAACGTGCGATAGTTCCCAGCGGTTGCGCAGCGCCGTCCACTCCTGCGCTGGTGGGAGCGGAGCTCCGTCGCTGCCCTCAGTCGCGAAGAAGCGCTTGGCAGGCGCGTTCAGTTCCACGTCCTGCAGCCAGTGCTTGTTGACCGGCTGGGTCATGAACCAGAAGACAAACTGCATGGCGAGGAGCGCGATCAAGGCGCCGGCGATCAGCCAGACATGGAGCGCACCGCTCGACGTCAGCATCAGCGCAAAAGTCGCGAGGATCCCACCGATCTCCGCGATGCCGCCTCCAATCGTGAAACCCGGGTAGTAGATGCGTTGGACAACGAAATACTCTTGCCTGCCGAGTCGCAACTTGCCCGGGAGCTCCAGCGCGTGGGCGAGCGCCATGGCCATCGCACCGGCCACAACGACGACGGTCAGGACCTCCAGAAAGACATACATCGGATCGGCCTCTCACTCCAGCTCGAGCGCTTGTGCGGGAGCAACCTCGTCAAGACCGAACGTGATCCTGCCGACCGGGTTCCCATCGGCGTACGCTCCAATTCGGCTGGGCGGCGCGCTGTATGAGCCGTGAGCTGGGCGAAACACCGCCATCGTCTCGACGCCAACCATCGGCCTAAACCTTTTCCGCCGACAGGCGTTGTTCGTTCCAGACGGACCGACAAACACCGTTCGGAGAGGTTTCAACCGATGTATTTCATGGCACTGGCCACCGATTATGATGGCACGCTGGCGCATGATGGCCTGGTCGCGGCCAGCACGATCTCGGCGCTGGAGAAGCTGAAGAAGTCCGGGCGCAAGCTGATCCTGGTCACCGGACGGGAACTGCCCGACCTCAAGGAGGTGTTTCCCGAACTTTCCCTGTTCGACAAGGTGGTCGCCGAAAACGGCGCGCTGGTCTACACGCCGGCCAGCGAGGAAGAGCGTACGATCGCCCCCTCGCCTTCCGCGGATCTTGTCGACATGCTCAAAAAGCGCGGCGTGAAGCCGCTGTCCGTCGGCCGCTCGATCGTCGCCACCTGGGAGCCGCACCAAGCCACCGTGCTCGACGTCATCAAGCAGCTTGGGCTGGAGCTGGAGATCATCTTCAACAAGGGCGCGGTTATGATCCTGCCTTCCGGCATCAACAAGGCGACCGGGTTGGCGGCAGCGCTCGACGACCTGAAGCTGTCGCCGCACAATGTCGTGGCCGTCGGCGACGCCGAAAACGACCACGCCTTCCTCAGGGCTTCGGGCTGCAGCGTCGCGGTGGCCAACGCGCTGCCCGCCGTCAAGGAAACCGCCGACCTCGTCACCAAGGAAGCGCGCGGCAAGGGCGTCGAGGAGCTGATCCGCAGGCTGGTCAAGCATGATCATCTGCTGGCTAAGAAACGCTTGCGCGGCGTGCTGCTCGGGACCTCACGCGGGAAGGACATTTACTTGTCGCCGATGGAAACAGTGCTGATCGCCGGCAGCTCGGGCATCGGCAAATCGACCTTGGCCACAGCGCTCACCGAGCGGCTGGTCGAAAAGGGTTTGCAATTCTGCATTTTCGACCCCGAGGGCGACTATGACGGACTGAAAGGCGCGGTGCCGCTCGGCAACGGCTCGACTGCGCCGAACAAGGAACAGTTGCTGGAATTGATCGAGAAACCGCAAACCAATATCGTGGTCAACGGCCTGGCGCTGAAGGTCGATGAGAGGCCCGATTTCTTCGCTGAATTGCTGCCCGGCCTCGGCAATGTCCGCTATCGCACGGCAAGGCCGCACTGGCTGATCATCGACGAGGCGCATCATTTGATGCCCAAGCGACGCGGGGATACGCGATCCGTGCTTTCGATCGAGCTGCCCGGCACGGTGCTGATCACTGTCCATCCGGAAGCGATCTCGACCGATGCGCTCGGCCTGGTGACGGCGGTGATTGCGCTTGGGCCCAAGGCGAAGGGCGTGATCAAGACCTTCTGCAAGGAGACGGGGCTCCAGGCTCCAAAGAGCATTCCGTTGCCCAAGGGCGACCGGGTGCTGTTCTGGCGGCCGCACGACGGCAAGAAGCCGTTCACGGTGAAGGCGGTCGAGCCGGACCAGTCGCTGAAGCGCCACAGCCGCAAATATGCCGAGGGCGAGCTCGACGAGGCAGGCAGCTTCTACTTCACCGGTCCGAAGAAGGCGATGAACCTCAGGGCCCACAATCTCATCATCTTCGCGCAGATGGCGGAAGGCATCGACGACAAGACATGGGAATACCATCTGCGCGCCGGCGACTATTCCAAATGGTTCCGCCAACAGATCAGGGACAAGGACCTCGCCCGAGAAACGGCTGAGGCGGAGAAGAACAAGGCATTATCGGCCGACGAGAGCCGCAAGCTGGTGATCGACGCCGTGCGGAGGCGCTACACGGCGCCTGCTACGGCTGCGGAGACGTAGAGCAGGTTCGCCAGCCTGAACCGGCCGAGCTCTCAGCTCGCCTCGCGCATCGCTTCGGCAGCCTGCAGATCGACCGAGACCAGCTGGCTGACGCCCTGCTCGGCCATGGTGACGCCGAACAGCCGGTCCATGCGCGCCATGGTGATGGGGTTGTGGGTGATGATGACGAAGCGCGTCTCGGTGGTCTTCGACATCTCGTCCATCAAATTGCAGAAGCGCTCGACATTGTGATCGTCGAGCGGCGCGTCGACCTCGTCGAGCACGCAGATCGGCGCGGGGTTGGTGAGGAACACCGCGAAGATCAGCGACATCGCGGTCAGCGCCTGCTCGCCGCCGGAAAGCAGCGTCATAGTCTGCGGCTTCTTGCCGGGCGGGCGGGCGAGGATTTCCAGCCCCGCCTCCAGCGGATCCTCCGACTCGATCAACTGCAGCTCGGCCGTGCCGCCGCCGAAGAGATGCGAGAAGAGCCGCTGGAAATGGCCGTTGACCACCTCGAAGGCCGACAGCAGCCGCTCGCGGCCCTCGCGGTTGAGGCTCTGGATTGCCTGGCGCAGCTTGCGGATCGCCTCGATGATGTCCTCGCGCTCGGAAACGATGGTTTCCAGCCTGTCGGACAGTTCCTTCTGCTCCTCCTCGGCGCGCAGGTTCACGGCGCCGAGCCGCTCGCGCTCGATCTTCAGCCGGTCGAGCTGGCGTTCGATCTCGGCCATGTCGGGCATCGGATCGTCGGCTTCGAGGCCGGTATGCTTGATGACCAGATGTGGCGGCGTGTTCAGCGCCTCCTGGATGCGCGCCTCGACCTCGGCGCGGCGTTCATCCGCCGCGGTCAGCCGCTCCTCGGCGCGAACGCGGGTTTCGCGCGATTCGGCGAGCGACTGGATGGCAGCGGTGGCCGCCTTGTCGAGCTCCGCCTGCTTGTTTTCCGCCTCCTGCAGGCGGTCGCCGGCAGCCTTGCGCAGCGCCTCGGCCTCGGAAAGCTGCGTCAGCAGGGCACGGCGCTTGGCGTCGATCTCGTCGGGCGCATCGGCCAGCCGCTCGCGCTCGGCTTCGGCTTCTGCCTTGCGCTCGCCAAGGGCGGCGATCTGCGTCGAGGCATTTTCGGCGCGCTCCACCCAGTTTTTGCGCTCGGCACCGATGGCGTCCAACCGGCGAATGCGCGCCTCGGCCTCGCGCCGCAGCCCTTCATGCACGGCGCGTGCATCGGCAAGCGTGGCGCGGTCGCGCGAGACGTTGGCGGAAGCCTGTTCGAGTTGAAGCTGCAGATCGCCGAGATCGGGCGCGTCCTTCAGCATCTCCTCGGCTTCGAGGAAGGAGGCCTGCGTCTCCTCGTGGCTGTCAACGATGCGAGCGCGTGCCTCTTCTAGCGCGGCGCGCCGGCTCAACAGCTCGCCGCCAGCCTTCTCGGCCTCGGCCAGCGCGTTACGCGCGGCATCCAGCGCATGCTGGGCATCGCGGCCGGCCTGGCGAGCATTGCGCTCGGCCTCACTTGCCAGGCGCATCGCCTGCTCGGCGCGAGCCAGCGCTTCCTCGGCCTCGCGCACGACGCGCGTCGCCTGCACGGCTTCGGCGTCGAGCTCGGCCAGACGGTTCTTCTGCGCCAGCCGCAGCGCGGCGGCGGTCGGGGCGTCGGCGCTTGCGGTGAGGCCGTCCCAGCGCCAGAGCGCGCCGTCGCGGCTGACCAGCCGCTGGCCGGGCGCCAACAATGCTTGAAGACGGCGGCCGTCGGCGGCATCGACGATGCCGACCTGCGCCAGGCGGCGCGCAAGCTGCGCCGGCGCGCGCACGACGCTGGCCAAGCTCTTCACGCCTTCGGGCAATGACGCATCGCCGGGCTGCACCGCGCTTTCGCCCCAATGCACCGGGGCGCTGCGGTCGAGCGGGACGTCGAGGTCCTCGCCCAAGGCCGCGCCCAGCGCCGTCTCATAGCCGCGCTCGACGCTGATCTGCTCTAGCACCGAAGGGAAAAGATCGCCGCCGCTGGTGGCGTTGAGGATCTTTGCCAGCGTGCGCGCCTCGGTCTCGATGCGCGCCAGTTCCGCCCTTGCATCCTGCAGCGGCGGGCGGGCGGCGTTTTCGGCGGCGCGCGCCTCGGCGACGGCCTGCTCGGCGGAAATGGCGCCGGCCTCGCTCTCTTCCAGCCGAGCCAGCGCGTCCTCGACCAGCAGCCGCTTTTCGGCCGGATCGGGCAGGCCGGAAATCCGCGCGACGATATCGGAAAGCTCGCGATCGACGTCGGCGAGCTGGCGCGCGAAGCGGTCGCGGCGCTCGGCGGTCTCGCGCAAGCTACGCTCGATCTGGTGGCGCGAGGCAGCCGCCTCGGCGCGCTCGGCGGTCAGCGCGGCAAGTTTTGCCTCGCTTTGCGAGAGCGTCGCGCCGGCCTGCTCGAAGGCGGCGCGCGTGGTCGCCTCGCGCTCGGCAGCACCTGCATTTTCCGAGTTGAGCTCGGCTTCCTCGGTGCGCAGGCGCTCGAGGATGTCGGCATTGTCGCGCACCATCCGCTCCTCGCGGGCGATGTCGGCGTCGAGCTGCTGCAGCCGGCGTTCGAGCTCGGTCTGGCGCGCACGGATGCGGCCGGCCTCTTCCTCGATCTGGGTCTTGGCGATCGACAGGCGCTGGAAGGCGGCGGCGGCGGCGGCTTCGGCGTCGCGCAGATCGGGCAGCCGGTGCGCGGCGATGCCCTGCTCCCTGGCCGCCGCCATCTGGGCGGCGGCGCGGTCGCCGACCAGCGTGGTGGCGACGGCAAGCGCTGAACGCGCCTCGCCTTCCTGCGCCTTGGCCAGCGTCCAGCGCAGATGCAAGAGCGTTGCCTCGGCCTTGCGGATATCGGCCGACAAGTTCTTGAAGCGCGAGGCCTGGCGCGCCTGGCGCTTCAGGCTCTCGATCTGGCCTTCCAGCTCGCCGACGACGTCGTCCAGCCGCTCGAGATTCTGCTCGGCACCCTTCAGTCTGAGCTCGGCTTCATGACGGCGCGTGTGCAGGCCGGAAATGCCTGCCGCCTCTTCGAGCAGCGCGCGACGGGCCTGGGGCTTGGCCTGGATCAGCTCGCCGATGCGGCCCTGCCCGACCATCGAGGGCGAGCGCGCGCCGGTCGATTGGTCGGCGAACAGAAGCTGCACGTCCTTGGCGCGCGCTTCCTTGCCGTTGATGCGGTAGAGCGAGCCCGCCTCGCGCTCGATGCGGCGCGACACCTGCAGCTCATCGGCATCGTTGAAGGCGGCGGGTGCCGTGCGGTCGGTGTTGTCGAGGAAAAGCGTGACTTCGGCGGTGTTGCGCGCAGGCCGCGCACCCGAGCCCGAGAAGATCACGTCGTCCATGCCGGACGCGCGCATGTTCTTGTAGGAGCTTTCGCCCATTACCCAGCGCAGCGCTTCGACGAGGTTCGACTTGCCGCAGCCGTTCGGCCCGACAATGCCGGTCAGCCCGCGTTCGATGACGAACTCGCCGGGCTCGACGAAGGATTTGAAACCAAGGAGGCGAAGGCGCGAAAACTTCATTCGCGCCGCCCAACACTACAGGGGTGCGCGCCGAAGCCGGACCGCTTCGGCGCGGCCTGGATGTCAGAGCAGAGGGTCGATGATGGCCGACATTTCCTCAATCGACATCGCCCCTTTGTAGGTCTTTCCGTTGATGAAGAAGGTCGGCGTCGAGTCGACCTTGAACTCGTCCGCTCCGCGTTTCTGGACTGCTCTCACATCGTCCAGAAGCTTCTGGTCCGTCAAGCAGGACTCAAAGGACTCCTGTGTAAAACCGGCGAGCTTCGAGATCTGCAGCAGCGCTTCCTTGGTGTTGCTGACGCCAACCCAGCTCGGCTGCTGCTTGAACAGCACGTCGACCATGGCGAAGTAATTGTCCTTCGAGCAGCGCGCCAGCATGAAGCCGGCCTCCGCGCTCGGGTCGAATGGGAATTCGCGCAGGATGTAACGGACCTTGCCGGTGTCGATGTATTTCGACTTCAACTGAGGGAAGGTGGTGTCGTTGAAATGCGCGCAATGCGGGCAGGTCATCGATGCGTATTCGACGATTGTGACCTTGGCGTCGTCCTTGCCGAGCTGCTTGTCGGGCAGCGCGCCGGGCTTCAGCAGCTCCGCCATGTCGACGGTGCCCTGCGCCTCGGGCACCTGGGCCGCCGCAGGCGTCGCGGCCGGCTTGGCAGGCGTCGACGGGTTGGCCGGCTTCACATCGGCGGCCTTGGCCTCCTCGCCGGAGTCGCTGCATGCTGCAAGCAGCGCCACCGCAGGAACAGCAGCCAGCGTGGTCAGAAGGTTTCTGCGAGACAAGCTATTGCCAAACGGGCTTTTGCCAAACGGGGCACGGTTCATGCGAATCACCTGATATCGGTTGGATTTTGCAATGCAAGGGCTAGAAAAGGCGAGAGTTGGCGCGAATTAAGGCATCGCGATCCCCAATCCAATCGGGAAACTTGATCACAAGCATCACGAATGCGCGAGATCGGTAACGCATTCATGACGCTTCTTACGACCCTTTGGGCTTCCTTTCACCCATAATTGTGGCGCCGAGCCGCTCCAGCGAAGCGCGCAGGCCGTCGTCCTCGATCTTGCCGACCATGCGCGAAAGCTTCGATTTTTCGGCCTCGCTCAAAGGCCGCGGCGCCGGCTTTGGGCGCGCCTTTTGCGAAAGCACCGGTTTTTGCAGAATCTTGATGCGGCCGACCGCGTTGAAACCCAGGAAGGCGTTGACGCGGTTGATCACCTCGCCGGCCTCGTGCTGCAGATGCAGCGCGGCCATGCCCTCGCAGGCGATGATCAACGTCGCCGGCTCGAACGGATCGTCTTCGTGCAGGCGGCGCGGCCACTGGATCTTCTCCGGCCGCGAATGGCTGGCGAGCCGAGGCCCGGCGATTTCTTCCCAGGACTGCACCAGCCCGATCGAGATGCCGGCGCGCTTCTTCAGCACCGGATCGAGGATCTCGGTCGCGAGATCGCTGACCGGAACGGGATTGCCGAAGGGCCTTTTCCCTGCCATGTGCGTTCTCCAGTCCCCAGTTCATCCGATCAATGGCACCACTAAACCAGACCCGCAAGGCATCACAGCAGGCCGCATCCGGCGACGCGGGATCCGGAGATACCAGCAAAGCTGGATCCCGGGATATCGGGGCCTGCCTGCTTGCCTGGTATGATGCGCATCATCGCGACTTGCCCTGGCGCGTGACGCCCGGCGCGTTTGCGCGCGGCGAAAGGCCCGACCCCTATCGCATCTGGTTGTCCGAGGTGATGCTGCAACAGACCACGGTCGAGGCGGTAAAAGCCTATTTCCGCAAGTTCGTCGAGAAATGGCCGACGGTCGAGGCGCTGGCGGCGGCGCCCGCCGAGGACGTGATGAAGGCCTGGGCCGGGCTCGGCTATTACTCAAGAGCGCGCAACCTGAAGGCCTGCGCCGACCTCGTGGCGCTGCGAGGCGGCCGCTTTCCCGACACCGAGGCGGGCCTGCGCGAATTGCCCGGCATTGGTGCCTACACAGCGGCGGCGATCGCGGCGATCGCCTTCGACCGGCCGGCGGCAGTCGTTGACGGCAATGTCGAGCGGGTCGTGGCCCGGCTCTATTCGATCGAGACGCCGCTTAGCGAAGCCAAACCGCAAATCCGCGCCCTGGTGGAAAAGCTGGTCCCGCAAACGCGGCCCGGCGATTTCGCCCAGGCGATGATGGATCTCGGTGCGACGATCTGCACGCCGAAGCGGCCGCGCTGCATGCTGTGCCCGGTGCGCGAGGATTGCAGCGCCATTCTCAGCGGCGATCCGGAACGCTTTCCGGTCCGCCTGCCGAAAGACGACAAGCCGCTGCGCAAGGGTGCCGCCTTCGTCGCCGAGCGCGCCGACGGCGCCATCCTCTTGCGCAAGCGGCCCGACAAAGGCCTGCTCGGCGGCATGACGGAGGTGCCGACCACCGCCTGGACCGCCAGGGTGGATGGCGCGACGACGGCGGATGCCGCACCTTTTGCCGCCGATTGGCGGCGCGCCGGGCAGATCGGCCATGTCTTCACCCATTTCGCTCTCGAGCTCGAAATCTTCCATGCCCACGTCAAGCGCGATGCGCCGGCGGGGCATTTCTGGTCGCTGGCCCATGAAATTTCGGGGGAAGCGCTGCCCACCGTCATGAAAAAGGTAATCGAGACGGCCATACCGGGCGCGACCAAAAAGCAGCACCCGCATTGAAAGGACCGCAATGACCGAAATCCGCCATATTGTCTTCGACATCGGCAAGGTGCTTATCCATTATGATCCGGACATTCCGTTCAGCCGCCTGATCCCCGATGCCGAGGAGCGGCGGTGGTTCTTCGACAATGTCTGCACAAGCGCCTGGAACATCGAGCAGGACCGTGGCCGGACCTGGGAAGAAGCCGAGTCGTTGCTGATCGCCGAGCATCCCGCCCATGCCGAGAACATCCGCAACTTCCGCCGCCACTGGCACGATATGGTGCCGCATGCCTATGACGACAGCGTCGCGCTGCTCGAGGGCCTGATCGATGACGGCCGCGACGTGACCCTGCTCACCAACTGGGCGTCGGACACATTCCGCGAGGCTCGCGCCCGTTTTCCGTTCCTTGAAAAGCCGCGCGGCATCACGGTCTCCGGCGACATCGGCCTGATCAAGCCGGACCGCGCCATCTACGACCATCACGTCGCTTCGTTCGGGCTCGATCCGGCGGCTTCGCTATTCATCGACGACAGCCAGAAGAATGTCGACGGCGCCAAGGCCGCCGGCTGGCAGGCGGTGCTGTTCACCGACGCCGAGACGCTTAAAGCAGACCTTGAGCGGCTGGGGATTGCTGCCTGATCTGAATCGCTTGCGGCGATCCGTTGATGTTTTGGTTCAGCTTCAGGCGAATCAGCCCCCTGCCCGCTCCATGCCGAGGCGGGCGATGCGGCGCAGCTCGTCGATCGGGGTCAAGCCGCCGCTGCGCTCATAGTGCCAGAAGGTCCAGCCATTGCAGGCATCCAGCCCCTGCACCTCGGCGCCGATCTTGTGGATGGAGCCGGCGCTGTCGCCGATGGCCAGCGTGCCGTCGGCGCGCACTTTGGCCGCCCAGCGCTTCTTGGCGTCGTAGAGCGTGGCGCCCGGGGCCACCAGGCCATTGTCGAGCAGGCTGATGAAGGCGACGCGCGGTTCGGCGCGCTTGCCGGACAGCACGGTGAGATCGGCGCTTTCCAGGGGCCGTACCGCGGCGATGCGCTCATTGGCGGCATCGATATAGGCTTGCTCGCGCTCGATGCCGACAAAGTGGCGGCCCAGGCGCTTGGCGACGGCGCCGGTGGTGCCGGAACCGAAGAAGGGATCGACCACGACGTCGCCCGGCTTGGTCGAGGCCATCATGATGCGGGCAAGCAAGGCCTCCGGCTTCTGCGTCGGATGCAGCTTGTTGCCATTCTCGTCCTTGAGCCGCTCGCCGCCGGTGCAGATCGGGAACAGCCAGTCGGAGCGCATCTGCAGGTCGTCGTTCGAGGCCTTCAGCGCTTCGTAGTTGAAAGTATAGCCCTTGGCCTTCTGGTCTCGCGAGGCCCAGATCATCGTCTCATGCGCGTTCTGGAAGCGCCGGCCACGGAAATTCGGCATCGGGTTGGTCTTGCGCCAGACGATGTCGTTCAGGATCCAGAAGCCGAGATCCTGCATGCGGGCGCCGACGCGGAAGATGTTGTGATAGGAGCCGATGACCCAGATGGTGCCGCTGGGCTTCAGCACGCGGCGCGCCGCGAGCAGCCAGGCACGGGTAAAGGCGTCATAAGCCTCGAAACTCTCGAATTGATCCCAGTCGTCGTCGACGGCGTCGACCTTGGACTGGTCGGGCCGGTGCAGGTCGCCGTCGAGCTGCAGATTATAGGGCGGGTCGGCGAAGATGACGTCGATCGACTTTTCCGGCAGCCGGTCGAGGGCGGCGACGCAATCGCCCTTCAGGATGGTATCCAGCCATTCGGACTGTTGGGGAGCGTGGGAAAGCTCGTCGAGAAGACGCATGGCAGACATCAAAACACCCAAAGCACGCGTTACGGTTTACTGACTGTTATGGTTACCGATCAGCGTAAACATTCAGTGAAGGCTGCAGACGCTTGCTCGGTTTGCGAAGAGCGGCCTGTTGGTGTATGCCGCACCGCTTGGGCCAGCCATGCCACGCTCCCCTTCTCAACGTCCGGATTGCCATGCCCCAGCCAGACCTTGTCATCTTCGATTGCGACGGCGTGCTCGTCGATTCCGAAATCATCGCCGCGCGCGTCGATGCCGAGCTTCTGACGTCGGCAGGATTCGAGATTTCGGCCGAGGAGCTTGCCGAGACCTATGCCGGCCTGACCTTCAAGGACATCATGTTGCGGGTCGAGGAGAAGTCGCGGATCCCATTCCAGGCCTCGCTGATCGACCGTGAGGAGGAGCTCGTCGACCGCAAGCTGCGCGCAGACGTGCGCATCATCGACGGCGCTCGCGAGGCGGTGGCGGCCGTAACCGCGCCACGCGCCGTCTGCTCCAATTCACGCACTGAGCGGGTCGAATTCATGCTGGAGAAGGTGCGGCTGCTGCCGTTCTTCGCCGGCCGCATCTTTTCGGGCCTCGATATTCCCAGCAAGAAGACCAAGCCGGCGCCGGACGTGTTTCTCTACGCCGCCGAAAAGCTCGGCGCCAACCCGAAGAACACTTTCGTGATCGAGGATTCCGTGCACGGCATCGCCGGCGCCAGGGCCGCCGGCATGCGCGTCATCGGCTTCACCGGCGCCGGGCACAGCTATCCGGGCCATGCCGATGCGCTGACCGAGGCCGGCGCCGAAACGGTCATCCGGCGCTGGGCGGAGCTCAACAGCACGATCGCGGCGCTGTCGGAGTGGTCCGAGGACGCCTAGAATTCAAGGGACCCGGCTAGGAGCGCGTCGTCAGCGTCGTCAGCTGGTCGGTGTCGTAGCGGTTTCGCAGATCGGCGAGCGCTTTCGGATCCGGCGCACCATGCGCCGTGAGTTCGGCAAGCTCTTCGAAATAATGTTCGTGACCGGGCGGAGAGACGGTCATCAGCACGCGCGCCGGCTTCTCGCTGACATTCGTGATGTTGTGCGGTATTCCCGGCGGGATGAACAGAAAGGTGCCGGGCGTTGCCCGGACCGTCCTGTCTCCGACATGCCATTCACACTCGCCCTCGAGCAGGTAAAAGGTCTCCTCCTGCACCCGGTGAACATGCCGCCCGGTGGCGAATTCCGGCGGGATCGTCCAGTCGAACATGCTCGTATGCCTGGTATTTTCATCGGTAACGAGGAAAGCCATTGGATGGCCACGCAACATGACGCCCTTCTTCTCGTCGGGCATGCGGATGACGGCATCAGCGCTCATTTGATCCTCCTCTGACAGGGCGCTTGTTTGCGGCAAGCGTTCGCGCAACATCGGCTGCTCACACCGGAAAGTCGTGAATCCGTTGCCAAAAATTTGCTAAAAGACTCGAATGACAGCCAGGGGCGACGCCTACCAGTTCGGCCCGTTCCGCCTCGATCCTGAGGTGGGCATTCTCTTTTACGGGGCCGAGCCGACCATGCTCGGGCGGCGCGCCGTGGCGCTGCTGCGGCTGCTGATCCAGAATGCGGGCCAACCCGTATCGAAGGACGCGCTGATCGACGCCGGCTGGGGCGGATCGGCGGTTGCCGATAACAATCTGACGGTTCAGATTGCAGCCTTGCGCCGGACTCTGGCCGACGCAGCGAATGTCGCGAGTTGGATCGAGACTTTGCCGCGCCGCGGCTATCGCTATGTCGGACCGGCCGTCGCCACCAATGTTCCCGACACCTCGGCCACCACCCGCACCGCGTCGGCACCGAGCTTGCCTGAGAAGCCCTCGATCGCGGTCCTGCCGTTCTCGAATTTGAGCGGCGACCCGCAGCAGGAGTATTTTGCCGATGGGATGGTGGACGACATCATCACAGGCCTAGCGCGCATCAAATGGCTGTTCGTCATCGCGCGAAACTCGACCTTCAGCTACAAGGGTCGCGCCATCGACGTGAAGCAGGTCGGCCGCGAGCTTGGCGTTCGTTATGTCCTCGAAGGCAGCGTGCGCAAGGCCGGCGGCAGCGTTCGTGTTACCGCGCAGATGATCGATGCATCGACCGGCGCTCATGTCTGGGCCGAGCGCTACGATCGCAGCTCCGAAGACATCTTCGCGCTCCAAGACGAGATCGCACTGGCAGCAGTAGGAGCGATTGCGCCAAGCGTGCGGAAAGCCGAAATCGAACGAGTCAGGCGCAAGCGCCCCGACAGTCTAGATGCCTACGATCTCGTGCTGCAGGCCCAGCCAGACGTGGATTCAGGCATGCCGGATCAGGTGACCAGGGCGCTGGTGCTGCTCGAGCGTGCGCTCGCGCTCGAACCGGCCTATGCGCTGGCGCATGGCAATGCCGCGATGTGCCATCATTGCCTGTTCCTTCGCGCCGGCCTGCAGGAGATCAACCGTGCGTCTTCGATCCGCCACGCGCGGTCGGCCATTGTCCACGGGCAGGATGATGCGCTCGCCCTCACATGGGCGGGCTTTTCCATCGGAATGGATGCGCATGATCGCGCCGGCGCATTCGCGGCATTGGAAGCTGCGCTTGCCATCAGCCCGTCATCGGCGCTGACCTACATCCTCGGCAGCGTCATGCTCGGATGGAGCGGTGAAGCAGAGCGCGCAATAGAGTGGAGCGAGCAGGGAATGCGGTTGAGCCCGTTCGATTCCTGGGCCTGGGCCGCATTTGACGCGCAGGCGATGAGCTATTTGCTGCGCGGCCGTTACGAAGAGGCTTGCCGTGCTGCCTACAAGTCCGTCCAAGCCAATCCGGCGCACAGCATCACCTATGTGCAATTGGCCGCCGCGCTGGCCAAGCTTGGCCGATTGGACGAAGCGAGGGCGGCCGCTGCCCGCGTGATCGAGCTTCAGCCTGGCTTTCGCTACGGCCGCCAGTTTGCAGGCGTGAATTGCGCGCCCGCGCTCGCGCAGGCTCTTGGCAGCGCATTACGGGCAGCCGGATTACCTGAATAGACGACGAACACGTCTGTTTCGTTTGGCCAGCGAGACGCCGTCGTTGTTTCCTGCCCTTGCTCAGTTGGTCGCCGGAGCGCGCTTCTTCCTCTTGCCTTTCGCCTTGTCCGCCGAGGCGACCGGCGTGTTCTCGTCATAGCCGGCATAGGCCTGGTAGTCGCGCGCGGTCGGCTCCGGCACCACGACATTGCTGTCGACGAAGACGAATTGGGTAGCGGCCGATGGGTCGGTAACCTGCACCTGATACGGATGCAGCTGCGAATAAAGCACCTCGTCGCCATGCTGAACTGCGATGCGGATCGGCATGGTGACGGTGCCGGGCGCGAACATCGGCCCCGGCACGATCTTGCCGGCGACGGCTATCTTCATCGACATCTGGCCGTTGGCATGGGTGCAATCGCGCGTCACGTCGGTGATCGACGCCTGGTAGATAATCTTCGACGGATCGTGAGCGGGATCGATCGGCTGGCCGTTGGGTCCGGTCTGTGCGGCCGCGGCGGCTGCCTCGGCCTCGGCGTCGGCCGCGGCGTCAACCTTCTTTTTCTTGGGCTTCGCCGTCGTGCCCTTGGCATAGGTGTTGAAATAGGCAGTGCCGTCGCGCAGCGTCACCTTCGGACAATAGGCTCGCAGCTGGCTGGCAAGGATCTTGGGATCCTGCGGCGGCGGCGGCGCGACAGGATCCTTCTTGGTCAGACCAAAGCTAAGAATACCATTGTCGCTCGATTGGCAGCCGGCGGCGGCAAGCATAAAGCCGGTGAGCGCCAGACCCGCGACAAAACGACGGTTGACCGAATAAAACGCCATGAAACTGCACTTCCCTCTCACAAAGCCGGTGACGTATAGCAACCGCGCGGCAAAAATGCGACTGAGCGGGCTCGGAAAATTAACCAATTGCCGTGGATGACGCGACCGGCAGCAACAGGCCTTTGACGATGCAATATGTGAGTACCCGCGGGGATGCGCCCGCGCTTGGATTTTCCGACGCTGTGCTGGCTGGCCTGGCGCGCGACGGCGGGCTCTACGTGCCGCGCGAGTGGCCACAGTTTTCGGCCGCCGACATCCGCGCCATGCGTGGCCTTGCCTATCCGGACCTTGCCATCCGCGTGCTGACGCCGTTCCTCGGCGGCGAGATCGCGGCGCCCGTCTTCGAGCGGCTGGTGCGCGAGGCCTATGCGACTTTCCGGCATGAGGCCGTCTGCCCGCTGGTGCAGACCGGGAAAAACACCTTCATCCTCGAGCTGTTCCACGGCCCGACGCTGGCCTTCAAGGACGTGGCGATGCAGTTGCTGGCGCGGCTGATGGATCATGTGCTTTCGGAACGGGGCAAACGCGCCACCATCGTCGGCGCGACCTCGGGCGACACCGGGGGTGCCGCGATCGATGCGTTCGCCGGCCGCGACCGCACCGACATCTTCATCCTGTTCCCGCACGGCAAGGTATCGCCGGTGCAGCAGCGCCAGATGACGACGTCGAGCGCGGCAAACGTCCATGCGCTGTCGGTCGAAGGCAATTTCGACGACTGCCAGGGCCTGGTTAAGGACATGTTCAACGACCACGCCTTTCGCGACAGGGTGTCGCTGTCGGGTGTGAATTCGATCAACTGGGCCCGCATCATGGCCCAGATCGTCTATTACTTCTCGTCGGCCCTGTCGCTCGGCGCGCCCGACAGGCCGGTCTCCTTCACCGTGCCGACGGGCAATTTCGGCGATATTTTCGCAGGCTACGCCGCCAAGCGCATGGGCCTGCCGATCGAGCGGCTGATTATCGCCACCAACGACAACGACATCCTGGCGCGCACGCTGGCAAGCGGCGAATACCGCACCAAGGGCGTGTTCGCCACGACCTCGCCGTCGATGGACATCCAGGTGTCGTCTAATTTCGAGCGGCTGCTGTTCGAGGCCGCAGGCCGCAATGCCGAGACGGTGCGGCGCTATATGAACGGCCTGAAGCAGTCGGGCGCCTTCACCATCGAGGAGGGCGAGCTCAAGCGCATCCGCGCCGAATTCGACGCCGGCCGCGCTAGCGTCGACGAGGTCGCCGCCACCATCCGCGCGACGCTCGAGGCGAGCAACTACCTGCTCGATCCGCATACGGCCGCAGCCGTCCGTGTCGCCGCCACCCAGGACTCCGGCGCGGTGCCCATGGTGGTGCTCGGCACCGCGCATCCGGCGAAATTCCCGGCGGCGGTCGAGGCCGCAAGCGGCATCACCCCTGCCCTGCCCGCATGGCTAGGCGGCTTGATGACAGCCGACGAAAAATACACGATACTTCCATCCGACTTGAAAATGGTGGAAGATTACGTGGACCGCCACTCGCGGGCGGCGCGTTAGGGAGTACTTGCCATATGGGTGTTGAGGTAAGCCGTCTGTCGAACGGCCTGACAGTCGCCACCGAAACCCTTCCAAGCATCGAATCGGTTGCCCTTGGTGTCTGGGTCAAGTCAGGCGCCCGCAACGAGCGCGACGAAGAGCATGGCATGGCTCATCTGCTCGAGCACATGGCGTTCAAAGGCACGAAGCGCCGCAGCGCCTTCGAGATCGCCTCGGAAATCGAGAATGTCGGCGGCGAGATCAACGCCGCCACCAGCGTCGAGACGACCTCCTACTACGCCAGGGTGCTTTCCGACGACGTGCCGCTGGCGGTCGACATCCTGGCCGACATCCTGCAGGAATCCGAATTCGACCCCGACGAGCTGGAGCGCGAGCAGCATGTGATCCTGCAGGAGATCGGCGCCGCGCATGACACGCCCGACGACATCGTCTTCGACCGCTTCACCGAAACGGCTTTCCGTCATCAGACCATCGGCCGCTCGATCCTCGGCACGCCGGAGACGGTCAAATCCTTCACCTCCAAACAGCTGCACAGCTTCATCGAGCGCCAATATGACGCGGAGCGGATGGTCGTCGTGGCCGCCGGAGACGTCAAGCACGACAATTTCGTGCGCGAGGTCGAGAAGCGGCTTGGCGGCTTCCGCGCCAAGGCGGCGGGCAATATCCCGCAATATGCGCAATATGTCGGCGGCGACTTCCGCGAGGACCGCGACCTGATGGATGCGCAGATCGTGCTCGGCTTCGAGGGCCGCGCCTACCATGTGCGCGATTTCTATGCCTCGCAGGTGCTGTCGATGATCCTGGGCGGCGGCATGTCGTCGCGGCTGTTCCAGGAGGTGCGCGAGAAGCGTGGCCTCTGCTACTCGGTCTATGCCTTCCACTGGGGTTTTTCCGACACCGGCATCTTCGGCGTGCATGCCGCCACCGGGCAGAGCGACATCGCCAAGCTGGTGCCGGTGATCATCGGTGAATTGCAGAAGGCGGGCGAGAGCATCCAGCAGGACGAGCTCGACCGGGCGCGGGCGCAATATCGCGCCGGCCTGATCATGTCGGCTGAAAGCCCAGCGAGCCGCGCCTCGCAGATTGCCCGGCAACTGCTGTTGTTCGGGCGGCCGATTGCCAAAGAGGAATTGATGGAGCGGCTTTCGGCGCTGACCGTCGAGCGGCTGACCGATCTCTCCTCGCGGCTGTTCTCGACCAAGCCGACGCTTACCGCGGTCGGTCCCGTGGGCACGCTGGCGCCCTACGAGGCGATCCTCGAATCGCTTGCGGGCCCGCAGACGACGGCCCGCCGGCTCGCCGTCTGATCTTCGACCAAAACCGTGTTCGCGCTCCCTTTCTTTCGCCGCGACCTGCCGGCACTGAAGGGCGACAAGGTCACGCTGCGCGTGCCCTTGACCAACGATTACCGCGAATGGTCGGCGGTGCGCGGCGAAAGCCGCGCCTTCCTCGAACCTTGGGAACCGCGCTGGCAGCCGGACGAGCTCGACCGCAATGCCTGGCGCCTGCGCATCAGCCGCTACCGCGAGGATTATGCCCAAGGCACGGCCATCGCCTTCTTCATCTTCGAAAAACCGAGCGGCAAGCTCGCCGGCGGCATCACGCTCGGCAACATCCGCCACGGCGTCGCGCAGAGCGGCCATATCGGCTACTGGATTGGTGAACGCTTCGGCGGCCGCGGCATGATGACCGAGGCGGTCAAGCTGGTGTCGCGCTTCGCCTTCGATACGCTGCGGTTGCACCGGATCGAAGCTGCCTGTATTCCCGAAAATGCCCGGTCGATCCGTGTGCTTGAAAAAGCCGGATTCCGGCGCGAAGGACTTCTGCGATCCTATCTCAGGATCAACGGCATCTGGCAGGATCACTACCTCTACGCCCGGATCGCGGACGATCCGCCGGGCGATGGAACGAAGGGCTGATTGTGACGAATTTTCCGCGATTAGCGTCGCTATTCGCCCTCATCATGACGGTCGTCGTCACGCTTTTTTCGGCCATGCCGGCTTTTGCCGTCGAGCCGATCAAGATCGCTCGCGACGACAAGGCGCTGGACCTATCGCGCGCCGTGGAAATCTACCGGAACCAGGGTGAGAATTTCCAGGTCTCGACGGCGCCCGGCCCCGACGGCATCGTGCGGCGCATCGAAGTGGAAGCCAATGATGCTCGCTCGAGCGGCGACTGGGCCGTCTTCGCGCTCGCCAACACCACCGACCAGCAGCTCGACCGGCTGATCGTCGCGCCGCATTTCCGGCTGGTGAATTCCGGCATCTTCTGGCCGGATCTCGGCTCCACGCGCATCGCCGCCATCACGCCCAGCGAGGGCTTCGCGCTCGACCGCCAGACAAGCCCCGACGCCGACGTGTTCCGGGTGACGCTGAACCCCGGAACGGTGGTGACCTTCATCGCCGAGCTCGCCTCGCCGAAACTGCCGCAGGTCTATCTCTGGGAGCCGGATTCCTACAAGGACTCGGTCAACTCCTACACGCTGTTTCGCGGCATCGTCATCGGCATTTCGGGGCTTCTTGCGCTGTTCCTGACGATCCTGTTCGTGGTCAAGGGAACCTCGATGTTCCCGGCGACCGCGGCGCTCGCCTGGGCGGTACTGGCCTATATCTGCGTCGACTTCGGCTTCCTCAACAAGATCATCGAGATATCGCCCGGCAACGAGCAGATCTGGCGGGCCGGCACGGAGGTGGCCTTGGCCGGAACCTTCGTGGTGTTCCTGTTCGCCTATCTCAACCTCAACCGGTGGCATGGTCATTTCAGCTACGGCGCGCTGGTTTGGATCCTCGGGCTGCTGTTGATCGCGGGGGTCGCCATCGTCGATCCGGCGGTCGCCGCCGGCGTTGCCCGCATCTCGTTCGCCGCCACCGCGCTCACGGGTCTCGGCCTGATCATCTTCCTCGGCATCCGCGGCTATGACCGCGCGATCATGCTGGTGCCGAGCTGGGTGATGGTGTTGCTATGGCTATGCGGATCGTGGATGGCGATCACCGGCATGCTGGACAACGACATCGCCCAGCCGGCGCTGGGCGGCGGGCTGATCCTGATCATCCTCTTGATCGGCTTCACGGTCATGCAGCACGCCTTTGCCGGCGGCGCGCTGCATCAGGGCCTGTTCTCCGACCTGGAGCGGCAGGCGCTCGCCGTCGCCGGCTCGGGCGACATCGTCTGGGATTGGGACGTGCTGCGCGACCGCGTGGTGACCAAGCCCGACATCAGCCTGCAGCTCGGCCTTGCGCCCAACAGCCTTGGGGGTGCGGCCCGCAACTGGCTGCCGGTGCTGCATGCCGACGACCGCGACACGTTCCGCACCACGCTCGACGTGGTGCTGGAGCATAGGCGCGGCAAGGTAGCGCAGAACTTCCGCCTGCGCGGCGCCGACGGCCATTACCACTGGTTCTCGCTGCGCGCCCGCCCGGTGATCGGCTCCGACGGCGAGGTGATCCGCTGCGTCGGCACCATGATCGACGTCACCGAGCAGAAGAAATCCGAGGAAAGGCTGCTGCACGACGCCGTGCATGACAATTTGACCGGCCTGCCGAACCGCGAATTGTTCATGAACCGGCTGGAAGCGATCATCTCGATCGCCCGCACCGAGGAGAAGGTGCGCCCGACGGTCTTCATCATCGACATCGATCGCTTCAAGCAGGTCAATGACGGCCTTGGCATCTCCGCCGGCGACACCATTCTGCTCACTGTCGCGCGCCGGCTGCACCGGCTGCTCAAGCCGAAGGATTCGCTGTCGCGCTTTGCCGGCGACCAGTTCGCGCTGATGCTGCTTTCGGAACAGGACCCGGCCCGCATCGCTGCCATGGCGGACGCCATCAAGCACGCGATCAACAATCCGATCACCTTCGCCAAGCGAGAAATCGTGCTCACCGCATCGATCGGCCTGATCACCTGGACGACGGCGCAGACTTCGGCCGAGGACATGGTCAAGGACGCCGAGCTTGCCATGCACCAGGCCAAGCGTTTCGGCGGCGACAGGATCGAGCCCTTCCGTCCCGCCTTCCGCACCGTCGGCACCGACCGGCTGCAGTTCGAATCCGACCTTCGCCGCGCTATCGAGCGGCGCGAGTTCACGCTTGCCTACCAGCCGATCGTGCGGCTGGAGGATGGCAGCGTCGCCGGCTTCGAGGCGCTGCTGCGCTGGGACCATCCGCGCCGCGGCATGATCCCGCCGGGGGACTTCATTCCGGTCGCCGAGAATTGCGGGCTGATCGTGCAGCTCGGCCTGTTCGCCATGCAGCAGGCGGCCGAGGACCTCGCGACCTGGCAGAAGCAGATCGGCGACGCGCCGCTGTCGGTGTCGGTCAACCTGTCCAGCCGCCAGCTCATCCGCCGCGACCTGGTCAGCGACGTCCGCTCGGTCATAGCGCGCGCCAATCTGAAACCGCGCTGCTTCCGGCTGGAGCTCACCGAGTCCCTGGTGATGGACAATCCCGAGCAGACCGCGCATGTGCTGACCAAGCTGAAGCAGCTCGGCATCGGATTGTCGCTCGACGATTTCGGCACCGGCTATTCCTCGCTCTCCTACCTGACGCGCTTCCCCTTCGACACCATCAAGATCGACAAGAGCTTCGTCGACGACGCCACGCCGAAGCGTGCCGTGCTGCTCAAATCGATGGTCAACATGGCGCATGAGCTGGGGCTTTCGGTCGTGGCGGAAGGCATTTCGGATGAAAGCGACGCGCTGGAGCTGCGCCAGATGGGCTGCGAATATGTGCAGAGCTTCATGTTCGGCGCGCCGATGCCCGGCGACCAGGTGCTGAAGACGCTGAGGGAGCAGTATCCGCTGACCCAGGCTTAGGTGGGCGCGCTTGATGCGGCCGGTCGTTCCAATCGAGTAGCGAGACACTCTGCGATTGGCCGTTACGTCCATCACATCGTCATTCTCGGGCTTGACCCGAGAATCCATTCCGTGACGTTAACGCATTGAAAAGCGTTGCAGAGTTCTGCACCGCTGCACTCTATGCTCGATGTAACGGCATGGATCCTAGGGTCTGCGCGCGTTCGCTTCGCTCCTTGCTCCGCCCTAGGATGACGAACGTGCTAAGCGTGTCCGGCGGCGGCGCTCAGATGGGCGAGGTCGATGCCGATCGAGGCAAGGATACGGTCGTATTTGCGCTCGATATCGGTGTCGAAGAGAAGCTCCGGCGTCGCCGGACAGGTGAGCCAGCCATTCTCGGAGATCTCCGTTTCGAGCTGGCCGGCGCCCCAGCCGGAATAGCCGAGCGCCATGAGGGCATGGCGCGGGCCGCGGCCGGTCGAGATGGCGCGCAGAATATCGACGGTTGCCGTCAGACAGATATCGTCGGAGACGTTGAGCGAGGATTCCACGCGATAGTCGCCCGAATGCAGCACGAAGCCGCGGCTGCGGTCGACGGGCCCGCCGTTGCGCACGACGAAATCGCGCGTATGCGCCGGCAGGCGGATCGCTTCCTGCTCGTTCATGATGCCGAGTTGCACAAGCAGGTCCGGAAACAGCATCTGCTGCGTCTGATTGATGATCAGGCCCATCGCGCCCTCGTCGCTATGGGCGCAGATGTAGATGACGGAGCGCGCGAAACGGTCGTCCTTCATGCCGGGCATGGCAATCAGGAACTGATCGTCGAGGAAACCGCGTCCGGCGGCCGACTTCTTGTGGCGCAGCAAGTCCATGGCCTCAGCGTAACGCGTTTCGGCAGCGCCGAAAAGATGGTGCCAGTCCCCGATGTCACGCAAATATGATATCGGGAGAGCGATGAAGTCATTGCGCGGCCAAGAACGGACGGTCAAATCACCGCATGCGATACACGAAATTACTGGTTCTCGGCGTCGTTTTCGGGTGGGCTACAAGCCTACCGGCCGAGGCCTCCTCCTCTAACTGGTACAACAGTGAAGGCGGCAAGGTTCGGCTGGTGACCACGGGCAAGCCCGACCAGGCCGGCAAGATCCACGGCGTGCTCGATATCGCGTTGAAGCCCGGCTGGAAGACCTATTGGCGCGATCCAGGCGACGCCGGCGTGCCGCCGCAACTCGACATATCGGGCAGCACCAATGTCGCCGACGCGCAATTGTCGTTCCCGCCGCCACAGCGGCATGACGACGGCTACGGCAAATGGGCCGGCTACGATCGTCCGGTGTCGCTGCCGGTGACGTTCACGCTGTCTTCGCCCGACCAGCCGGCGACCATCGATGCCAACATTTTCCTCGGCATCTGCGAGACGATCTGCATTCCAGTGCAGACCCGGCTCAGCGTCGAACCCGGGTCCGATCCCGATAACGCGACCGACGCGGCCCTGGTGAAAACCGCACTTGCGACGCTGCCCTCCCCGGCCCGGTCCGATTTCGGCATCAGCGTGCTGTCCAGCGACCATGAGATCCTTGTCGTCCAGGCGCAGTCGCCCGGCGATCCGCAATCCGTCGATCTCTTCATCGCCGGCGAGCGCGACTACATGTTCGGCGCGCCGGTGCGCAGTCAGAAGGATGGCAAGCTCGTCTTCACCGTGCCGATCCTCGACCGGCCGTCGGCGGCGCCGACCGATGGCGGGCTGTATTACACGCTGACCAGTGCCGAGGGTTCGGTGGACGGGCTGCTGCCTTTCCCTTGATCCAGGGGCTTTCTGAGCCGCAATTCCGGACGGAAAACCGCTGCCCACTTTTCCTGGAATTGCTCTGAAGAGTTGCCGGAGCCCGCGCGGTCCGATATCGAAGGCATCGATCCTTCCCATCCCCCAAGCGAGGCACCCCATGACCATTGCGGTTGGCGAAAAACTGCCCGAAGCGACCTTCAAGACCATGACCGCGGACGGCGCAAAGTCGATCACCGGCGATGAGATCTTCGCCGGCAAGAAAGTCGTGCTGTTCGGCGTTCCCGGCGCCTTCACGCCGACCTGCAGCAACAACCACCTGCCTGGTTATCTGGAGAATCATGACGCCATCCTGGCCCGCGGCGTCGACACGATCGCCGTCGTCTCGGTCAACGACGTGCATGTCATGGGCGCCTGGGCGCGGTTCACCGGCGGCGAAGGCAAGATCCTCTATCTCGCCGACGGCAGCGGCGATTTCGCCAAATCGGTGGGACTCGACAACGATCTTTCCGGGGCCGGCATGGGCCTGCGTTCGAAGCGCTTCTCAATGATCGTCGACGACAGCAAGGTCGTGGCGCTCAATGTCGAGACCAAGCCGGGCGTCGACGAGAGTGGCGCGGCAAAAATCCTCGAGCAGCTCTAGATCAGGTCAGGTTTCGTTGGCCCCATGATTTTGACCGAAAACCAGTTCCACTTTTTGCGTTCGCTGACCTTCGGTTCAGGATCATGCTCTGATGTTTGACACCGTCTGGCGCGCAGTGGCGATCGGCATCGGCGCCACAGTATTCATGGATGTCTGGGCGATCGTCCTCAACAAGGCGTTCGGCCTGCCATTGCCCAACTGGGGCATGGTCGGACGCTGGGTGCGGCATCTGCCGAAGAGGGTTTTTCACGACGATATCGGCAAGGCGGCACCTTATGCGCATGAAAAGGCGCTCGGCTGGGCATTCCACTACCTCGTTGGCATTCTCTACGGCGTGATCCTTGTCGTGCTCGCCGGCGCGGGCTGGCTGGCGGCGCCGACATTCCTGCCGGCCTTCATCCTCGGCATCGTCACGGTCGGGGCGGGCTGGTTCCTGCTTGCGCCGGGCATGGGCGCCGGCTGGGCGGCGTCCAAGCTTCCCAATCCGATGAAGGTGCGCGCGCTCAACCTCCTGGCGCACATGGTGTTCGCGCTCGGCATGTTCTCGACGGCGCTGCTGATCCGCTGACGATCAAATGCCGCTATGCGGCGCCAGTTCGTCGATGGGGCGCCAGCCGTGCAGGATGCGGCGAGCCTCAATGTCATAGGCGAAGTAATTGCCGCCGCCCGCCGGCTGATCCGCGATACGGCTGATCTCGCGGCCATCGAGCGAAAGCAGCAGAAGTGTTCCCACGCCTCCGTGGCCAACGAAAGCCACGTTGCCGGTGAGGCCGGTACCAAGCACGGCGTCGACTTCGCCCATGATGCGCTGCTGCGCGTCTATCGCCCTTTCCCATCCGCGGATGCTGTCGTGCGGCCTGGCGAAGAACTCGTCGGCAACCGCTTCGAACTCCGGCGGCGGCAGGAAGCCCGTCGCCGACCGGTCGTTCTCGTGCATCCGCTCCCGCACCTCGACCTCAAGATGGAGGTGCTTCGCCAGGATTTCCGCAGTTTCGACCGCCTTGCGTTCAGCGGACGACACGATGCGCCCAATCGAGCCGATCCAGGGCTGATCGAGCATCGCAACAGCCCTTGCCCGGCCGATGTCAGACAGCCCCCATTCCGGCACCGGAATGTTGGCGTCGATCCGAACCTGCGGATGGGTAATGTAATAGGCGATCGGCAAGGCAAACTTTCTCCGATCAGATGCGGGCTCGATGGCCGATCAGTAGCTCTGGGTCGAGCGTCGCGCCTTCGCAACCGCCGGCCGCTTCGGCTGCACTGCGGGCTGCGCCGCCAAAACAGGCTTCACCGGGCCCTTCTTGAACGGTGCCATGCCCTGCCGGGCCAGTTCGTCAGCGCGCTCGTTCTCCGGGTGGCCGGCATGGCCCTTAACCCAGTGCCAGACGACCTTGTGACGCCGGTTGGCCTCATCGAGCGCCTGCCAGAGCTCGCCATTCTTGACCGGCTTCCTGTCGCCGGTCTTCCAGCCGTTCTTCTTCCAGCCGTGGATCCATTTGGAGATGCCGTCCATGACGTATTTGCTGTCGGTGTAGAGGTCGACCGCGCAAGGCTCCTTCAGCGCGTTGAGCGCGGTGATGGCGGCCAGCAGCTCCATGCGGTTGTTGGTGGTCTCGGCCTCGCCGCCGGACAGCTCCTTGGTGACGCCGTTGTAGCGAAGCACTGCGCCCCAGCCGCCCGGCCCGGGATTGCCCGAGCAGGCGCCGTCGGTGAAGATCTCGATCTGCTTGTTCATGTCAGCCCGTATTCGGATGGCGATTTGATGGCGCGGTGGAAGCGCATGCGGCGGATATACTCGGTCGGATCGCGCTTCATCACCAGCCCGCCATCCGGAATAGTCAGCCAGTCATAGAGGCGGGTTAGCATGAAGCGCAGCGCCGAGCCGCGCGCCAGCATCGGCAGCGCCGCCTTCTCGTCGTCCTGAAGCGGCCGCACCGACTGATAGCCGGCCAGCAGCGCCGTCCCCTTGGTCAGGTTGAAGGAAAAATCCTTCTCGAAGCACCAGGCGTTGAGGCAGGTGGCGACATCATAGGCGTAGAGGTCGTCGCAGGCGAAATAGAAGTCGATCAGCCCGGACAGTTTCTCGCCGAGGAAGAAGACATTGTCCGGGAACAGATCGGCATGGATGATGCCCTTCGGCAGGCCGGTGGGCCAGTTGCGCTCGAAATCGCTGAAGTCGGCGTCGACCTCGGCCGCCAGCCCTGGCTCGACCTCGTCGGCGCGCTCGCGCGAGGCGGCCCAGAGCTTGCGCCAGCCGTCGATCGCCAGAGCGTTCGGCCGCCTCATCTGAAAATCCTGGCCGGCAAGATGCAGGCCGGCGAGCGCCTTGCCGACTTCCGCGCAATGCGCGGCCGTCGGCCGCCTGAGCGACAGGCCTTCGAGGAAGGTGATGATGACGGCGGGCCGGCCGGCCAGCGTGCCGATGACGGTGCCGTCATGCGCGGTGACCGGCAGCGGGCAGGAAATGCCTTTCCTGGCAAGATGGCCCATCAAGCCGAGAAAGAACGGCAGGTCGGCCTTGTCGACCCGCTTCTCGTAGAGCGTCAGGATGTAGGAGCCGGTCGAGGCGTGGACCAGGAAATTGGAATTCTCGGTGCCTTCGGCGATGCCCTTGTAGGAGAGCAGCTCACCCACCGGATAGGCCTTGAGGAATGCGGTCAGCTCGCCTTCGCTGACGTCGGTGTAGACGGCCATCCGGTTTCACGCCGCTCCATTAACGAAGGCCATGTCGGCCGCCGTCAGTTCGACATCGCGCAAAACCCGCATCACCGGAAAATCCTCCGTTTCCGTGGCTGTGACGGCCAGATCGATGGTGACGTCGAAGCGTTGCCGAAACGCGTCGATGATCTCGTCGACGATGATTTCCGGCGCCGAGGCGCCGGCCGACAGGCCGAGCGTCCTGATCCCGGCGATCTCATCCCACGGAATTTCAGCGGCGCGCTGCACGAGAAGCGACATTGTGGCGCCGGCGCGCTCCGCCACTTCGACAAGGCGACGCGAATTGGACGAATTGGGAGCGCCGACGATAAGGAAAAGATCGGCGCCGGCCGCCGTCTCCTTCACCGCTTCCTGGCGGTTGGTGGTAGCGTAGCAGATCGATTCGGCTGCGGCCGCATGCAGTTCGGGAAACCGCTCCTGGAGCGCCCGGATGATGCCGGCGGTGTCCTCGACCGACAAGGTCGTCTGGGTGACGAAGCCCAGCGCCGAAGCGTCGACGGGCACGAAACGCGCGGCGTCAGCCTCCGTCTCGATCAACGTCACCGCGCCTTCCGGCAATTGGCCCATCGTGCCGATCACTTCCGGGTGGCCGGCATGGCCGATCAAAAGCACATGGCGACCAAGCCGCTGGTGGCGCATCGCCTGCTTGTGCACCTTGGAGACGAGCGGGCACGTGGCGTCGAGATAGAAGAGATTGCGCGCCTGGGCGTCCGCCGGCACCGATTTCGGCACGCCATGCGCGGAAAAGACCACGGGCGACTGACGATGCTCCGGCGGAATCTCGGACAGTTCCTCGATGAAGACGGCGCCCAGGCTCTGCAGCCCTTCGACGACGTAGCGGTTGTGGACGATCTCATGGCGGACATAGACCGGCGCGCCATATTTCTTCAGCGCCAGCACGACGATCTGGATGGCGCGGTCGACACCGGCGCAGAAGCCGCGTGGCTGGCAGAGCCTGATCGTCAGCGGTGGCTTTTTCTGGGTCATGAATGCAAGGCCGATTCAGTCGGAACCAAGAACATGATGCCGAAAAGTGTGAAGCGGTTTTCGGACGACATCATGCTCTATCTGTTTGATTAGGCGAAATGAGGTGCGCACCCCTGCCCTGTCAAGAGCGAGGACGCTCACTGCTCCTTCGCCGGGCGGCGCAACCTCAGGATCAGCACGGCTGCAAGGGCGGCGGCCAGCCCGTACCACGTGACGGCATATTGCAAATGGTTGTTCGGCAGGTCGATGATGGTGACGCCACCGACCGGCAGGCCGCCGGGATTCGGCGTCTTGTCGGCATCGACGAAGAACGGCACCAGCACGAAACCGGCAGGCAGGCCGGCGGTCGCCGCCATGACGTCGCGGTCCTTCCAGTAGAAGATGTTCTTGGCGACGTCATTGTCGGGAAGCATCATCGACGGCTTTGCAGGCAGCGGATTGCGGGCGAGCCCGGTCACCGTCACCTTGCCGGCGACTTCGCCCTGCCGGCGCTTGGAAGGATCCTTGAGGTCGTAGGGAACGAAGCCGCGGTTGACGAGCACGAAGCGGCCGTCCTCAAGCTGCAGGGGCGTGTAGACGTTGAAGCCGCTGTCGCCTTGCCAGGTGGAAAAGAAGTGCCGCTCGCCCTGATGCAGGAAAGTGCCTGTTACCGTCACGGGCGTGTAGTCGACATCATGGGAAGCGGCGAATTCCTTCTCCACGTCCGCTAGAGCCAGCGGTGCGGAATGGGTGCGCTTGTCGATGGTTGCGAGCAGGCCTTCCTTCCAATGCAGGCGCTGGACCTGCCAGGTGCCGAGCCCGATCAGGACGGCGAACAGGACAAGGCCGAGGCCAAGCAGCAACGCCGTGCGCGGCCGCGAAGGGCCGGCAACCAAACCGGTCGTCTCGCTCATTCGTTGTAATCCAGCCTGCCCTCTGAGGCCTTCTTCGAATACTGCAAGGTGATCAGCACGCCCTTGATCAGGCGTAGCGCCGTCAGGCAGAGCACCAGCGCCAGCGGTATCCACAACATAAAATGCAGCCAGAGCGGCGGACTGAACGTCACCTCCATCCACAATGCAAGGCCGACGACGACGAAGCCGATGATCAGGATGACGAACACGGCCGGCCCATCGCCCGCATCGGCGAAGGAATAGTCGAGTCCGCAATTATAGCAGCGCTTGCCGACGGTGAGGAAACCCGAGAACAGCTTGCCTTCGCCGCAGCGCGGACAACGGCCATGCAGGCCGGCAGAAATCGGATCGATCGGTGGCCAGATCGCCTTGTCTTCGCTCATGTTCTCACCGTAGACCTTTTTGCCCCAAAGAATAAGGCGGCCACGTCGCCGCAGCCGCCCTTTGGGATTCCGAAACCCGTCGGTTTAATGGCCTTCGATCAGTGCGCCGTTCGAGGCCCAGACATAGATGGCGCTGAACAGGAACAGCCAGACCACGTCGACGAAGTGCCAATACCAGGCGGCCGCCTCGAAGCCGAAATGCTGCTTCGGGGTGAAGTCGCCGCGCCAAGCGCGGATCAGGCAGACCAGCAGGAAGATGGTGCCGATGATGACGTGGAAGCCGTGGAAGCCAGTCGCCATGAAGAAGGTGGCGCCGTAGATCGAATCCCTGAAGCCGAACGGAGCGTGCATATACTCGTAGGCCTGCACCATGGTGAACAGCATGCCGAGGCCGACGGTCAGCACCAGGCCGTTGATCAGGCCCTTGCGGTCGCCATGCAGAAGCGCGTGGTGCGCCCAGGTCACCGTCGTGCCCGACAGAAGCAGGATGATGGTGTTGTAGAGCGGCAAGTGGAAGGGATCGAGGACTTCAAGCCCCTTCGGCGGCCACACGCCGCCGGTGAAGGCGGTGCGGGCATACTGGTTCGCCTCGCCGGGGAAGAGACTTGCGTCGAAGAAGGCCCAGAACCAGGCGACGAAGAACATCACCTCCGAGGCGATGAACATGATCATGCCGTAGCGCAGGTGCAGCGAAACGACGCGCGTGTGGTGGCCCTCATGCGCTTCCTTGATGGTGTCCGACCACCAGGCGAACATCGTGTAGAGCACGATGATCATGCCGATGAAGAACAGCCACGGATTGGCGATGTTGTGGCCGAAGACCGGGAAGTTGCCGCCCTTCAGATACTGCATCAGGCAGACACCGCCGATGGCGGTGACCAGCGCGCCGACGGAACCCAGGAAAGGCCAGGGGCTGGGGTTGACGAGATGGTAGTCGTGTTGTGGTTTTGCGTGCGCGTCTGCCATATCAACCCCCGAGGCTTGCGTCGGAATCTGGAACTTTGTTGCTGCTGCCTGCGGCCGGCACCGAGGAGGCGACCGGCTGTTTGTTTTCGACCGGGAACATCGTGTAGGACAGGGTGATGGTCTTCAAGTCCTTGAGTTCCGGCACGTTGACGATGTCTGGATCGACATAGAACACGACCGGCATGTCCAGCGTCTCGCCGGGCTTCAGCGTCGTGTCGGTGAAGCAGAAGCACTCCACCTTGTTGAAATAGGCGCCGGCCATTTCCGGCTGCACGTTGAACGAGGCGCGGCCGGTAATGGTGCGGTCGAACTTGTTGGTGGCGCTGTAATGCGCCTGCGCCGTCGCGCCGATCTTGATCGTCACCGAGCGGGCGACAGGCTCGAACTGCCATGGAATGCCGTTGGTGTTGGCATCGAAGCGGATGGTGATATCACGGTCGAGCACGCGGCCGGCATATTGCTTCTCGGCGCGCTGCGTGGTCCCGCCATAGCCGGTGACCTGGCAGAACATCTTGTAGAGCGGCACCGCCGCATAGGCCATGCCGACCATGCCGGTGAAGAAGGCGAGGCAGACGGCGGCGACGATGCCGTTGTTCACCTTGCGGGGCTTGCTGCTGGCCTCGCCGCCCATCAGCCGCCTCCCAGCAGGCCGGAGCCGGTGATGCTGGCTCCGCTGTGACCGAAGCGCACGATGGTGGCGGCATAGAAGACGACGACCAGCGCTGCCAACGCAAGACCGATGGCGATGGAGCGGTTGCGGCGGGCCTTCTGCTGGCGTTCGGTCAGCGTGACCAATTCGAGTTTCTTGTCGGCCACGATCATGCTCCCCCCATCATGAGGGCGCGCCCGACCACGCAGTCGACGAGATAGGCGGCAAAGATAGCGAAGAGATAGAGCAGCGAATAGCCGAACAGGGCCTTGGCCGGCTTCATCGCGCGGTCGCCGTCCGCCATGGCAAGCACTTTCCAGGCATACCAGACGAAGCCCGCGCCAAGGGCCGCCGAGACGACGCCGTAGCCGGCCGTGGTGTAGCCGAGCGCCCAGGGCAGCACCCCGACCGGCGCCAGGATCAGCGCATAGGCAAAGATCTGCCTACGGGTCGAGGCATGGCCGGCGACATTCGGCATCATCGGGATGCCGGCGCGGGCGTAGTCGTCGGATTTGAAGAGAGCCAGCGCCCAGAAATGCGGCGGCGTCCACAGGAAGATGATCAGGAACAGGATCACGCTTTCGAGGCTGACCGAGCCGGTCACGGCGGCCCAGCCGATTACCGGCGGGATGGCGCCGGCGGCGCCGCCGATGACAATGTTCTGCGGCGTCCAGCGCTTCAGCCACATGGTGTAGATGACGGCGTAGAAGAAGATGGTGAAGGCGAGAAGCGATGCCGACAGCCAGTTGACCAGCACGCCGAGCGTCATCACCGACAGCACCGACAGCACAAGGCCAAAGCTCAACGCCTCGCCTGGGGTGACGCGACCGGACGGCACCGGGCGGCCGGCGGTCCTCGTCATCACGGCGTCGATGTCGGCGTCGTACCACATGTTGAGCGCGCCGGAAGCACCGGCGCCAATGGCGATTGCGAGGATGGCGATCACCGCCATGAGCGGATTGATGGCGACGGGCGCCGCGATCATGCCGACAAAGGCCGTGAAGACGACCAGCGACATGACACGCGGCTTCAGGAGGGCGAAGAAATCGCCTGCGGTCGCTTCCGACATGCGAAAACCCGCTTCCTCCATCAATCTGTCTTCGGCAAGGGCCATGCGTACTTAAAGTCCATCATTCCGTTGGCCAAGACCGCCGGGCAAGCCGGCGGTCTCGTATGCGTCGGGACGCTGCCTACCTGATCTTCGGCAGCTGTTCCCATTGGTGGAACGGCGGCGGCGAAGGCAGCTGCCATTCGAGCGTGGTGGCGCCCTCGCCCCACGGGTTGGCGCCGGCGACGCGCTTCTTCTGGAAGGCCTCGAACACGCCGTAGAGGAAGATCGCGACACCGACGGCCGCGATGTAGGAGCCGTAGGACGACACCATGTTCCAGCCGGCGAACGCGTCCGGATAGTCGACGGTACGGCGCGGCATGCCGGCGAGGCCGAGGAAGTGCTGCGGGAAGAAGATCAGGTTGACGCCGACGAAGGTCACCCAGAAGTGGGTGTTGGCGATAACCGGCGAGTACATGTAGCCGGTCATCTTCGGGAACCAGTAGTACCAGCCGGCGAAGATGGCGAACACCGCGCCCAGCGACAGCACGTAGTGGAAGTGGGCGATCACGAAATAGGTGTCGTGCAGCGAGCGGTCGAGACCGGCATTGGCCAGCTGAACGCCGGTGACGCCACCGATGGTGAACAGGAAGATGAAGCCCAGCGCCCACAGCATCGGCGGCTTGAAGGAGATCGAGCCGCCCCACATGGTGGCGATCCAGGAGAAGATCTTCACGCCGGTCGGCACCGCGATGACCATGGTGGCAAACACGAAGTAACGCTGCGTGTCGAGCGACAGGCCGGTCGTGTACATGTGGTGCGCCCAGACGATGAAGCCGACGGCGCCGATCGCGACCATGGCGTAGGCCATGCCGAGATAGCCGAACACCGGCTTCTTCGAGAAGGTCGAGACGATATGGCTGATGATGCCGAAGCCCGGCAGGATCAGGATGTACACCTCGGGATGGCCGAAGAACCAGAACAGATGCTGGAAGAGGATCGGGTCACCGCCCTGATCCGGCACGAAGAAAGCGGTGCCGAAATTGCGATCGGTGAGCAGCATGGTGATGGCGCCCGCCAGAACCGGCAGCGACAGCAGCAGCAGGAAAGCGGTGATCAGCACCGCCCAGGCAAACAGCGGCATCTTGTGCAGCGTCATGCCGGGAGCGCGCATGTTGAAGATGGTGGTGATGAAGTTGATGGCGCCGAGGATCGACGACGCGCCGGCGATATGGATCGAGAGGATCGCCAGGTCCATCGCCGGGCCCGGCTGGCCGGACGTCGAGAGCGGCGGATAAATGGTCCAGCCGCCGCCGACGCCGAAGGCGCCCGGCGCGCTCGGCACGAACATCGAGGAGAGCAGCAGGATGAAAGCCGGCGGCAGCAGCCAGAACGAGATGTTGTTCATGCGCGGGAAGGCCATGTCCGGCGCGCCGATCATGATCGGCACCATCCAGTTGGCGAAGCCGCCGATGAGCGCCGGCATGACCATGAAGAAGATCATGATCAGGCCGTGCGCGGCGCCGAAGGCGTTGTACATGCTCTTGCCGCCGTCGATGGCGGCGTCGCCCTGCATGCCGTAGACCATCTGCGCCAGGCCGCTGAAGATCTGGATGCCCGGCTCCTGCAGCTCCATGCGGATGGCGACCGAGAGCGCGGCGCCGATGATGCCGGCCATGATCGCGAAGATCAGGTAGAGCGTGCCGATGTCCTTGTGGTTGGTCGAGTAGACCCAGCGGACCCAGCCATGCGGCCTGTGGTCGCCGTGATCGTGAGCTGCAGCCTCTGCCATGTTCCGCTCCGTTCCCTAAATCTTGCTAACCCGCGGCATCAGTTGCCGGCGGCCGCTACCTTGTTGGTATCATCGATCTCGGCCATCAGCGCCTTGTTGGCGGCGGGCACGTCGGTCTTGGCCGTATCCAGCCAGGTCTTGAACTGCGCATCGGACACCACGCGCACGGCGATCGGCATGAAGGCATGGTCCTTGCCGCAGAGCTGCGAGCACTGGCCGTAGTAGAGGCCTTCCTTCTCCGCCTTGAACCAGGTCTCGTTGGTGCGGCCGGGGACGGCATCCATCTTGATGCCGAAGGACGGCACGGCGAAGGAGTGGATGACATCGGTGGCGGTGATCAGCACGCGGGTCATGGTGTTGACCGGCACGACCAGCTCGTTGTCGACCGCCAGCAGACGCGGATAGCGGGCGCGATCTTCCTTGCCGGCCTTGGCGCGGTCGGCATCCTGAAGAACCGCCGAGTTGAAGGAGAAGGTCTTGTCGACCTGGTACTCGTAATCCCAGTTCCACTGGTTGCCGGTCGCCTTGACGGTGAGCTTAGCTTCTTCCGGCGGCGTGTACTGCGCCGTGAGCAGCTGGAAGGAGGGAATGGCGATGAGCAGGAGCACGATCACCGGCCCGACCGTCCAGATCACCTCGATCAGCGTGTTGTGGCTGGTCCTGGACGGCACTGGATTGGCACTGGCGCGGAACCTAACGATGCAGACCAGCAGAAGCACCAGCACGAGGATGGTGATCGGGACGATGAACCACATGGTGTAGTTCCCAAACCGCTCGATCTGCCGCATCATGTCGGTCGCGGGCGCCTGGAAGGTCATCTCCCATTCCCGCGGCTGGTCGGCACGAGCCGCCGCACTGGAGAAGAGCACGGCCGAAGCTGCCGTACCTGCCAAGAATTCAGCGCTTGCCAGGAATTTCCTCATCGCCCTCTCGTCTCCCACTTCCCGCGATCTGGTCGCACCAATAACGGACGACACCGGAATTGGGAATCCCGGGCTGTCCCGAGGCTGGTTCAAACCATACTCTATTTCCCTCCGCAAGAAAGGAGCGGAGGAAACCGTGCGGCATTTTTGCGCGCAGGCCGAAGGCCGCGTTCGGCGCCCGCCATGCTATATGCGCGACGGTCGCAATTCGGGCGAATTTGCTTTGGAAAAGCATGCAATTGCCGGTATCGGGGCGGACCGACGGAGGTCTCGTCCTTTACTTGGCCCCGGCGCGGCTTAAAGTGCCGTGATTCGCAATGGAGCCGTTATGACTTCCTGGCTTTCGAGAACCCTGGCGAAGGTCGTCCTTGCCGTCGCCTTGCTCGGTGTCGGCGTAGCCGTCGGCGCCCCCGCCTCGCCTAACGACGCCAAGCCGCCGAGCGGCACGGTGAAGTCGACGCATGGCGCGTGGTCGATCATCTGCGATACGCCTGCAGGTGCTACCTCAGAGCAATGCGTGATGATGCAGAACGTTGTCGCCGAGGACCGCCCTGAAATGGGGCTTTCGGTCGTGGTGCTGCGCACAGCCGACAACAAGGCCGAGATCCTGCGCGTGCTGGCGCCGCTCGGCGTGCTCCTGCCCAACGGGCTTGGCCTCAATGTCGACGGCAAGGATATCGGCCGCGCCTATTTCGTGCGCTGCTTCCAGGATGGCTGCTACGCCGAGGTGATCCTTGAAAAACCGCTGCTCGACACGCTGAAGAGCGGCACGTCGGCCACCTTCATCGTGTTCCAGACGCCCGAGGAAGGCATCGGCATTCCGGTCGATCTCAAGGGCTTTGCAGACGGCTTCGCCGCCCTACCTTGATCTTCTTGCCCATGCACCGCGGCCATTTCCGACGCTGAGGTCGGATGGCGAATGCGGATTTGGCGGCAGGAGGCTCCATGCGCACGTCATTGTCCGCTTTCATCGCTGGGCTGGCGCTGGCCGGTGCGGTTTCGGTCGCCCGGGCCGAGGACGACGAAATCCTCCAGAGGCCCGACTCGGCGGCGATCCTCGATATCGCCAAGGGCTTCGGTTCCGCCAGGATGGGCAAGGACGACAACGGCGATCCGATGATTTCGGGGCGGATCGACGGCGTTAAATACCTGATCTATTTCTACGGCTGCGAAGACCACGAGAACTGCAAGTCGCTGCAATTCGCGACCGGCTACGCCGACCCGCTTACCGCTGACCAAGCCAACGCCTGGAACGCAAAATACCGCTGGGTGAAGGCCTATTCGGGCGACGGCTCGAATTTCAGGATGGATGTCAGCTTTGCCGGCGGCATCACCAGGGCCAATCTCGAGGAGCAGTTTTCCAATTGGAACGCGATGGCCGGCAACATCAAGGACTTCGTCAGCGGCAACTGATGGCGGCGCAATCGTCGGCTTGACCCAGTTGGCGATTGTGCGAAGGCGGCTTCGCGCCTACATGCCGAGGAACGATTTGTTTCCACGAATGGATTTGCCATGAACAGCCTGATCGGCCAATTCGACATTTCCGACGATCGCGTCAAGGAGATCGTCACCGAGACCATCAAGGGCGCCGACGACGGCGAGTTGTTCCTCGAATACAGCGAGAACGAAGCGCTGATGTTCGATAATGGCCGGCTGAAGACGGCCAATTTCAACACCGACCAGGGGTTCGGCCTGCGTGCCGTGGCCGGCGAGGCCAGCGGTTATGCGCATTCGAGCGATCTCTCCGAAGCCTCGCTGTTGCGCGCGGCAGACGCAGTCTCGGCTGTCAAAGGCGGCTATTCCGGCACATTGGCCGGAGCGCCCGCCCGCACCAACCGCCATCTCTATGGCGACGAGAACCCTATCCCCTCGCCTTCCTTCGAGGCCAAGGCCAAGCTGTTGCAGGAGATCGACGGCTGGCTGCGCGCCAAGGATCCGCGCGTGCGCCAGGTGACGGCGTCGCTTGCCGCCTCGTGGCAGCATGTCGAGATCGTGCGCGGCGACGGCCAGATTGTGCGCGACATCCGCCCGCTGGTGCGGATCAACGTTTCCGTGGTGGTCGGCGATGGCGACCGGCAGGAGAGCGGCTCCTACGGGATGGGCGGCCGCAAGAGCTTTGGCGAGTTCGTCGGCGAGGAAAGCTGGAAGCATGCCGCCGGCGAGGCGTTGAGACAGGCGCTGGTCAATCTGGAAGCGGTTCCGGCGCCCGCCGGCACATTCGACATCGTGCTCTCAAGCGGCTGGCCGGGCGTGATGCTGCACGAGGCGGTCGGGCACGGGCTCGAAGGCGACTTCAACCGCAAGAAGACATCGGCTTTCGCCGGCCTGATGGGCCAACAGGTGGCGGCGAAGGGTGTCACCGTGGTCGACGACGGCACCATCCCCGAGCGGCGCGGCTCGCTCACTGTCGACGACGAAGGAACGCCCTCGGCGTGCAACGTGCTGATCGAGGACGGCAAACTCGTCGGCTATATGCAGGACCGCCAGAACGCCCGGCTGATGGGCATGAAGGCGACGGGCAACGGCCGCCGCGAAGGCTACGCGCACCAGCCGATGCCGCGCATGACCAACACCTACATGACCTCGGGCGACATGGAGCCGGAAGAGATCATCGCCTCGGTCAAGAATGGCATCTACGCCGTTTCCTTCGGCGGCGGCCAGGTCGACATCACGTCGGGCAAGTTCGTGTTCGGCTGCACCGAAGCCTACATGATCGAGAACGGCAAGGTGACGCAGCCGATCAAGGGCGCGATGCTAATCGGCAACGGGCCGGACGCCATGCACCGCGTGAGCATGATCGGCAACGACATGAAGCTCGACACCGGCATCGGCATGTGCGGCAAGGCCGGACAGGGTGTGCCTGTCGGCGTCGGCCAGCCGCATCTGCGGATGAACCAGATGACGGTGGGCGGCACCAGGGTTTGAGGGTCTGTCGTCCACTGCCTGACGAACGACCATCCCGAGCAGTCTCCGCGCGCCAGGCGGTTGATTCCGGCGTGAATGTATCCTCCACCTTGAAGTGAACACAATCGTGTTAGGACATTATTAATTGTTTAATTGGCGGGGCGAGCGTTTGCGCATTAGCTTGTCGCCAGTCTTCTCGTTGCGGTGGTGTCGGCAATGCAGCGTTCCCCTGGCGTCCTGACTTCTTCTTTCCTCATTGGCCTCGTTTCCCTGGTTGGCGCATCATCGCTGCAAGTCGGCCCCGCAGCGGCGCAGTCGTCGCTGTTCAAGCTAACGGCTGCGAGTTCCGCCGCAGTCGGCGGCAGCACCAGCGTCCCATATGGCTGGCTCGATTTCTGTCGTCGCCGGCCGAAGGAATGCAAAGTGCCTGCCCTGCCTGCCACAAGCGTCAGGCTGACAGCGCAGAACATGGGCATCCTCAAGCGGGTAAACCAGAAGGCGAACCACTCCATCAAGCCCGTCAGCAATTACGACCACTGGGGCACGATGATGGACCACTGGGACTATCCGACGGACGGCAAGGGCGACTGCAAGATCTACGCGCTCTACAAGCGCAAGCTGCTCCTGGAAGCGGGCTTCCCCCGGCAGGCGCTGCTGATGACGGTGGTGCGCGACCTCCACAATGAGGGCCACACCATTCTGACGGTGAAGACCGACAAGGGCGATCTCGTGCTGGACAATCTGGTCGACGAAATCCGCCCCTGGAACGCCACCGGCTATTATTTCCTGAAACGCCAGTCGCAGCAGAACCCGAACACCTGGGTGTCGATCAACCAGCGCGGCGGCACGGCGAAACGACTGTCTCCGAGTTCGTAAGGGCCAGAGCGTTTCACGGAAACAGCGAGCCGCTCTCTCGCCCTGGGATGCAATTCTGCACGGAAGGCTATGGCGAAGTCGCCGAGCCCGAACCTTCACCTTTTCCCGCAATCGCTCCCGGCGTGACCAGAGCGGTCTTGTCTGCTTTGACGGACTGATCCGTCACATTCTCTACCTCGCAAATTCATAGGCCGGAAATCCGGCCCATGAACGAGCGTTGCCGCCCGCGGCCAAGCCTTGCTGGCCTACTGCTGGCAGGGCGGCTCGCCAGGACGCCCGCAGGTCGGCTTTTTGTTTCCCTGCGGCGGCTGCTCCTTGAGCTGCTGCGGCAGGCGCCGTTCCTGTATCTGAGGCTGAGGCCGCTGCTGCAAGCGTCTTCCTTGCATCTGAGGCTCAGGCCTCAACTGCTGCAGGTGTCTCTCTTGCATCTGAGGCCTTGGCTGCGCCTGGAACTCTGGCCTTTGCGGCCTGAGCACCTGCACGTTCGGCCTTTCCTGCTTGAAGCTGCGCTGGACGTTGATGCCTGCGCCGGCGGAACCCTCTTCGCCGTTCGGCAGCCTGCGAAACTTCCTGTTTGCGTTGGCCGAACCCTGATTCTGGTCGGAGAACACACTCGGATTGTTTCTCCTGAGCCGCTCCTGCACGCTCGCCCGGTTGTCGGCTGGCGCACCATTGACGGTCGGCAGCTTGCGGAACTTCTTACCGCTGTCGCCTCCGTTGACCGAGCCTTGATCGCTCGGGCTGAGGGCTGTCTGGCCTCCCGACAGATCCTTGCGTGTCAGCTTCCTCGGTCTGCCTTCGTTCTGGCCGGACAACGCATTCGGATTGTTCTTCCCGAACCTCTGCTGAGCGTTCTGCCCGTTCTCGCCTGGCGCGCCATTGACGGTCGGCAGCTTGCGGAGCTTCTTACCTCTATCGCCTCCGTTGACCGTGCCTTGATCGCTCGGTCCGACAGCTGTCTGGCCTGCCGGCAGATCCTTGCGGGTCAGCTTCCTCGGTCTGCCTTCGTTCTGGCCGGACAACGCGTTCGGATTGTTCTTCCCGAACCTCTGCTGGGCGTTCTGCCCGTTCTCGCCCGGCGCGCCATTGACGGTCGGCAACTTGCGGAACTTCCCATTCTTGCCCTGATCGTCGACAACTCCGTTCTGCTGGCCGTTGCCCGTAACGGGGGCGCCGGCATTCCCGGTAGCCTGCTGGTTGCCAGTGCCTTGCTTGCCCAGCACCTTGCTGTTGGGCGCGTTTTGGCCGTTGAGCACCGGCTTGCCGTTGACGAGTGGCAGCGCCTTGCCATCAGCTCCCGGCAAGGCGTGACCGGTCGGGAGCTTGCCCGTCGTCTTCGCCTGCGGCGTCGCACCCGGCTGCTGGCCCTGCGTGACAGCCTGGCCTGGTTTCAGCGATTGCGGCGTCGCACCAGGCAGCTGGCCCTGCGTGGCAGCCTGGCCCGGCTTCAGCGGCTGACCGCCCTGATTTTGCTTGAACAGCACCGCCCTTTTCTGCAGCACCGGCGGCAGCGCCACCTTGGCCGCCACTGCGGCCGCGCCCGCGCCAACCGCCATCTTCTGCCCGGTGGTGAGACCGCTCGGTGCATTGGCGTTTGGCTGTCCGGCCTGATTGGCCTGCTCGTTTTTGATCGTCGTGTTGTTGTTGATGACGGTCGCGTTGTGAATGTTGTTGAAGATGATGTCGTTCGGCGGCGGCACGATGTCACGCGGCGGCTTGACCCAGACCGGCACGGGAACGAAGACCGGCGTCGGCAGGACGTAAACATCGACCGGCGGCGGGGGCGGCGGCAGCACGACGAAATCGGGCGGCGGCGGCGGCAGGAATATCACGTCGATCGGCGGCGGCGGCTCGAAGTCGAAATCGGGATCGTCGAAATAGAGCACCGGCCTGTCGACATAGATGATTTCCTCCGGCGGCGGCGGTGGCACGTCGTAGACGATGACGGTGAAGCTCGTCGGTGGTTCGAGCTCGGCGTCGAAATGCTCCAGCCGGCGGCGCGCGTCCCAGGCATGCAGCCCGTGCGGATAACGCTCGAGGTAGGACCAATAGGCCTCCGGCGTATCCCGCAGCCATGTTTCGCGCCAGGTGATCGCCTCGCGTCGCGCCGCGATGATGGCCCGCACACGCTTGGCCATCGGATCGTGCGGATAGGCAACGAGGAACTCCTCGTAGCCGCGCATGGTATCGCGGTCGAGTGCCGCGACATAGGCGTCATGCGCATTGAAGTCGCGGATCGGCCTGGTCCGGTTGGCCCGTTCTTCGGCCTCCGAAACCTTCGGCGGCGGCGCGTCCGGAGCGCGTTCGAAGAACACGAAAGGCGCGCTGATCTTCGAAGCGTCCCACGGAATTTCGGCACCTTGCGTCACCTCGTTGACGCGTAGCCGCGTGCGGTCGAAAACATCGTCAAGCGCTATGCCGCCTTCCCGCATCATCTCGGCGAGCGCCTGAGCATAGGCGCCGTATGGGCCCTTGCCTTCCGGCGCAACCGTTCCGGGCGCCGCGTTGAACGCAATCAGCATGTTGGGGTCGGGGTCGACCAGCGCGAGACCGCCGGCCAGCGGCTGGCTCATTTTCGGAAGGCCATTGGGCCGAGCCGCGTCGAGGACGACGATATTGACCTTCGCCGGCAATCCCGCCAGGGACTTGGTGATATCGGAGAGCCGCATGGCCTGCAGCGGCACGTCGGCCGGATTGGCGATCTGGGCGTCGACCGGCAAGAAATAGTTCTCACCTTCGAACTGCACGCCGCGGCCGGCCAGGTATACGAAAACGGTCGCGTCCGGGCCGGCGGCGGAAACCTTTCCAAGGAAATCGCGCAGCGCGCCGCGCAACGATTCCTGGTCGACATCGCGCGCGCCGACCACATCGAACCCTGCTGCCTGCAGGGTCTGGGCGATCAGGCCGGCGTCATTCGCGGAGGTGACCAGCGCATCCGACGGATAGGCGGCGTTGCCGATGACGAATGCGAGACGTTTCTGCTGTTGGGCGAGCGCGCCCGTCGTGGACGCGACGGCGAAGGCGATGAGAACGACGACAAGGCCGATGACTTTCCGAAGCGAGCGCATTGCAATCCGCCATCCTTGTCCGCCATTTCGTCCAACGCGACAACGCCGGAGAGGCAGGAATGTTTCCCTAACCGCAGAATTAAGACCCTGCAAAAAGGCGGCTTTAGGGCGCAATTTCGTCGAAAGAACAGAGGCTTCACAGTTTTCACGCGAGCCTCCGGCCGCGAGCTACCGCCGCCGCTTCGGCTTCTCCAAAAGCGCGACCGCCTCGACATGCGGCGACCACAGGAACTGGTCGATCGGCGTGACGCTCTTCAGCGTGTAGCGGCCATCGATCAGGATGCGCAGATCGCGCGCGAGCGTCACCGGATTGCAGGACACCGCGGCGACCAGCGGCACGTCGGAGCGGGCGATCTGCTTCGACTGGTCCTCGGCGCCGGCGCGCGGCGGATCGAAGACCAGCCCGTCGAAGACGTTCAACTCCTTGAAGGTCAGCGGCCGGCGGAACAGGTCGCGGCGTTCGCTGGTCACCCGCTTCAGGCCGCTGGCAAAGCGGAAGGCGCGGTCGAGCGCGGCAAGCGCCGGCGCATCGCCCTCGACGGCATGGACCTCGGATTGCGCGCCGAGCCTGAGCGCGAAGCTGCCGCAGCCGGCAAACAGGTCGGCGATCTTCCTGGCGCGCGACAGATGCTGGCCGACGAGGCTTGCCATCACCTGCTCGGCGGCCTCTGTCGCCTGCAGGAAGGCGCCCGGCGGCACGGCGACCGCGACGGGCCCGAACTGCACCACCGGCTTCTTCGGCTCGACGACGATCTCGCCGTCGACGGAAAGCCGCGCCAGGCCTTCGGCCATGACGAAATTCGACGCGATACGGCGCTGATGGTCGCCAAGCTTGCCGGCATCGTGCACAGCCACGTCGAGGCCTGAAGCGGTGACGGTCACCGTCATATGAAATGCCTTCGGGGTGGCGCAGACCAACCCGGCCAGGGCGCGCAATTTATCAAGCGCCGAGACGATCGCGGGCAGCGAGATCGGGCATTCCTCGATCGGGATGATCTCGGAAGACAGCGCACGCACGAAGCCGAGCAGCATGCCGGCATCCGTGCGCCTGGCGCTGAAGGTGACGCGGCGGCGGGTGTGCGGCGCGCAAGGCACCAGCGCGGCGATCTCGCAAGCAATGCCCTTGGCCTTCAGCGCCTGCACAACCTTCTCGCGCTTCCATTGCCGGTAGGCTTCGGCCTCGTAATGCTGCAGCGCGCAGCCGCCGCATTCGGTGAAATGGCGGCAGGCCGGATCGATCCTGAGCGGCGAGGCTTCCAATACCGACATCAGCGCGGCGCGGTCCTTCTGGCGCGCGGCCGTTACCGTTTCGCCCGGCAGCGTGAACGGGATGAAGACCTCCCCGCCTTCGGCATTGGCGATACCGTCGCCCTGCGAGCCCAGCCTTGCAATGGTGAAGCGTGTGCTCATCGCCCGTCCTTCATGGCGGCGAGCAGGAACTCGCGGTTGCCGTCGCCGCCTTCGATTGGCGACGGCTCGAGTCCCAGCACGCGCCAGCCGGGAACGCCGGCCAGCCAGTCGCGCAAATTTGCGGCAATCCGCCCGGCATCGCCCGGATCCTTGAGCAGGCCGCCCTTGCCGATGGCCTCACGGCCCGCCTCGAATTGCGGCTTGACCAGCAGAACTGCCTTGGCGCCCTCGCCCGCCAATTCCAGCGCCGGCGGCAGCGCCAGCTTCAGCGAGATGAAGCTGACGTCGCAGACAAGGAAACCGGGAACGCGGCCGCCGAGATCGGCGGCCGTCAGATCGCGGGCGTTCAGTCCTTCGATCACCGTCACACGCGGGTCGCCGGCAATGTCGGGATGGATCTGGCCGTGACCGACATCGATCGCCGTGACATGGGCCGCGCGGCGCTCGAGCAGCACCTGGGTGAAGCCGCCCGTCGAGGCGCCGACATCGAGCGCTTCGCTGCCGGAAGGATCGAGGCCGAAACGGTCGAGGCCGGCGATCAGCTTCAGCGCCGCGCGCGATACATAGGCCCGCGCCGGATCGTCGATGGCGACCAGGCAGTCCGGCGCGACGGGCTGGCCGGGCTTGCGGGCGACGGCGCCGTCAACCGTCACCGTGCCGCGCTCGATCGCGTCGCGGGCGCGCGAACGGCTGGCAAACAGACCGCGCCCGACGAGCAATTCGTCGAGCCGCTGGCGCCGGCTGGCTGGCAAAGGGGAACTCATCGGCCTTCATTGGCGAAAGCCGGGCGCGAACGCAATGGTTGAATATGGCGCAAGAGGCTGCAGAATGCCGAGAGGAACAGGCGGTTCGTCAGCCGGTGGAGGGTGGCAATGCTGAGGGGTACCTGTCATTGCGGCGCAGTTCATTGGACGCTGGAAGGCGATCCCGGTGGTATCACCGCATGCAATTGCACGCTTTGCCGCCGCTACGGAGCGCTCTGGGCCTATGACTATGTCGATGAGCGCATCCGCGTCGCCGGACCGCTGAAATCGTACACACGCGCCGAGGTGGCGGAACCCGCGCTGGAAATCCTGTTCTGTCCGACCTGCGCCTGCGTGGTCGCCTGGCGTGGGCTGCGCTCCGGCGAAAGCGGCCGCACGCGTATCGCTGTCAATGTCAGGCTTGCGCCGCCCGAGGAGGTCGCCGACCTGCCGATCGACCATTTCGACGGCCTCGACACTTTTGACGACCTGCCGCGCGACGGCCGCTGCGTGCGCGATATGTGGTTCTAAAAAATGGTGCGCGACACCTGGCGCTCGACGGCGGGCATCAGGCCGTCATTGCCGGAGGCTTGCTTGCGCGGCGGCTCAACCGGAGTGGGCGCGACGAGACCTGCATCCGGCAGCACGACGAGTTGAGGAACCTGCTTATAGGAAAAGCCGCCACGGATGTTGCCCATCTTGCCGGCAACGATATCCAGCACCGCCTTTTCGAGATTGCGGTCGTAACGCGTCTCGGCTGCCGTCGGGGCCGTCACGGCCGCCAAAAGGGCCACTCCGCACAGAAGCGTTTTCATTTTGGTTGTCTCCCTGCCTGGCCCGAGCTTCTAGCAGGGCGCCGTTGAAAATCGGCCAAGAGACAGGGTAAGCGAACCGCCAAACGGGAGCCTTAACAGATACTTACATCTGGCACCCGGCAAACCGATTCACCGCTTGAAGCTCTGATTCAGGCGCGCTGCGCCTGCACGCCGCGACCGAGCGCGGCGAAGACCGTGCGCACGATGCCTGCCGAATCCAGCCCGGCATCGGCATACATCTTCTCCGGCTTGGCATGGTCGGTGAACGCGTCCGGCAGCACCAGCGGGCGCACCTTGAGGCCGCTTTCGAGAAGGCCTTCATGGGTGAGGAAGTGCAGCACCTGGCTGGCGAAGCCGCCGATGGCGCCCTCTTCCACGGTCACCAGCACCTCATGCGAACGGGCGAGCCGCCGGATGAGATCCTCGTCCAGCGGCTTGGCGAAGCGGGCGTCGGCAACGGTAGTAGAAAGACCGGCAGCGCCAAGTTCCTCGGCCGCCAACAGGCAATCCTGCAGCCGCGTGCCGAAGGAAAGCAGCGCGACCTTGGTCCCTTCCTTGAGGATGCGGCCCCTGCCGATCTCCAGCAGCGAGCCGCGCTCCGGCATGTCGACGCCGACGCCGTTGCCGCGCGGATAGCGGAAGGCAATCGGGCCGTCATCATAGGCCGCCGCGGTGCGCACCATATGACGCAGCTCCGCCTCATCGGCGGCGGCCATGACAACGAAGCCCGGCAGCGTGGCCAGGAAGGTCGTATCGAAAGCGCCGCAGTGGGTGGCGCCGTCGGCACCGACGAAACCGGCGCGGTCGATCGGGAAGCGCACCGGCAGTTTCTGGATCGCAACGTCGTGGACGACCTGGTCGTAGGCGCGCTGCAGGAAGGTTGAATAGATGGCGGCGAAAGGCTTGTAGCCTTCGGTGGCCAACCCCGCGGCGAAGGTCACCGCATGCTGCTCGGCGATGCCGACGTCGAAAGTTCGCTTCGGAAACACCTCGCCGAAAAGGTCGAGGCCGGTGCCGCTCGGCATGGCGGCGGTGATGGCGACGATGCGGTCGTCCTCGCGCGCTTCCTGGATCAGGCTTTCGGCGAAGACCTTGGTGTAGGCGGGCGCGTTGGCCGGCGCCTTGGCCTGCGCGCCTGTGATGACGTCGAACTTGTTGACGCCGTGATATTTGTCGGCTGCGGCCTCCGCCGGCGCGTAGCCCTTTCCCTTCTGCGTCACGACATGGATCAGCACCGGGCCTTTGCCATTGTCGCGGACGTTCTTCAGCACCGGGATCAGATGTTCGAGATTGTGCCCGTCGATCGGACCGATGTGATAGAAGCCGAGTTCCTCGAACAAGGTGCCGCCGGTGACGTAACCACGCGCATGCTCGACCGCACGGGTGATGGCGCGGTCGGCGCGCTTGCCCAGATAGGATGTCAGCTTCTTGCCGAAATCGCGTAACCCCAGATAGGCCTTGCCGGAGGCGAGCCTGGCCAAATAGGCGCTCATGGCGCCGGTCGGCGGCGCGATCGACATGTCGTTGTCGTTGAGGATGACGATCAGCCGGGCGTCGAGCGCGCCGGCATTGTTCAGCGCCTCGAAGGCCATGCCGGCCGACATCGAGCCGTCGCCGATGACCGAAATGACATTGTTGCGGCCGCCCGACAGGTCGCGCGCCATGGCCATGCCGAGACCGGCCGAAATCGAGGTCGAGGAATGCGCGGCGCCGAACGGGTCGTATTCGCTCTCCGCGCGCCGGGTGAAACCGGAAAGGCCGCCTTCCTGGCGCAGCGTGCGGATGCGGTCGCGGCGGCCAGTCAGGATCTTGTGCGGATAGGCCTGGTGGCCGACGTCCCAGATCAGCCGATCCTGCGGCGTATTGAAAACGTAGTGCAGCGCGACGGTCAGTTCGACGACGCCGAGGCCGGCGCCGAGATGACCGCCGGTCTGCGACACGGCATCAATCAGCTCGGCGCGGAGTTCCGCGGCAAGCTGCGGCAGCGCGCTCTCATCAAGCGTCCGCAAATCCGCCGGAATGCGGACCTTGTCGAGCAGCGGCGTGTCTGGCTTCACTCGGGCGCGTCCTGCCTTATCGATCGAACACGGCGCTATCAGCAGATTGCGCCATAATCATGCGCGGCAATAGTCCGCCGGCGGGCGAATGTAAATGTGCGTCAATGACGCGTGCTACGCTGCAAGGTGTATTGAGATTCAGGTCAGGCCGCGCCGAAAATGATGGATTCCGAGAACCGGAGCGGAGCGTACTCAAAGTACGTGAGCACCGGAAGCGCAGGAAACCGGCATTTGCAGGCCGGCCTCACCTGAACATCAACACACCTTAGTTCTCGGGCAGCGGAATGAACTCCTCCTCATCGCCGGGAACGATATCGAAGCGGCCCGTCTTCCATTCCTGCTTGGCCTGCTCGATGCGTTCCTTGGAGGACGAGACGAAATTCCACCAGATGTAGCGCTTGGAGCCCAGCGAAGCGCCGCCGAACAGCATGAAATGCGCGCCGCGCTCGGAGGAAACGACTATCTCCTCGCCCGGCTTGAACACCAGGAGCCGCTCGGCCGGGAAAACATCGCCGGCGATCGAGACGTCGCCTTCCAGCGTGTAGATGGCGCGCTCCTCGGCATCGGCCGGAATCTTCACGCTGGCGCCGGCGGCCAGCCTGAGATCGGCGTAGAGCGTGTCGGAAGCGGTCGCCACGGGCGAGCGCAGGCCTGAGAACGCGCCAATGACGACGCGGCCGCTGACACCCTCGGCATCGATCTGCGGCAAGCGGGCCACCGACGTATTCGCGAATACCGGAGCAATCTCCTCCTTGCCGTCGGGCAGCGCCAGCCAGGTCTGCAGGCCGGAGACCGACATCGGCGCGCCGCGCAATTCCTGCGGCGTGCGCTCGGAATGAACGATGCCGCGCCCGGCAGTCATCAAATTTACGTCGCCCGGCGCGATCACCATTTCGGTGCCGAGCGAATCGCGATGCCTGATCCTGCCGTCGAACAGGTAGGTGACGGTGGAAAGCCCGATATGCGGATGCGGACGCACGTCGAGCGCATGGCCGGCGCGCAGGATTGCAGGGCCCATGCGGTCGAAGAAGATGAACGGCCCGACCAGCCGGCGCTTCGCCGTCGGCAGAGCGCGGCGCACCTCGAAACCGCCAATGTCCTTGGCGTTCGGAACGACCATCAGCTCGATCTGGTCGCAGGCGAAGGCATCGCCGGGTTCGGGATCGTTTCCCGGAAAGAAGCTCATGTCGTATCCTCAGGCGAAACGCAGCGCAGACCTGGCCTTCGCCTTGGCAGCTTCTTCCTCGCGGTTGCGCGGCTCCTGGTTGGTTTCGAGCGAATCGATCAATTCGCGCGCGACAGCGGCGATCGCCTCGACGGCATGGTAGAAGGCATGCTCGTTGCGCTTGGACGGCTTGGTCGAGCCGCTCAGCTTGCGCACGAATTGCAGCGCTGCGTCATGCACCTCGTCATTGGTCGCCGGCGGCTCGAAATTGGCCAAGGTCTTGATGTTGCGGCACATGGCTTGAACTCCTTACCTGCTTTCTTTGCCCTTACCCGGTCTGAGATCATCCGCTGAGGTGTTGAGATTCAGGTCAGGCCGAGCCGAAAATGGTGGTTTCCGAGAACCGGAGCGGAGCGTACTTGAAGTACGTGAGCACCGGAAGCGCAGGAAGTTGCCATTTGCAGGCCGGCCTCACCTGAATATCAACACCTCAGTCGGCGTCCAGCGGTTCAGTTCCCACCGGCTTGCCGTCGCGCGACAGCCTGATCTTCTCGACCTTGTCCTCGGCCGCTTTCAGCAGCCGGTCGCAATGCGCCTTCAGCGCCTCGCCGCGCTCATAGATCTTGATCGACTGGTCGAGCGGGACGTCGCCGCGCTCAAGATCATCGACGATCTTCTCCAGCGCGTCGAGCGCCTGTTCGAAGCTCATCGCCTTGACGTCCTCATTGCCTTCCAATGCCATACCCTATCCCTTCATCAGCCGCCCGACATGGGCGGCGACTGAAAATGCCAGTCCCTGCAGATCGTAGCCGCCTTCCAGCAGGCTGACGAGCCTGTTGGAGCTGTGGCGCCCGGCGCGCTCCATCAACTGGCCGGTCGCCCAATCGAAATCGTCCTCGGTCAGGTTGATCTCGGCCAGCGGATCGCGGTGGTGCGCGTCGAAACCGGCGGAAATGATGATCAGGTCCGGCGCGAACGCATCGATGGACGGCAGCACGCGCGACAGGAATGCGTCGCGGAACAGGTCGCTGCCGGTCTGCGGCGCAAGCGGCGCGTTGACGATGTTGCCGGCGCCGGTCTCGCTCTTCGCGCCGGTGCCTGGGTAAAGCGGCATCTGGTGCGTCGAGCAGTAGAGAACCGACGGGTCGTCCCAGAAGATGTCCTGGGTACCATTGCCGTGATGAACGTCCCAGTCGACGATGGCGACACGCTCGGCCTGGTGTTTCTTCTGCGCGTAGCGGGCAGCGATCGCCGCCGTGTTGAACAGGCAGAAGCCCATCGCCGTGGTCTTTTCGGCATGATGTCCAGGCGGACGCGCGGCGACGAAGACGTTTGCCGCACGGCCCTCGAAAACGTCGTCCACCGCCGCGTTGGCACCGCCGATCGCCGTCACCACGGCCTGCCAGCTTTTCGGGCTGGCGCTGGTATCGGCGTCGATCGACACGATCCCGCTCTCAGGGATCGCCCCGCGCACGCGCTCAACGAAATCCTGCGGATGCGCATAGAGGATCGTTTTCTCGTCGCCTTCCGGCGCCTTGACACGGTCGAGCGCCGAAAAAGCCTCGTCGTCGAGCACGCGCTCGATGGCGCGCAGGCGGTCGGGCCGCTCGGGGTGACCGGGCGGCGTGAGGTGTTCGAGGAAGATCGGATGCGTGTAGAGACGGGTGGCCATGGCGCCTAATCTAGGGACCTGGCGGCCGAATGACCATGTTTGGCAGGCCGAATGGCTGGGGAAATCGCGTCTTGCCGTGTCGCTAACGCCATTGGCGCGGCCCAAGCTTCGCTGTAAGGTCGCATCGCTGCCAGGTGCCCGCGACGCGGGAGAATCGGGAACACGGTTGAACTCCGTGGCGTGCCCAACACTGTAAGGGGGACCGCGCCGGCACACGCCACTGTCGAAGACGGGAAGGCGCCGGATGCGGGACGATCCCGAGCCAGAAGACCGGCCCGGCAGACATGGTTTTCCGCTTGGTCAGGCGGGGGACTGCTTGTCGCAAGGGGAAAAGCGATGACGGCAGCAGCGATCGCCGCGAGCGGCGACGACTTTGACCAATTGGCGCGCGACGCGGTCTACCGGGCCATGTTCACCAGGCGCGATGTGCGCAGCCATTTCGTCCCCGACGATCTCGATGACAATGTGCTGGCCCGGCTCATCACCGCCGCGCATCACGCCCCGTCGGTCGGCTATATGCAGCCGTGGAATTTCATCGTCATCCGCGACGCCGAGCGGCGCAGACAAGTGCGCGACCTGTTCCTTGCCGCACGCGAGCAGGAGCTGCCGGCGATCGAGGCGGAACGGCAGGCGCTCTACAGGAAACTGAAGCTCGAAGGCATCTGCGAAAGCGCGCTCAATCTGTGCATCACCTGCGACCGGCAACGGTCGAAGGACTCGCCGCTCGGGCGCTGGCACAATCCGGAGATGGATCTCTACAGCACCGTCTGCGCGGTGCAGAATTTCTGGCTGGCGGCGCGGGCCGAAGGTGTCGGCGTCGGCTGGGTGAGCATCATCGAAACCGAGGCATTGAAGCGGCTTCTCGCGATCCCGGAGCATGTCACGCCGATCGCCTATCTCTGCGTCGGCCGCGTCTCGGAATTCGCGCCGAAGCCGGACCTCGAGGCGCATGGTTGGGGCAAGCGCCTGCCGCTGCCCGAACTGGTCATGAGCGAGACGTTTCGCGGCGCCGGCGAGGCGCCGCTTAAATCGGCCATCGCAAAGCTCTGCGGCCCATCAAAGCCATGATCAGGCGGCTCTCGGAGTATCCCAGCGCGAGCCGCCGCCAAAAGAGCCCAGCGCCTTGTCGCGCAGTTCCCTGAATTTGGACGAGGTCTCGGCGAGCCGGCGGTCCCATTCGGGATTGGGCGCCTGGCCTTCGATGGCTTCGAAATAGACCTGCATCAGCGAGGCGATGGCGAAGGGCTCGATGAAGGCTGCCTTGAAGGCCCAGGCGAAGACGATGGCCAGCACGAAGGCCCAGCCGGCAAGCTGGCCCGGCATGACCCACAGAATGGCCGCCGCGGGCGCCAGCATCAACAGGAAGATGACGAAGGACACGCCCCACATGATCGCCGCCAACCAGACGGCGTTCTTGACCATGTGCTTGCCGTTCTGCGCGTAGAGCACGATGCCTTGCCTTGCCGTCTCGAAAGGCGAGCTCGAATTGATGCGGATGTTGTAGCCGAGTATGATTTCGTCGACATAGGTCAGCGACAGGCGGATCACCGTGTTGATGAAGCTGACGATGCCGCTCAGGCCCGGAATGGGCAGGAAGGCGGCGATGCCGCCGATCAGGCCGGTGATGGCTCGGATGGCGCCCTTGACCAGCTGGTCGACGACGAAAAGGATGTTGGCCTCGGCAAAACGCTGGGTGACCACTTCCTTCGCGTAGGCGATCTGGCCCTGGCCGTCGGGGACATCTTGGCCGTCGATCAGATGCACCATGACGGCGATATGGCCCGCTTTCAACACATAGAGGATGTATTCGCGTATCCAGTAGACGGCGATCGAGATGACGCTGAAGCCGACCACGCCACCCCACAGCGCGAAGGACATCGGGCCGTCGGGATCGGTGGAGATGTGGCCGACGCCGTAGCCGACGCTGGCGCCCGTACCGGTCGCCATGATGTAGGCGACCGTGATGCCAAAATAGACGATCATGCGAAAGACGATGAACGGCCATGTCCGCATCATGATCGACACGGATCTGGCGATGCTGAAGTCCCACATGGCCCCGACTCCCCTCACCTTCAGAGTTGGCGGTGGAGGATGCGCTCGCCCCGGCGATTGTCAATCGCGGCAGGGTTGCGCCGGCCCGAAACCGGTGCATAAGCCGGTGGCTTGATTACCCGAGCGTGCCGTCAAGGCTTCTTTCGCAAGCCTTCGAGCAACTGCTTGAAGGCCGTGATCGCTTTTTTCGAGGTCGCCTCGGGGTCCGTCGAATTGGCGATGCGCTGCGCGGCCTGGCTGCTGGCGCCATTGATCAGCCGTGAGGTCGTCTCGGGATCAAGCTCCGGAACGACCTCGCCCTCTTCCTGCAGCCTGGTCAGATGGTTGGTCATCGAGGCGGTGCAGGCGCTGGCATTCGGCCACTGCGCCGGGTCGCCGAGCACCGCCGGGCCGTCGCGGAACATGATGCGCTGGATTTCCGGCTCGAGCGCCATCTCGATATAGGTGGTGCATTCGTCGACGAAATGCTGCCAGCGGGTGGGCGCTTTCGAAGCCACCTCGTTCACCCGCACAGCCATTTCGCCGTCGATCTCGGCGATCACCGCCTGCAGCAGTCCCTTCTTGTCGCCGAAATGATGGTAGAGCGCGCCGCGCGTGAGGCCGGCCGACGCGGTGAAATCGTCCATCGAGGCCTCGGCATAGCCGATCGTGCCGAAAGCATGGCGAGCGGCCGCGATCAGCTTGGCGCGCGTCTCGGCGATCATCTCCTTGCGCGGTCTGTGCATGGTTCTGGCCCTACTCACATACGCCTCGTATGCCAATTGACATACGTGGCGTATGAACTATCTCACAGTCATACGCAGCGTATGTAATTTTAGTATGCACCGTTGTCGAGGAGCAGGATCATGCGAAACCCTTATTCGGACATCTTTCGGGCTCCCGGCACGAAAGGCTTCGCCGCGGCGGCTTTCATCGCGCGCTTGCCGATCGCCATGGCCCCGATCGGCATCGTGGCGATGCTGTCGCAGACACATGGCGAATACTGGCTGGCCGGCGCCGTCTCGGCGACCTATGCGCTGGTCAATGCTTTCCTGTCGCCGCAAGGGTCGCGGCTGGTGGACCGACGTGGCCAGACGGCGATCGCAGCACCCATGACGCTCGTCTCGGTGCTTTCCTTCGCGACATTGATCGTCGCGGCCAACCAGCACTGGCCTATCTGGACGTTGTTCAGCTCGGCGCTACTTGCCGCCGCCATGCCCAGCATCCCGGCGCTGGTCAGGGCGCGCTGGACCGAGATCTTCCGCGACCGGCCGGAGCTCAACACGGCGTTCGCCTTCGAATCGGCCGCCGACGAACTGGTCTATGTCGCCGGCGCCTCGCTGTCGGTGGGCTTGAGCGCCGCGCTGTTCCCGGAAGCCGGCATGGTGGTCAGCACATTGCTGCTTGCGCTCGGCTCGGCGGCATTCCTGCTGCAGCGCTCGTCCGAGCCGCCCGTCCGCCCGGCCGAACATGGCGCGGCCGGCTCGGTGATCCGCCTGCGGCCGGTGCAGATCATCACCTTCGCACTGATATTCGTCGGCGCGACCTTCGCCACGACGGAAGTGACGACGGTGGCGATCACCAAGGAGCTTGGCCAGCCTGAGGCGGCGAGCCTCGTCATCGGCGTCTATGCACTGGGATCCTTCGTGCTGGGCATCATCGTCGGCGCGCTCAGCCTCAAGGTGCCGCTGCAGCGGCAATTGGCCCTTGCAGTCACCGTGATCGCGCTCACCACCTTGCCGCTCCTCTTCGTTGACACGGTGCCGACTCTGGCGCTGGCGGTGTTCGTCAGCGGCGTCGCGATCTCGCCGACCTTCATCACCGCCTTCGGCCTGATCGAGCGCCACGTGCCGCCGGCGATGCTCACCGAAGGCGTCACCTGGGTGACGACCGGCATCGGCATCGGCATGGCGCTGGGTTCCTTCGCCGCCGGCTGGATGGCCGACACTTTCGGTCCGCAGAACGGGTTTTGGGTTTCGGTCGCGGCCGGCGCCATCGCGCTCGTCACCGTGCTCGCCGGTCAATGCCGGTTGGCGACGGATGATTGCGATGTGGACAGGGGCGAGGCGGTGGTTCCGGCGGAGTGACGGTTATTCGGCCGCCCGATCATCATCGCAGACGTTGGCGGTTAGCCGGAGCCTCCGCGACATCGTCATCCACGGGCGGAGCGACGCGAAGCGGAGCGCAGACCCGAGGATCCATTCCGCGACCTGGATCGTAGAGCGCAGCGAAGCAAAATTCTGCACCGTTGCAACGCTTCGAAGTCACGGAATGGATCCTCGGGTCTACGCGCGTCGCTTCGCTCCTTGCTTCGCCCGTGGATGACGAAGTTCCGGAGGCTCCGGCCAATCGCCTCCGTCACGGAGACTCCGGTCCGTCAGCAAGGCCGGCGGGCTGCCGTACGGCCTCCGGTTCGTCAACCCTCCGACGGACTACAGAATCTCCGTTTTGGCGATATGGATGCCAAATCCTTCAAGACCGACATAGTGGCGCTCGCGCGAGGCGATCAGGTTGATCGAGGAGATGCCCAGGTCCCTGAGAATCTGGGCGCCAAGGCCGATCTCGCGCCATTCGTTCTCGCGGCGGCGGGCTTCTTCGTGGTCCTCGCGCTCGCCGCTCGCGGGCCGCTTACGCTCCTGATGGGCGACACCGACCGAGCCTTCACGCAGATAGACGATGACGCCGCGCCTGCGCTCGCCCATGGCCTTCATGATGCCGTCGAGCCGATGGCTGGTGCCGAAGACGTCGGTGACGACATCTTCCGAATGCAGCCGTACCGGCACCTCCTCGCCATCGCGGATGTCGCCGAAGACGACCGCGAGATGGTGCATGGAATCCCAGGGCAGCGTGTAGGTAAAGGCCTGCGCCTTGCCACCGGGCGTGTCGATGTCGGAGCAGGCGACGCGTTCGACCAGCGTCTCCTTGCGCTGGCGATAGGCGATGAGGTCGGCGACCGAGACCTGCTTCAGCCCATGTTCCTCGGCAAAGGCCTGCACTTGCGGCCCGCGCTTGACCGTGCCGTCGTCATTGACCAGCTCGGAAATGACGCCGACCGGCGGCAGGCCGGCCAGCTTGCAGAGATCGACTGCGGCCTCCGTATGGCCGGAGCGCATCAAGACGCCGCCTTCGCGCGCGATCAGCGGGAAGATGTGGCCGGGACGCACGAAATCCGACGGGCCGACATTGCCATTGGCAAGGTTGCGCACGGTGAGCGTGCGGTCGTCGGCGGAAATGCCTGTTGTCGTGCCATGCTTGAAATCGACGCTGACCGTGAAGGCGGTGGTGTGCGCCGAATCATTGTCCGCCACCATCGGCGCGAGGTTCAGCCGCCTCGCGTCCTCGCGCAGCATCGGCGTGCAGACGATGCCGGAGGTGTTGCGGACGATGAAGGCCATCTTCTCCGGCGTGCAGTGGACGGCGGCGACGATCAGGTCGCCCTCGTTCTCGCGCCCGTCATCGTCCATGACGACGACGATCTCACCGCGCTCGAAAGCACGGATCGCTTCGACGATCTTCTTCTGGTCGTAGGGCATCGGCGCTCGCTTCGCTCGCAAGGGAGTAGGGGAATAGGGCAGTAAGGGAATAGGGGAAGGAAAAAGTTTTGGCCACCGGGCAAGCGTTGGCCTACTGCCCCACTGCCCTATTCCCCTACTCCCTTCCTGTCTGTCCTCTGTGCCGCAGATAATGATCGGCGATCGCGCAGGCAACCATGGCCTCGCCGATCGGCACGGCGCGGATGCCGACGCACGGGTCGTGGCGGCCCTTGGTCACCACCTCGACATCCTTGCCGTCCTTGTCGATCGACTGGCGCGGGGTCAGGATCGAGGAGGTCGGCTTGACGGCGAAACGGGCCACAATCGCCTGTCCTGTCGAGATGCCGCCCAGTATGCCGCCGGCGTTGTTGGACAGAAACACTGGCTTGCCGTCATTGCCCATGCGCATCTCGTCGGCGTTCTGTTCGCCGGTGATGCGGGCCGCCTCGAAACCATTGCCGATCTCGACGCCCTTGACGGCGTTGATCGACATCAGGCCGGAGGCGATATCCTGGTCGAGCTTGGCATAGATCGGCGCGCCGAGGCCGGGCGGCACGCCGTCGGCGACGATCTCGATCACCGCGCCGACCGAAGAGCCGGCCTTGCGGATGCCGTCGAGATAGGCGGTAAAGACCGGGACCGAGGCCGGATCCGGGGTGAAGAACGGGTTCTCGGCGTCGCCGACGAAATTCCAGTTCCAGTTGGCGCGGTCGATCGACTTTTCGCCCATCGAGACCAGCGCGCCGCGCACCACCATGCCGGGCACTATCCTGCGCGCCAGCGCACCCGCCGCGACCCGCGCTGCCGTCTCACGCGCCGAGGAGCGGCCGCCGCCGCGGTGATCGCGCAGGCCGTATTTGACGTCGTAGGTGTAGTCGGCATGGCCCGGCCGATACTGGCGGGCGATCTCGCCATAGTCCTTGGAGCGCTGGTCGACATTCTCGATCAGCATCGACACCGGCGTGCCGGTGGTGATCATCGTCTCGCCGTCCTCGTCTAGGATGAAGCCGGACAGGATCTTCACCTCGTCCGGCTCGCGGCGCTGGGTAACGAAGCGCGACTGGCCGGGGCGGCGGCGGTCGAGCTCGGCCTGGATGTCCTCGCGCTTGAAGTGGATGCCGGGCGGGCAGCCGTCGACAACGCAGCCGAGCGCGGCGCCATGGCTTTCACCCCAGGTGGTGACTCGAAAGAGGTGGCCGAATGTGTTGTGCGACATGAGGATACGCCCTGCCCCGGCGAGGGAACCCGGTTAAGGCTGCCTTCTATTGGCGTTTTCCACAGTGGTCAAACGCTGATCGGGTGTGCATCAAACTGTGATGTGGCGGATTTAGTTTTGACACATTCGGTTGGTTTCTGCTCTCTTCCCATCCGCCGTTGAGGACCCGCCGCTGACAAGCCGGCGCAATGACCTAAAGAGGACGACGATGCGTACCCTGATTGGCGCCGCCTGCGCCATGTTGCTGATTTCCACCGCCGCCGCGTTCGCCGGCCAGACCGAAGGCCTGATCAAGAAGGTCGACAAGGACACGCTGACGCTGACGCTCGACGACGGCAAGGCCTACAAGCTCAACGCCGAGACCGACATCGACTCGCTGAAGCCCGGCATGGACATCGTCATCGCCTATGACGTGACCAATGGCGAGAATGTCGTGACGGACATGCAGTTGCCCGACAGCGATCAGAACTGATCTTTCGAGTTAGAGGCTGGAGCGTCCGTGTTTCGTCATTCCAGGGCGAAGCAAGGAGCGCAGCGACGCGCGCAGACCCTGGAATCCATGCCGTTACGGCAACGCGTTGCAGCGGTGCAGAACGACCTGTGTTCTGCGCCGTTTTTACCATTTGATCCAGGTCATGGCATGGATTCTAGGGTCTCCGCGACGGAGCTTCGCTCCTGCTTCGCCCTAGAATGACGATGCTAACCTTCAAAGCCACTCCAGGCTACGGCCCTCCAGCCGGAGCAGGCGGTCCTGCGGGACATCGAGGCTGGCGGCCTCCTGCTTGGAAATGCCAGTGACCAAGCGGAAGAAGCAGCGCATGACGCCGCCATGGGTGACGCAGACCGTCGGCCGGCGCAGCGCGTCCAGCCACGGCTTTATCCGCTCGAGCAGCATTTCGTAGCTTTCCGCGCCCTTGCCGGGCGGCTGGAAATCCCATTTGGCGTGGCGGCGGCCATCGGTTGAACCGGGGGCACGCTTCTCCAGTTCGGCGAAGGTGAAGCCTTGCCAGTCGCCAAAACTTAGCTCAACCAGGCGCGGATCGGTGCGGTAGCCGGAGGGATCGAGCCCCATAGCCTCGCGCATCAGCTCCATCGTCTCACGCGTGCGCCGCATCGGGCTGGCGACAAAGTCGAAATCCGCAGGATTTCTGACGAGCTCCGCCAGTCGCTTTCCATTGCGCGTCGCCTGCTTGCGACCGAATGCATTGAGGTCGGTGTCGGCCTGACCCTGCAGGCGGCGCTCGGCATTCCACTCGGTCTGGCCGTGACGCGCGATGTAGACGAGCGGATACATCAGGTCTTCCAAGGTCGGGCCAGGGCCTGGGACGAAGGATAGGCGAAGGTAAGGATCAGTCCTTGACGGTCGAGATATCCGGCGCGTCGACCGCCTTCATGCCAACGACATGGTAGCCGGAATCGACATGATGGACCTCGCCGGTCACGCCGCGCGACAGGTCCGACAGGAAATAGACGCCGGAATCGCCGACCTCTTCCTGGGTGACCGTCTGCTTCAGCGGCGAATTGTACTCGTTCCACTTCAGGATATAGCGGAAATCACCGATGCCGGAGGCGGCCAGCGTCTTGATCGGACCGGCCGAGATTGCGTTGACGCGGATCTTCTTGGCGCCGAGGTCGACGGCGAGATAGCGCACGCTGGCCTCCAGCGCCGCCTTGGCGACGCCCATGACATTGTAATGCGGCATCACCTTCTCCGCGCCGTAATAGGTCAGCGTCAAAAGCGAGCCGCCATCGGTCATCAGCGGCTCGGCGCGCTTGGCGATGGTGGTGAAGGAAAACACCGAGATGTCCATGGTGCGCAGGAAATTGTCGCGCGTCGTCTCGACATAGCGGCCGGTGAGCTCGTCCTTGTCGGAAAAGGCGATGGCGTGGACGAGGAAGTCGAGCTTGCCCCAGTGCTTGGCGATGTCGGCGAAGACCGCGTCGAGGCTTTCCGGGTCGGTGACGTCGCAATGGCCCGCGACATGCGCGTTGAGTTCGGCCGCGAGCGGCTCGACGCGCTTCCTGAAGGCCTCGCCCTGATAGGTCAGAGCGATTTCGGCGCCGTGATCGACGCAAGCCTTGGCGATGCCGAAAGCGATCGACCGATTGTTGGCGACGCCCAGGATCAGGCCCCGCTTACCGGCCATCAGGCCCTGTCCACCCGCCATGTGCAAGCTCTCCGCAAGAATATCTGCTTTGTGGAGAGCCTATCGCACAGGCACAAAGCCCCTTCAAGCGCTCAAAAGACACTGCAACAGGAACAAAATTCCCTCAATCACCCTTTTCTGCGGCGCATCAGGGCCTCGAGTTCGGCATCGCCGCCCTCCGGCAGCATCAGCCGCACATGGGCATAGAGATCGCCATGGCCGCCTGCCTTTTCCGGCAGGCCCCTGCCCTTGAGGCGCAGCACCTTGTCCGAGCTCGACCATGCGGGCACGTTGACCGCGAGCTTGCCGGTCGGCGTCTCGACCGCCACTTTGGCGCCGAGCACCGCATCGGCCAGATCGACGGGAAGATCGACATGCAGGTCGCGGCCTTCGATGCGGTAGCGCGAATGGCGGCGGATGTGGATCTTGACCAGCGCATCGCCAGGCTGGCCTGGACCCTGCTCGCCCTGGCCCTTCAAGCGGATCGTCTGGCCATCCTCGACATAGGCCGGCAGCTTGACCGCCACCTTGCGGCCGTCGGGGAACATCGCCGTCACCTTATCGGCGGTGGCTGCCTCCTCGACACTGATATCCATGGTGACGTTGAGGTCCGCGGCCTGGACCGGCTGACGCCGGTCGGCCCGGCCGGCGCCGCGGGCACCGGAGAAGGCTTCGCCAAAAATCTGGCTGAAGATGTCGCTGTTGCCGTCGAACGGATCGCCGCCCGGGCGCCCACTGCGAAATTCGAAATGCGCGCCGCCGGGGCCTTGCTGACGGCGGAATCCGGCAAACGGATCGCCGCCGGCTGCGCCTTCAAAGCCCTGGAATTTAGGCTTGCCGTCGGCGTCGATTTCGCCGCGATCGTAGGCGGCGCGCGTCTTCTCATCGCCGACGATCTCGTAAGCCTGGTTGGCGGCGGCAAAACGGTCCTTCGCCTTCGGATCATTCGGATTCTGGTCCGGATGATACTTCTTGGCGAGCTTGCGGTAAGCCGATTTTATGTCCTTGGCCGATGCGTTCTTGGCAACGCCCAGCACCTCATAGGGGTCGCGCATGCTTCCTGCCTGCATGAGAGAATGGATTTATGAGTCGCCTCCTATATGCGCTCGCATAGGAAGAAATTCCAGTGGCGCAGGGGCAATTGGCGCCCGAAAATCAGAGTGCCGGACAATCAGAGCGCCTTGAATTCCTGCATGCGCCAGCCGCCGGCCTCGGCTAGGCACAGCTCGCCCTTGTAGAGGGCGACGCCGTCGAAGCTCTCGCGCGTGGCGCTGAAGCGGCGGCAGGTCAGGCCGCCATCCTTCAGTTCCACCAGTTCGGTGATCGCGCCGCGGGACCCGGTTCCAGCATTGGCCCATGGCACCGCTTGGCCGGCAAGCTCCTTCAAGTCGGCGGAGGAAACGGCGTTGCCGATGGTGGTCTGGTCGGAGTCCTTATCAGCCGCCGGGGCAGCCGGCGACGAGGGCGCGCTGGAGGTGATGATCGAGCGGTCGACGTCGGCCTTTTCGAGGCTGAAGCCGCCGGCACCGCAAGCGGCAAGCGGTAGCGCCAACGTCACGACCACAGCCTTGACGCTGGCAGAAGCGATAACGCCCCATTGCCTGCTGTCAAAAGCTTGCGCGATACGCGACAATCGGCCAACTCCTCCCGCAACGGTAAAAATTCGGAAAACTATGAACGAAACTGAGTTAACAAGAAGTGACTTCACCGAGGCCGCGGAGCCGTTCAGGCTCTTTGCCGCATGGCTGGAGGACGCCACCAAAAGCGAGCCCAACGATCCCAACGGCGTGGCGCTGGCAACCGTCGACGCCGACGGCATGCCGGATGTGAGAATGGTGCTGCTCAAGGGGTTCGACGAAAAGGGATTTGTCTTCTACACGAATTTCGAGAGCGCCAAGGGCCGCGAGATTCTTGGCCGCATGAAGGCGGCGATGTGCTTCCACTGGAAATCGCTGCGCCGCCAGGTGCGTATACGCGGGCCGGTGGAGATCGTCAGCGACGCCGAGGCCGACGCCTATTACGCGACACGCCCGCGCGGCAGCCGCATCGGCGCCTGGGCCTCGAAACAGTCGCGGCCGCTGGAAAGCCGCTTCGCGCTGGAAAAGGCGGTGGCCGAATACACGGCGCGCTACGCCATCGGCGAGATTCCGCGGCCGAAGCATTGGTCGGGTTTCCGCATCCTGCCGCAAACGATCGAGTTCTGGCAGGACAGGCCGTTCCGCCTGCACGACCGCATCCTTTTCTCGCGCAACGCCGCCGGCTGGGACAAGACGCGGCTTTATCCTTGAACGGTACCGCAGGCGAAGGGCTCAGCCCTTCTTGCGCGTCATGAACGCAGTCAGCGCCGCGGGTGCTTCGTCCGATTTGAGCCGCTGGCGGAAATGCTCGCTTTCGACCTCGATGCGGGCGATCAATTCCTCGCGCGGCGCGCGCATCAGGTCGCGCGCGATCTTCAGCGCCTCAGGCGGCTTGGCCGCGATGTCGGCGGCGGCGGCCAACACCGCGCTTTCGAGGGAGTCTTCCGCGACGACATCGTAGATCATACCCGCGGCCTTGGCGCGCTCGGCCGAAAAGCCTTCGCCCAGGCCGAGCAGCGCGAAGGCACCCTGCCGGCCAAGCAGCCGCGGCGCGATCAGGCTGGAGCCGGCTTCAGGCACCAGGCCGAGATCGACGAAGGGCGTGCGGAACAGCGTACCAGGCGTGGCGAAGGTCAGGTCGCAATGCAGGTTGAGCGTGGTGCCGATGCCGACGGCGATGCCGTCGACGCCCGACACCATCGGCTTTTCGGCCTTGGCCAGCGCCATCAGGAAATCCCAGACCTCGTTGCCGCCCTCGCCGCCTGTGGCGATGACCAGGAAATCGGCTAGGTCGTTGCCGGCGGAAAAGGCGCCTGGAACGCCGAGGAAGACATGGACGCGGACCGCCGGATCGGCATTGCCTTCGGCGAGCGCCGCCGACATTTTCGCATACATGGCGCGCGTCAGCGCGTTCTTCTTGTCCGGGCGGTTGATGCGGATGATCTGCACGGCGCCCTGGCGCTCGACGAGGATGTGGTCTGTCACGATCTTTTTCCTTGTGAACGTCAAGCGGAAATCAGTTGCTTGCCGGCGGCGGCGAGGCTCTCGGCGCCGTCGACGACACGCTCCTTGAGCGCGCGCGTCTCACCGAGCAGGTTTTCTGCAAAGAAGCGGCAAAGCGCGACGCGGCTGCGGTCGGCCAGCCCGCCTTGCGCCAGATAGGCGCCGCCGGCAGCGAGCGAGATCAGGCGCAGATAGGGCGTGGCGCCGGCCATCGCGGCGTCGGTCTTGCCGTCGGCCATGAGCTTCTGCAGGAACCGCGTCGCCTCGTCGAGATCGGCCAGCGCATGGTCGAGATTGTCGGCGGTGCGGCCGAAACCGTCAATGTTGGAGGTGCGCACCGCATCGGCCACAGCTTTCAATTCGCCGATATAGGAATGCACATGCTCGCCACCGCCGAGCGGCAGCTTTCGCGCCACAAGATCGATCGCCTGGATGCCGTTGGTGCCTTCATAGATCGGCGCGATGCGCGCGTCGCGATAGAGCGCTGCGGCACCTGTCTCCTCAATGAAGCCCATGCCGCCATGCACCTGGACGCCGATCGAGGCGACCTCGACGCCGACATCGGTCGAGAAGGCTTTAGCGAGCGGCGTCAGCAGGTTGGCGCGGTCGCGCCAATTGGCGGCGGCCTCGCCCTCGCCGACGCGCGCGCGGTCGATGGCGTGGGCGCAGGAATAGCTGATCGAGCGGGCGATCTGGGTCAGCGCCTTCATGGTGAGCAGGTTGCGCTGTACATCGGGGTGATGGACGATCGGCGCCATGCCAGCGCCCGTATAAGCGAAAGCCTTGCCTTGGCGGCGCTCGTTGGCATAGGCGATCGCCTTCTGGGTGGCGGCCTCAGCCACGGCCACGCCCTGCATGCCGACGGCAAGGCGGGCGATGTTCATCATGGTGAACATGCAGGCCAGACCCTTGTTCTCCTCGCCGATCAGCCACCCGATGGCGCCGGGTGCGGAGCCTCGAAAACCGTCGCCGTAGATCATGGTGCAGGTCGGCGAGGCATGGATGCCGAGCTTGTGCTCGAGGCCCGAACAGAAGACGTCGTTGCGGGCGCCGAGCGAACCGTCGTCATTGACGAAAAACTTCGGCACCAAAAACAGCGAGATGCCGCGCGTGCCGGCCGGCGCGTCGGGCAGCCTGGCCAGCACCAGATGCACGATGTTGTCGGTGAAATCATGCTCGCCATAGGTGATGAAGATTTTCTGGCCGAAGATGCGGTAGGTGCCGTCGCCGACGGGCTCGGCGCGGCTGCGCAAGGCCGCGAGGTCGGAGCCCGCCTGCGGCTCGGTCAGGTTCATCGTGCCCATCCACTCGCCGGAGACGAGTTTTGCGAGGTATTTGGCCTTGAGTTCCTCCGATGCGTGTTTGTCGAGCGCCTCGACCGCGCCCATCGTTAGCGTCGGACCAATACCGAAGGCCATGGCGGCGGAGTTCCACATTTCGAGCGCGGCGACGCCGAGCATGGTCGGCAGGCCTTGGCCGCCGAATTCTTCCGGACCGGACAGCGCGTTCCAGCCGCCTTCGATCCAGCGCCGGTAGAGTTCCTTCCAGCCGGGCGGCGTGGTGACGGCAGCGTCCTTCAGCACAGCGCCTTGCTCGTCGCCGATCTTGTAGAGGGGGGCCACTTCCTCGCTGGCGAAACGGCCCGCCTCGGCCAGGATCGCGTCGACAAGGTCCTCGCCGAGATCGCCGAAAATGCCGGCGTCAAGCGCCGGCTTCAGCCCCGCCACCTGCTTCAGCGTGAAGGCGATGTCCTCGACCGGCGCGCGATACATGTCTGCTCCTCCCATTCCGGCCGAGCGTAGGCGCATGGCCGAAGCGAAGCCATCCACCTTTGGGCCGGCCTCACGCCTTCTTTTTACGTAAACGTCAACTTTTGTCACGCGGATTTTGCTTGGACTTCGTCATCCACGGGCGGAGCGGGAGCACCGCGAACGCGTAGAGCCGAGGATGGGCCTGACAACCGAAAAACCGCGTCCACTTTTCCTGGATTACCAGCCGGATGTAATTCGGCGTAGAATTGAGTGGTAATTGCAACCTTGAGATTGGCCGTGGCCTTCGCGATTTCGTCATTCTATGGCGGAGCAAGGAGCGAAGCGACGCGCGCAGACCATAGAATCCATTCCGTTACTTTGAGGCGCTTCTACGGTCCAGAATTCTACTCCGCTGCACTCCACGGCAAAGGTCACGGAATGGATCCTCGGGTCTACGCGTCCGCTGCGCTCCCGCTCCGCCCGTGGATGACGAAGCTCGGACGCTGCGGCTGATTTCCGGAGGCTGCGATCGCTTCGTTGGGGCAAGCGTCCTGAACCTTCGCGCTTGGTCCAAGCGTCCGGAATCGCGCAGAAACAAAACGGTCTCTCAACGTATGCTGCGTCCCACCGCCTGCAGCGCCAGGAAGGCTTCGTAGCGCCTGTCATGCCAAGCCTGCATTTCACCGGTCGCCGGGGTGAAAACATCGCCAAGCCGGGACATGGCAGGCATGGCGGTCGAAAGGTCCGCATACCGGCCAGCCGCGACAGCTCCGAGCATCGCAGCGCCCAGCAGCACCGGTTCGGGCGATTGCGAGGCGGCGACCGGCAAGCCGGCGGCGTCGGCAAGCAGCTGTCGCACCAGCGGCGACTGCCCGGCGCCGCCGCTGATGACGATGGTATCGACCGCATGGCCGGACGACGCCATCGCCGCCACGATCTGGCGCACGCCGTAGCCGAGCCCGCAAAGCCCGGCCACGTAAAGCCCGACGAGATTCTCGACGGAACGGTCGGTGCCAAGCCCGGCGATCAGGCCGCGCGCGTCTGGATCGGCCAGGGGCGAGCGATTGCCGAGGAATTCAGGAACGACATGGATGCTTCCCGCGAGCGTGGCGGCGGCCGACAGATCGGGCGAGCCCGCCGTGGCGGCCGCGGCCAGCCAATCGACCAGCGATTTGCCTTCGGCAGCTGCACGCGCGGAGGCTTCGGCCTCGGCCGGGTGGAAATGCACCAGCAGATCAATGGCCGCGCCGGCCGCCGACTGGCCGCCTTCGCTCAGCCAGAACCCGGGCACCATGGCGGAATAATAGGGTCCCCAGACTCCCGGAACGAAGGCCGGGCCTTCGCTGCTTGCCATGGTGCAGGCAGAGGTGCCGAGCACATAGGCCATGCGCGAGGCGATGGTGCCGGCTTCGCCCGCAGCCCCCACGGTGCCGACGCCGCCGGCATGAGCGTCGATCAGCCCGGCAGCGACAACCGTGCCCGCGACCAGTCCCAATTCAGCGGCCGCCGCTTCCGTCAGGCCGGCGCCCAGCGCCGTGCCGGGATCGACCACGTCGGTGCCGATGCGGATAAAACCCTCGTCGGCAAGCTCGCCGAGCCCCACGGCATGGAAATAGCTTTCGTCCCAGCGCCGCTCGTGGCCGAGATAGGTCCATTTGCAGGCGAGCGTGCAGACCGAGCGGGCAAGGCTGCCCGTGGCGCGCCAGGTCAAATAGTCGGCCAGGTCGAAGAAATGCCGCGCTTGGGCAAAGGTCCCCGGCAGGTTCTCCTTGAGCCACAAAAGCTTCGGCGTCTCCATTTCCGGCGATATGACGCCGCCAACATAGTCGAGGACCGGATGCCGCAGGGCGTTGATGCGCCTGGTCTGGTCGAGGGCGCGGTGGTCCATCCAGACGATTATGTTCCTGTCGCTATCTCCCGAGCGGCCGACCGGCAAAGGTTCGCCGTCATCGCCGACCACCACCAGCGAACAGGTCGCGTCGAAGCCGATGCCACCGATTTCCCGGGGATCGACGCCCGCCTTCCCGACCGCCTCGCGCACGCTGGCGCACACGGCCTCCCAGATGTCCCGGCTCGACTGCTCGGCGATCTCACCAGGCTCGACGAAGAGCGCAATGTCCCGTTTGGCGGAAGCGAGCAGCTGTCCGCTCTCGTCAAAGACGCCGGCGCGCGCGCTGCCGGTGCCGACATCGATGCCGAGAAAGTGGGAAGGCATGAGAACCTCAAAGGTAGGGCAGTAGGCAGTAGGCAGTAGGCAGTAGGCAGTAGGCAGTAGGCAGTAGGAGATGATCCGTGTTGGACGGCCGGAGGCAACCGCCTCTTTCCCTATTCCCTACTGCCTAATTCCTACTGCCTACAAATCATTGCTCTGCGGCAGGATCACCAGATCCCGAATGGTGATGTTTCTCGGCCGCGTCAGCATGAACAGGACGGCGTCGGCGACCTCGGTGGGCTGCATCAGGCCACCGGCCGCCAGCTCGTCTTCGAGCTTCTGCTTCGGCCAATCGCTGATCAGCGCGGTCACCACCGGCCCAGGCGCCACGGCGCCGACGCGCAGGCCGTGCTTGGCGACCTGCCGGCGCAGCGTATGGACGAATGCCTGTATAGCGTGTTTCGAGGCGGTGTAGACCGGCTCCCAGACGACGGGGACGAGGCCGGCGATGGAACTGGTGACGATGATGTCGCCGGTCTTGCGTTCGACCATATGCGGCAGCACCGCGTGCACCGAGCGGAACACCGAGTTGATGTTGAGGTTCAGCATGCGGTCCCAGGCATCCGGATCGCCGTTGAGGATCTCGCCGCCCACATAGGAGCCGGCATTGGCGTGGAAGATGTCGAGCTGGCCGGCCTTGTCGAGGATGCCGGGCATCATGGTCGCCACGCTAGCCGGGCTGGTGAGGTCGACCACCAGGGGGAACGCGCCGTCGCCGAGCTCGGCGACCACCTCCTTCAGCCTGTCCTCTGCGCGGTCGACCAGAACGACGCGGGCACCGGCGGCAAGCATCGCTCTGGCGCATTCGAGGCCGATGCCCGATGCCGCGCCGGTGACCGCGGCGACTTTTCCCGAAAGATCGTGAGCCATGTGTACCCTTCTCGTTTGAACTGTTCAGGCGCGGCCGTGCGAAGCACGGGAACGGCGCGCGAGGGAATCGACGATCACGGCGATGGCCAGAACGGCACCGGTGATCATGTAACGAAGCGACGAGGACAGATCGAGCAGCGTCAGGCCGCTGGCGATCGACTGGATGACGATGATGCCGAGCAGCGCGGAATAGGCGCTGCCGCGGCCGCCGAACAGGCTGGTGCCGCCGATGACCGCGGCCGCGATCGCGTTCAGGTTGACGTCGCCGGTGCCGGCCTGCTGGCTGGCGGAAGCAAGCCTAGCGGCCGCAAGCACACCGCCGAGCGCGGCAAAGAGCGAGCACAGCGCGAAGGCGCTGAGATAGATGGCGCGCACCTTGATGCCGGCACGGCGCGCCGCCTCGCGGTTGCCGCCGACGGCGGTCATCGAGCGCCCCCATTTGGTCCGGGTCAGCGCATAGTTCATCGCCACGACGAGGCCGACGAACAGGCCGAACATCCACGGGATGCCGCGCGACTGGTTGAGATAGGCGACGATCAGCTCGAGGCCGACGGTAATGACGGCGACGCGCACGATGAGCCCGGTCACGGACGGTGCCGACAGGTTGGCCGCCCGGCGGCGCGCGAAGGTGCGAAGCCCGGAGATCAGCAGCGCCAGGCCCGGGATCGCTGCCAGCGTGTACGATACCCATTTCGGCATCACCATCAGCTGGCCGAAATCCACCAAAGCGGAGCCGTATGGCAGGTTGATCGAGCCGGTGGAGCCGAGAATGTAGAGCTGCATGCCCAGCACCGCGAGCAAGCCGGCCAGCGTCGAAACGAAGCTCGGCATGCCCAGACGGTTGAACAAAATGGCATAGAGCGAGCCGATCAGGGCGCCGAAGGCCAACGCCGCCAGGATGGCGAGCGCGACCGGCCATCCCTGGTTGACCCAGAGCGTGCCGACCAGCGCCGAGGCGAAGCCGCTGATCGAGCCGACGGAGAGATCGATCTCGCCGACCATCAGCACGCAGACGATGCCGAGCGCGATGACGCCGACCGTCGAGCAGTCGAACAGGAGGTTGACCAGATTGCTGCTGGAAACGAAGACCGGGTTGAGGCTGGTGAACACGGTCCAGATGACCACAAGGCCGACGATGACCGGCAGCGAACCGAGATCGCCGCTACGCACGCGGTCGAGGAAGGCGCGGAGCGCGCCGCCGAAGCCGGCTTCATGCTTCACTCGCGCATCGGCGCGGTCGAGCGCCATTGGGGCGGAGGTGCTTTTCTCTGCCGTCATGGGCGCTGCTCCCCCGCCTGTGCGCTGCCGCTGTGATCGCGCTCCATGCGCAGGCGCTCGACCCGGCGCGACACCGCGTTGTTGGACGCGCCGGTGATGGCGCTCACCAGATCCTGGTTCGAGGCGTCGGGCTCGAAGACGCCGTTGTTGCGCCCCAGCCGCAGCACCACGATGCGGTCGGCGACGGCGCGGACATCTTCCATGTTGTGGCTGATCATCACGACGCCGAGGCCGCGCGCCCGGACGCGGTCGATGAGGTTGAGCACTTCAGCCGTCTGGGCGACGCCGAGGGCCGCGGTCGGCTCGTCGAGCAGGATGAGTTTCGGCTCGAGCAGCAGCGAGCGTGCAATCGCGACCGTCTGGCGTTGGCCGCCGGACAGCGAGGCGACCGCCTCGCGCACGCTCGGGATGCGCGCCGACAATTCGTTGAGCAGCGTCCAGGCGCGCATCTCCATCGCCACCTCATCCAGCCGCAGCGGACTGAGCTCGTTGCCGAGGAAAATATTGGCGACCACATCGAGGTTTTCGCAGAGCGCCAGGTCCTGGAACACGGTTGCGATGCCAAGCGTCAGCGCCGCGCGCGGATCGGGCAGCGTGACCGGCTTGCCGCGGAAATTGATCGTTCCCGCGCTCGGCTGATGCACGCCTGCGAGAATCTTGACCAGCGTCGACTTGCCGGCGCCGTTGTCGCCGACCAGCGCGACGACCTCGCCGGCATGGACATCGAAATCGATATCGGTCAGCGCCGAAACGGCGCCGAAATTCTTCGATATGCCGCGCAGGCTGAGCACCAGCTCGCCGACGGAAGCCGACCTTTCGGGACTTTCACTCATGCGCCGCCTTTCTTGACTGTCGTTCATTGGACATCCGGCCGCCAAGGAGCGGCCGGATGCCCATATGGATCACTTCGTGATGCCGAGCTTCTTGCAGCCCTCGGCATAGCGATCGACGCAGAGTTCGGCCGCCGTGTTGATCTTCTTGTCGATGATCTCGGCCTTGAGGTTCTCCTGCGTCACCACCGCCGGCGTGAACAGCTGCGAGGGCGTGTCGTAGAGCGTCATCTCTGCCTTCGGCTTCTCGCCCGACAACAGCTTGACGGCCACGTTGGCCGCGGCCGCCGCAACGATCTCGCTCGGCTTGGAGATGGTGTTGTACTGGTCGCCGGCGATGATCAGCTGCAGAGCCGCGATGGTCGCGTCATTGCCGGTCACCGGTGGAACCGGATCGACGCCTGCTGCCTTGAAAGCGGCGATCGCGCCGCCGCCGGTGCCGTCATTGGCAGCGACGACGCCGAGGATCTTGGCGCCGAAGCGGGTGATCTGGCCGCTCGCCCATTGCTGTGCCTTCGGCGGCGCCCATTCCGGCGTGTCGAACTCGGCCAGGATCGGATAGCCGCTGTTGTCGAGGCCTTCGTGGATGCCCTTCTTGATCAGGCCGGCGGCAGCATCGGTCGGCGAGCCGTTGATCTGCAGCAGGCCGCCGCCGGCGGGGTCGACCTTCAGAGCCTTGAGGTGCTCGACCAGCGAGTCGGCGATGGCCTTGCCGATGCCTTCATTGTTGAAGGAGACGTAGAAATCGGCGGGCGCCGTCGGGATGGGCCGGTCATAGGCGATCACCTTGACGCCCTGGCTCTGGGCGAGCTTCACCAGCGAGGCGGCGGCGGTCGAATCGACCGGGTCGAGGACGATCGCCTTGGCGCCCTGCGAGATCACCGAATTGAACTGCTGCTGCTGACGCGCCGCATCGGCGTCAGCGTTCTGATAGATCACCTTGCACCCCGGGCAGAGCTTCTTCATCACGGCGACGAAGCCGGGATAGTCGTGCTGCTCGTAGCGGGTCGACGCCTGGTCGGGCATCAGGAAGGCAACCGTAGCATCGGTTAACGTATCGGCGAAGGCCGCGGTGCTGCCGAGCAGCGAGACCGCGAAAACGGCCGCGATCGTCGATTTAAAGGCAAACGGCGATTTCCAAGCATGTCTGGTCATTCGAATGTCTCCGTTTCGAGAAATGGTTTCACGAGGACCTGCGCGGTGGACGACGCGCCAGGCCTTGACTGCATGTCGAACTGTTGGGAGGAGTATTGTCAGCGGCCGAGGATCGATCTGACCCCGGTAAACTCTACAAGCATCCTCCTGAACGTGCTGGATTCGGAACAAACGATCTCCAGCACAGGGTGCTCCGCACCCCGCGTCCTTCCTTCCCTGAATCTCTTATTGTTTGACCAATTACGGACGGAGGCTACGGCAAGCTCGCCGCGTTCAACCGCTTCGCAATTGCTCTAGTCTCCTCCCGCTTCCTCCCTGTTAGGCGGCTATCTCCGCGTTGATATTCTCAGCCAACAAGGCCCTGAAGCGCGAAGGCGACATGCCTTTCTGCGCCAGGAACTGACGGTTGAAATTCGAGATGTTGTTGTAGCCGGCGGCGTAGCAGATTTCGGTGATCGACATCTGGTCCTCGCTCATCAGCAGCTGGCAGGCGAGGTTGATGCGCAGGCGGTTGACATACTGCACCAGTGCCATTCCGGTGTGGCGGCGGAAGCTGCGCGAGAAGGCGCTCGGGCTGCGCCCGGCGATCTCGGCAAGCGTCCCTTCGCTGAAAGGCTCGGTCAGGTGGCAGTTGATATAGGCGAGCGCCTGATTGATGCCGGCCGACATGAAGCCGGAGGGATCGGGGAGATAGCCGGCGCTAGCCAAAGTGCGGACGTCGCCGGCGCGGTTCAATATATCGAGCACGGCCATGAACAGCGACAGGCGGCGCACGCCCTGCGCCTCGGTCAGTTCCGCCAGCAGGGGCGCCACGAGCTCAGCCGTCGCCGGCGAGAACAGCGCGCCGCGGCGGCTGGTTTCGAGGATGCCGGCGCAGGCGGCAAGTTCGGGCAAGGCGGCGGAGGCGCCGGCGATGAATTCTTCCGAGAACTGGACCACACGGCCGCGCAGCGGCACGGTTTCGCCCGGCGGCACGTCGCTGACCCAGTTGTGCGGCAAATTGGGCCCGGTGAGCACCAGATTGCCCGGCTCGAACTCGCCGATGAAGTCGCCGACGAAATAGCGGCCGGTGGTGGCGACGACCAGATGCAGCTCGTATTCGGGATGGAAGTGCCAGCGCACGGTACGGAAAGGATAGCCGTGGGCCCAGGCCTTGAACGACTCTCCCTGTCTGATCTGGACGACTTCCAGGTCCGGATTCATCTTCATTTCCTCCCCGCGCGGGTCCGGTCTTGGGACCGGTTGCTGCGCTTCGTCAGGCAGGCCTGTGTATTCCCACTGGCCGCCGTGATTGAAGCTTAGGCGGCAATTGAAACGCCTGCCACCACGGCTTGTCCACCCGACCGATACTTTTTTGACGTTTCGGAGCGGGTCGAAGCAGCCGATGTTTTGAAAGCACTTCCTTAACCATAGCGGTTCAGGATCGTTCTCTGGTCAGTGGGGACACCCTGATTGAAAAAGCCGGCGCGCCCTCTTCGCCGCCTGGCGCTTCTCGCGGCAGCGATTGCGCTGGGCACGGCGGCAAAGGCCTCGGATTTCTCCGAGCCGTGGAAGAATGCCGACCGGCCGCTGGTCATCGACGCCTATGAATACAATTCGATCGACTGGCAGCAGCTCGTCACCGACAAGCGTGTCGCCGGCTTCATCAACAAGGCGTCCGACGGGCTGCCGCCACCCTATTTCTGCTTCGGCGCCGAAGCCGACGTCAAACTCTGCAAGGCGCAGTGGAAGCGCTATGCGGTGACACGCGAATTGTTCCAGACGCGCAAGGTGGTGGCCAAGGCGCTTGGCCTGAAATGGGGCGCCTATCACCTGGCGCGGCCCGGCAACCCGGTCGAGCAGGCCAATAATTTCATCGATTTCGCCGAGCCCGCGCCGGACGAGCTGATGGCCCTCGACATCGAAGGCATCGATGCAACGCAATGGATGTCGCTGGAGGACGCGGAAGAATTCGTGCGCCAGGTGCATCGCCGCCTCGGCCGCTTCCCGGTGCTCTATGTCAACGGCAAGACCGCCCAGTATATCGCCGACAACCGCTACCAATATCGGCTCCTGTCGCGGCTGCCGCTCTGGTATGCGCGCTACAAGCCGGATATCGACGTGCATTTCCCGATGGGCAACTGGCAGGGCTATGCGCTCTGGCAATTCTCCGCGCACACCAATTGCGGCCGCTTCCGTTGCCCCTACCGCGTGCCCGGCACGCCCAACGACATCGACGTCAGCGTCGCGCCGATGAGCGCTGACGAGCTGCGCCGGCAATGGGCTTTTGGCGGCCTGCTCGACGTGCCGGCCGACTACCTCGCCTCGATCCCGGTGCCGCTCTCGCGCGAAGCGGCGCTCGCCGGCAAGGTGACGATCACCTATGCCGACGTGGCGGCGCCGCCGACCTTCGAGGAGATGGTGGCGGTGCTCGGTGCGCGCTGGGAGACATTCCGCGACGGATTCCGCATGCCGGTGGTGAAGACGGTGCCGCGGCGCGCCGGCTTCGGCATCGCGCAATATGTCGCCTGGAAACGCTCCGGACAGCGCACGCCCGAGCAGATCGACGCGGCCTTCGCCGCTGCCGCCGATCCGGTCAGCACCGCCTCAACGGCGCTCGACAGCGCCAAGCGCTGACTTCTTCCAAGAGCCGACTTCTTCCAGGAGCCGAGGACATCAACGATGGCTGCCCAGGCTGGCATACATGCCGGTGGTGCGAAACTGCGTCGGATTGATGCCGTAACAGCGGCGAAAGACCTTGGAGAAGTAGTTCGCGTCCTCGAAGCCGCACAGCACCGCGACTTCCTTGACCGGCAGGAAATCGGCCTTGGTCAGGAGTTTCGCCGCGCGTTGCAGGCGCTGCTGCAGCACGAATTCGGCCGGCGGCAATCCTTCGCTCTCGGCGAAGCAGCGCGAGAAATGGGCGCGGCTCAAGCCACTGATCTGAACCAGCTCCGCCACCGGCAGCGGCTTGTCGAGATTAGCGTTGATGTGGTCGATGACCGGTTGCATGGCGCTTTGCTTCTCGGCGAAGGCGTGCGAGCCGAAGACGTCATCATAAAGCGCCATTGCCGCCTCGTAGGCGATCGCCGAGGCCGCGCCTGGCGAAGCGGCGCCCTTGATCAGCCGCAGGCTGCAATCGGCAAGGTGATCGATGGTGGCCGGCTGCAGCCGCAACACCGGGCCCGAGACGCTGAGAATGGACTTGTGGATGCGCAGCGCCTCCTCGCCGTTCATCGAGATCCAGAAATATTCCCAGCGGTCGCCCTTGGCCAACCAGTAGCGATGATTGTGCGGCACCAGAACCAGCAGCGTGTCGTTCGCCTGCAGGCGGTAATTGCGGCTCTCGTAGCGCAATTGACCGGTGCCGCTGATCGTATGCTGGAGCACGGTGAACGGGGTCTGGCCGCGCTTCCTGCCGTCCCAGTCATATGCCTCGTCCTCGCGCAGTTCATAGCCCGTGCTGGTCGGCATGGCATGCAGGCGCTGGCGGCCACGCGGCAGCGAGATCGTCCGCATCAGCTTTCCGTTGGCGATCAAGTCCCGCAGCACAAAATTACCCTCGAAAGCATAATCCTTCTCTGGCCCCATCGGCGAATAAGCGCATAATCCGGCCCTCAAGAACGCGAAAGACCCGCGGTCGAGGAGCGGGCGGGAGGAGAAAGAGCCGGATTTCCGGCTTTGGATGGCATGCGCGCTGCTGCGCGCGGCCATGTTCTCTCCTTTGCTCCTTGCCTAGCATTCGATTGGATCGAGGTGAAGGTGATGAGTTTCAAAATCGCTATTATCGGCGCCGGCAGCGTCGGATTCACCAAGAAGCTGTTCACCGACATCCTATGCGTGCCGGAGTTCAAGGATATCGAATTCGCGCTGACCGATGTCAGCGAGCACAATCTGGCGATGATCAAGGCGATCCTCGACAGGATCGTCGAGGCGAACAAGTTGCCGACCAAGGTGACGGCGACCACCAACCGCCGCGAGGCGCTGGAGGGCGCGCGCTATATCATCAGCTGCGTGCGCGTCGGCGGGCTCGAAGCCTATGCCGACGACATCCGCATCCCGCTGAAATACGGCATCGACCAATGCGTCGGCGACACGATCTGCGCCGGCGGCATCCTCTACGGCCAGCGCAACATTCCGGTGATCCTCGACTTCTGCAAGGATATAAGGGAGGTCGCCGCCACCGGCGCTAAGTTCCTCAACTACGCCAACCCGATGGCGATGAACACCTGGGCCGCGATCGAATACGGCAAGGTCGACACGGTCGGCCTCTGCCACGGCGTTCAGCATGGCGCCGAGCAGATTGCCCAGGCGCTCGGCGCGAAGTCGCCCAAGGAGCTCGACTATGTCTGCTCCGGCATCAACCACCAGACCTGGTTCATCGAGCTCAAGCTGAACGGCCGGCCGGTCGGCAAGGACGAATTGATCTCCGCCTTCGAGGCGCATCCGGTCTATTCGAAGCAGGAAAAGCTGCGCATCGACGTGCTGAAGCGTTTTGGGGTCTATTCGACCGAAAGCAACGGCCACCTGTCGGAATATCTGCCCTGGTATCGCAAGCGTCCCGACGAGATCGCGCGCTGGATCGACATGTCGGACTGGATCCATGGCGAGACGGGCGGCTACCTGCGCTACTCGACCGAAACCCGCAACTGGTTCGAGACGGAATATCCGCAATTTCTCGAAGCGGCCTCGAAACCGATCGACCCGGCAAAACGCTCGAACGAACACGCCAGCCACATTCTCGAGGCGCTGGAGACCAATCGCGTCTATCGCGGCCATTTCAACGTCAAGAACAACGGCGTGATCACCAACCTGCCGCAGGACGCCATCATCGAATCGCCCGGCTTCGTCGACCGCTTCGGCATCAACATGGCCGCCGGCATCGCCCTGCCGGAAGCCTGCGCGGCCACCTGCATGGCTTCGATCAACGTCCAGCGCATGTCGGTGCATGCCGCGGTCGCCGGCGACATCGACCTGCTGAAGCTCGCCGTGCTGCACGATCCGCTGGTCGGAGCCGTATCGACGCCGGAAGAGGTCTGGCAGATGGTGGACGAGATGGTCGTCGCGCAGGCTCAATGGCTGCCGCAATATGCGCATGCCGTTCCGGCGGCAAAGGAGCGGCTTTCGAAATCCAAGGTCAAGACGCGTGAATGGGCGGGCGCGGCGCGGCGCAGCGTGCGCTCGATCGAGGAATTGCGCGCCGAGAAGGCGGCGCTGAAACAGGCCGGCTGAGACTGGGACAAGCAGCCGGACCTGCAGGAGGCAGGTCCCGTCGGAATGAGCCGTCCCGAACAAGAGGCGGGCAACAGCAGACATCCAAACATCTGGGAGGAGACTATGAGGAACCTGCATAGAGTTGGCATCGCCGCCGGGCTGATGCTCAGCGTTTCAGTCCACGCACTCAACGCTTTCGCGTCCGAACCGACAGTGCCGCCGCAGCCGGCGACATTCCCGGCCGAAGGCAAGATCCACTATATGGCGCGCGACTCCATCCTGGAGTTCAAGGCGCTGCCCGAATATCACGAGCCGGACTGGGTGACGGAGAAATACGTCAAGACCGGCAAGTTGCCGCCGGTCAAGGACAGACTGCCCAAGGAGCCGCTGGTCTTCAAGACCGGCAACATGCCCGACGGCATCGGAGTCTATGGCGACACGATGCGCCATGTCATCGGCGGCAGGCCGGAAGGCTGGAACTACGGCGCCGGCCAGACGCAAGGCTGGGGCGGCATCGATATCGGCTTGTCCGAATGCCTGACGCGCACGGCGCCGCTGTTCCAGGTCGAGGCCAAGGACACCGAGCCGCTTCCGAACCTTGCCAAGAGCTGGGACTGGTCGAGTGACGGCCACAAGCTCACCATGCATCTGATCGAAGGCGCCAAATGGTCGGACGGCGCGCCCTTCAACGCCCACGATGTTATGTTCTACTGGGATGACGAGGTCGTCGATCCCAACGTCTCGCCGCTGAACGGCGCCACGCCCGAAACCTTCGGCGTCGGCACGACGCTGAAGAAGGTCGACGACTACACCGTCGAGTGGACCTTCAAGGAGGCGTTCCCGCGGCAATATCTCTATGCGATGGCCTACGGCACCTTCTGTCCCGGCCCTTCGCACATCCTGAAGCCGCAGCATCCGAAATATTCGAAGAATACCTACGACCAGTTCAAGAACGCCTTCCCGCCGGATTATATGAACATGCCGGTGATGGGCGCCTGGGTGCCGGTCGAATACCGGCCGGACGATATCATCGTCTTGCGGCGCAACCCCTACTATTGGAAGGTCGACGAAAAGGGCAACCAGCTGCCCTATCTCAACGAGCTGCAATACAAGCTGTCGACCTGGGCCGACCGCGACGTCCAGGCGGTGGCGGGCTCCGGCGACTTCTCGAACCTTGAGCAGCCCGAGAATTTCGTCGCCTCGCTGAAGCGCGCGGCCGACCCGAACGCGCCGGCCCGGCTTGCCTTCGGCCCGCGCCTCATCGGCTACAATCTGCGCATGAATTTCTCCGCCAATGGCTGGGGCAACCCGGACGAACGCGGCCAGGCGCTGCGCGAATTGAACCGCAACGAGGACTTCCGCAAGGCGGTGACCATGGCGCTCGACCGCAAGGCGCTGGGCGACTCGCTGGTCAAGGGTCCGTTTACCGCCATCTATCCGGGCGGCTTCTCGTCGGGCACCAGCTTCTATGACCGCAAGTCGACCGTCTACTATCCGTTCGATCTCAAAGGCGCCAAGGCCGAGCTTGCCAAGGCCGGGCTGAAGGACACCGATGGCGACGGCATCGTGAACTTCCCGGCCGGCACCGCCGGCGGCAAGAATGTCGAGATCGTGATGCTGGTCAACAACGACTACACCACCGACAAGAGCCTCGCCGAAGGCGTCGTCGCGCAGATGGAAAAGCTCGGACTGAGGGTCGTCCTCAACGGGGTCAACGGAACGCAGCGCGACGCCATCCAATATTCCGGCCGTTTCGATTGGCTGATCCGGCGCAACGAGACCGAGCTCACCTCGGTGGTGCAAAACACCGAGCAACTTGCTCCCGTCGGCCCGAAGACCAGCTGGAATCACCGCGCGCCGGAAAGCGGCGAAGTCGACCTGATGCCCTTCGAGAAGGACCTCGTGGACATCGTCAACAAGTTCGTGACGACGCAGGACAACGATCAGCGTGCCGACCTGATGCGAAAGTTCCAGAAGATATCGACCGAGCATGTCTACAATGTCGGGCTGACCGAGTATCCGGGCGCGCTCATCATCAACAAGCGCTTCTCGAACATTCCGCAAGGCACGCCGATCTACATGTTCAACTGGGCCGAGGATTCGATCATCCGCGAACGTGTCTTCGTCGCCGCCGACAAGCAGGCGAAGCACGAACTGTATCCGGAGGAGCTTCCCGGCAAACCGGGTGACAAGGGTCCGATGTAAGGTTTACCTCCCCTGACGAAAAGACGTCCGGCCGCGCCGCGGCGCGGCCGGACAACGAAACCTCCGAACGCACCTCAGGGAGCGACCGGCCAGAAAGGAAGCTGACCGCCCATGCTGCGATTCCTGCTTATGCGCATAGCGTCGGCGCTTCCCGTCCTCGCCATCTTGAGCCTCGTCACCTTCGCCATCATCCAGGCGCCGCCCGGCGACTATGCGGATTACATCCGCTCGCAGCTGATCAACCAGGGTGGCGCTTCCTACGCCGAGGCTGAAGCGCAAGCCCAGGCCTACCGCGTCGAGCATGGCCTCGATAAGCCGCTGCCCATCCAGTATCTCAACTGGATCGGCGGCATCATCACCCGCGGCGATTTCGGCTACAGCCTCTACTACAACAAGCCCGTGGCCGATGTGGTGGGCGAGCGCCTGCCGCGCACCTTGCTTCTGGCGCTGGTCTGCCATCTGCTCGCCTCGGTGCTCGGCATCACCTTCGGCATATGGGCGGCGACGCGTCAGTACAGCTGGATCGATTCGACACTTTCGGCGATCTCGTTCCTCGGCATGACGGTGCCGCGCTTCCTGATGGCGCTGATCATCGTCTACCTCTTGGTCTTCCAGTTCAACGTCTCCGAGATCGGCTCGTTCTTCTCGCCGCAATATGGCGGCGCGCCCTGGTCGTGGGCGAAGTTCGTCGACCTGGTCAAACATGTCTGGCCGGTTGTGGCGATCGCGACCTTCGGCGGCCTCGCCTACAATATGCGCGTCATGCGCGGCAATCTGCTCGACACGCTCAACGCGCAATATGTCGAGACGGCCAAGGCCAAGGGCCTGACCGGCGGCGCCGTCGTCATGCGGCATGCCGTGCCCAACGCGCTGCATCCGCTGGTGATGTATCAGGGCGTGGTGCTGCCCTATATGCTCACCGGCGAGATCGAGACGGCAATCATCTTCGCGCTGCCCACTGTCGGCCCGGCGATCGTCGGCTCGATGGCGGTCGGCGACGTCTATGTCACGGCGACCTTCATGATGGTGCTGTCGGCGACGCTGATCGTCGGCAACATCATCGCCGACATGCTGCTGGTCCTGCTCGACCCGCGCATCCGCCAGTTCGGGGAGCGCTAAATGCTGGCCCGCGATCCCTTACCCCCGCCCCCATCCCTTACGCCCTTGCCGGCCGAAAGCGTCCCGGTGGCCGAAGCCGCGCATGGCAATGAGAGCTACATCGCGCTTGTCTGGCGCCGGCTGAAGCGTTCGTGGACCGGCATGGCCGGGCTTTGCCTGGTCGCGCTCTTGCTTGTCATGGCGGTGTTCGCCGAATTCCTGGCGCCGATGGACCCCAAGGCGACCGACGTCGCCTTCGCGCCGCCGCAACTGCCCGCCTTCCACGACAAGGACGGCAATTTCGTCGCGCGGCCGCGGGTCTATGCGCTGGCCGATTCGGCCGATCTCGATCCGGTCACCTTCCAGCCGATCGTCGGCCCCGACTACGACCATCCAAGGCTGCTCGGCTTCTTCGTCGAAGGCGCGCCCTACAAGCTTCTCGGTCTCATTCCGGCGAACCGGCATTTCTTCGCCTCGATGGACGGCCAGCCGGTGCATTTCCTCGGCACCGACAAGTTCGGCCGCGATGTGCTGTCGCGCGCCATCCACGGCTCGCGCGTGTCGCTGATGATCGCGCTGACGGTGGTCTTCATCATCACGGTCATCGGCACCAGCGTCGGCATGATCTCCGGCTATTTCGGCGGCAAGTTCGATGTCTGGATGCAGCGCTTCGTCGAGCTTGTGCTCGCCTTCCCGCAATTGCCGCTTTATCTGGCGCTGACGACGCTGATCCCGGTCACCGCGCCGACCAATGTCTTTCTCGCCTTCGTCATCATCGTCATGTCGGCGCTGGGCTGGGCACAGATGTCGCGCGAGGTGCGCGGCAAGACGCTGGCGCTGGCGCGGATCGACTATGTGCGCGCCGCCATGGCGGTCGGTGCCACCGACCGGCGCATCATCATGCAGCACATCTTCCCCAACGTGATGAGCCATGTGATCGTCGCCGTGACGCTGGCGATCCCGACTGTGGTGCTGCTCGAATCCTTCCTCGGTTTCCTCGGCTTCGCGGTGAAGCCGCCGCTGATCTCTTGGGGCCTGATGCTGCAGGACACCGCGACCTATTCGGTCATCGGCACCTATCCGTGGATCCTGTCGCCGGTCGGCTTCGTGCTGATCACCGTCTTTGCCTTCAACGCGCTGGGCGACGGCCTGCGCGATGCCGTCGATCCTTATTGAGGTGGCCGGATGACGACGATCGCGCTCGCAGACTCCCTCGCGCCGGCCGTCCGGTTCGACCATGGCGGACGCCATGACCAACCCGTCATCGACGCCCGCAACATCGAGGTCGCGTTCAAGGTCGAGCACGGCACCGTCGAGGCGGTCAAGGACGTCTCCTTCCAGATCTATCGCGGCGAGACGATCGCGATCGTGGGTGAGTCCGGCTCTGGCAAGTCGGTGACGGCGCGCACCGTCATGGGGCTGTTGTCCAGGCGGGCAACCGTCTCGCCGCGATCGAGCGTCGAATATCTCGGGCAGAACATCCTAAAATTCCCCGAGAGCGCCCGGCGCAAGCTGCGCGGCAACCGCATCTCGATGATCTTCCAGGAGCCGATGAGCTCGCTCAACCCGATCTACACGGTGGGCAGCCAGATCGTCGAAGCGATCAGGGTGCACCGCAATGTGGGCCGCAGGCAAGCCTGGGCGCGCGCGCTCGAGCTTCTACGGCATGTCCAGATCCCCGAGCCGGAAGCAAGGCTCAAGCAGTATCCGCATCAGCTGTCGGGCGGTCAGCGGCAGCGGGTGATGATCGCCATGGCCTTGGCCAACGAGCCCGACGTTCTGATCGCCGATGAGCCGACCACGGCGCTCGACGTCACGGTGCAGGCGCAGATCCTGAACCTGATCCGCAACCTGCAGAAGGAACTGCGGATGGCGGTGATCCTGATCACCCACGATCTCACCGTGGTGCGCAAGTTCTCCGACTATGTCTATGTCATGCAGCATGGGGAAATGCGCGAGCACAACGTCACCGAGCGGCTGTTCGCCGAGCCGCGGCACCCTTACACGCAGCGGCTGCTCGCCTCGGAGCCGCGCGGCCGCCCGCAGCCACTGCCGGAGGGCAGCGGCACCATCCTCGAGGCGAACGGCGTGCGCGTCTGCTTCATGCTGCGCCACGGCTCGTTCCTCAAGCCGGACTGGCGCGAGCTGGTCGCGGTCGATGATCTTGACCTGAAGCTTTGCCGTCACGAGACGCTGGGACTGGTCGGCGAATCCGGCTCCGGCAAGACCAGCTTCGGCCAGGCACTGATCAGGCTGGCTGACGCCAAGCGCGGCGAGATCCGCTTCGACGGCCAGCCGATCGAGAAGCTGTCGCGCACCGAGATGCGGCCGCTGCGCTCGCGCATGCAGGTCGTTTTCCAGGATCCGTTCTCCTCGCTCAACCCGCGCATGACGATCGGCCAGATCATCGAGGAAGGCCTGGTCGTCAACAGGCTGGGAGCGACGCGGCGCGAGCGGAACGAGCGGGTGCGCGAGGCGCTGGTCAGCGCCGGCATGCCCGGCAACATTCTGTCGCGCTTCCCGCACGAGTTCTCCGGCGGCCAGCGACAGCGCATCGCGATCGCGCGCGCCATCGCGCTGGAGCCCGAATTCATCCTGCTCGACGAGCCGACTTCGGCGCTCGACCTTTCGGTGCAGGCGCAGATCATAGACCTGTTGCGCAAGCTGCAGGACGAGCGCGGCCTGAGCTATCTGTTCATCTCGCACGACCTCAAGGTGGTGCGGGCGCTCTGCCACCGCGTCATCGTCATGCAGCACGGCAAGATCGTCGAGCAGGGACCCGTCGACGAGGTCCTTTCCAATCCCAAGACCGCCTACACCGAACGGCTCGTCAGGGCCGCTTTCGACGTGGCTTAGAAGTGCCGGAGGTTTTTACAGTGGCAAGAAATCCCAGGATCACATTCATCGGTGCAGGCTCGACGGTGTTCATGAAGAACATCGTCGGCGACGTGCTGCAGCGGCCGGCGCTGTCGGGCGCAACCATCGCATTGATGGACATCAACCCGCAGCGGCTGGAAGAAAGCGCCGTCGTCGTCAACAAACTGATCGCGACGCTCGGCGTCAAGGCGAAGGCCGAGACCTATTCCGACCAGCGCAAGGCGCTTTCCGGCGCCGACTTCGTCGTCGTCGCCTTCCAGATCGGCGGCTACGAGCCTTGCACCGTCACCGACTTCGAGGTGCCGAAGAAATACGGCCTGCGCCAGACCATCGCCGACACGCTCGGCGTCGGCGGCATCATGCGGGGCCTCAGGACCGTGCCGCATCTGTGGAAGATCTGCGAGGACATGCTCGCGGTCTGCCCAGAGGCGATCATGCTGCAATATGTCAACCCGATGGCGATCAACACCTGGGCGATCGCCGAGAAATATCCCACGATCAAGCAGGTCGGGCTCTGCCACTCGGTGCAGGGCACGGCGATGGAACTGGCGCACGATCTCGACCTTCCCTATGAGGAGATCCGCTACCGCTCGGCCGGCATCAACCACATGGCCTTTTATCTCAAGTTCGAGCATCGCCAGCCGGACGGCACCTACCGCGACCTCTATCCCGACCTTGTGCGCGCCTATCGCGAGGGTCGTGCGCCAAAACCCGGCTGGAACCCGCGCTGCCCGAACAAGGTGCGCTACGAGATGCTGACCAGGCTCGGCTATTTCGTCACCGAAAGCTCGGAGCATTTCGCCGAATACACGCCCTATTTCATCAAGGACGGCCGACCCGACCTGATCGAGAAATACGGCATTCCGCTCGACGAATATCCGAAACGCTGCATCGAGCAGATCGAGCGCTGGAAAGGCCAGGCGGAGGCCTACCGCTCGGCCGAGCGGATCGAGGTCGAGCAGTCCAGGGAATACGCTTCCTCGATCATGAATTCGGTCTGGACCGGCGAGCCGTCGGTGATCTACGGCAATGTGCGCAACAATGGCTGCATCACCTCGCTGCCTTTCGACTGCGCGGCGGAAGTGCCGTGCCTGGTCGATGCCTCCGGCATCCAGCCGACCTACATCGGCGATCTGCCGCCGCAGCTCACGGCGCTGATCCGCACCAACATCAATGTGCAGGAGCTGACGGTGCGGGCGCTGATGAGCGAGAACCGCGAGCACATCTACCATGCGGCGATGATGGACCCGCATACGGCGGCCGAGCTCGACCTCGATCAGATCTGGTCCTTGGTCGACGACCTGCTTGCCGCTCACGGCGACTGGCTGCCGGCCTGGGCGCGAGGCCGGCGCAAGAGCGCGGCCGCCTGAATTCCGGGATTACGCCCCGGCCTTCTCGCGCTCGACGGCGCGCCAGCCGATGTCGTGGCGGTAAAAGCCTTGCGGCCAGTCGATCTGGTCGATCGCCGCATACGCCTTGGCCTGCGCCTCGCCGACGGTCTTGCCGAGCGCGGTGACGTTGAGCACGCGGCCGCCATTGGCGACCAGCGCACCGCCATTGATGGCGGTGCCGGCATGGAAGACCTGGACGCCTTCGGCTTCCGCCTCGTCGAGACCGCGGATGACGGAACCCTTTTCCGGCGCGCCGGGATAACCCCTGGCCGCCATCACCACGGTCAACGCCGTCTCGTCGCTCCAGCGGACCGACATATGCGCGAGCTGGCCGTCGACGGCGGCGTTGAGCAGGACGAGCAAATCGTCCTTCAGCCGCATCATCAGCACCTGGCATTCGGGATCGCCGAAGCGGGTGTTGTATTCGATCAGCTTGGGGCCCTGGTCGGTGATCATCAGGCCGGCGAAGAGGATGCCGGCGAAGGGCGCGCCGAGATTGGCCATGCCGCGCATGGTCGGCTCGACGATCTCGCGCATGGTGCGCTCGGTCATTTCCGGCGTCATCACCGGCGCCGGCGAATAGGCGCCCATGCCGCCGGTGTTCGGTCCGGTATCGCCGTCGCCGACGCGCTTGTGGTCCTGCGCGGTGCCGAAGGGGAGCGCGGTGGCGCCGTCGCACAGGCAGAAGAAGCTTGCCTCCTCGCCGCTCAGATATTCCTCGACCACGACCTCGGCGCCGGCCGCGCCGAAGGCGCCGTCGAAGCAGGCTTCGAGCGCGGCGTTCGCCTCGTCCAGTGTCATGGCTATGGTGACGCCCTTGCCCGCGGCAAGCCCGTCGGCCTTGATGACGATCGGCGCCCCGGTCTTCTCGACATAGGCTTTCGCCGAGGCGAGGTCGCTGAAACGGCCATAGGCGGCGGTCGGAATGTTGAACTTGGCGCAAAGGTCCTTGGTGAAGCCCTTCGAGCCCTCAAGCCGCGCCGCCGCCCTGGAGGGGCCAAAGACGCGGATGCCCCAGGCGCGCAGATCATCGGCAATGCCGGCGACCAGCGGGCCTTCCGGACCGACCACGACCAGATCGATCTTCTTTTCCTGGCAGAAGGCGGCCACGGTGGAATGGTCGGCAACGTCGAGCTTCACCGGTTCGGCGATGCGGCCGATGCCCGGATTGCCGGGCGAGGCGTAGAGCTTCGTCAACAGCGGCGAGGCGGAGAGCTTCCAGGCAAGCGCATGTTCGCGGCCGCCCGAACCGAGAAGAAGAACGTTCATGGCCACCTCTTGCTGATCGTCTCCCTGAACCCGCTATTGGTCCGCGGGCGACGGGTCAAGGCGTCTCGGCATTTTGGCGGCAATTGCGCACGGGAACGTGGGCCTCATCAAGGCCGATGAGACAAGTCCCGCCGCCGGCCAGTCCCCGGTACAGGGATTTGGGAGGTTGCCGTTTATCGGCGAGCAAGATGTTGGCCGTTCATTTCCGTGAAATCGGCGCAAGCGTTGGTGATTGGCTGAAGTTTCATCAACGTCGTCATCCTAGGGCGAAGCAGGAGCGCAGCTCCGTCGCGGAGACCCTAGGATCCATGCCGTGACATTGATCGAGGGCCGCGACGGAGCAGAATTCTGCACCCCTGCAACGCCTCAGCATCACGGGATGGATCCTCGGGTCTGCGCGCGTCGCTACGCTCCTTGCTCCGCCCGTGGATGACGAGGGCGGGCCGGTTCGGCCAACCCCACCATGCGATTGCCGGCGCAAATATAGCCGACCCATCAGAAATTGCTGTGTCCCCAACTTGGTCTGAAAAAATGCCTCAGCTCTGGAAAATGACGGGGAACCAGTCCTCGCGCAGTTTCTGGCCGGGCTTCATGTCGTGACCCGGATAGGGCGGCGAGGTGCGGCCGGGACGTTCGACATAATGTGCGTCGTCGCCGACCCAGCGCAGCGACAGCGCCCGGCGCCGCGCCGCCGTCAGGTTGCCGCGCGCACCGTGCGCGGTGCGGAAGTCGAACAGGATGGCGTCGCCCGGTTCCATCTCCCATTCGAGCACCTTCATCGACGGGTCGTTGTCGGGGTCGGGCACAGGCAGGTAGTCGCCCTCGCCGGCGTAGAAGTTGTCGTCGTTCAGCCATCGCACCGGCAGCACCATCTTTTCCCATTTGTGCGAGCCGGCGATCAGCCTTAGCGTCGCTTCCTTCACCGGATCGATCGGGATCCAGAAGCTGACCGTCTGGCTGCCGTCGACGAAGTAGTAGGGAATGTCCTGGTGCCACGGCGTCGGCTTCTGCGTGCCGGGCTCCTTGACGAGGACGTGGTCGTGGAAGAACTGGGCGCTGCGCGACTGCATGACCGCGGCTGCGAGCTCGGCGGCCGGCGACTCGCGCACGATCCTGACGAATTCCGGGATGCGCTCCCAGTTGCAGTAATCGTCGAAGAAACTGCCCTGGCCGCCGGCGATGTCGGAGGCGGCGGCGCTGCGGTTGCGCATATTACGCTCGATGCCGTCGGCGATGACATCGACCCAGTCCTTGAAGGCGCCGCGAATGCAGACCGCGCCGTCGCGCTGATAATCGGCAATCGTCGAGGCATCGATCTTCGGGCTGGCCATTGCGTGCTCTCCTTGAGTTGGCAAGCGACTATCGCAAGCGCCCGACATCGGGTAAAATAATAACTTGCCATCTGGTTTATAGTTATACCCTATGAGACTGACCCTCGCGCAATTGCGCTATGTCGTTGCCGTGGCCCGCTATGGCAGCGTGACCGCGGCAGCCCAGGCGCTGAACGTGTCGCAGCCGTCCATCTCGGTCGCGATCGACAATGTCGAGGATGCGCTTGGCCAGAAACTGTTCGTGCGGCAGCGCGGCAGCGGCGTTTCGCTGACATCCTTCGGCCGCAGGGCTGTGGCCAAGGCAAGGCAGGTGTTGGGCGAGGCGGACGAACTGGCGGCGCTCGGTTCGCGCAACGCCGATGTCGGCGGCGAACTGGTGCTCGGCTGCTTCGAGGATCTGGCGCCCTATTTCGCGCCGGCGCTGATGCGGGCCTTCGCCGAGCGCTGCCCGGCTGTCACCGTCGTCATCGGCGACGAGACCTTCGACACGCTGGGACGGCGCCTGGCCGACAGCGCCGTCGATCTCGGCCTCACCTACGATCTCGGCCTTCCAGGCCATTTCAAGCGTATTCTGCTGCATGAATTGCGGCCGCACGCGCTTTTGTCGGCCGGCCATGTGCTGGCGGACAAGCACGCCGTCAGCCTGGCCGAACTCGCCATGCATCCGCTGATCACCACCGACCAGCCGCATAGCTGGCAGCACATGCTGGACCTTTTCCTCAGCCGCGGCCTCTCACCGGTCGCCCGGGCGACGACCAGCTCGTTCGAGCTGCAGCGCTCCATGGTGGCCAACGGCTTCGGCGTCGCGGTCAGCTATACGAGGCCCTATGGCGACCGCAGCTATGACGGCCTGCCGCTGGTCTGCAAGCCGCTCTCCGATCCGCTGCCCATGCAGCGCATCATCCTGACCCACGACACGCGCCAGCGCCTGTCGAAGGCAGCGGTCGCCTTCATCGACGTCGCCAAGGCATGGTTTGCCGGTCACGATGTTGTCACTGCCTAGGTTTTCAGCGCTTGAGCGACAACGCGGCCGCTTGACGACGCCCTTAGCTGCTGCCACTCCAGGGTGATGGAAACCGTCCAGTCGAAAGCGATCCAGGGCCGTGTCGCCGACGCGCCGAGCGGCCATTGGGTCTACCGCGTGCTGCCGCGCTGGCTCTGGCCCTATGCGCAGCTTGCGCGCTGGGACAGGCCGATCGGCTGGCAGCTGCTTTTATGGCCCTGCTGGTGGTCGGCAGCGCTTGCCGCGGGTGCCTATCCGCGCCCGACCGACCCGCTGCTGACGCTGCTGCCGACGCCTTGGTATCTATTGCTGTTCTTCATCGGCGCTGTCGCCATGCGCGGCGCCGGCTGCACCTATAACGATCTCGCCGACCAGGACATCGACAACCAGGTCGAGCGCACGCGCTCGCGGCCGCTGCCCGCCGGCAAGGTGACACGCCGCCAGGCCTGGGCTTTCGTCATCATCCAGGCGCTGGTGGGCTTGGCCGTGCTGTTGCAGTTCAACGGCTTCGCCATTCCGCTCGGCATCGCCTCGCTGGCGATCGTCGCCGTCTATCCCTTCATGAAGCGCATCACCAACTGGCCGCAATTGGTGCTGGGGCTCGCCTTCTCCTGGGGCGCGCTGATGGGCTGGGCGGTCGAATTCGGCGATCTCGATGATCCGGCGATCATGCTCTATATCGGCTCGATCCTGTGGGTGATCGGCTACGATACGATCTACGCGCATCAGGACAAGGAAGACGACGCTATCGTCGGTGTGCGCTCGACGGCGCGGCTGTTCGGCGACAACACCAAGACCTGGCTGGTTGGACTCTATGGCGGCGCGTTGGTCTGCTTCGCCATCGCCTTTGCATCCGCCCAGGTGCCGATCGTGGCGCTGGCCGGGCTGATCGCCGCCGGCGCGCATATGGCGCGCCAGATCATCCGACTCGACATCAACAATCCGGACCAGTGCCTCAAACTGTTCAAGTCGAACAACCAGGTCGGCTGGCTGATCTTCCTCGGCCTGATCGGCGGGTCCGTGTGGATTTGGCTGAAGCCGCTGGTGTAGCGGGCTCCCCCTTCCCCCCTTGTGGGGGAAGGTGTCGCCGAAGGCGACGGATGAGGGGTGCTCCAGAGGACACCAGCGTCTCACTCCGCTGGAACACCCCTCATCCGTCTCGGCGCTGCGCGCCGATCCACCTTCTCCCACAAGGGGAGAAGGAAAAAAGTGCTGCACTACTCCCTTGCGATAATCTCCTGGCCGTCGATGACCAGCCTCAGGCCCAGATTGCCGGCCTTGCGGCGGGCGAGGAAGCGCGGGCGGCGCGTGGTGGAAACACGGCCCTTGCGGCGCTCCTGCGGCGGCAGCGCCTTGATGGCGGCGCCGAGCGATTCTTCCAGGGTGCGGGCAATGCCGTCGGCCTCGATCAGCAGCATCGGCAGGCGATAGGCATCGGCCCAGGCGCGCCAGTCGGCGGCGACGTCGTCGAGGTCGTCGGCGACCAGGAGCGGCACCGACAGCATCGGATCATTGTGGAGGAGCTCGAGCGTCACGGTGACATTGCCGTCCGGATCCTCCATGGCGCGCGCGGCGACGCCGCGGAACGCCTTGGCGGGCAGCGCGATGATCGCCGGCACGCCGCTCATCTCCAGCACGCGGCGGATGACGGCGCCGCGCTGGTCGATGGTGAAGGTCACATCGCCATAGTCGTCGCGGGTGGCATAGCTCACCATCTGCGGCAGGCGAAACGGGTCGAGACGCATGTTGCGCCCGGCCCAGACTGGCTTCAGTCCAGTGTTCATCGATGTCTTCCCTGTTAGTCCTGAGGGCCGTTTTCCGGTTCTCTCAGGGCCGGTTTTTCCGGCCTCGTTATGGGAAGAAACATTAGCGCTCGCTTCTTACCGGCGCGCTTAAGAAAGTCGGTTAAATTTTGCTGATCTGAGCCGATGGTTATCGGAATGCGACCGGCTGCCGGATCGAGGAAGGATCAGATAACCTTACCGGGATTCATGATGCCTGCCGGATCGAAGGCGGCCTTCACGCGGCGCATCAGCTCGATCGCCATCGGCGGCGCCGTGGCGATCAGCTCGTCGCGCTTCAATTGGCCGATCCCGTGCTCGGCCGAGATCGAGCCGTGGAAGGAGCGCACGACATCGTGCACGGCCTTGTTCATCGCGTGATAGAGCTCGAGGAACGGCTCGTCCTGCCAGTCCACCGGGCGCGAGATGTTGTAGTGCAGGTTGCCGTCGCCCATGTGGCCGAAGCAGACGACGCGCGCGCCGGGGCAGACCCCCTCCACCACGCCGGCCGCCTTTTCGATGAACTCCGGGATCGAGGCGGTCGGCACCGAGATGTCGTGCTTGATCGAAGCGCCCTCGGGCTTCTGGCATTCGGGAAGCGTCTCGCGGAAATTCCAGAAGGCGTCGCCTTGGGCAAGGCTTGCCGATACCACCGCGTCGCCGACGATGCCCTGATCGAGAGCCTCGGCCAGGATTTCTTCGATCAGCGCCTTGCCGTCCTCTTCGGAGCGGCCGGAAGAGACCTGCATCAGCACATACCACGGCCAGTCGTCGGCCAATGGCCGGGTGATGCCTTGCCCGTGCCTGAGCGTGAAATCGTAGGGCCTTTTGCCGATCAGCTCGAAAGCGGTCAGCGATGCCCCGGCGCGGTCGAGCGCCAGGGTGAACAGCGAAAGCGCATCCTTCGGCGACGATGGCAGGCCGGCAAAGGCCACCTCCCTGCCCTTCGGCTTCGGGAACAATTTCAGCACCGCGGCGGTGATGATGCCGAGCGTCCCTTCGGCACCGACGAAGAGGTTCTTCAGATCGTAGCCGGTGTTGTCCTTCTTCAGCTTGCGCAAATCGTCAAACACTTCGCCGGTGGGCAGCACCACTTCGACGCCGAGGCAGAGCTCGCGCGCATTGCCATAGGCAAGCACGCCGGTGCCGCCGGCATTGGAGGAGAGATTGCCGCCGATCTGGCAGGAGCCCTGGGCAGCGAGCGAGAGCGGAAACAGCCGGTCGGCGGCGTCGGCCGCTTCCTGCAGCGTCTGCAGGATGACGCCGGCCTCTGCGGTCACCGTGTTCGACAGGACATCGATCTCGCGGATGCGGTTCAGTCGCGACAGCGAGACCACGATGTCGCGGCCGGATTTATCCGGCACCTGGGCGCCGACCAGCCCGGTGTTGCCGCTTTGCGGCACGATCGGGGTTCCGGTCGAGGTTGCCAGCCGCATGATGCGGCTCACTTCCTCGACGCTGCCGGGGCGCAGCACCAGCGATGTCCGGCCGTGCCAAAGGCCGCGCCGCTCGGTGATGTAGGGCGCGATGTCGGCCTGCTCGCGCAACGCATATTTGTCGCCGACGATTGCCGCGAAGCGGTCGATGAGGGTGGGATCGAGGTCCAAGGGCTGATCGTTCATGAGACTGAACCTATGGCGCTCAGCCGGTCTTGTCACGCGGCGCGGCGGCGCGGGCAAGTCGGTCGTTGATGGCTTCGCCCAGGCCCTCGAACGGGATCGGCTCGACGGCGATGGTCGCGGCGCCGACACGGTCGAGCGCCTGCATATAGGCAAAGAGGTTGCTTGCCGCTTCGCGCAGGTCGCCCCTTTCAGAGAGATTGCGCAGCGCAACGGCCCGTTCCCAGCCCTCGGCGCGGTTGCGGCCGAACGCAAGCAACGCCTCGCCTTCGGCAATTTTTCCGACATTGAGCCGCATCGCGGCGCCCGGCGCGTAATGCGAGGCAAGCATGCCCGGCGCCTCGATGCCGCTGGCGCCGCGCGACAGCTTCGCACCGGCCACCGCCTCGATCTCCTCGGCGCCGATGCCGCCGGGCCGCAGCAGCCGCAACTTGCCGTTCTCGACCTTGAGAATAGTCGATTCCAGGCCGACCGGCGTCGCGCCGCCATCAACGACCAGCCTGATCCTGTCGCCGAGATCGGCGGCGACCGCCTGCGCTGTCGTGCCGCTGATTTTCCCGGAGGAATTGGCGCTCGGGGCTGCGAGCGGCCTGCCGAGCCGGGCAATCAGCTCGCCGCCAAACCCGCGCGGCATGCGCAACGCGATGGTGTCCAGCCCCGCAGTGACGAGCGGGTGGATGCCGTTGCCGCTGCGCTGCGGGAGCACCAGCGTCAGCGGACCCGGCCAGAAGGCTTCGGCCAGTTTTGCCGAGAGCGGATCGAAGCCGGCGATACGGTCCGCCATCGCGCGATCGGCGACATGGGCGATCAGCGGGTTGAAGCGCGGCCGGCCCTTGGCCTCGAAGATGCGCGCCACGGCAATGCCATTGGTGGCATCGCCGGCCAGGCCGTAAACCGTCTCTGTCGGGATGGCGACGACGTCGCCCCCTTCGAGCAGCGCCAATGCCTGCTGCATAGCCTCGCCGACCGCCAGTATCTCAGCCAAATTCGCCACCAGTCCTGAACATGCCGGTCCCGTAATACGGCCGCTTGCATCGGGCAAGTGCGGGCATTGGCGATTTATCAATCCCTAAAATGTTAAGTTCCCGTGCAAGCCGGCTTCAATCGGACGGCCCTAGGGTGCGGGTTCAATGCGGTTGCGGCTTGGGAGTTTGTAATGCGTTTGCTCGGAGCTTTCGGTATCAGCCTTCTGGCGATGAACGGCGCGGCACATGCCTCGTCAATCGTCGTGGTGGCACCCTCGACCTCGACGCCTTCGGTTATCAGGCTGAATGCGATCGAACCGACCAAGCTGTCTGTGGCCTCGACGCCGTCGATGATAGCGCTTGGCGAGCCTGTGCCCGCCGTCACCGACGAAAAGGTCGCGGCAATCCCCGCGAAGTCCGGGCGCCAGCAGGCCCCGATGATCATTCGCGGCGGCATTGTCGGCGGCGCTTTCGAAACGCCCGCGGCGGCCAAGCCCACAGCACCGGCAAACACTACCGCCGCCGCGCCGGCAAACGGCACCACGCCGGCAACGCCCGCGAACGGCACAGCGTCCGCTTCGAACGGCAACAGCGGAACCGGCGGACAGCCGGCCGCGACGGCCAATGCGTCGGGCGGCGGCGCGCAGCCGCAAGGCGCCCCGTCGGTGCCGCGCGTCGGCAAGGCGATGTAGATCACACTGGATCCGGCCCTGGCATGCTAGGCGCTTAACCGGTCCGATTCCCGTGATCGGATCGGGCACGATTGCGCCGGCATTTCAAAAAAAGGGGGTTTCATGACTGTTTCGAAAGCAATGACCGTTGCCGCACTGTTGGCGACGACGACACTGGGCACGGGTACGGCACGGGCCGACGACATGCTTGGCTCTTACACGGCGCGGATTTCCGACCGCGATCACCGCGCCAGCGACGGCTACCCGCTCGGCAGCGCGGCGCAGATGGTGCGGCAGGACCGCGCCAACTGGCATAAATTCCACCGGCGCGACAGCGACGACCAGGGTGATGCCTGGTTCCGCAGCGACGGCTCGCGCGCCGACCTGCAGCGCATGCTGGAACGCGGCGGCGCCATGAGCAGCGCCACAAGGCGCGCCATCGTCAATGGCGAGCCGTTGATCGAGGTCGATGTCTATTCGGACGGTGTGCGGGTCAGCATAGTGGAGGATTAACGGGTCAATCTTCCTGGAAGACCGACAAGAGCCGCACCGACGAAAAAGGGCGACGCGCGACGCGCCGCCCCTGATGGTTCAGACGAGAGGAGACGGCTCAGGCCGCTTCTTCCTTTTCGTCATCGTCGGACTCATCCTCATCGGCTTCGTCCTCATCATCGTCGCCATCTTCATCCTCGTCGTCGGACTCATCGTCGCCCGAGGCTTTGGCTTCTTCGTCGGCGTCTTCGTCGTCGCCGTCTTCGTCGCCTTCATCCTGGTCGTCCGACTCGTCGTCGGCCGAGGCAGTGGTTTTCTCGTCGCCGTCTTCGTCGTCGTCTTCGGACCGATCGGCGGATTCGACCGCCGCGGCGGCAGCGTGGTCGAGAAGGTTTTCGGAAGCGGATTCGATCGCCTCGGCGGCGGCCGGGGTCTCTTCAATCAAGTCGATATCGTCAACGGAATTCATGGCATGCCTCCGTGTTTGGGGAATGTCTTACGGCGCACCCGCGAAACGATTTCGGGCAACGCGCCTTAAGTCTTTGGTTGATGCATGTCGTTGCCCCAGGACCGCTCAGCGCTTCTGGACGACATGCACCTTTGTCCCATGCGGAGGTCATCGTCATATGACTGTAAGCCGGCTCCGGCGCATTAAATTTCGGGCGCCGAATTGTTCAAGCCTGCCGGCATCCTAGCGGATGCGGGCAGGCTCAAATGTGCGGTTTTCCGAGCCGTCAGCCGACGATTTTTGAAAAATCCGCGACCTGGTCGGTGGCGGCGCGGATGCGGGCGAGCAGCGCCAGACGGTTGGCGCGCACGGCCTGGTCCTCATCATTCACGAGAACACGCTCAAAGAATGAATCAACCGGTTCGCGCAACACGCTAAGCGCCAGCATGGCAGCAGAAAAATCTTCGTTTTGAATTGCTTGGCCGGCTTCCTTCTCGGCCTGATTCACCGCGGCAAAAAGCTTCTTTTCCGCCTCCTCGCGGAACAGCGCCGACTCAACGGTCTCGGCGATTGCCGTTTTCTTCTTCTCCTCGGCGGCCAGGATGTTGGCGGCGCGCTTGGTTCCGGCAAGCAGGTTCTTGCCCTCCTCGGTGTCGAGCAAGGAGCCGAGCGCCTCGACGCGGCGCACGATCTGCAGGAGGTCGTCGTTCGGCGATTGCCCAATCTCCCCCCTTGTGGGGGAGATTGGGCGCGAGCCCGCTGACAGCACGGCATCGATCAAGTCATGCCGTGCACCGCTTTCACGCAGATAGACTTTCAGACGGTCGTGGAAGAAGGCGAGGAGGTCGGACGACTGGTCCGCGCCGCCTTTGAAGTTTGCAAAGGCCTTGGCGAAAACAGACGTCAGCGCCAGACGAATCCGGTTCTCGACGAGTATTCTGACCACGCCAAGAGCCGCACGTCGCAGCGCGAACGGATCCTTGCTGCCCGTGGGCTTTTCATCGATCGCCCAGAAGCCGGTGAGCGTGTCGAGCTTGTCGGCGAGCGCGACGGCAACCGAGACCGGATCTGTCGGCACGCGGTCGGATGGGCCTTGCGGTTTGTAATGCTCCTCGGCGGCCGCGGCGACCGACGGATGCTCGCCCTGCAGCAGCGCATATTTGCGGCCCATGGCGCCTTGCAGCTCGGGGAACTCGCCGACCACTTCGGTTTGCAGGTCCGCCTTGGCAAGCACGGCGGCACGGCTTGCGAGCGCGGTAATCTCCCCCCTCGAGGGGGAGATGTCGCCGGAGGCGACCGTCGGCGCCAGTTCCTCAGCCAACCGCTTGATACGCTCAACGCGCGCGCCTTGCGTGCCCAGCTTCGCGTGAAAAGTCACGTTGAGATGATCGAGGCGCGCCATGCGCTGGTCGAGCGGCTTCTTCAAATCCAGGTCGAACTTCGCCGCCGATTCGTTCAGCTGGTCGAGGTCGGGCAAATCGCCTTGATCGGTCCGCCAGAAATAGAGCGCATCGGACAGGCGGGCGCGCACCACCTTGCCGTTGCCGTAGGCGATCTCCTTGCCGCCGTCGCTCGCCTCGATGTTGGCGACCAGCACGAAGCGGTTCGAAAGCGGCGATTGGCCAATCTCCCCCCTTGAGGGGGAGATGCCCGGCAGGGCAGAGAGGGGGGCCTCGCGCTGAGTCCCCTCTGTCGGCTTTCCCGACATCTCCCCCTCCAGCGGGGAGATCGGGCGCGACGTCACGAAACACTTCTGGTTGGCGCGGATGGTGAGGCGGATGACCTCGCCCGGAATGGTGAGGAAATCCTGCTCGAACTCGCCCATCAGCACGACCGGCCATTCCACCAGGCCGGAGACTTCCTCCAGCAGGCCCTCGTCCTCGACCAGGTCTAGGCCGTTGGCGAAGGCGATGTTGCGGGCGTCGGCCAGGATGATCTCCTTGCGCCGGTCGGCATCGAGCACGACCTTGGCCGCCTCGAGCTTCGCCACATAGTCGTCGAAGCGGCGCACGGTGATCGGGCCCGGCGCATGGAAGCGATGGCCATAGGTGACGTTGCCGGCGCGGATGCCGTCGATCTCGAAATCGACGATCACCGGCTCCTCGGTCTCCGGCCCGAAGGTGCAGACGATTGACTGCAGCGGCCGCACCCAGCGCAGGGAACCGGACTTAGCCGAGGCCGGGCCCCAGCGCATCGATTTCGGCCAAGGGAAGGCGCGGATGATGCCCGGCACCAGCTCGGCGATGATTTCCTCCGCCGCCCGGCCCGGCTTGGAGATATGGGCGACGTAGAAGTCGCCCTTCTTGGGGTCGGAATGGACATGCGCCTCGGCGATCGACGAAAGGCCGGCCTTGCGAAGGAAGCCCTGCACCGCCTGCTCGGGCGCCGTGGTCGAAGGACCCTTGATCTCCTCGCGGATGTCCTTCGAGCGCGCGGTCAGGCCACGGATGTCGAGCGCCAGACGCCGCGGCGTCCAATATTCGCGCGCCGCCTCATAGGTGAGACCCGCCTCGACCAGACCGTCGGTCAGCATCTTCCTGAGGTCGCCGGCCGCCTTGCGCTGCATGCGGGCGGGAATCTCTTCCGAGCGGAGTTCCAAGAGCAGGTCGGGCATAGTTAAGCTCCCCACCCTCCCCTTGATGGGGAGGGTCGGCGCGAAGCGCCGAAACGAATGGGCGGGAGATAGCAACTCGGCCGCCCGCTGTCACCCCGCCAGCAGATCGCCTCTTCGACCGATTTTGCGGAATTTTTCGACCCGCTGTCGGGTTGGCGCCGGCCCACCCGTCCTTGGAGCAGAACTTCCCATGAACCGAACGCTGCGCTGAAGCGACAAACGCTCAGGCAGAGACCTATTGGCTGAACGGTGATGAAGACGGCATCGAGAACCCTGCAGATCCTGGCGCTCAGCGCCTGCTTCGCCGTCCAGGCACACGGCACGATCACGATGCCTGGGATCAGGCAGGCCATGCGCACGATCGACGGCGCATCGGCGCAGATCGTATTGCCGGTCGGTGCCGCCGTCGAGACCGCGAAGGCCGTGTCGGCTTAAGCCGCCGCCAGCCCGCCCGCCCGCGTCTTGAGGAACGCTTCGCCGCAAGCCTTGGCCAGATTGCGTACGCGCAGGATGTAGCTTTGCCGCTCGGTGACCGAGATGACGCCGCGCGCGTCGAGCAGGTTGAAGACATGGCTTGCCTTGATGCACTGGTCGTAGGCCGGGAAGACCATGCGGTGCATCGCCAGATTGTCGCTCGGCTTCGGCGTGCCGGCATCGAGCAGCGCCTTGCACTCGGCCTCGGCGTCCTCGAAGTGCCTCAGCAGCATCGCGGTGTTGGCGAATTCGAAATTGTGGCGCGAATATTCCTGCTCGGCCTGCAGGAAGACGTCGCCGTAAGTGACTTTCTCGGCGCCCTCGCGGCCATTGAAGTTCAGATCGTAGACATTGTCGACGCCCTGCACATACATGGCGAGCCGCTCCAGGCCGTAGGTCAGCTCGCCGGCCACCGGCGCGCATTCGATGCCGCAGACCTGCTGGAAATAGGTGAACTGCGAGACTTCCATGCCGTCGCACCAGCACTCCCAGCCGAGCCCCCAGGCGCCCAGCGTCGGGCTTTCCCAGTCGTCCTCGACGAAGCGGATGTCGTGCAGCAGCGGATCGACGCCGATTGCTTCCAGCGAGCCCAGATAGAGTTCCTGCAGGTTCGGCGGATTTGGCTTCAGGATCACCTGGTATTGGTAATAGTGCTGCAGGCGGTTCGGGTTCTCGCCGTAGCGGCCATCCTTCGGGCGGCGCGAGGGCTGCACATAGGCCGCGTTCCAGCGCAGCGGGCCCAGCGCGCGCAAGGTGGTGGCCGGATGGAAGGTGCCGGCGCCGACCTCCATGTCGTAGGGCTGCAGGATGACGCAACCATAGTCCGCCCAGTAATTGTGCAAGGTCAGGATCAGCCCCTGGAAGGAGCGGCTGGGATGTATATGGGCAGGAATTTCGATGGTCACGGCGGCCTCGGAAAGCGCGGGATGACGCTTCCCTAGTTGCCGGGCCGCCGAGCGTCAAGGCGGGAGGCTCGCGCCCGGCAAGGCGGAAAGCTTTGCGGCGGGCTGGCCCATTGCCGTCGAGCGGCGGCCGCCGTTTGCTCCGTTCCAGCTCAACGACAGAGGTTTCGCTATGTCCGGTCAACTCACCATACGACCCGTCACAAGGCTGGACTACGAGCAGTGGCTGCCGCTCTGGGACGGCTACAACGCGTTTTACGGGCGCTCCGGCTCGACGGCACTTGCCGGCGAGATCACGCAGATGACATGGTCGCGTTTCTTCGACGCCTATGAACCGGTGCATGCGCTGGTGGCCGAGCGCGATGGCAATCTGCTCGGCCTTGTCCACTATCTCTATCATCGCTCGACGACGTCGATCGCGCCGAGCTGCTACCTGCAGGATCTCTTCACCACGCAGGCCGCGCGCGGCCAGGGCGTCGGCCGGGCGCTGATCGAAGGCGTCTATGAGCGCGCCAGGCAAGCGGGCGCGAACCGCGTCTACTGGCTGACGCATGAGACGAACCACACCGCGATGCAGCTCTACGACAAGATCGGCGAGAAGTCGGGATTCGTCGTCTATAGAAAAATGTTCTAGTTTCCTCGACACAGGGAAAGGCAGCTGTTTGTCGGCGCAAGATTGTCACCGGTCATTTCCATGACAACCGCCGAGATTGGTTGAAGCCTTCCAACCTCGTCATTTCAGGGCGGAGCAGCTGCGAAGCGGCGTCGCGGAGACCCTGGAATCCATTCCGTGACCTGAGCCGCGGAGTGCAGCGGAGCAGAATTCTGCACCGCAGCAGCGCTCAGAAGTCACGGAATGGATCCTCGGGTCTGCGCGCGTCGCTTCGCTCCTTGCTCCGCCCGTGGATGACGACGGGCTGAGCATTTCGGCCCAATCTCCAACGCATGCCGCCTGCCAACGCAAACACAGCCTACGGGTTGAGATTTCTCCGTTCGGGAACTGGCGTTTGCCGGCATTCCAGTAGGGCCGGACCGACCTTAAGCTCCACAGATGCCAAGCTGAAATAAAAAACGGGGCTCGACGGGCCCCGTTTTCTTGAACGCTGGCGAGAGGCTCAGCCTTTCGGCGCGGGCGTCGGCTCCGGCTTCACCTTGGGGGTTTCCTGCGCGGTGTTGGATTCGATCGGCGGCAGGCCCTTGAGCAACTTCTGCTGCAAAGTGGCGAGCACATCCGGATCGGGCTTCAGGTCGCGTGCCTGCGTCCACTGGTAGGTGGCCTCGAGCTTGCGGCCGACGCGCCAGTAGGCATCGCCGAGATGATCGTTGAGGACCGGATCCTCGGGCTTCAGCGAGACGGCGCGCTCCATCTCGCGCACGGCGTCGTCGAAGCGGCCCATGCGGAAATAGGCCCAGCCCAGCGAATCGACGATGTAGCCGTCGTTCGGCCGCAGATCCACGGCCTTCTGGATCATCGCCAGGCCTTCCTTGAGGTTCATGTTCATGTCGACCCAGGAATAGCCGAGATAGTTCATGACCTGCGGCTGGTCGGGCTGCAGCTCCAGCGCCTTGCGGAAATTGGGTTCCGCCTTCGGCCATTCCTTCAGCCGCTCATAGGCGATGCCGCGCTGGTAGAAGATGTTCCAGTTGGCGGCGGTCGGCGTCTTCAGTTGGTCGACAGCCTTGTCGTAGAGACTGGCGGCCGAGCGGAAATCTTCCTTCGAGCCATAGACGCCGCCAAGCGCCAGATAGGCGCGCATGTCGTCCGGATGCCGGTCGAGATAGGCCTTGAGATGCGAAACCGCCTCGTCATGCTTGTCGAGATCGGCAAGGTTGAGGCCGATCTGCAGGTCGGAGAGCTCCTTCAGCGGCGAGGACGCCGGAATGCGGCGGTAGAGCGAGACGGCGCCTTCGCCGTCCTTCAACTGCTCGGCCACGGCGGCAAGCTGCACAAGGGCTGCGTCGCTGTCCGGCTTCAGTGCCAGGGCATATTGCAGATAGAGCCGCACAAAAGGCTCGCCGCCGCCGCGGTTGAGCGCGGTGGCAAGGTCAAGCAGGATTTCGGACGCGCCGTCGGCCGGACCGGCGACGAGCGGCTCGATCTTGTCGCCCTTGCTGATGCGGTCGCGCAGCGTGGTGATTTCAAGCTTGCCCGGCGCGAAGGCTTCGGCCTGGTTCAACACCGCCTGCGCCTTCGACTTGTCGCCCTTGCGGACCAGGAACGAGGCATAGGCCTGGGCGTTGCGCATCCAGGTTTCGGGCGCGGAGCCGCCGGCCGCGGTATCGGCCATGGTGGCGGCGTAGAGTTCCTCGGCCTTGTCGTTCAGGCCGGCGGCGTCGGCGATCAGCGCGCGGTGGAATGATTTGAACAGGCCGAACCAGTCCGGGCCCTTGAGCTTGTCGATGGAGTCCATGGCCTCGGACGCGTTGCCGGCACCTTCCTTGGCCCAGCCGTCCATGACGCCCGAGAGCAGCCGGTCGAGATCGGATTCCAGCGAGAGCTTCAGCCAGTACTGCGCCTTGGCGTAGTCCTTCTTGTGGAAGGAATCGATGGCCAGAGCCAGGCGCGAGAAGCGCTCGACGTCCGGCACTTCCTTCAGCTTGTCGGCATAGACGAGCGATTCCTCGAAGCGGCCTTGCGCGACCAGAGCCAGCATCAGGCTCTGCTGCAATTCCTTGTCGTTCGGCGCAAAGGCCAGCGCCTGCTTGTAATAGGCGATCGCATCGTCGAGATCGTTGTCGCTTTCGGCGATATGAGCCGCGAGATAGGCGCCCGAGAAAGACGTGATCTGGAGCGGTCGGGCCTCTTCCTTGGCCTGGACCGGCAGCACCCAAAGCGCCACACCGGTCAAAAATGCCAGCCTCGTCAGCCAGCGCGCACGTCCTTGCCGCATCGTATCCCTTTCAGCCAGATGCGATCCCGCCCTTGGCGGACCGCCCACAGACTCGCTCTTTTCCGGTCAAAGCATGGCCTTTTTGGGGTCAGGCTTCAATTGCCGGGCGAATCACAATGCAATCATCCGGCTTAAAAAACGATGCCGCGCCAGCGAAAATCCCGCGCGGAGGCCCGGGACGCCCATATGCGGCATCGGATTGCCTACAGATAGGTATCGCTGAATCCGCTGGCGGCAACCGTATCGCACAGGCCGGACCATTCGCAGCCGGAGCACGCCTGGCGCGTCAGGCCGGCGGAAAAAGCCTTGCGCATCCCCGCCAGTTTGTGGGCGTCCAGCACCAACCGGTCTCCGGCCCGGATCGGCCGCCCGAGGAGAGCGCCGACATCGCGCGCCGCCATCCGGTCCCGCTCGGCGGCGCTCTCGCGCAAGCAATGCGGCTCCGGCTCGCCGAGCAGCGGGGCGCAGACATCGTCCGGACCGGCAACGATCACCACCGCCTCGCCCTCGCCCAGCCGCTTCACCACCTTGTCGTAATTGGCGGTGAAGGCCGGCGAGTAGCCCTTGCCGACATAGGTCAGCAGACAGAGCAGATGATGGGCGCGCAGCTTGACGGTCATCGCGTCCCGGACGAGCGGTCGCCTTGCTCCGCACGATAGGTGGAAAAGAGCTTTAGCGTCGCCGCGCCCAGCGCCGACTTGAGCAGGCCGCCGACGATGAAAGGCACGAAGCCGAAGGTGATGGCCTTTTCAGCGCCGATCATGACGGCAAGCCAGGCGGTGCCCAGAACCAGGCAGAGCAGGTTGCCGATGAGCATGGCAGCGAAGGCAAGCATGACGCGGTTCCCGTTCCAGCCGCGTTCGGCCAGCCAGCCGACGACAGCGCCGACGACCGGAAAGGCGAAGAGATAGCCGCCGGTCGGGCCAACGAAATGCTGTATGCCAGCGGCGCCGCCTGCAAGAACCGGGAAACCGGCGGCGCCCTCGACGAGCCAGGCGGCGATGGTCAGCGCACCGAAGCGCCAGCCATAAAGCGCGCCGACCAGGGTGACGGCGAAGGTCTGCATGGTGACCGGAACTGGCACCATCGGCACCTCGATATAGGAAGACAGCGCCAGGAACAGCGAACCGAGGATCACGGCGCCGATCTGCCAGGCGAGCGAACGGCTGTGCAGCCGCAATGGGCTGAAGGAGGGGTTTTGGGTCGAAATGGCTGGATGGGTCACGGTGTTTTCCTTGGTTCGCATGAATTATAGATAATTTTTTGACTTCATCTATTATCGAATCCATATTTTGAAACGAATGGCAAGCGCCTGCCCTCGAATTCGTCATTCCAGGGCGGAGCAAGGAGCGAAGCGACGCGCGCAGACCCTAGAATGACGAGGCTGAGAAGCCTCGGCCAATCGCCAATCGCCAAACCTACCCCACGATGGCGAAGGCGTCGCGCGTCTTGCCGGAAGCGGTCTTGACCGGCTTCTGGCCGATCCATTGCACGTGCCGCCCGAGTGTCGCGGCGGCCGATTCGGTGTTGCCTTGTCTCAGGGCGCTCAGGATCGCCCGATGATCCTGGTCGGTGCGGGTTTCCCATTCCGAGCGCCAGGCCGCGAAAAGGAAGCGCGCGCTCGCGGCATGCAGGTCGTCGATGGTGGAGAGCAGGCGCGGCATGTTGCAGGGCGCCAGGATCAGCCGATGGAAGGTGCGATTGGCCTCTTCCCAGGAGCGCACGTCGCGGGATTTGTCGCCGGCCTTGGTCGCCTCCTCGGCTTGATCAAGGATCGACGCCGTCAGATGCGGCACGGCATGGCGCAGCGCCAGCACTTCGAGCGCCGCCCGCATCTCGGCCACCTCTCTGACCTCGCCGAGATCGAAAGAGGCGACACGCACGCCGCGGCGCGGCTCGCTAATCGCCAGCCCTTGCGCCTCCAGGCGCCGGAAAGCCTCGCGCACCGGGACATGACTGGTGTTGAATTCCTCGGCGACATGGTCCTGGCGCAGCCGCGAGCCGGGCTCGATGGCGCCCGAAATGATGCGGTCCGCCAGTTCCTTGCTGATGCGGACGGCGATCGTGTCTTCTTTGCTGGCCATATTTTATAGATAATTTGCCGGACCGCCGTTTGTCGAGACGGCCGGCGCGGGATTCACTTCCCGGCGGACGCAAATGTGCCGGATCCGCGGGCTCAGTTGACGCGGCTGATGCAGAAATCGATCACGTCGATCAAAGCCGACTTCTGCGGCGTCGCCTCCAGCGGCGCCAGCGCGTCGCGGGCGATCTCGCCGAAATGGCGGGCGCGGCCGATCGTATCGGCGATGGCGCCGTGGCGGGCCATCAGTCCGATAGCCTTTTCAAGCCCGGCATCGTCGGCGACGTTGTCCTCGATGGCGCGCTTCCAGAAGGTGCGCTCGGCCTTGGTGCCGCGCCGGTAGGCGAGGATCACCGGCAGCGTCACCTTGCCCTCGCGGAAATCGTCGCCGACATTCTTGCCGAGATCCTTGCTCGAGCCGCCATAGTCCAGCGCGTCGTCGATGAGCTGGAAGGCAAGGCCGAGATTCATGCCGTAGGAGCGAAGCGCCGCGCGATCGGTGCGCGAGGCCTGGGCGATGACCGGCCCGACTTCGGCGGCGGCCGAGAACAGCGCCGCCGTCTTGGCCTTGATGACGGCGAAATGCTCGTCCTCGGTGGTCTCGAGGTTCTTGGCGGCGGCAAGCTGCATCACCTCGCCCTCGGCGATGATGGAGGCTGCGGCCGACAGGATGTCCAGCGCTTCCAGCGAGCCGACCTCGACCATCATGCGGAAGGCCTGGCCGAGCAGGAAATCGCCGACGAGCACGCTCGCCTGGTTGCCCCAGATCATGCGCGCCGTCTTCTTGCCGCGGCGTAGCGCGCTCTCGTCGACCACGTCGTCATGCAGCAGCGTCGCCGTGTGCATGAATTCGACGGCGGTCGCGAGCTTGACATGGCCTTCGCCGGAATAGCCGAACATCTGCGCGGCGGCGAGCGTGAGCATGGGCCTGAGCCGCTTGCCGCCGGAGGAGATCAGATGATTGGCGATCTCCGGGATCATCTCGACGTCGGAGCCGGCCTTGGACAGGATCAGCTCGTTGACCCGCCCCATATCGGCGGCTGTCAGATCGATCAAATCCTTGATGGAAGCGGGTTCCCGCTTGCCTTCGATGTTGAGAACGACACCCACCACGACAACTCCCGTCAATCTGACGCACCCTTGGTCCCTCGCCGACTCTAGGGCGGCGCAACCGGGCACGGCAAGAGGCGAATTAGCGCGGCTCCGCCGACGGAGTGTCCACGCGCACGTTTACACGAACGCCACAACCTGCGATTTTCGTTTCATGATCGAGCTTGTCCGCACCAACGACGCCGTCGTCATCTCCTTTGTCGAATCGCTGATGCGCGATGCCGGCATCGCCTGTTTCGTCGCCGACCAGAATATGAGCGTGCTCGACGGTTCGCTCGGCATCCTGCCGCGGCGCGTGATGGTCGATGCCGAAAAGGTCGATGCCGCACGGCGCATCCTCAAGGATGCCGGCATCGAGAACGAGATCCGCAAAAAATAATGGGAGCCAGCACCGCCCCCGTCCCGGATACGCCGGCGCACACGATCGATGCCTTCCATCGCGGGCGCTTCTGGCTGGTGCAGCCGAGCCGCGGCGGTCATCGCGCCGGCATGGACGCCATGATGCTGGCGGCCGCCGTGCCATCCGGCTTTTCCGGCCGGCTCGCCGATTTCGGCGCGGGCGCCGGCGCCGCCGCCCTTGCCGTGTTGTCGCGCTGCCCGGCGGCACAGGCCGTGCTCGTCGAGCGCTCCGCCGAAATGGCCAGGTTCGCCACTGCCACGCTTTCGCATCCCGGCAATGGCCATCTCGGCGACCGCGCCTCGGTGCTGACCGCCGACGTGACGCTGACCGGTCGAGCGCGGACCGAGGCCGGGCTTGCCGTCAACTCCTTCGACTTCGTCATCATGAACCCGCCGTTCAACGCGGCCGAGGATCGCTCGACGCCCGACGCGTTGCGCAGAGAGGCGCATGTGTCGGAGGACGGCCTGTTCGAGCGCTGGATCAGGAGCGCCGCCGCCGTCGCCAGGCCGCGCGGCGGGCTGGCCGTCATCGCGCGGCCCGAGCAGTTGGTTGCCATCCTGGACGCGATCGAGGGACGCTTCGGCGATGCCGAGTTGCTGTGCGTGCATCCGCGGCCGGATGCGGCGGCGATCCGCATCGTCGTCAGGGCGGTGCTCGGCGCGCGCGGAAAATTGTCGATCCGCCCGCCGCTCATCTTGCACGGGCCGTCCGGCAACGGGCCGGCGGAGCGGACGGAAATGATCAATAACGGCCTGGCATCGCTGTTCGGCGATTGATCCTTGAAGCGCGTCGCGTTGAAATGGATTCTAGCGACGCGCTTCAAGTTTTTGTTTTATGCATGTCTTTTTCGCAAAACCGCTGCACACTTTTGCGCGACATGCACTGGCCGGCGATGCGGCATTGCCGTTGGCCGGCGAGTTCCTTACATGCCCAAGCAGGATGATGCCGCGACCGTGAAACAGACCAACCGACCTGATCTCATCTTGCTCCTTTGCCTTTTGTCCGGAGACAATCGTTCGTGAAACGCCTTTTCAACCGCCTGCTGCCGAAATCCTGGCGCTCGACAGTCGTCACCATTCCGGTCATCCGGCTGCAAGGCCCCATCATGGCCGGCGGAGGCCAGTTCCGGCCGAGCCTGTCGCTCGCCTCGACGGCCGGCCTGATCGAAAAGGCGTTCAGCTTCGACGCGCCGGCGGTCGCCATCTCGATCAACTCGCCGGGCGGCTCAGCGGTGCAGTCGCGTCTGATCTTCAAGCGCATCCGCGACCTGGCGGCGGAAAAGAACAAGAAGGTGCTGGTCTTCGTCGAGGACGTGGCGGCCTCGGGCGGCTACATGATCGCGGTTGCCGGCGACGAGATCTTCGCCGACCCGTCCTCGATCGTCGGCTCGATCGGCGTGGTCTCGGCCTCTTTCGGCTTCCCGGAGCTAATGAAGAAGATCGGCGTCGAGCGGCGCGTCCACACCGCCGGCCAGAACAAGGCCGTGCTCGATCCGTTCAAGCCCGAGAAGGAGGAGGACGTCGAACGGCTGAAGGCGCTGCAGCTCGAAGTGCACGAGACCTTCATCGACCTCGTCAAGGAACGGCGCGGCAGCAAGCTCAAGGACGACCCGGACCTGTTCACCGGCCTGTTCTGGACCGCCAAGCGCGGCCTCGAGCTCGGCCTTGTCGATGCGCTGGGCGATATGCGCAGCGTGCTCAAGACCCGTTTCGGTGAAAAGACGCAGCTCAAGCTGATCACCGCGCCGCGCGGTCTGTTCGGCCGTTTCGGCCTGTTCGGCTCGCGCGTTTCGGCGCCGGATATCGCGGCGGCCGCCGCCAGCGGCGTCCTCGATGCGGCGGAAGAGCGTGCGCTGTGGGCGCGCTTCGGGCTTTGAAAAAGCCATGAATGCGGCTAGCATGGCCGCTTGACCGAGCCTGTCCGGCCGGCCTTGCCGCGAGGACGCGGGAGGAGTTTTAGAGATGCCGCAGATCATTTTCTTCGCCGTTGTCGGCGCCGCCGCTTACTTTGGCTACCGCGCTTTCGTGCGCGAGGCCGAACGCGTGACGGCCAAGATCCGGCGTACCGAAAGACAGGCGGCGAACGGCACGACGGGCACGCTGGTCAAGGACCCCACGACCGGCGAATATCGTCTCGCCAAGGACTGATCCCATCTCGCCAGCAGCCGACATCCTGGAGCCCGGCACAGAGGTCCGGACGTGGCTTGCGCCTGCCAAGATCAACCTGGCGCTGCATGTCATCGGACAGCGCGCCGACGGCTACCATCTCATCGACAGCCTTGCCGTCTTCACCCGCTTCGGCGACCGGCTCGAGATCGAGCGGGCGGAAGAGGATGACTTCTCGGTATCCGGCCGTTATGCCGCCGGGCTGCCGCTCGATGGGGAAAATCTGGTGGTGAAGGCGCGCGATGCCTTGCGCCGGGAAGCCGGCATGCAACAGGGACCGCCGGTCGCCATCCGGCTGGAGAAGAACCTGCCCATCGCCTCCGGAGTCGGCGGCGGCTCGAGCGACGCGGCGGCCGCGCTTAATGGCCTGGCGCGGCTCTGGAAGCTCGATATCGACGACAATTCACTGGCCCGGATCGGGCTTTCGCTCGGTGCCGACCTGCCGATGTGCCTCAAATCAATGCCGCTGATCGCACGCGGTATCGGCGATGAAGTCTCGCCGCTATCCGCCTTTCCTGCGCTTGGCCTGGTGCTGGTCAATCCGGGCATCGCGGTCTCGACGCCGGACGTGTTCAAGGCGCTCTCCAGCCCCGACAACGAGGCGCTGCCGCCGCTGCCGAAACGCCTCGATTTCCACACGATCCGCAACTGGCTGGAGACGACGCGCAACGATCTCGAGCCCGCCGCCCGTTCGATCTGCCCGGCGATCGGCGAGGCGCTCAAGGCGCTCAAGCGTGCCGACGCCGCCTTCGCGCGCATGTCCGGCTCGGGCGCCACATGCTTCGGCCTGTTCGAGACCGGCAATGTCGCAAAGCGCGCGGCGATCGAGATCCGCGCCCGCCACCCCGACTGGTTCGTTGCCGCGACGCGCAGCATGGAGGTGAGCGATGGCGAAGCTTGACGAAAGCCGGCCCTTCATTCCGGTGCGCATCGCCGTGCTTACCGTCTCCGACACGCGCGGCCTCGCCGAAGACAAATCCGGACAGACGCTGGCCGACCGCATCGCGGAAGCCGGCCACAGCCTTGCCGCGCGCGATATCGTGACCGACGACCGCGACAAGATCCGCGACAAGGTGCTTGGCTGGTCGAAGGACGAAAATATCGATGTCGTGATCACCACCGGCGGCACCGGCTTCACCGGCCGCGACGTGACGCCGGAGGCGCTGGAGCCGATCTTCGAAAAGCGCATGGACGGCTTTTCGGAAGTCTTCCACCGCATCTCCTACGACAAGATCGGCACCTCGACGATCCAGAGCCGGGCAACAGGCGGCGTCGTCAACGCCACCTTCGTCTTCGTGCTGCCGGGCTCGCCCGGCGCCTGCAAGGACGCCTGGGACGGCATCATCAAGGCGCAGCTCGACTACCGGCACATGCCCTGCAACTTCGTCGAGATCATGCCGCGGCTGGACGAGCATCTCAGGCGCGGCGGCAAGCCCACCTCGTAAAGCTCAGTTAAGGCGCCCGGCCGGCACGGCGGGGCATCATTTCGGCGGCGCGATCCAGATTTCGGCGTTCAGCCTTCTGGTCGCCAGGCCGCGCGCCAAGGCTTCGGCGCTGCGCGCGCTCTTTGCCAGAGCCGAGGCCTGACGCTTGCTGATGACAAGCCCCTCGGCCAGCGCACGATTGCTCGAGAACACCCTGGCCAGGAAAGGCGCACGGTTGGCGCGGGCGCGTGAAAAGCGCGCCGGCATGGTCTGTTTCGCCGTGTGCGCCACGACTTCGTCGATCCAGCCCTCGGCGAGCCGCGCCCCTGGCTCGAGCAGGAGCAGCCAGTCGCCCTTGGCCTGGCCGATACCGGCGCCGATCCCGCCGGTCGCATAGTGGCAGCCGGCATGCTCGGCCACCCGGTGCGTCTGGTCGGTCGAGCCTTGATCGCAGACGATCACGTCGCGCACGACGCCTTCGACCGCGCCGCCGACCAGCGAGGCGAGCGTACGGGCAAGCCCCTCTTCGTCGTTGCGGGTTTCGATAAGGACGCTGAGCATTTTAGCCGAATAGCGGAAAGTGCGGCGATGCGCCAGTTGCGGGCTTCAAGCGAAAAAGTTCTTGCTTTGTTCTGTTCGGCAAAATAGGAATAGTTTCATGAACAGAGCGATTCGACAGCCTGCCGACAGTCCCTGGGAGAGGGCGAAAATGGAACAGATCGTGCGCGCCGACATTGCCGCCTTCGGAGCAGGAAGAGCCGAAATGGCAAATGCGATGATCGAGCAGAGCGGCATGCGCGTGCGGCCCGACCGCAATCGCGGCCGCTCGGCCGGCATCAATCCGTCCGGCCGGTTCGAGCCGGTCAGCCGGCATGTGTTCGACGACGGCTGGAACTCGCTGGAGGAACTGCCGCCGTTCAAGACGGAAGTGCAGGTCGAGAAGCCGCGCACCATCATCACGCGCAACGAGTCGCCTGACATCTCCTTCGACCGTTCGATCAACCCCTATCGCGGCTGCGAGCATGGCTGCGTCTACTGCTTCGCCAGGCCGACGCATGCCTTCATGGGCCTGTCGCCGGGGCTCGATTTCGAATCGAAGCTGTTCGCCAAGCCGGATGCCGCGCGAATGCTGGACAGGGAATTGTCGAAACCGGGCTACCAGCCGCGCACGATCGCCATCGGCACCAACACCGATCCCTACCAGCCGATCGAGAAGCAATACCGCATCATGCGCGAGATCCTGGAAGTGCTGGAAGCGCGCGGCCATCCGGTCGGCATCGTCACCAAGTCGGCGCTGGTGACACGCGACATCGACATCCTGTCGCGCATGGCCGAGCGCGGCCTTGCCAAGGTGGCGCTGTCGGTGACGACGCTCGACCGCATGCTGGCGAGAACGATGGAGCCACGCGCCTCGACCCCGACGAAGCGGCTGGAGGCGATCAGGCAGCTTTCGGACGCCGGCATCCCGGCATCGGTCATGGTGGCACCGATCATTCCGGGGCTTACCGATCCGGAGATGGAGCGCATCCTCGATTCGGCTAGAGCCGCCGGCGCGCGAGAGGCCGGCTACGTCATCCTGCGCCTGCCGCTCGAAGTGGCGCCGATCTTCAAGGACTGGCTGTTGCGCCATTATCCCGACCGTTACCGGCATGTGATGTCGCTTATCCGCTCGATGCGCGACGGCAAGGATTACGATTCCGAATGGGGCAAGCGCATGAAGGGCGCCGGTCCCTATGCCTGGCAGATCGGCCGGCGCTTCGAGATCGCCGCCAAGCGGCTCGGCCTCAATGTCGAGCGGCGGCAGCTTCGCACCGACCAATTCGTCGCAGGCGCCAGTGCCTGCGAGCAGCTGATGCTGCTTTGACGCCAGCACCGGCCATGACGGCCGGCGCTAAGCGCTTCCAGGCAAAGCGATTTTCGGTCTGGAATTGTCGTCCTCAAGAATCCCGTCCGGCCCCTGTCCCCCGGCTGTGAGACGGTGCCTTCCCGGTCCGACGCCCCATCCGACCCGGAAGGACTTGCGGAGAATCGGAGCCGATGCGAACCTCGCCGCACCATGGCTCGCGCGCGTTCCGATTCTCCGCTTCTCTTTGAAATGGTCGAGAAGCCCGACTTCTCGATCGAGACGAAAGCGATAGCCGACGGGCTGTGGCCGGTCGCCGGCATGGACGAGGCCGGCCGCGGTCCGCTCGCCGGTCCGGTGGTGGCCGCCGCGGTGGTGCTCAACCCCGCCAACATTCCCGAAGGGCTCGACGATTCCAAGCGCCTCACCCATTTGCAGCGCGAGGCGCTGTTTCTCAAGATTCTCGGCTCGGCGCTCAGCATCTCGATGGCTTCGATCAGCGCCGAAGGCATCGACAACAGCAACATTTTGAAAGCCAGCCTCGAAGCGATGCGCCGCGCTGCCGCCGGCCTGTCCTTGCGGCCGAAGCTCGCCCTGGCCGACGGCCGCGACATACCGCCAGGTCTCGCCTGCGAAGGCCGCGCGCTCATCAAGGGCGACCAGCGCTCGCAGTCGATCGCCGCCGCCTCGATCATCGCCAAGGTGATGCGCGACCGCATGATGTGCGGCTGCGGCGGACATCACGAGCGTTACGGCTTCGAAGTGCATATGGGCTACGCGACGGTCCGGCACCGCACCGCGATCGAGGCGCATGGGCCGGTGGCACGGCTTCACCGAGCCTCGTTCGCGCCGTTCCGGTTGGGTGGGGCTGAAATGGCGGAAGAGGAAGAGAGCCTCGCCGGGCTGGAGTAGTTAGCTGATCTCCCCCAATGTGGTTACGGCTTGCGGACATCCTCTGTCACTAGCGCGACTGATCAGGCCGAGGCTTGATTGCCACGTGGTTCCCCCAATCCGTCGCTGCTTCGCAGCGCCACCTTTCCCCCTCCGGAGGGAAAGGAAGGGAGCGTTGCTGGAGGGGCGTTGACGGCAAAAAGCTTGGCGCCTTTCCTCTACCCCGTCGATCGGGGGAGAGGTGGCTCGGCGAAGCCGAGACGGAGTGGGGGTCGACCAGCGCTACATCAAACAATGCATGCGCCAAGCTGCCATGCACGCTATCGCCAAGACCAGCTGCTCGGAAATGTGTGCATAGCGTAGCCCCTTGTGGGGAAGATTGGCAGCTTCGGCGCCGCGCTCCTTCCAAACAAAAAAGCCGCCGGGTTGCCCAGGCGGCTTTTGATTTCGAAGCTTCGAAGTCAGCTCAGTTCAGCTTGGCCTTCACATCATTGAGCGCCGACTTGAACAGATCCGCGCCGGTCTTGACGTCGACCTTGGCGGCGAGCAGCGTGCGGGCGGCTTCGACGGCGATGTCGACGGCGGTGGCGCGCACTTCGCTGACCGCCTCGCGCTCGGCCTGGCTGATCTTCTGCTCGGCAAGCGCTGTGCGCCGGGCGACATAGTCCTCGGTCTTCTTGGCCGCCTCGGAGGCAAGCAAGTCAGCCTCGCGTTTGGCGGCAGCGACGATGTCGGCGGCCTCCTTCTCGGCTTCCTTGCGCTTCTGCTGATACTGGCGCAGCAGCTGCTGGGCCTCCTCGCGCAGGCGCCGTGCCTCTTCGAGCTCGCTGCTGATCTTGGCCGCGCGGGCGTCGAGCGACTTGGCAAGCATGCCCGGCACCCTCAGATAGACGACGGCGCCGAGGAAGATGATCAGGGCGATGGTGGCCCAGAGCGTGGCGAGTGATGTGGCGTCCATGATCCCGCTCCTCACCGGCTCGCGGATTTGACCGCGGCCGCGATTTCGGCCTTGTCGGCCTTGCCGCCGACAAGCGCCTCGACGATGGCCGAGGTCGTGTCCTCGGCGATAGTGCCGACTTCCTTCATCGCCTTGGCCTTGATCGAGGCGATGCTCGCCTCGGCCTCGCCAAGTTTCTTCTCAAGCTCGGCCTCGAGCTTCTTGCGCGTGCCCTCGGCTTGCGCCTTGGCGGCGTCGTTCGCCTGCTGGCCGATCTTGTTGGCGTTGACCTTGGCTTCCGCCAGTTCCTGCTCATAGGCAGCAACCGCGGCGTCCGCCTCGCCCTTCAGCCTTGCGGCATGGTCGAGGTCCTGGGTGATGCGGTCGTTGCGGACATCGATGATGCCGCCAAGACGCGGCATCACAACCCGCTTCAGGAACAGATAGAAGAGCCCGAAGGTGATGACCAGCCACAGGATCTGCGACGGGAAGGTCTTGGCGTCGAACGGCGGGAACGCTTCATGCTCCGCGGCAGGCACGGCAGTGCCGGCATGCGTATCGCCCTCGGCCGCGGCCGGCGCTGCTTCTTGCGCATAGGCAGATGTCACGAACATCTCATTCCCCTGTCCCTAGAACGGACCGCACCATGCGGCCCCTTTCGTCAGCGCCGGCTCTTACTTGAAGACCAGGAGCAGAGCGATCAGGAGCGAGAAGATGCCCAGAGCTTCGGTCACCGCGAAGCCGAAGATCAGGCGGCCGAACTGGCCGTCGGCAGCCGACGGGTTGCGGAGCGCACCCGAGAGGTAGCTGCCGAAGATGTTGCCGAGGCCGATGCCCGCGCCGCCCATGCCGATGCAGGCGATACCAGCGCCGATAGCAGCTGCTGCAGTTGCGTCCATTTCAAAACTCCTGTGGTTTCTCTGTTCGTTGAAGTTGGTACGTTGGGTAAGCTGGCGCCGGGGCGCCGGTGAAAATCAGTGGCTCGGGTGCAGGGCGTCGTTCAGATACATGCAGGTCAGCACCGCGAACACATAGGCCTGCAGGAAGGCGACCAGCAGCTCGAGCGCCGAGAGCGCGACCGCCATGGCAAGCGGCAGCACCGAGCCGGCGATACCGACGGCGCCAAACGCGCTCAGGCTGACGACGAAGCCCGAGAACACTTTCAGCGTGATGTGGCCGGCCAGCATGTTGGCGAAAAGACGAACCGAGAGGCTGACGGGCCTCGAGACGAAGGAGATGATTTCGATCGCCACCACCAGCGGCAGAAGATAGCCCGGCACGCCATGCGGCACGAACAGCTTGAGGAAGCCGAAGCCGTGCTTGGCGAAGCCGTAGACGAGGACCGTGCCGATGACCAGGATCGCCAGCGTGAAGGTGACGATGATGTGGCTGGTGACGGTGAAGAAATAAGGGAACAGGCCGATCAGGTTGGCGACCAGCACGAACATGAACAGCGAGAACACCAGCGGGAAGAACTGCATGCCCTGCTTGCCCGCGGCATCGCGCAGCATGTTGCCGACGAATTCGTAGGCCATTTCGGACACGGACTGCAGGCGACCGGGAATCAAGGCCCGGCTGGCGGTGCTCATATAGAGAAAGGCGGACGCCAGGACGATCGTCACGACCATGAACAAAGAGGAGTTGGTGAAAGATACGTCGTAGCCGCCGATATGCAGCGGGATGATCGGATGGATCTGGAACTGGTGGATCGGATCGACCTTGTCAGCAGCCACTTTAAATCCCCGTCAAAGCCACAAACGGCTTTTTAATTCACTTTAGCGCCCTGCGGCGCCTCACTTCATTCTCTCGGCTCGCGCGGCTTGCCGCCCTGGCCGAATTCCGATGCCAGTCCCGCCGAGCGCAGGACATTGAGTATGCCTGCGCCAAAGCCCAGCAACAGGCCGACGATCAGACCCCAGGGCGCTATTCCCGCCAGACGGTCGATGATCCAGCCCAAGCCGACACCGACCACCACTCCGGCGATGAACTCGCTGGACAGCTTCAGCGCCTGACCGTAACCGGTCGCAGCTTTCGCTTCGTCTTTCCCCTCGGACCGGTCCGTGCGTCTCGTCGCAAGCGATGCTTCGAGGTCGCGCCGGCGGCGCTCAAGTTCGTCGTCGCGGATGGTGGCTTCTGGCTGCCTGCCGCGGCCGGTTTCTCCGGTTCCGTCTGGCCCGGTTTTGTCGGCCATCGCAACCCCCCTGCCCGGGCAGACGATTGCCGTCCGTCCGCTTCTAAAGTCGCCGGCAACATAGTTAGAGGGTCCGCCCCCGTCAAGCCACGGGCCGAACTTCCGAGCGATGTATTTTTAGCAGTTAAATCAATGGTTTACCGAGGTGCGACATCGTGCCCTTCACGCCTGCGTGAGGTAACGGCGCGAATCCGCGCGACAAGGCGCGTCCGCCGAGGCATTGCCGGGCGTCGGAGGAAGGATAGCCGGGGCGGTGTTTGGGCGGCTCAGCTTGAGCCGCCTAAGCGCGTCGCGATCCTTCAGCTTCGCTCCACGCGCTTCAGTTTTTGATTTCGCGCGTGTCTTCCCGAAACCGCTTACCACTTTCGGGAGACATGCTTTAGCGGCTCAGCTCCAGCCGCCGCCATAGGTGCGGTAGAAGATATGCAGGCCGATCCTGGTCATCTTGTGCATGGCCCGCGCCCAGCCCGGATGGACGTAATTGGCGTAGTAATGCGTCGAAGAACCGACCTCGGGAATGAATATCTTGCCGGCGGTCACCGCCATGGCAACCTCCTGGGCGGTCTTGTAGGAAGCCAGGTCGGTGATTGTCTTCTTCCTGCCGTCGCAGGCAAAGGAGAACTGGCAGCGGTTGAACCAGTTGTCGTTCTGGTAGACGACGCCGCAGATCGTCTTCGGATAGGTCGGATTGCGGACGCGGTTGAGGATCACCTGCGCCACCGCCGCCTGGCCGCGGACCGGCTCGCTGCGCGCCTCGAAATAGATGCCCTTGGCAAGGCAGGCCTGCTCGGGCTTGGAAAAGACATTTGCCGGCAGGGGGGTCTGCAGCCAGGCATGGTCGCCCTTGCCCATCGGCGGAATGAAGCGGCCATCGTTGGGATCGTCCTGCAGCAGCGCCTCGAAGGGCGAAGCCTTGGCGTAGTCGGGCGCGGACTGGGCATAGGCCGTGGCAAGGATGTCCGGCTTGTCGTTGTTGACGAGAGCGACAAGCGCCGCCGGCAGCGCCGGATCAGGCCTCTTGTCCTCGCGAAGATGGAAGGCCTGGGCGATCTGGACTTCCTTGCCCTTGATGCCCGGCTTGGCGAAGGTGAGCTTCAGGCCGCTGTCCATCGCGGGACGCAGCAGCGAGGAGGTGCGCTCGAAAATCGAGCCGGCGCTGAAATTCTTGGGCGGCGCGACCGGCGACACCTTGACGATGCGGCCCTTCTTGTCGGCGCGCACGACACGATCCTCATCGGGCGTCGCGCCCACGGCGCTGCCCTTGCCGCGGAAGGCGACGGTGCCCACCCCCGGCAAATTCACGCCGGAACCGGACAGCGAGCCGGTGGTGACGGAATCGACAAACGGCATTTCGGCGGCATGCACCGAGCCGGCGGCGGATTTCTCGATATAGGCGTTCCAGCGGGTGTCGGACGATTCCAGGCCGGAGATCAGGCTTGCCATATCCTGGTAGGCGACGGCCGACGGAAAGCCGATCCAAATACCGAGCCCAAGCACCAAAGGAGGAAGAAAGGAATGTTTTTTCGCAACGGCGGCGGCGGCAAGCCGCAATGAAACGCGTCGATGCACGGAACTCTCCAGAACGCTACTGACCCCGGAGAGTCAAAATGAAGCATTAACCTTGATGCGGGGTTAACGGCATCGATCATGTTCTTTTCATGTTTGAGGCAAGCCGGCTTGCAATTTCCACAGCGGGCCGATGAAGAATCAGGCCTGGGTGGGTGCATCGGCTTCGGCTGAATCAGGCGGGGCGCAGGAAGATTGGCCAGGCGAGCACCGCGCAAACCGCCGCCGCCAGCCACACGCCGGGCCATGCGAAGACCACCAGCAGCCATGGAATGGCGATCGGCACCAGGCAGAAGCCGATGAACACAAAACTGTTGGCCAGGCTGAGCGCGGTGCCGACATGGCCGGCGCCGGCAAGGGTGGCAAGCTCGGTATAGGCGACGCCGTGCCAGGCCGAGACGGATATGCCGGCGACGATGACCATCAGTGGAAGCAGCGCCAGCAGCCACGGCGCGCCGGCAGCGCCGATCACCAGCAGCCACAGAGCCAGGAAGGCAAATGCGCTCAGCGCGCTGCAGAGTTTCAGGAACGGGCGACGGTTGCCGTGGCGGTCGGTGAAGCGCCCGCTCCAGACACGCATCGCCATCGCGCCGGCCTGCACCGCAGCGAGGCTCGCGCTGGTCACCAAGGTGCCCATGCCGGCGAAGTCATGCAGGAAGACCGAGGCGAAGGTCAGCACCGCAACCTGCGGGAAGCAGAGCAGGCCGATGGCGGTCGAGATGCGCCATACCTCGATGTTGCGCAACGGCGCCGGGCCAAGTGTCGCCGTGGCGGCGTGAGCGCCGCTTTCCACTGGCGGCTCGTGCAGCCAGCGCCAGGTAAACCAGGCCGAGAGCGCGGAGACGACCGCAAGCAGGCCGAAGACCGCCGTGAAGCCCAAACTCAACGCAAGCGACGGCAGGACAAGCGCGCCCAGCCCGCCGCCAAGCGGCACCGCCGTCTGCCTAATGCTCATGGCGAAGCCGCGCTCGCCCTCGCCGAACCAGCCCATGATGGCGCGGCCGCTGGAACCGTTGACGCTGCCGCCGAGCAGGCCGACGACGAGCAGGCTTGCCGACAGCAGCGCGACGCCGGGAACGGCCATTTTCGTCGGCACGACGAGCAGCGCCATAATGAAGAGCCATGCGGCAGTCGCGCCCAGTCCGGTCAGGAGCACGCGGCGGTCGCCCCAGCGATCGGTGAGCACGCCCCAGGGCAGTTCGCTCAGCGCCACGCCGAGACCGAGTAGACCCAATGCCAAGCCCAGCGAAGCATTGTCGAGGTGGTAGCCCTGGCGCATCGCCACTGCGGTTGCCGGAATGCCGGAGAAGGTGGCGGAGAAGCCGGCATTGGCGGCGACGCCGATGCCCATCGCCTTCCAGCGATGGTTGGGGCCGAAGGCACGGCGGGCTGAGGCGCCGGCAATGTCTCCCACGGGCGGCTGGCAGACGTTGCGTGTGACGATGGCGGACATGGCTCCATTCCTGTGATGGCTGGCTGACGGCTTGACGGGCCGGATGTAGCGCCATAGCTTCATCCATAAAATCAGGAAGTTTTTCACCAACAATCCTGAAAACCAGGACGATCCAGATGCGCCGCGTCACTTTCGACCTCGATGTCCTCAGAACCTTCGTCACCGGCATGGAGCTGGGCAGCTTCGCCAAGGCGGCCGAACGGCTTGGCCGCTCGACATCCGCGGTCAGCGCGCAATTGAAGAAGCTGGAAGAGCAGGCGGACACGCCGGTCTTCCGCAAGGCAGGGCGCGGCTTGGCGCTCACCGAAGCCGGCGAGACGATGCTTAGCTATGCGCGGCGGCTGATCGAACTCAACGACGAGGCGGCCTCCGCCATCCGCGACGTCGAGCTTGAAGGCTGGGTGCGGCTCGGCCTGCAGGAGGATTTCGGCGAGGCCGTGCTGCCCGACGTGCTCGGCCGCTTCGCCCGCGCCCATCCCAAGGTCCGCATCGAAGCACGGATCGGCCGCAGCCACGACCTTGCCGAGCGTGTCCTGTCAGGCAATCTCGACATCGCGCTTGCCTGGCATGACGGCATGGCCCTGCCCTATAGCCGCCATGTCGCCGACGTGCCGGCGCGCTGGATAGGCCCGGCCAAGCCGATCGAGGCTCGCCCGCGCAATGGCGAGCCGCTGCCGCTGGTGGTGTTCGAGGCGCCGTGCCTGCTCAGAACCGTGGCGACCGAGACACTCGATCGCGCGGGCATGCCCTGGCGCATGTCCTTCTCGAGTCCTTCCCTCGGCGGCATCTGGGCGGCGGTGGCGGCGGGCCTCGGCCTGACGATCCGCACCGATATCGGCCTGCCTGCCAATGTCAGGGCGATCGCGCCGGGAGTCCTCTGCCTTCCTGCCCTGCCGACGATGGCGCTGCACCTGCACCGGAAGGACGCCGAGCTCGACCCGGTGGCAGCGCGGCTGGCGGAGATTCTTTTGCAGGCGGCGCTGGAGACGCTGCCTGAGGGAGCGCGAACCGGCGATGGACTGCGGGAGGTCGCTTAGCGTCTTAGCCGACGCCTTTCGACATCGTCATTCTAGGGCGAAGCAAGGAGCGGAGCGACGCAGCGCAGACCCTAGGATGACGAGGGATCAGCGTCGGCGCTTTCCCAGAAGTCACCGCTTCTTCGCCCTGCCCGCAAACGGATTGTCCGAGGTGCGCAGCGCCATGCGGATCGGCACGCCTGGCATGTCGAAGGCCTCGCGCAGGCTGTTGGTCAAATAGCGGACGTAGGATTGCGGCATCGCGTCCGGGCGGGAGCAGGAGACGACGAAGCCCGGCGGGCGGGTCTTGGCCTGCGTGACGTATTTGATCTTCAGCCGGCGGCCGGCGACGGCGGGCGGCGGGTGATGCGCGAGGATGCCTTCCAGCCAGCGGTTGAGCTTGCCGGTGGAGACGCGGCTGTTCCAGACCTTGTGCGTCTTGATGACGCTTTCCATCAGCTTGTCGAGGCCGCGGCCGGTCTCGGCCGAGACCGTCACCGCCTGGATGCCGCGCACCTGCGGCAGGAGCCGCTCGGTCTTTTCGCGCAGCTCGGCCAGCAGCTCCTGCGGATTGTCGATCAGGTCCCATTTGTTGAAGGCGATCACCGGCGCCCTGCCCTCGCGGATGATGAGGTCGGCGATCTGCAGATCCTGCTTCTCGAACGGGATGGTGGCGTCGAGCATGATGATGACGATCTCGGCGAAGCGGATGGCGCGCAGGCCATCCTGCACCGAGAGCACTTCCAGCTTTTCATGGATCCTGGATTTGCGGCGCATGCCGGCCGTGTCGAACAGCTTTATCCTGCGGCCACGCCAGTCCCAGTCGACCGAGATCGAATCGCGGGTGATGCCGGCTTCCGGACCGGTCAGCAGCCGCTCCTCGCCGATCAGAGCATTGATCAGCGTCGACTTCCCGGCGTTCGGGCGGCCGACGACGGCGATGCGCAGCGGCTTGGTGTCGTCATAGGGCGCTTCAGCGTCCGGGTCGGCGATGTCCTCGCCGATCAGAACCTCATTGGCGGCGATCTCGCCGGCTTCGTCTTCCTCATCCTCGCCGAAAGCGCGTTCCTGGCCGAGCGCTTCAATCACCGCGTCGCGCAGATCCGGCATGCCCTGGCCGTGCTCGGCCGAGATCGGGATCGGCTCGCCGAGGCCGAGCTCCCAGGCTTCCAGCATGCCCCCTTGAGCGCCACGCGCCTCTGCCTTGTTGGCGACGAGCACCACCGGCTTGCCCGATTTGCGCACCACTTCGGCGAAGGTGCGGTCGTCGGGCATCAGGCCCGACTTGGCATCGACGGTGAAGAAGATGAGGTCGGCTTCGCGAATGGCGATTTCGGTCTGCTGGCGCATGCGGCCGGGAAGCGTCGAAGCCGCCGCGTCCTCGAAGCCGGCGGTGTCGATGACATCGAAATGGAGATCGTAGAGTTTTGCCGCATGGACACGGCGGTCGCGCGTTACACCAGGCGTGTCGTCGACAAGCGCCAGCTTCTTTCCGACCAGCCGATTGAAAAGAGTCGATTTGCCGACGTTAGGCCGGCCGATGATGGCGACTTTGAAGCCCATCCAGGATCACGACACGTTGCCCGACCCACGGATCAACTCGGACATCAACTGCGCGCGTTGGCGCACATTGCGCGGAGCGGCTTCATCCGAAGAGATCTGGTCGAACAGTTTGAGCGCGTCCGCCGATTTGCCGTCCTTCCAGGCGGCAAGGCCGAGCGCCTCGCGCGCCGAATGGCGCAACGGATTGGTGTCGGCGGTAAGCGCCTCGATGCGGCTGGAGACATCGGCGTAGGAGCCGTGGTCGACGAGCAGGAGCGCCGCCCTCAGCCGCGCGATATCGCGAATGCCGGCGGGAATGGCGCTGTCGGCGGCGACCTCGTCGAAATCCTTGACCGCGCCGTCGACGTCGCCCTTATTGGCCTTGACGGTCGCGGCGCGCATGCGGGCGAGCAGCGGATAGGCGCCGTAGCCGTCCTTCTCCAGCTGGTCGAGCGCGGCAATCGCCTCGTCGTTCTTGCCGTCATTGGCGAGCTTGAGGGCCGCCGAGAAGGCGTCGCCCGAGCGGTTGGCGCGGGTTTCGTCCCAATAGCGGTAGCCGACGACAGCGGCAGTGCCGAGCACGATCAGGATGGCAAGGCCGAGAATGGCCGGGCCGAAACGGTCCCATAGCTTCTGCGCCTGCTCGCGACGAATCTCTTCGTTGACTTCGCGGATAAAACTGTCGTCCGACATCAATCAAAACCATTGCGGCCCCAGGAGGGGGCGCTTCTTGAGCCCGCGTTTTAGCGAAATTTCGTCGGCATGGAAGGGGGCGGACCGGAAAATCGGCTGAGAATGCCGGGCGCCCACAGTCCATACCTGAACGCAACCACGCCACATTTGCGCGATAGCCGGCTTCCGATCGGCCGGAGACGTCCCCGCCAGAAGGTTGTCAATGCTTCGTTCGTACCGCGTCCTTGCGATCAGTCTCGCCTCGCTCGCCTCAGCCAATGCCGCCTTCGCCGATCCGCCGAGATCGCCAACCGTTTGGCCGGCCAAGCAGGTCGTGCTGATCTCTTTCGATGCCGCCCGCGAGATCTCGCAATGGCAGCGCAGCCGGGCGCTGGCAAAGCGCACGGGCGCGCATTTCACCTATTTCCTGTCCTGCGTCTTCCTGCTCTCTCCCGAGACGCGGCTGCACTATGCCGGCCCCGGCAAGGCCGCCGGCAAATCCAATGTCGGCTTCGGCGCCTCAAAGCAGGATGTGGCCGACCGGCTTGAGCAGGTCCAGCTGGCTGCGGCCGAGGGGCACGACATCGGCAGCCATGCCTGCGGCCATTTCGACGGCAAGGACTGGAGCAAGGCCGACTGGCTGGCCGAATTCGCGTCTGCGCGGCGCATTTTCGAGAATGCCTATGCGATCAACGGCATCCAGGAACCGGCTAGCTGGCGCGATTTCGCCCGCCATACCGTAACCGGTTTTCGCGCGCCCTATCTGGCCACCGATAAGGCGCTTTACGAAGCGCTGCCCGAGGCCGGCTTTGAATACGATGCGAGCGGCGTCTCGAACGGCCCGGCCATGCCGCCAACCCTGAATGGCACAACCCGTTTTGCCCTACCGCTTGTCCCGGAAGGACCGAAGGGGAAGCCGGTCGTCGCCATGGATTACAATCTTTATGTCCGCCACTCGGGCGGCACCGAAAAGCCGGCCGAGGCGGACGCATTCACCGAGCGCGCCTATCAGGCGTTCCGCGCCGCTTTCGAGGCTCAGTACAACGGCAAGCGCCTGCCGCTGGAGCTCGGCTTCCACTTCACCCTGATGAATAACGGCGCGTACTGGAACGCGCTGGAGCGCTTCGCCGGCGAGGTCTGTGTGAAAGCGGATGTAGAGTGCATCAGTTTCCGCGACTATCTCGCGCGCCAGCGGCCCGGGCAGGCACAGGCGACCGTGGGCGGCTAACTGGACCGGCCGCGCTCTAGCCAGCCGGCTGATCTTCGGGACGCATGCCAGCTTGCTCGCGCTCTAGATAGTGCTGATCGATAATCGGCAGTTGCTCGCCCTGCAGCGTCGCTTCGAAGGCTCGCAGACGTTTGTGCACCGACTGCAGTTCAACAATCGTCGACCACGAATTCAACAGGAACTGCAGCGAATTCGTCACCTTGCCGAACGCGTTCGATATCTGGTTCAGGGCGCCGAACGTGATCTTATGCGCAACCAGCGAGGGCCCAAGGATGAGCAACGAAAAAATGTTGTCGGCTTGCAGGTAGGTGTAACGAACGACGTTGAAATAGATGTAGTGGAAATATAGCTTGAAATAATTACGGCGGACATTGGCGAATAATTGTGTCGTCGTCGCCGGCTGCGCCCGATCGGGATGATCCTCGCCGTAGACAAGTTCCTTGCGATAGGCTGCCTCGACACGCTGGTTGCGGAACTGCAGGCCCGGCAGCTTGAGACCCGCCACCATGACGGAAATCGTTCCGAACAGACACCAGCCCAATGCGGCAACGACCAGCGGCTGCGGGACCGTGCCGATGATCGGCAATTCGGTGATGTGGGCCTGCAGTTGAATCAAGACCGGCAGAAAGGCGATCAATGTCATGATCGACTGGACGAAAGTCGAGCCGAGATCTTCCATGATCTGCGAGAAGCGCATCGTGTCCTCCTGGATACGCTGCGAGGCGCCCTCGATGTGGCGCAGCCGGCCCCAGTTGGCCATGAAGTAATCATTCATCGCGGTGCGCCAGCGGAAGATCCAATGGCTGACGATGAAGGCGTTGACCACCTGCACGTTCATGCCGACCAGCGCGAGCCAGGAGAAATCGGCCAACCCCTTGTAGAATTCGATGTCGGTCGAGGCCGTCGTTCCCGACATCAAGCCCTGAACATAATCGAAGAACGGGCCATACCAGTTGTTGACCGCAACCGAGACCTGAACGTTGAAGTAGATGAAGAACAGGATGACGGCGGTCATCAGGATCGACCAGTTCTGCCACGGGTGCGGGGCGTACCAGCTCCAGAAGGCGTAGAAGATCGCCACGCAGGCCACGAAGTACATGTAGAACCACAGAAACGGCTTCGACCACAGCACCGCGATGCCGATGATCGGCGGCGAACCGGCCGCCACGGGCGGCAGGCCGAAGACGGCGCCCAACTGCTCGCCGCCGAAGAACCAGAACAGGATCGCGGCAAGGCTCCAGACGGCGGCCGATGTGAAGAAAAGCTTCGGCTGCGGGAAGAAGGATACGAACACTGTGGCGGGTTTCCTCGGTCTGACCGCAAATCAGCGGCGTTGCAGTTCGGCGGGCATAAAGTCACACATTAGGGGGAAAGAAAATGCCCGTGCCCGACGCCCGGCATCGAACAAACCGCAAATCATGGCGATTTTGGCGCAGCCGACCAAGCAATGACGCCGGAGGCGAGCAGCGCCGACGCTGCCATGATCGAAGCAAGCATGTAATTGCCCGAAGCCTGGGCGAGCAGGCCGGCGGCGATCGGGCCGACGATCTGGCCAAGGCCGAAGGCCGCCGTCATCACCGCGAAGATGCGGCGCGGCGCCCGCGGCGCGAGCTGCCTGCCCATCTGTAGGCCCAGCGCCGTGATAGCGATGAAGGTGCCGCCGAGCAGGACGCCGGCGATCAGCAGTCCGGCGACGCCCTTGACGACGACGCTGGCGGTGACGCCGACCACCTCGACCAGGCAACTCGCGGCATAAGTGGCATAGAGCCCTATCCGGCCGGCGAGCTTCTGCCACGCCCAAGTCGAGGGAAAGCCAGCGAGGCCGGCAACCATCCAGACAGTCGCCTCGAAGACGCGCCCGCCGCCGCCCTGGCGGACGATGGCGACCAGGAAAGTGGCCGTCACCACATAGCCGAAGCCGAACAGCCCATAGGCGACGATCAACTTCACCAGGGACCCGTACTTCGGCAGCGCCGGCTCGCGCCCGCTGGCGACATTGGCCGGCATGGTCGAGCCGGCGAGCAGCGCGACGACGAGCAGGCCAAGCGCCGAAAGCGCTCCGGACCAGAGCCAGCCGGCGGCCCAGCCCGCATGTTCGGAGACGAGGATCGCCAGCAGCGCCGAGGACGCGGCAATGCCGAGGCCCACGCCGCCGAAATGCAGCGCCTGCAAATCGCCGCGGCCAGCCTCAGCCAGATGGCTGAAGACGATCGAGGCCATGAACACCATGACGAAGGCACTGGCGAGGCCGGCCAGGAAGCGGATGACGAGGAAGGCGGCCATCGTCTCGTTGAACCCCATGAGGGCCGCGAGCACGGCGCTGGCGGCGAGGCCGGCGAACATCAGCATGCGCTCGCGGCCATGCGCCCAGCCACCGGCCGCGGCAAGCGCGCCGATGAGGTAGCCGACATAATTGGCGGAAGCTATCCAACCGGCATCGGCCGGCGTCAGGCCAAGTCCCTCCATCATGCCCGGCAGGATCGGCGTGTAGACGAAGCGGCCGATGCCCATGGCGACGGCAAGCGCGACCATGCCGGCGAGAGCAAGCCGCAAGGGAGATGGCGTGGCGTTCATTGCAGTGCACAATAATTGCATGTGCAGGTGAAACAATGCGCTTGCGTTGGGCCAGGTGCACGTCCCCTCACCCAGCCTCCGCTTCGCTCGGCTGACCTCTCCCCGGTGGGGAGAGGAGCCTGTCGGCGCTGGCGCCATCTCTTCTCCCGAAGGGAGAAGGTGGCCGCGAAGCGGCCGGATGAGGGGAGCACCGCCGAAAAGGCCAAAAACTTAGCGGCAACTTAGCGGCCAGCTGCACCCATCGTTTCATATGCGGTGCGGCGGGCCGTCAGCCGGAAGGGCATGTCGCCGAGCTCGCGCTCCGACATGGTGTCGAGCACCGGATGCGACAGCGGATCGGTGGTCCAGCGCGCGACCTCGCTGTCGTCGCGCGGCCTCGCCTCGGTGCCGGAAAGCCCTTTCAGAAAAGATAAAATCTTCATGGGGCCACCTCATGGTTCAAGGTTGTTTCGGCTAAATTCTGCGCTTTCCTGTCGGGGTTCAATTGAGATTTCGGTCCGGTCGCTTTAGAAAAACTGGATGGCTATGCTGAACCGCGTCCATCTCAACGGCCTGCGCGCCGTGGAAACCGTCGCCCGGCTGGGATCGCTGGCGGGCGCGGCGGCCGAGTTGAACGTCTCGGTCAGTGCCGTCAGCCAGCAGGTCAAGCGCACGGAAAAGCAGCTGGGCCAGGCGCTGTTCGAACGGACGCCGGGCGGGCTCGTGCCGACCGAATTTGGCGCCGCCTTCACGACGCGACTCAGCGCCGGCTTCCGCGAGCTCGCGCAAGCCGTGGCGCTGGCCGACGAGGCCAACGAGTGCACGCTGGTCGTCTCGGTGGCGCCGGCTTTCGCCTCGAAATGGCTGCTGCCCCGGCTGTCGCGGCATTTCGCGCGACACCCGAATGTGCTGTTGCGCATCGACGCCTCCGCCAGGGTCGCCGATCTCGACCGCTCCGACATCGATATCGCTATCCGGCTTGGCGACGGCAAATGGCCAGGCGGGCGCGCCGAGCTTCTGCTTGCCCAGGAAGTGTTTCCGGTCTGCGCGCCCTCGATCGCGACCAGGCTGAAGTCGATCGACGATCTGGCGCAGACCTGCGCCATCACCGGCGAGCGGGCGATGTTCAGCTGGGACGGCTGGTTCGAGGCGGCCGGCGTCGAGCCGGTCACCTTCCAGAAAGGGGCGCGCTTCACCGATCCGATGCTTTGCCTGGAATCGGCGATCGCCGGCCATGGCGTGATGCTCGCCTGGCAGCTGCTCACCGCCGACGCGCTGGCCGACGGCCGGCTGGTCGCGCCCTTCGGGATCAGAGCCGAAAGCGGGCTCGGCTACTGGCTGGTGACCTCGGCCACCAAGCGCGAAAGCCGCAAGGTACGCGACTTCAAGGCCTGGATCCGCGAGGAGATCGAGGCGACCATGGCGCAGTTCCGGGCGCTGGACAGCGCCGCCTAACCGCTCCGCACTTTTCAATAATGCGGTCCGTCATGCTTGAGAGCAGGCCCAGTCGATCGCGGTGGAAAGGTCAATCGCAGCGGTCTATGTAAGGATGAGAACCCCAACATAACGGCAGGCAGGATCATGACCACACATTCGCGCGGCGTTTCGGCAAGCATCGACCCGGTGAAGCTCGACAGGCTGGCGGAAGTCGCCGTCAAGGTCGGACTGCAATTGCAGCCCGGACAGGACCTGGTGCTGACCTCCTCGATCGCAGCGCTGCCGCTGACCCGCCGCATCGTCGAGCACGCCTATAAGGCCGGCGCCGGGCTGGTGACGCCCATCTTCAACGACGACGAGATCACGCTGGCGCGTTTTCGCTATGGGGCGGACGCCGGCTTCGATCGCGCCGCCGGCTGGCTCTATGAAGGCATGGCGAAGGCCTTCTCCAACAATGCGGCGCGGCTTGCGGTTCGCGGCGAAGACCCGTCGCTGCTCTCGTCGCAGGATCCGGCCAAGGTGGCGCGCGCCAACAAAGCGAACTCGATGGCCTACCAGCCGGCGCTGGAGATGATCACCGGCTTCGACATCAACTGGAACATTGTCGCCTATCCCGACCTTGCCTGGGCTAAACAGGTGTTTCCGGGCGAACCCGACGACGTCGCGGTCGTCAAGCTCGCCGACGCGATCTTCTCGGCCTCGCGGGTCGACGTCGAGGACCCGATCGGCAACTGGAAGGCGCATAACGCCGCCTTGGCCGAGCGCACGAAATGGCTCAACGAGCACAGTTTCCACGCGCTGCATTTCACCGGACCGGGCACCGACCTGACCGTCGGGCTGGCGGACGGCCATGAATGGATGGGCGGCGCTTCGACGGCGAAGAACGGCATCACCTGCAATCCGAACATCCCGACCGAGGAGGTCTTCACCACGCCGCATGCAAGGCGCGTCGAGGGCCATGTCTCCTCGACCAAGCCGCTCTCCTATCAGGGCACGCTGATCGACGAGATCTCGGTGCGCTTCGAGGGTGGGCGGATCGTCGAGGCCAAGGCCTCGAAGGGCGAGGACGTGCTGCAGAAGGTGCTGGACACCGATGAAGGCGCGCGCCGTCTCGGCGAAGTGGCGCTGGTGCCCCATTCCTCGCCGATCTCGCGGAGTGGGCTGTTGTTCTTCAACACGCTGTTCGACGAGAACGCCGCCTGCCACATCGCGCTCGGGCAGTGTTATTCGAAATGCTTCGTCGACGGCGCCTCGCTCCGCCAGGACGAGATATCGACGCGCGGCGGCAACAAGAGCTTCATCCATATCGACTGGATGATCGGCTCGGACAAGATCGACATTGACGGCGTGGCCAAGGATGGCGGCCGCGTGCCGGTGATGCGCAAGGGCGAGTGGGCGTAACGGTATTTTGTTGGCGCAATTTCGGACGGACGGCCACGGCGAAGTAGCCGAGCCCAACCGCTGCACACTTCCCCGGGTTTGGCAAAGGAGGCGTAAGTGGCCTTCGACATTGCGGTGAAGCGTGTCTATGAGCTGCCGACGGAGGCCGACGGCCAGCGGGTGCTGGTCGACCGAATCTGGCCGCGCGGCGTCAGCAAGAAGGACGCCGAACTGACGCTTTGGCTGAAGGACATCGCGCCGAGCGACGCGCTGCGCAAATGGTTCGGGCATGAGCCGGAGCGCTGGGCCGAGTTCCAGAAGCGGTACCGGGCCGAACTCGACGCCAATGGCGACGCCGTGGCCCAGCTGCGTGGCCTGTTGCGGGAGGGCAAGGTGACGCTGCTCTACGGCGCGCATGACGAGGCGCACAACAATGCGGTGGCGCTGGCGGGGTATTTGGAAGCCCACGCATAATTATCGAGACGTAGCGTTCCTTCGCCCCCTCTCTGTCCTGCCTGACATCTCCCCATGAAATGGCTAGACTATGCACACGTCTTGTGTGACAGGCGTAACGGATCAGGCCGAGGCTTGATTGCCACGTGGTTCCCCCAATCCGTCGCTGCTTCGCAGCGCCACCTTTCCCCCCTCCGGAGGGAAAGGAAGGGAGCCTTGCGGACGAGCGTTGACGGCAAAAAGCTTGGCGCCTTTCCTCTCCCCCATCGATCGGGGGAGAGGTGGCTCGGCGAAGCCGAGACGGAGTGGGGGTCGACCAGCGCTACATTAGACGATGCATACGCCAAGCTGCCATGCATGCCGTAGCCCACAAGGGGAGATTGGCAGCTTCGCGGTCGCGCACTATTTCACCGCCTCTTCATAAACCTCCGGCTTGAATCCCACAAACACCCGATCCCCCACCTCCAGCACCGGCCGCTTGATCATCGTCGGCTTGGCGAGCATCAGCTTCTTGGCCTTCTTCTCGTCCAGCCCTTCCTTGTCCGCCTCCGGCAGCTCGCGAAAGGTGGTGCTGCCCTTATTGAGCAGCTTTTCCCAGCCGACCTTGGCGATCCAACCGCTGAGCCTGTCGGCCTCGATCCCCCCTGCCCGGTAGTCATGAAAGCGATACGGCACGTCATGGCTCTCCAGCCAGACGCGCGCCTTCTTGATCGTGTCGCAAGTGGTGATGCCATATATGGTGATGGTCAAGGCAGCCTCTGTCGGATGAGATTTTCGAATCCGGCAGAAGCCTAGGCCGGCCCTATAGGCTTTGCCAGCGCTTTACGCCGGTGCGATTGGCTCTTGCCAATACTAAGGTTTTTTCCTAAGTATTTTTCCTGCAAAGGTCGTCTGACCGCAAGGCGGTCTCGGAAGGAACAGCTATGAGCCTGAAGACCGTCAGCCCAAACCCGCCGCCGATCGACGGCATATTTCGCGCGCTGGCCGATCCGACACGCCGGCGTGTCGTGGAGCGGCTGAACAGGAGTCCCGCCTCAGTCAGCGAGCTGGCGGAGCCGTTCGGCATGGCGCTCCCCTCCTTCGTCGAGCACCTAAAGGTGCTGGAAGGTTGCGGGCTGGTGCAGTCGCAAAAGGCCGGTCGGGTCAGGACCTACAGCCTTTCGCCCGAGCCGCTGAAGCTGGCGGAAAACTGGCTCGCCGAACAGCGCGCGCTGTGGGAGCGCCGCCTCGACCAGTTCGACGCCTATGTGATGAGCCTCAAGGAGAGTGAAAAGTGAGCTATCCGTTCAAGCCGAACCCGAAACTGGACCTGACGCTGGAGCGCTTCCTCGACGCGTCGCGCGAACTCCTGTGGCGCGCCTGGACGAGGCCGGAGCATGTCAAGCAGTGGTTCACGCCGAAGCCATGGATCATCACCGATTGCGAGATCGACCTCAGGCCCGGCGGCCTGTTCCGCACGCGCATGCAATCGCCCGACGGCAAGGAGGTCAACGACCGCCATTGCTGCTATCTCGAGATCGTGCCGAACGAGCGGCTGGTGTGGACCGACGCGCTGCTGCCGGGCTACCGGCCGTCCGGCGAGCCCTTCATCACCGCGATCATCACGCTGACGCCCGAGGGCAAGGGCACGCGCTACACCGCCACCGCCATCCATCGCGACGAGGCGACCCGCAACAGCCACGAGGAGATGGGTTTCTTCGACGGCTGGGGCACGGTAGCCGACCAGTTGGCGGCCTATGTGAAGACGATTTGAGAAGCTGGCATGGTGGCCAGGGCATCATCCGAGGCCGCCATGCCTGATTCTTTAAATCGCGGCGCGAAGGGCATTCAGAGCCCAGCAAGGCTCAGTAGTAGAACCGCTCTTCGGTGATCTTGCCGTTCTTGACCGTGTAGAGGCCGACCTCGTCCATCTTGACGCGCTCGCCGGTGGATTTGGGTGTCACGTCGAAGCTGAAGCGCAAGGCGAACTGGTCGCCATTGACGTAGGGGCCCTCGACCGAACCGCCATGAACCTCATGGTTGGCCTCCCACCACTCGCCCTTCTGCTTGACGGCTTCCTTGCCGTTGCACACGGCCATCGGGCCTTCCATGGCTTCGTAGCTGACGATGTCGTCGGCATTGTATTTCGCGGCGGCACCGTGGCTGTCGCCCTTCTTGAGGAGCTCGGTGAAATCCTTGGCAATTTCCGCAGTGTTCATGATTTCCTCCCGGTTTGGACAAGACATCAAGTAGGGACCGATGGTTCATCTGCCAGCGGTGCGGCGCTCGCAGGTGACAATTCGTGTCAGGATGACGCGGCCATCAGCGGCCAGCGGCTCAGATCCTTGTAGATCGTCAGGCCGCGCAGGCTGTGAATGAGGACGAACTCCCTTGCTACAAAGCCGATTGGCTCGATCGGCTGCCTGGGGACGAATTTCTCGTCATAGGCAATCGTCATATGCGGGACGAAGTGATCCGCCGATTTGAGACCATTTGCTTTCATGGCGATGCCAATCAACCGGCTGAGTTCGCAGACCGGCCCATCGTCTGCCAAAAGCACGAACGGACGCGACGGCGGCCTGCCTTTTGCCGCCGGGCGGCCGGGAAAACTTACAGCATGGCTAAACGTGACTTCAAACGCCGGCATTTCAACCATTCGGCCGGCCCGCTTGGCCGCGAATTCGATTTTCGATCTAAGTCTTTTGTAGTCGCCCACATGCTGTTGAGTGATGTGAAATCGCTCTTTTAGCAGCAGCGTCCCGGTTATCCCGTTGAGATCACACAGATGTCTCTGCAGCGACCAAAACGCGGCACGATCCCTTGCCTGCAAAAACAGAGCAAAGAACACCCGGTCCGGCCGCTTCGGCTGCAGTGGGGGAATCGGGATGCCGAAATCAAACTCTTGCTGCCGAGACATCCGTACTCGTTCGGCTGAGAACGCTCCTGTTAAGCTTTTAACAAGAACAAAACAGGAACATTGGCAAGAGTCAAGAGGGGACGATCTTTACGTCTATGAAGTCAATAACACCCGCGCTCGATCGCCAGCCGCCGTACCAGCGCCAGCACGGTGTCGATGATCGGCGTCGGTTGGCCGGTCAGGCGGCCGAGTTCCTGCACGGCGGTGACCAGCGCGTCGATCTCCATCGGGCGGCCGCGCTCGAGGTCCTGCAGCATAGAGGTCTTGTGCTCGCCGACATCGCCGGCGCCCTTGATGCGCCGGTCGACGGGAATAAGGAAGCGCACGCCGAGCTTCTCCCCGATCGCCTGCGCCTCCAGCATCATGGCGCGGGCGACGGCGCGCGTGGCTTCATCGCCGACGATTGCCGCAAGCGTGGCGCCGGTCAGCGCCGAGATCGGGTTGAAGGAGAGGTTACCCCAAAGCTTCACCCAGATCTCCGAGCGGATGTCCTCGCGCACCGGCGCCTGCAGCCCGGCCTTGACCATTTCGTGGGCAAGCGCGGTTGCCCGCTCGCTCTTCTCACCGGAAGGCTCGCCCAGCGAAAAGCGCGTGCCTTCGACATGGCGGATCAGGCCCGGAGCATCGACCTCGACAGCGGGATAGACGACGGAGCCGATGACGCGCTCGGGCCTGATGCGCTGCCAGATCGCTCCGCCCGGATCGACCGCGTCCAGCCGCGTGCCTTCGAGAGCGCCGCCCGCCTTGTAGAAGTACCACCAGGGCACGCCGTTCTGCATGGTGACGACGACTGTCCCCTCGCCCAACAGCGGCGCGATCTCGTCCAGCGCCGGGGCCAGCGAATGCGCCTTCAGCGCCAGCACGACATAGTCCTGCACGCCGAGCTCCTCGGCGCGTGCCGCCGCCCTCACCTGCGCCACCGTTTCCTTGCCGTCCTCGATCAGGCGCAGGCCGTCGGCCTTAATCGCTTCCAGATGCGCGCCGCGCGCGACGATGGACAGATCGACAGAACCGGAGATCGCGAGCTTGGCGGCGAGATAGCCGCCAATGGCGCCGGCGCCAAAGACTGTAACGCGCATCAGCCGAGCCCGAGCTTGGCCGCCAGCCCGATGCGCTGCAGCTTGCCCGTCGCGCCCTTCGGGATCTCGTCGAGGATCACCACCTTGCGCGGCACCTTGAAGTCAGCGAGCCGGGTCGATGCAAAGCCACGGATATCGGCCTCGCTGGCGCTCTCGCCTTCGCGCAGCACGACGGCCGCCGCCACCTCTTCGCCCAGCTTGTCATGCGGCATGGCGAAGGTGACGACCTGCGCCACCGCCGGGTGATCCATCAAGACGCCGTCGACCTCGAGCGGCGAGATCTTCTCGCCGCCGCGGTTGATGATCTCCTTCAGCCGGCCGGTGACGCGCAGATAGTTATCCTCGTCAAGCACGCCCTGGTCGCCGGTGTGGAACCAGCCATGGGCGAAGGCGCTGGCATTGGCATCCGGGTTCTTCTCGTAGCCTGCCGTGACGTTCGGTCCGCGAATGACGATCTCGCCGACCTCGCCGGGTTTGAGCAGCCGACCGTCCGGCGCCATGACGGCGACTTCCGGTCCGGCCGACGCACCGACGCTGCCGGGCTTGCGCAGTCCGGGCGGCAAACGGTTGGACGCCATCTGATGCGCGGCCTCCGTCATGCCGTAGGCCTCGATCACCGGGCAGCCGAAGGTGGATTCCAGCTCGGCCATCACCTGCGCCGGCAGCGAAGCCGACGACGAGCGGATGAAGCGCAGCTTCGCCTCGGCAAGCTGCTCGGGATTGCGGGCGGCACGCGGCAGGATCGCCTGATGCATGGTGGGCACGGCGGTGTACCAGCTGGGCTTGGCCTCGGAGAGCCACTGGAAGAAACGCAGCGCGTTGAAGCCCGGCGTGCAGAAGACGCTGCCGCCGGCGGCGAGCGAGGACAGCACCGCGGCGATCAGCCCATGGATGTGGAACAGCGGCATGATGTTGAGGCAGCGGTCGGCCGGTGTCAGGCCGAGCGTCGCGCCGATATGTGCCGCCGACGCCGCAAGGTTGGCGTGGCTGAGCGGCACCAGTTTCGGACGCGACGTCGTGCCGGAGGTGTGGAGCAGCAGCGCAACATCGCTTTCCGCGGCGAAGCCAGACGAGACCGGCGATCCAACCGGCTCACCCTCGATCGTGAAGGTTCCGGACGGCGCGCCCTCCGGCACCACCAGCCTCAGCACCGGGATGCCGAGGCGCCCGGCAACTTCGACCGAGGGGCCTGCCTCCTCCTTGTTGACGAGGATCGCCTTGACGCCGATATCGCTGAGATAAAAATCGAGCTCATCGGCCCGGTAGGCCGGATTGAGCGGCGCGGTGGATGCGGCGGCCGCCACCGCGATGAAGGCCGTGGCCATTTCCGGGCCGTTCGGCAGCACGATGGCGACGCGGTCGCCGCGGCCGATGCCGAGCGCGTTGAGCCGAGCAACAGTCTCATGGATCAGACGGCGCAGCCCGCCATGCGAGAGTGCCGTCCGTTCGGGCGCGGCGATGGCCGGCGCGTCGTCGGCGCCGGGGGCAAGACGATGGGCGAGATCGGTGGCGTTTTCGCTGTTTGTCATGGTTCCAGACTATGTTTCGAACGATCGGCTTATGTCCAGCAAAGGCCTGCTCAATATCCGAGCGCCAGGCCGTCCTTGCGCGGATCGGATGCGCCGGTCAGCGTGCCCTTTTCCCAATCGATCAGCACCGCCTGCCCACCGCCCAGCGGATGGTCGGGCTCCACAATGCGATGTCCACGCCGGCGCAGGCCTTCGATGGCCTCGGGATGCACGCTTCGCTCGGCCTCGACGACGTCGTGGTTGTAGAAAACGCGCGCCGCATCGATCGCCTGCTGCGGGTCCATGCCGAAGTCGATCATGTTGGTCAAAAGATGCACATGGCCGAAGGGCTGATAGCCGCCGCCCATCACGCCGAAGGGCATCATCGCGCGGCCGTTCCTGGTCATCATGCCCGGCATGATCGTGTGCATCGGCCGCTTGCCGGGCGCGATGGCGTTCGGGTGCTTGGGATCGAGGCGGAAGCTGGAGCCACGGTTTTGCAGCACGACCCCGGTCTTCGGGCCGACGACGCCGCTGCCGAAGGAATAATAAGTGGAGTTGATGAAGCTCACCGCGTTGCGGTCGCGGTCGACGACGCTGATATAGACCGTGTCGCTGCCCGGAAGATCGAGACGCGGCAGATGGGTCATGGCGCGCTCGGGGTCGATCGCGGCGCGCAGGCTGTCGGCATAGGCGCCGGAAAGCAGCGCCTTGACCGGCACATCGACTTGATCCTGATCGGCGAAAAATGCATCGCGATCCTGATAGGCGAGCCGGCCCGCCTCAATTTCGAGGTGCAGGCGCGCGGCGCCGTCGGGATCGAGCTTGCCCAGCTCGAAGCCCGAGAGCACGTTCAGCATCAGAAGCGCGGTCAGGCCCTGGTTGTTGGGCGGCATCTGGTGGATGTCATAGCCGCGATAAGAGGTGCTGATCGCGGTCCGGTAATCGCCCTTGGTGGCGGCGAAATCGTCGAGCGTATGCAGGCCGCCGAGCGCGCGAAGCCGCCCGACCAGATCGTCCGCGACCGCGCCTTCGTAGAAACCGGCACGGCCCTTCTTCGCTATGATGCGCAGCGTCTCCGCCAGCTCGGGCTGGCGATGAACATCGCCGGCCTTCGGCGGCTTGCCGCCGGGCAGGAAGATGCGTGTGGCCACCTCGTCGGCCGTCAGGTCGGTCTCGGGATTCCTCCAGTCGAAGGCGACGCGGTCGTGCACGACATAGCCTTCTTCCGCATAACGGATGGCCGGAGCGAGCGCGTCGGCCAAACCCTTGCGGCCATGATCCTCCAGCAACCGACACCAGGCGTCGACGGCGCCTGGAAGGGTGACAGCGTGCGGACCCTGCTTCGGAAGCTCGCTGAATCCCTTGTCCAGATACCAGTCGACCGTCGCGGCCCTTGGCGCGCAGCCCGAGCCGTTGAAGGCAAGCACGTTGCCGTCGCCTTTCGGGCAATAGAGGACAAAGCAGTCGCCGCCGATGCCGGTCGACTGCGGCTCGACCACGGCCTGCACCGCGGCCGCGCAGACCGCGGCGTCCATCGCGTTACCGCCGGAGCGCAGCATGTCGATGGCCGCGAGCGTAGCGAGCGGATGCGAGGTCGCGGCCATCGCCTCGGTGGCGCGGACCGGGGAGCGGCCGGGAAACTGGAAATCACGCATGCTGTTCAAGGTGTCCCTGTATCAACGTCCGCGGCCGAAAAGCTGGGCGGCGGACAACAAGATGATCGATAGCACGATCAGGCAAGTCGAAATGGCGGCAATCGTCGGATCAATCTGATCGCGCAACGCATTGAACATGCGCCGCGTCAGGGTTGTGGTCTCGCCGCCGGAGATGAACAGCGAGACCACCACCTCGTCGAAGGAGGTGATGAAGGCAAACAGCGCGCCGGAGACGATCGAGAAGCGTATCTGCGGCATCGTCACCTGGAAGAAGGCCGAGAAGCGACCGGCCCCGAGGCTGCGCGCCACCATCTCCTGGTTCATGTCGTAGGACCGCAGGCCCGAAAGCACGGTCAGCACGACCAGCGGCAGCGCCTGCACTGTGTGCGCGATGACGAGGCCGGTCAGCGTGTTGTTGAGGCCGATGCGGGCATAGAGGAAAAAGGTTCCGATGCCGATCAGGATGACCGGGATGATCAGCGATGCCGTGAGCAGCGCGTTGATCGCGCCGGTCAGCCGCAGTGTGCGGGCGTTGATGGCGTAGGCGGCGGCGGTGCCCAGCAGCGTTGCGACGATTGCCGTCATGACCGCAACCTTGACCGATACGACGGTGGCGTCGCGCCATTCGACCGAGCCGAAATAGCTTTCATACCAGCGCAGCGACCATTCCTGCGGCGGGAACTCTAAGAGCGACGAGCCGGAAAAGGACATGATGACGATGATCACCGACGGGGCGATCAGGAACAGCATGACGAGGCCGCCGAGCGTATAGAGCCACAGGCGCTGCCGATGTGAGATGGGCAGGGCATTTTCCATGCTCATCGCTGGCTCCACACACCGGTCGCGCGGGCGCCGAGCAGCCAGTGGAAGAGGCCAAGCAGCGCCAGCGTGACGGCGAGCAGCACGACGCCGAGGGCAGCGCCCGCGCCCCAATTGGAATAGAGGCTGGTGGTCTGCTCCATGCGCATCGCCCACATGATGACCTTGCCGCCACCCATCAGCGCCGGCGTGACGAAGAAGCCGAGGCACAGCACGAAGACGATGACCACGCCCGAGGCCAGGCCGGGCAGCGACAGCGGGAAGAAGACCTGCCGGAAAGTGGCGGCCGGGCTGGCGCCGAGATTCATGCCGGCGCGCAAGCAGTCGACGTCGATGGTCTTCATCGAGGCGTAGAGCGGCAGCACCAGGAAGGGCAGCATGATGTGGGTCATGCCGATCACCACGCCGGCGAAATTGTTGGCGAGCGGCAGCGGCTGGCCAATGACGCCGAGATCCATAAGCCAACTGTTGACCAGCCCCTTGCGCTGCAGGATGACGAGCCAGGCATAGGTGCGCACCAGCACCGAGGTCCAGAACGGCAGGATGACGAAGATCAGGCAAACCCCGGCGGCGCGGCGCGGCAGTTGCGACAGCATATAGGCCAGCGGATAGCCGAAGAGCACGCAGGCGCCGGTGACGACGAAGGCCACCTTGAAGGTGGTGGCGAAGGTCTTGATGTAGGAGGCCTGCTCGAAGAAGCGCGCATAATTGGCGGCGCTGAGCTGTCCGCTTTCGTCGAACAGCGAAAGCCAGAACAGCCAGCCGATCGGTATGATGATCACGGCGAAGACCAGAAGCAGCCCGGGCGACAAAAGCGCGAGCAGGCCACGCGCTTCCCGCCGCGCGTCGGCGCGCAAGGCATCGGTATTGAGCGCCCCATCGGGCCGGCCGGCGTGGTCGAGGCTTACGGACGCGGTACTCATTGGTCCGCCACCAGCACCACATCCTGCGCGTCAATGCCGAGCGTTATCGGCTCGCCCGGCGCCGGCAGTCTCGCCAACACCTCGGAACGGCAATAGTCGCGCAAAATCACCTGACGGCCGTCCTTGAGCGTCGCATAGCAGACGAAGCTGTCGCCCTGATAGATGACGTCGCCGACCGTTGCCGGCAGTGCATTGATGTCGCCGGTCTGTTCGCCAGCGATTAGGCGCAGCTTCTCCGGCCGCACCACCATCAGGTGCCGGCCCGAGGACGGCATTGGATCCTTCATGCGCAGCTTGTTGCCTTCATGCCAGACGCCGCCATTGCGGCATTCAACCGGAATGAAGCTGGATTCGCCGATGAAGCCGGCAACGAACTTCGTTTTTGGCCTGGCGTAGAGGATCTCGGGCTGATCGATCTGCTCGATGCGCCCCGCATTCATGACGGCGACGCGGTCCGACATGGTGATCGCCTCGCGCTGGTCGTGCGTGACGTAGACCGTCGTCATGCCGAGCCGGCGGTGCAGGTTGCGCAGCTCGATCTGCATATGCTCGCGCAGGCTCTTGTCGAGCGCGGACAGCGGCTCGTCCATCAAAACGATGCGCGGCTCGAAGACGATGGCGCGGGCCAAGGCCACACGCTGGCGCTGGCCGCCGGAGAGCTGGTCGACACGGCGCTCGCCGAGGCCTTTCAGTTGCACAAGGTCCAGCGCCCTCTCGACACGCTCGGCCGTTTCGGCCGTCGACACGCGGCGCTGCTTCAGCGGAAAGGCGATGTTGTGGAAGACGTTCATATGCGGAAACAACGCATAGTTCTGGAACACCATGCCGATGTTGCGCTTGTGCGGCGGCATGGTGATGATCTCCTCGCCGCCGACCTTGATGGAGCCGGCATTGGCCCGCACGAAGCCGGCCAGGATCATCAAGAGCGTCGTCTTTCCCGAGCCGGACGGCCCGAGCAGCGTCAGGAATTCGCCCGCCGCCACATCGAGGCTGAGATCGCTGAGGATGGAGACAGCACCGAAGCGCTTCTCGATACCGCTGATGCCGATGGGAAGCGCGGACTGCGCGAGAGACAAGAGCATCTCCTTCAACTCCGGATCATTTTTCGCGAAACGATGCGGAGCGGCGTATCAGAAGCCGCTCCGACAGTTTCTTGTTACGCAATTTCGGACGGAAAACCGCTGCGCACTTTTCCTGGAATTGCTTAGCGTTACTGCTGGATCAGGTTGTTGAACTTCTCGGTCGCCTCGACGAGGGTGTCGCGCCAGAAGGCCGGATCCTGCAGCACCTGCTTCTTGACGTTCTCCGGCGCGGAATTGATGTCCTTGATCCGCTCCGGCGGGATCTTGCCGGTCTCGAAAGCCTTCTCGTTGGCCGGGCCATTGTCGACATAGAGCGGCAGGTTGGCCTGGAGGTCGGGGCTGACGAATTTGGCCAGCGCCTTCATGGCGACGTCCTTGTTCTTCGAGCCCTTCGGGATGACCATACAGTCGGCGGTGAGCACGCCCTGATCGAAGGAGAAGCTGACCGGCGCGCCTTGCTTCTTCAGCGTGCCGGCGCGGCCGTTCCAGATGCTCGCCATGTCGACCTCGCCGTCTTTGACGAGCTGCATGGCCTGCGCGCCGGAGGTCCACCAGGCATCGATATGGCCCTTGACCTTGTCGACGGATTGCAGCGCGCCGTCGATGTCGACCGGATAGACCTTGTCGATCGGAATGCCCTTGGCGAGTGCGGCGACGCTCAGCGTCTCCGTCGCCTGGCTGCCGGAAAGCGCGCGGCGTCCAGGGAATTTCTCGACATTCCAGAAATCGGCCCAGGTCTTGGGGCCCTTGTCGCCGAAAACATCGGTGCGATAGATCAAAACCACCGAGGTGTAGGAAATGCCGACCCAATCATCGTGGACAAGCTTCGGGTTGATGCCGCTCTTGTCGATGACGTTGTAGTCGAGCTTCTCGAACAGGCCTTCTTTGGAGCCGCGCGCGCATTCGTCGGCGCCGAGTTCGGTGATGTCCCATTTGACGGCATTGCCGGTGACCTGCAGCCGCACGTCATCGAGGCCGTTGGTGGTATCCTGCTTGATGGTGATGCCGAGTTCCTTGGCCGTCGGATCGAAGAAGGCCTTGGTCTCTGCTTCCTGATAGGTGCCGCCCCATGAGGCGACGGTGATGGTGTCGGCGGCCGAGGCCGGAACGGCGACCGTGGCCAGCAGGCCGGCGACGGCCAAGCCTTGAATACAGAGTCTCTTCGTCATTTTCGCTTCTCCAACCGGTGTTCCCGTTATCGTTGATTTGGTATGCGAATTTGTATACAATTTTGAGTGTAATTCGCCGGAAGCCGATGTCAACATGGGGCATCGGGTTTTTTGGTGGTGGGAGAAGCAGGACGGTTCGGAGCGGCCGCTCGCCCCGAAACGGTCTGTTCAAGCAGGCGCTAAAAGGCACTAAACTGCGATTCCATGACTGACCGTTGGAGGCGGGACGCTTGAGCAAGGAGAGAAAGAACACGCTGCGCGACTCGGTGTTCGAGGCGCTGAAGGCGTTGATCATCACCGGCCAGATCCCGCCGGGCGGCCGCGTGACGGAAAACGAAATCGCCGAGCGCCTGAAGGTGAGCCGCACGCCGGTGCGCGAGGCCTTCAACCGTCTGGAGCGCGACGGCCTGGTGATCGGGCGGCCGCGCCAGGGCTACGTGGTGGCCGAGTTCAACCTGACCATGTTCCGCGAGGCTTTCGACATCCGCGAATTGCTCGACGGGCGCGCGACCGAGCTGGCGGCGGCAAACGCGACCGCCGCCGACAAGGCGCGGCTGCGCGAGATGCTCGCCGAATGCGAGCGGCTGGCGGCGATCCCAGATCGCAGCACCAGGGAGAAATTCGAGGAACTCCAGGTCGGCATCGACCTGCACCGAGCGATCGCCGAAATCGGCGGTAACGAGATGCTCTATGGCATGCTCTGCGGCATCCTCGACAAATGCCAGCAATATGTGTGGACCGAGCTTTTGTGGCTGGACGAGTGGAAGCTCACCCGCGAGGAACATGCCGGCATCGTCGACGCGATCTGCGCTGGCGATGTCGCCTTGGCCGGCGAGCGCGCCCGCGCGCATGTGCGCGGCTCGCGCGAGAACATCCTGCGCCTGCTGCAGGCCAAGTCCGACTATCAGGGATTCTTCGCCAAGGCGTCTTGAGCCTAGGCCCGTTCCATCAGCTGGAAAGCATGGGGCAGTTGGCGCCCCGCCGCAGGATGACATGGGCCGCGTCGCCGACGCTGAATTGAGCACCGTCGGCGCGGCGTGGGGCATCGATGACGATCGAAGTCCCCTGTCCGAGCTCGGCGTGCAGGCGCAGCGTGCGGCCATGGAAGACGACGCCACTGACGCGCGCCGGCGCGGTACCTTCGCCGGCTTCACCGACAACCAGGAGATCTTCCGGCCGCACGCCGATGGTTCGCGTGTCGCCGGCGGCCGGCGTCTCGCCACCGTCTGAGATCGCCTCCAGCGGCAGGTCGCCGGCGGCAAAGCGCAGGCGCTCGCCGTCGCGGCCGACGAAGCGCGACTGCAACAAGTTCATGGTGCCGATGAAGGAGGCGACGAAGCGTGTCGCAGGCCGGTCGTAAAGTGTGGCCGGCGGCGCGATCTGCTCAATGCGGCCCTTGTTCATTACGACGATGCGGTCGGAGATCGACAGCGCCTCGGTCTGGTCGTGCGTGACCATGACGAAGGTAGTGCCCAGCCGCGACTGCAGCCGCTTCAATTCGACCTGCATCTGCTCGCGCAGATGCGCGTCGAGCGCCGACAGCGGCTCGTCGAGCAGAAGCACGCGCGGCTCGCAGACGATGGCGCGGGCTAAGGCGACGCGCTGGCGCTGGCCGCCGGAGAGTTCGGAGACGCGGGCGCGCAGCTTGTCGGCGAGCCCCACCATGTCGAGCGCCTCGCGGACCCGTTTGGCCTGCTCGGCGCGGGTGAGCTTGCGCAGCGACAGGCCGAAGCCGACATTGGCCGCGACGTCCATATGCGGAAACAGCGCATAGTCCTGGAAGACGGTGTTCACCGGCCGGTCGAAAGGCCGCAGTCCGGTGATGTCGCGGCCGTCGAGCAGCACATCGCCGCTGGTCGGGCTCTCGAAGCCGGCGATGACGCGCAGGCTCGTCGTCTTGCCGCAGCCGGATGGGCCGAGAAGGGTGAGGAACTCGCCCGGCGCGATATCGAGGTCGACACTATCAAGCCCGACAATGCCGCCAGGAAAAACCTTCGAAACCTTCTGCAGCCTAACGAGCGCGTCAGGCGCCATCGCGCACCTCGGACGGTTTTGTCGTGTTGACCCAGAGGATCTGGCAACGCTCGGCGCCGGGATTGCGGAAGGCATGCAGCAGCGTGCTCTTGAAGGCGAAGCTGTCGCCGGCCTTGAGCACATAGGTGCTGGCGTCCACCACCAGCTCGACCTCGCCAGCCATGACGAAGCCGAATTCGTGGCCGGCGTGGGCGTAGGCTTCCGCCGTGCCGCCGCCGGCCTCGACCGTGACCAGCATGCCGGTCAGTGTCGCGGCCGGCGGCGACAGCAGCGCCTTGGCGATGCCTTCGGATTTCACCGGAATCTGCCGTCGCTTGTCGGCGCGCACGCAATAGAGATCGTTGACCGCTTCGTTGCCGTCGGCGATCAGCGCCGACGGCTCGATGTCGAGCGCCGCCGCCAGCGGCCAGATCACCTTGACGCGCAGCGAGGACATGCCGCGCTCGATCTGGCTGAGCGCGCCGATGGAGATGCCGGCCTTGGCCGCGAGCTCGGCCAGCGACAGCTTGCGCTCGAGCCTGAGCGCCCGCACGCGCCGGCCGACGCGGATATCGGCATCGTCTTTCGGCTTTGCCGCCGCTTCGTCAAGAATGTCCATGCGTTGGTCCTTGTTGTCTTTCCCCGGTGTGGCGCAGCGCCGCCAGGCTCCCCCTTCTCCCCCTGTGGGAGAAGGTGTCGCCGAAGGCGACGGATGAGGGGTGCTCCAGCTTGGCGACGACGGCGATCCGTCCAACACCCCTCATCCGTCTCGGCGCTGCGCGCCGATCCACCTTCTCCCACAAGGGGAGAAGGGGAATCCGCGCCACTCATCCCCCGGCCTTCACCTTCTCGAACATCTTCGCCATATCGTCATTCTGCTTCATCGGGCCGGTGAAGATGGTGCTCTTCAGCATCACCTCCGGATCCGCCGGCAGCTGTAGTTTCTCCAGCTCTTCCTTCGACACGCCGGCAAACGCGGTGCTCAGCGAGCTGCCATAGCCATAGGACTGGATCAGGAACTTGCCGGAGTCGGCGTCGAGCCGGCTGTTGATGAAGTCATAGGCGAGGTCGACGTTCTTGGCGTCCTTAAGCATGACGAAGCCGCAGGCCCAGGTCAGCATGCCTTCCTTCGGCTTCATGAACTCGACCGGCACGCCCTGCTTCTTCAGCGAGGTGGCGGACGCGTTCCAGGTCATGGCGGCGACCAGTTGGCCGCTGGCCAGCGCCTGCTCGACCGAGGTCATGTCGGTGGTGTAGCTCGACAGCAGCGGCCGCTGCTCGCGCAGCTTTTCGGCCACCTTGTCCATCTGGTCGGGCGTCATGTCGAAGGGGTTCACGCCCGCCAGCAACGCCGCGACAATCGGCGTGTCGTGCACGGCGTCGATGGTCGCCATGCGGCCGGCATATTGCTTGTCCCACAGAAGGTTCCAGCTCGCCTCGGGGTTCTTCACCAGGTCGGTGCGGTAGAGAATCGAGGTGTTGCCCCAGTCCCACGGCACCATCCACACCTTGCCGTCGCCGGCCTGCAAGTCGGGCAGGTTCTTGAACACCGGGAAGATCGAATGCCAGTTCTTGATGCGCTTGGTGTCGATCGGCTGCAGCAGGCCTTCCTTATTCCAGCGCGCCACCTTGTCGTAGCAGGGATGCGCGATGTCGGGCCTGAACCCGGCCTTGACCTTGGTGAAGGCATCATCGTCATCGCCGAAGATCGTCGCCTCGACGCCATCGGGATGCGCGGCAAGGAAGCTCTTGTTGAAGTCGGGTAATTCATAGCCCGACCAGGTGAAATATTGCAGCTTGTCGGCGGCAAGAGCGACTGTCGACGACAGCGCGAGCGCCAGCGCGGCAAGGCCAGCCCGGGCTTTGTGTCCGGGGACCGATTTCAGGTGGACTGTCATTTTCGTTCTCCTCTTCTTTGTTGTGGTTCAGGCTGGATTGCGGCGCGCAGTTCCAAGACCGCGGTGGCGAAGGATTTCGGCTGTGCCGGCGATGACGAAGGAGACAGCGAGGATCACCGTGCCGAGCGCCATCACGGTCGGCAGCGAGCGCGGGAAGCGCAGCTGGCTCCAGATGTAGAGCGGCAGCGTCGGCTCGGTGCCGGCGAGGAAGAAGACGACGATGAACTCGTCGAAGGAAATCAGGAAAGAGAGCATGAAGGCCGACAGTATGGCGGGCAAGCTGAGCGGCAGCATCACGCGCCGGAACGTCGTCCAGTCGGAAGCGCCGAGATCGAGCGCCGCCTCGCGGATCGTCTTCGGGATTGCGGCGAAGCGGCTGCGCATCACCACGACGGTCGTCGGCAGCGCGACCAGGATGTGGCCGAGCACGATCGAAACGCGCGACGGGCCGAGGCCGATCAGATTGACCAGGATCAAAAGCGAGATGCCGACGATGACGCCGGGGATCAGGATCGGCAGGCGAGCGATGGCGCTGATGGTGGCGGCGATCGGCGAACGGCCGTAGAGGTCCATGTAGGAAACGGTGATGCCGCAAAGCGTCGCGCCGAAGGCGGCGATGACCCCGATGGCCAAGCTGTTGGCCAGGGCGCCGGACAGCGCCGGATTGCCGTAGAGCGTCCGGTACCATTCAAGCGTGAAACCCTGCAGCGGAAACGCCGCCTGGATCGAGTTGTTGAAAGAAAACAGCGGGATCAAGAGCACCGGCAGATAGAGGAAGACGAGATAGCCAAGCACGTAGACGCCGAGCCAGCGGCCGTCGCTATTGATGTCTACCCGGGCGCTCATGTGCGGCTGCCGAACCGGCGGTCGGCGCCGCGCGCGACCAGCACCACGCAGAGGATGACCAGCATGACACCGACCGAGAGCGCGGCACCGAACGGCCAATCATTGGCCTTGCCGAATTGCGACTGGATCAGCGTGCCGATCATGGTGCTGGCCGGACCGCCGACCATGGCCGGCGTGACATAGTCGCCGACCGTCGGCACGAAGACGACGAGCGCCGCGGCCAGAACGCCCGGCATTGAGTTGGGCAGCACGACGCGGCGGAAGCTGGTGAAGGGCCGTGCGCCGAGATCGGACGCCGCTTCGAGCAGCGATTTCGGGATCGTGTCCAGCGCCACGTAGATCGGCAGGATGGCGAAAGGCGCATAGGCGTGGGCGAGTGTCACCACGACCGCGGCCGGCGTGTTGAGGAAGGCGAGCGCCGGCTCCTTCCAAAGGCCTGTCTCGATAAAGGCCGAGTTCAGAACGCCATTATAGGCAAGCACGATCTTCCAGGCGAAGACGCGCAAAAGGTAGCTGGTCCAGAAGGGCAGCGTGACCAGGAAGAGCAGCAGGTTGCGGCGCCGCCCGGCATGGAAGGCGAGGTAATAGGCGACCGGATAGGCAGTAACGACGGTGGCGAGCGTCACCAAGCCGGCGATGACCAGCGAGCGCAGCGTCACCGTCCAATAGAGCGGATCGGTGGCGACGGTGACGAAATTTTCGACCGTCAGGCCAACCCCGAGCAGCGAGCCGTCATTGCCCCTGAAGGCGAGAAAGACCACCAGGCCAAGCGCGAACAGGATCAGAAAGAAGGTGACCAGCCCACCCGGCAGCAGCATGGCGAAACGGAAGACCGGCGAGATGCGGTTTTCCGGCAAGGGCCGTGTTGCGGCGATGGTCGACATCGAAGTGCCTGTTGGCTCCATCGGATTTTTGAAATCGCCTGATGTTTTTTCATATTCATGAAACTGTCAAGCGGATTCGCTTGTGCGCTGCACGCATTCGGCGTCAGCGTTCGAACGCGTCGAGCATGCGGTACCAGGTGATTGCCGCGGCGACGCCGACTTGGCGGAAAGCGTGGAACGGGATCGGCTTGATCGGCGACAGCGGAAACGGCAACTGCCTCACGTCGCCGCTTGCAAGGTAGTTTGCCATGCGCTTGCCCAGCGCGCTCATCAGGCCGACGCCCCTGCCTTGGCAGCCGACAACCGCGAGCAGGCCTTTTTCCGGTTCATGCAGATGCGGCAGGTGATCCGGCGTCAGCGCCACGCGGCCGAACCAGCGCTTTTCGATGGCGATGCCGCCCAGCGCCGGATAGAGGCGGATGAGCGCGCGTTCGCAATGTGCCCAGTCGGCGGCGCTTGAGGGCAGCGCCATGCGGCCGCGACCGCCCAGCACCATCCGGCCGTCGGGGCTCTTTCGGTAGTAGACCAGGATGCGACGGGAATCGGAAACGGCCTGACCGCCCGGCAGGATGCTTGCAGCAAGCTCGGCCGGAAGCGGCGCGGTGGCGATCTGGAAGGAATGCAGCGGCACAATCGTCTGGGCAAGACCAGGCAGCAGCCCGTCCGTATAGGCGTTGGTGGCGAGCACGACCGACTTGGCCCGCAATTCGGCGCCGCCTTGTGTCGAGACCCGCCATGCGCCGGCTTCCTTGGAGAGCTTCACCACCCGCTGTTGCTCGGCGATCCTGGTGCCGGCGGCCGCGGCGACGCGAGCGAGCTCGAGCGTATAGGACAGCGGATCGATGACGCCGGCCCGGCGGTCCAGCCAGCCGCCGAGATAGCCTTTGGCGCCGGTCATCGCCGCAATTCCCGCTTTGTCGAGCAGCTCGACGTCGGCACCCCGCGAGCGCCATTGGCGATCCCGGTTCGCCGCTGCCTTCAGCGCGGTCTTGGTGTGCGCGGCCTGGATCCAGCCATTGCGTGTGAACGGCACCGCCAGCTTCTCGTCACGGATCACGTCGAACACGGCATCGGCCGTCGAGGCGGAGAACGCGACCAGGGCTTCGCCGCGTTCCTTGCCGAAGTGTTCGATCAGCCATTCCGGATCGTATTTGAGGCCGGGGATGACCTGGCCGCCATTGAGGCCCGAAGCGCCCTGCCCGATCGCGCCGGCATCCAGCACCTGGACGGAAAGGCCCGCGCGCGCCGCATGCAGCGCGGTCGACAGCCCCATGATGCCGCCGCCGACGACGACCGCGTCCAGCGTGCCGTCGGCCGAAAGCTCAGACTGAAACGCCGTGGCCGCCTGGGGCTTTCGCCAGATCGGATCGGAAAAGGCTTCGGCCAAGAGGATCACCTACGCGCTGGAGCTTCGTGAAAATCCTATTGCCGATTTCATGGATTTGAAAGGGCGCTTCGATGGGCCAGTTCGGCCGTGGCTGTGTGACAGCACATGCATCGTCGCAAATGTTGCGGCTGGCGGGATAGACGTTTCCGCGAAATCGGGGAAAAGTGCCGCGCGCGAAAAATTGAGAGGAATGATGCCATGACCGATCCGACCCGTCTGCCCGCCGATGGAATTTTCGTCGGCCGCGCCAAGACCAGCGCCGCTTCCCATCCGCTGGTGGTGACGGTGCGGGACGGCGAGGTGATCGACATTACCTCGAGCGCGGCGCCTACGGTGCGCGATCTTTGCGAGTTGAAGGATCCGGCTGACTATCTGCGCTCGGCCAAGGGCAAGGCGATCGGCGCGCTGGAAGAGATCGCGGCGAACAGCTTCGAGGCCAAACGTGACGCCGGGAAGCCGATCCTGCTGTCGCCCGTCGACCTGCAGGCGGTCAAGGCCTCCGGTGTCACCTTCGTCGTCAGCCTGCTCGAGCGCGTCATCGAGGAGCAAGCGCGCGGTTCGGCCGAAAAGGCCGACGCCATCCGCGCCGACATCGCCGGACTGATCGGCCACGATTTGTCGAAGCTCAAGCCCGGCTCGCCGGAAGCGATGGAGATCAAGGCCAAGCTGATCGCGCGCGGGGCATGGTCGCAATATCTCGAAGTGGGCATCGGCCCCGACGCCGAGATCTTCACCAAATGCCAGCCGATGGCTTCCGTCGGCTTCGGCGCCGATGTCGGGCTGCACCCCGTCTCCACCTGGAACAATCCCGAGCCGGAGATCGCCATGATCGCCGACAGCTCGGGCCGCATCGTCGGCGCCACGCTCGGCAACGACGTCAATCTGCGCGATGTCGAAGGGCGCTCGGCGCTGCTCCTCGGCAAGGCCAAGGACAACAACGCTTCCGCTTCGCTCGGGCCATTCATCCGGCTGTTCGACGAGACGTTTTCGATCGCGGACGTGAAGCGCGCCACGGTGCAGCTCAGCGTCGAGGGCGAGGACGGCTTCTCGCTGGAGGGCGCGAGCTCGATGGCCGAGATCAGCCGCTCGCCGGAGGAACTGGTCAAGGCGGCGATTGGCCCGCATCACCAGTATCCGGACGGACTCGCGCTCTATCTCGGCACCATGTTCGTGCCCTCGAAGGACCGAGGCGAGAAGGGCAAGGGTTTTACGCACAAGATCGGCGACATCGTCACCATCTCGTCGGAAAAGCTCGGCGCGCTGGTCAACCGCGTACGGCTGTCGCCCGACTGCCCGCACTGGACCTACGGCGCCAGCCACCTGATGCGCGACCTGGCCAGGGCGGGGCTGCTCTAACGCCGCACCGGAAGGGCGGTTGCTTGGAGGCCAATCCGTGCAGCGGATGGTCGATGGCGCCGCTTGCCCAATGAATATCACCGCTGCTGATGCAATCTGATGGGATTGCTGATGGCGCGCGCGCCTGTGCCAACATCCATTGGCGATGGAGGCTTGCCACTGCCTGAAAAAGAGAATGCTCTAGACGTTCCGGTCGGCGCGGGCAGGAGATGCGGCCAAGGTCGCGTCGCGCCGATCCAGGAGGAGAGTTCAACATGGGAGGAAATCGAATGCTTTCGCGGCTAAGACTGCTCGTGCTTGGCTTGATCGCGGCTATCGCCATTCCGGCGATGGCCGAGGCCAAGACGTTCTACTGGATTTCGCATGGCGGCCCGGCCGATCCGGTCTGGACCTACTTCCTGGCCGGCGCCAAGCAATGGGCGAGCGACACCGGCAACAAGGTGAACACCTCGTTCCACAATGGCGATGTGGCGTCGCAGCAGGAGGCCGTCCGCGCCGCCATCTCGGCCAAGGCAGATGGCATCGTCACCACCAGTCCAGATCCGGGCAGCCTTGTCGAGATCGTCAAGGAAGCGCGCGCGGCCAACATCCCGATCATCAACTTCAACACGCCCGATCCGAAGGCCAACTTCAACGCCTATGTCGGCGGCGACAACGTCACCTTCGGCAAGCACTGGGCGCAATATCTGGTCGACAAAGGCCTGGTGAAGAAGGGCGATTTCGTCTGGATGCCGGTCGAGGTTCCCGGCGCCACCTATGGCGTGCAGGAAGAGGAAGGCATCAAGAGCGTGTTCGGACCGGCCGGCATCACCTATGAGGTGACTGAAGCGACACTCGACCAGGCCGAAGTGATCAACCGCATGGTCGATTATCTCACCGCCCACAAAGGCAAGGTGAAGGCGATCATCGGCCTCGGCGACCTCGTCACCGGCTCGATCAAGCGCGTGTTCGACCAGGCCGGCGTCAAGCCCGGCGAAATCCCGGTCGTCGGCTGGGGCAACTCGCTCGACACAACGCAGGAAGTGCTGAACGGCTACGTCAATGCCGGGCAGTGGCAGGATCCGCAGGCGACCAGCTATGTGGCGCTTTCGCTGGCCAACATGGCCGCCAGCGGCATTCCTCCGGGCTTCAACGTCATCACCGGCGCGCTCTATGAGAAGGACACCGCCGGCGTCTACGACAAGATCCTGTCCGGCAAATAATTCCTGACATCTATGGTCGCGGCTTTCGGGCCGCGGCCGCTTTCCTGTACCGTCGAGCCCTGTCTGATCGGAGTGGGCTTAGCCAGTCATTCACGCCGCAGGCTCAATGGAAAACCGTTCCTTCATTCAAAGTTTCATCGCGCGAGCGGAATTCGGCCCACTGGTGCTGCTTATCGTCGAGCTCGCCGTCTTCTGGGGCATCAATCCCGACTTCCTGTCGCCGCAGAATATCTCGAACATCCTGGCCTTCACCGTCGAGCTCGGCTTGATCGCGCTGGCAATGACCTTGCTGATGACATCAGGCGAGTTCGACCTCTCGGTCGGCTCGCTGTTCGGCTTCTCGCCGGTGCTGATGTGGACGCTCTACAACAGCGGCGTCACCTCGCTGGAAATGGGCCTGCTGATCGCGCTGATCGTTGCTGCCCTGATCGGACTGGTGAATGGCTGGTTCGTCACGCAGCTCAAGATCCCGTCCTTCCTGGTGACGCTCGGCATGCTGCTTGTCGTGCGCGGCTCGGCGCTGTTCATCACCGACGGCTTTCCGCAGCGCACCTGGAGCGCCGAAGGCAGCTGGCTGGCGAACATCCTGGTCGGCGACTTCTATGTCGGACCTTTCCGCATCTACGCCTCGCTGTTCTGGTTCATCGGCGCCGCGATCGTGCTCGGCTATGTGCTGACGCAGAGCCGCACCGGCAACTGGATCCAGGCCGCCGGCGGCAATCCAAACGCAGCCCGCGCGCGCGGCGTCAACGTCAGCCGCGTCAAGGTCGGCCTGTTCATCCTGTCGGCGGTGATGGCCTCGCTCGCCGGCGTGATCTCCTCGCTGCGCACTTCCGCGGCCAACCCCAACAGCGGCACCGGCTACGAGCTCGAGGTCATCGCCATGGTGGTGATCGGCGGCACGGCGCTGACCGGCGGGCGCGGCACCATCATCGGCACCGTGCTTGGCATCCTGATCCTGCGCGTCATGCGCAACGGCATCGTGCTGATCGGCGTGCCGGGACTCGCCTACAACATCTTCATCGGCGCGATCATTCTCGGGATGATGGCGCTGCATTCATGGCTCGAACGCCGACACCAGGCGGGAACTTAGGACGATGGCCGAACCGCTCATCAGCATGGAAAATATCCGCAAGTCCTACGGGCGCGTGCAGGCGCTGGTGGACGCCAATTTCCACGTCAATGAAAAGGAGATCGTCGGCCTGCTGGGGGACAACGGCGCGGGCAAGTCGACGCTGATCAAGGTGCTGTCGGGCGCCGTGCCGCTGACCAGCGGCGACATCTTCATCCGCGGTAAGAAGGTCACGCTGCGCAGCACCAGCGATGCCATTGCCCACGGCATCGAGACGATCTACCAGGATTCGGCGCTGGTCACGCAGCTGTCGATCGCGCGCAACCTGTTCCTCGGGCGCGAGCCGATCAAGGCGCCGCGCTTCCTGAACCGCATGGACCAGGACGCAATGAACACGGTAGCGCGCGACCTGCTCAAGCAAGTCGGCATCACCAAGAACATCCCGCCGACGACACCGATCGGCTCGCTGTCGGGCGGCGAGCGGCAGGCCGTGGCGATCGCGCGCGCCATGCATTTCGACAGCGATCTCATCATCCTCGACGAGCCGACCAACAATCTCGGCGTCGCCGAGACGCAAGGGGTCTTGAGCTTCGTGCGCAGCGCGCGCGATTCCGGCCATTCCTGCATCTTCATCGCGCATAACATCCACCACGTCTTCCAGGTGGTCGACCGCATCGTGGTGATGCGTCGGGGCAAGGTGGTGGCCGACGACATCGACCCGAAAAAGACAACGGTCGCCGAGGTCGAGCGCGTCATCACCGGCATGTCGGACAAGGAAATCCGTGACGCGATTTCCGACGGTCCGCAGCAGCATGGCTGAGAGCTGACCGGCAGGCCGATCGGCGGCCGGCAGCCGCTTCACGCCCGCCGCTGGCACAGAATTGCATCAGCGCCTATGACTGGACCTATGAAAGCCACCGTAGCCGATATCGCCCGGAGCTGCGGCCTGTCGACCGCGACCGTCGACCGGGTGCTCAACAATCGCCCGGGTGCAAGCGCTGCCAACCGGCAGCGCGTGCTGGAGGCGGCCAAGCAGCTCGGTTATCTGCCGACGCTCGACCAGGTCGTGCTGCCGTCGAAGCCGGCGCATCTCGAATTCTTCCTGCCGATCGGGTCCAACGCCTTCATGGCCGATCTCGCTTATCACATCGAGGATTATGCCCAGCGCCTGCCCTTGGTCGCGTCCTGCCGCATTCACAATCTTGCCGGCATTTCGCCGGGCGCACTGCAGAGTGCCGTGGAGAACCTGTCGCTCAAGGCCAACGGCGTCGGCGTGATCGCCGTCGACCATCCGCGCACACGCAACATTCTGCGCGAGCTGGTCGATGCCGGGATCAGGCTGGTCACGCTGATCTCGGATGTGCCGGCGGCACCGCGCTCGGCCTATGTCGGCATCGACAACCGGGTGGCGGGCCGCACGGCGGCGCTGCTGATGGGCCGCTTCCTCGGCGGCCGTAGGGGACATCTGGCGATGGTGGTCGGCTCGCGCTCCTATCGCGGCCACGAGGAGCGCGAGATGGGCTTTCGTTCGGTGCTCGCCGAAGAATTTCCCGACCTCACGGTCTCAAGCGCGGCCGAAAGCAACGACGAGCCGGACGCCAGCTACCGCGCGACCGTCAAGGCGCTGCACGACGAAACGGATCTGCTCGGCATCTATTGCGTCGGCGCCGGACGCTCCGGCGTGGCCAAGGCGTTGCTCGAGGTCAAGCCGCGTTTGAAGCCGGTCTTCATCTGCCACGACCTGACCAGGGAAACGCGCCGCTATCTCGTCGACGATCTTGCCGACGTCGTCATCGACCAGAATGCGCGGCTGATCGCGGAGCAGTCGGTGATCCGTCTGCTCGGCTCCATTGCCTCGTCGGCGCCATACCTGACGAAGAAATTCATCGAGCCGCGGCTGATCTTCAAGGAAAACGTCCCGGCGCAGTAGCGCGGAGCGCGCCGCTCGCTTATTTGTCTGACGATTGATCCCGCAATTCTGCACAGCAGCTATGCAGGTTTCGCAATTGCCGAATCGTTAGGCACCTCGTATTTATCTGGGTGTCGGCCGTCTCCTCCTCCCAGATGTGATGCCGACGCTGAGTGCGGTACACCTCCTCCCGTGCCGTATTCGAAATCGAGCCCGCTGCCACCTCCTCCCGGCAGCGGGCTTTTTCTTTGCGTGCCAAAGGCGGAGGCGAAGCTACCTAATGCTGACCAGATACGCGCCTAGCCTTTCGCCGTCACCAGATTGGAGCTGAGTTCGAAAGCGACTCCCGATCCATCCGCATAAGACTGCAGCACGGGCGCGCTCCCGCTCATGATGTCCTCCACGACGTGCTTGCGTTCCTGATCGGCCATTGCCTTGCCGGCGGCGCTCATGCCGACCAGGGCCATCGTGTTCAACCGCAGGAGAGGCGCCCCGTCCTCAAAGCGTATCCTGCGCGATATTGTCCTTGATCGGACGTCGTGGAAGCCGGCGTCGCGGAGCAGCACCTCGATCTGCGCCGCATTCCCAAAGCTGTGGCGCAGGTCCACCACTGGGCCGAGGAGGCGCTCGGCGACGCGGCGGAGATCCCGAAAGAAGGGGATTTCCTCATCGGGGCGCCACGTGGCAACGGCCAGCCGGCCGCCCTGCGCCAGTGCTCGCCGCATCTCCGCCGCCGCAGCGGACTTATCGGGAAAGAACTGCAGCCCTTGTTGACAGACGATCAAATCGAACTGCTCTCCGTCATGGAGGGGCAGTGCACCGGCATTGCCTACGCGCCAATCGATGTCTGGCGCCACGGTGCGCGCGACAGCAAGCATATCTGCGTTGATGTCGATGCCGAGGACATATCCGGCGGCACCGAGCCGTTCCCTGGCAACCCGGGCAACTATTCCCGTGCCGCAGGCGATGTCCAACACACGATGGCCTGGAGACAGCTTCAGGTCTTCGAAGGTCACTTCGGCCCAGGGGCGGAAGAGAGGACCCACGAGCCAGCGCTCATACATCTCCGGAAAACTTGCCTGACCCATCGTCTAGCGCCCGTTTCCGGAACAGCATAACAGAATTAGGACGAGGCGAAGAGATCAGCGCGCCCGGAACGAGGCGATCAGGCTTTCGGCCATGCGCACGAATTGCGCGCTCGGACCTTCGGCGCCGACGCTCTGCATCGAGACGCGCGCGCCTTCGAGCAGCAGCGACAGCGTGTCGGCGAGAAGCTCGGCCTGGCCGATGCCGGCATCGCGGCAAAGCGCGACCAGCTTTTCGCGCTGGGCCTCCTTCAGTTCCTTGATGACGCGCCTTGCCGGGTGATCGGTCTCGGTGAGCTCGACGGCGGCATTGGCCATATCGCAGCCGCGGCTGTCGGCGCTCAGCAGTTCCGAAGCCTTTTGCACCCAAGCATGCAGCTGGGCGAGCTTATCGCCGGGATGCTTGGCCTCGAATTCGTCCCAGATCCTCGAAGCCTTCGCCGCCGTTGCGCGCAGGCATTCGACGATCAATTCGTCCTTGGACTCGAAGTGACGGTAAAGCGTCATCTTGTTGGTGCCGGCAGCCTCGGTGATGGCGTCGACGCCCACACCCTTGATGCCGTGCTTGTGGAACATGTCCTGCGCCGTCTCCAGGATTCGGTCCCGGGGACGGGAACGCTCCGCAACGCCGTCAGTCATCATGCTCTCCTTTCGTCGTTTCCAAAAAAACCGTCGCCACCTCTTGACTAGGGTGTTACCGGTCTGTAACTTCCAGCATGTTACTTACTGGTAACACCTATATCACTCGCCGTCAAACGACAAGGCCCTCCGATAGCCCTGCCAGAGTGAGATAGGACGCAAAACCTGCCTGTCATGCGGCTTTGGCCGGTGAAGAACGAGAAAAAGCGGTTCGTGATCAAGCGATGCGGACCGAGCAAGGAGCCACTCCTATGCAAAAGCGCAAAGACCTGACGATCGACGAAGCCATCCGGGATCCGATGATCCGGCTGGTGATGAAGGCGGACGGGATCGACCCCAAAGCCTTCGAACGGATGCTGCGCCAGCGCGCGGCTGACCAGGCGCCGGGCAACATCCCGCCATCCTTCCTGCGGGATTCCGGCTCCGGCCGGGCCCGGCGCCTGCGCCATTTCGCAAACCCGTTCGGCGAGGCGTCCGCATCATGGTGAACTTCTTCATCCACCGCCCGATCTTCGCGTCGGCGATCGCCATCATCATGGTGCTCGCCGGTGCGATCGCCTATTTCCTCTTGCCCGTCTCGCAGTTTCCCGACATCACGCCCCCGCAGGTCGTGGTCAGCGCGCACTATCCGGGCGCCAGCGCCCAGGTCGTGGCCGATACGGTCACCACCCCGCTCGAGCAGCAGATCAACGGCGTGCAAGGCATGACCTACATGTCGTCGACGAGCTCGAATGACGGCTCTTCCACCATCACCATCACCTTCGACGTCGGCTATCCGCTGAGCACGGCGGCGGTCGACGTGCAGAACCGCGTCAGCCAAGCGGCATCCTCCCTGCCGGCCATCGTCAACCAGGGCGGCGTGACGATCAAGAAGCAGAACCCCAATTTCGTGCTGATCGTCGACCTCACCTCGCCCGACGGTTCGGTCGATCCGGTGGCGCTGAGCAACCTCGCCTATCTACAGGTGGTCGACCCGCTGAAGCGCCTGCCGGGCGTCGGCGACGTGCAGATCTTCGGCGAGCGCCGCTATTCGATGCGCGTCTGGCTCGATCCGGACAAGCTTGCCAATCTCGGCATCACCGCTGTCGACGTGCAGAACGCCATCGCCGAACAGAACGTGCAGGTGGCGGCCGGCAAGATCGGCCAGTCGCCGGCGCCCGCCGGCACCGCCTTCGAGATGCAGGTCAATGCGGTGGGCCGCCTTAGCGACCCGAAGGAATTCGGCGACATCGTCGTGCGCGCCAATTCGCAGAACGGCTCGCTTGTGCGGCTGCGCGACGTCGCCCGCATCGAGCTCGGCGCGCTGCAATATTCTTCCTCCGCCTTCTTCGGCAAGGACCCGACCGTGGTTTTGGCCGTCTACCAGATGCCGGGCTCCAACGCCCTCGACCTGCAGCAGCGGGTCAAGGACAAAATGCAGGAGCTGTCGAAGCGCTTCCCGAAGGGCGTCAGCTACGCCATGCATTACGACACGACGCGTTTCGTGTCGGCTTCGATGCACGACGTGCTGATCACGCTCGGCGAAGCGCTGGTGCTGGTCGTCGCGGTGGTGTTCATCTTCCTCCAGAGCTGGCGCACCACCATCATCCCGACCATTGCCATTCCCGTCTCGCTGATCGCGACGCTGGCGGTGATGTACATGCTGGGCTTTTCGCTCAACATGCTCTCGCTGCTCGGCATGGTGCTGGCGATCGGCCTCGTCGTCGACGACGCGATCGTCGTGGTCGAGAATGTCGAACGTCAGCTCGAGGCAGGACTCAAGCCGCTGGCCGCTACGCGCGCGGCGATGGCCGAGGTGACCGGTCCGATCATCGCCACCACGGCGGTGCTGATGGCGGTGTTCGTTCCCGTTGCCTTCATCCCGGGCGTCTCGGGCCGGCTCTACAACCAGTTCGCGCTGACCGTGGCGATCTCCGTCGGCATCTCCGCCTTCAACTCGCTGACGCTCTCGCCGGCGCTGAGCGCTGCCTTCCTGCGCCATCGCGGCGAGACGCAGTTCGTGCTGTTCCGCTGGTTCAACGCCGGCTTCGACTGGCTGTCGCATGCCTATGCGCATGGGGTGCGCATTCTGATCAAGCTGCGCTGGATCATGCTTGGCCTGTTCGCGGCCGGCCTCGTCGCCACCTATTTCGTCTGGCAGAAACTGCCTTCGACCTTCCTTCCCGTGGAAGACCAGGGCTATTTCTTCGTCGTCATCCAGCTGCCCGACGGCGCTTCGCTCGAACGCACCGACGCGGTGGCGCAGAAGGCGCGCGACATCCTGCAATCGACGCCCGGCGTTGACATCGTCGGCTCGATCAGCGGCCTGAACTTCCTGACCAGCGCCGCCCAGTCGAATTCGGCGGTGGAGTTCGCGATCCTGAAACCATGGGACGAACGCGGTCCTGACCAGAGCGCCTCGAAACTGGTCGAGCAGGTGCGCGGCAAGCTTCTGCAGATGCCGGATGCGTTCGCGCTCTCCTTCGATCCGCCGTCGATCCCGGGCATCGGCACCACCGGCGGCTTCGAGTTCCAGGTCGAGGATTTGTCCGGGCGCGGCAGTGCGGCGCTGAATGACGTCACGCAGGCGCTGCTCGCCGAGGCGCGCAAGCAGCCGGAGCTCAACCCGCAGCAGCTGTTCTCATCCTTCTCGACCTCGACGCCGCAGTTCAACTACGACCTCGACCGCAGCAAAGCGAAGCTGCTCGGCCTCAACCTGCCGGACGTCTTCAACACGCTGCAGATCTATCTCGGCTCGCTCTACGTCAACGACTTCAACTTGTTTGGCCGCACCTTCCGCGTGACCATCCAGGCCGACAAGGATGCGCGCGGCGACGCGACCGACATATCGCGGCTCTATGTGCGCAACGCGTCGGGCGGCATGGTGCCGCTGAGCACGCTGGGCAGACTGGTGCCGATCGTCGGGCCGGAGACCGTGCCGCATTACAACAACAACGCCTCGGCCCTGATCAATGGCGGCGCTGCCCCCGGCTTCTCGTCCGGACAAGCGGTGGCGGCCATGGAGCGGGCGGCGGCGAATGTGCTGCCGCGCGACTTCGGCTACGAATGGACCGGCATCACTTTCCAGGAGCTCAAGGCCGGATCGATCGCCTCTGTCGTGTTCGGGCTGGCGATCGTCTTCGTGTTCCTGATCCTGGCGGCGCAGTATGAAAGCTGGGCGATGCCTTTCATGGTGCTGCTGGCCGTGCCCCTCGCTTTGTTCGGCGCCTTCATCGTGCTGTTGCTGCGCGGCATGCAGATCGACGTCTACTCGCAAATCGGCTTCGTCATGCTGATCGGCCTGGCGGCGAAGAACGCGATCCTGATCGTCGAGTTCGCCAGACGCCGGCGCGAGGAAGGCTTGACCATCGTCGAGGCGGCGATGGAGGCGGCACGGCTGAGGCTGCGGCCGATCCTGATGACCGCCTTCGCCTTCATCCTCGGCGTGCTGCCGCTGATGTTCGCGACGGGCGCCGGTGCAGCCAGCCGGCAATCGATCGGCACCACCGTCTTCGGCGGCATGGTGGCGGCGACGATCCTGTCGCTGGTCTTCGTGCCTGTCTTCTACGCCGTGATCGAGCAGTTGCGCGAACGTGGCGAAAGGAAACCTGCCAAGGCGCACGACGATGCGCCTCAGCAAGACGAAATTGAACCGACCGGCGAGCCGGCGCTTCAGCCGCTCGCCCAGGCGGCCGAATAAGATTGGAGATCAATTATGCGTAGATGGAAAATCGCTTTGGGAACGGCCGTCGCGCTCGGCGCGATCTCGGTGGCCAGCGTGCACTTTCTCGACATGGGCAATTTGAGCGGCGGCGCAGCGGGCGCTGCGCCAGCGCCGGCGGCCTTCGTGATGCCGGTGCCGGTGGTGAATGTCGTGAAGAAGACGCTGCCGATCTATCTCGACTACGCCGCGCGGGTGGAGTCGATCCGCAGTATCACGCTGCAGGCGCGCGTGCCGGGCTATCTGCAGGAGCAGACGGCTGCCGACGGCAGCGACGTCAAGCAGGGCGACCTGCTCTACCGTATCGCGCCCGATGATTATCAGGCCGCGCTCGACCAGGCGAAGGCGCAGGTGCAGCGCGATAGCGCGACGCTCGAATATGCAAAATCCAATCTCGGCCGCGGCACCGACCTCGCCAAGGCCGGCTATCTCGACAAGGACAGCTTCGACCAGCGCACCAGCAATCTGCGCGCGGCCCAGGCCGCCCTTGCCGTCGACCAGGCGGCGGTGCGGACGGCCGAGCTCAATCTCGGCTATGCCGAGATCAAGGCGCCCTTCTCGGGCCGCATCGGCCGCAACCAGGCTTCGGTCGGCACGCTGGTCAGTGTCGCCGGCACAGTGCTCAACACGCTGGTGCAGCTCGATCCAATCTACGTGACCTTCAATCCAAGCGAGAGCGATCTGGTGCAGATCGAGCAGGCGAAGGCCGCCGGTCCGATCGCCGTCGACGTGCTGTTGCCCGGCGAGACCCAGCCCAGCCAGAAGGGCGAGCTGACCTTCATCGACAACACGATCGACCATTCGACCGGCACGATCACGGCGCGCGCCACCATCGGCAACGCCAAGTTCACGCTGCTGCCTGGACAGTATGTGCGGGTGCGGCTGCATGTGAAGGAACAGCCCAACACGCTGATGGTGCCGCAGGTGGCGCTGGGTTCCAGCCAGCTCGGCAAATACCTCTATGTCATCGGCAAGGGCAACACCGTCGACCAGAAGCTGGTCTCGCTCGGCCCGACCGACGGCGACCTGATTTCCGTGACCTCCGGCATCTCGGAGACCGACCAGGTGATCACGGGCAATTTGCAGAAGATCGGACCCGGAATGCCGGTTTCTCCCTTGCCGCAACCGAAACCGGCCAGCTGATAACCCCCATCAGTTTCCGGTCCGACGGCGCCCTCGATACCCACGTCGAGGGCGCCGTTTACTATTTGGGGTCAGGCAATTCCGACGCGGAAAGGAACAGTCTTCTACGGACGGGTCCCTTGTTGGATTGTCGACAACCTGATTGTGTTACAGCCAGTTCATCGGAATATGACCTGACCCGCAAACGAACACAAACGTGAAGATCAAGAGCATCAAGACCTATCATGTCGTGCAGCCCTTCGTGGACGGACCTTACCGCATGTCCAAGGGGCGGATCGCCGACTGCTTCGACGCGGTGATCGTCGCCATCACGTCGGACAGCGGCGACACCGGCTGGGGCGAGATGGCGCCGCTCGGCAATTTCTACTCGGCCGCGTTTCCCGCAGGCACACGCGCGGGCGTGCCGGAGATCGCGCCGCATCTCATCGGCCAGGATCCACGCGGCCTTGCCGGCATCGGCCGGCTGATGGACACGGCATTCAAGGGCCACCCCTACATCAAGTCGGCGCTCGACATGGCGTGCTGGGATCTTGCCGCCCGCGCCGCCGGCGTGCCGCTGGTGACCATGCTTGGCGGCCGCGAGAGCGAGATGGCCGAGACCTACCGGGTCGTCACCCACGGCACGCTCGATCAGATGGCAGCGCTTGCCAAAAGGATCATCGCCGAAGGCTGCCGGCGCCTGCAGGTCAAGGTCGGCGGCAATGTGCGCGACGACATCGAGCGGGTCTCGGCAGTGGCCGCCGCCGTGCCGAAGGGCACGGTGATCTTCTGTGACGCCAATGCCGGCTGGACGCCTTACCAGGCGCGCCAGTTCGCCGACGCCACGCGCGGCATCGACTACACGTTCGAGCAGCCATGCACGACGATCGAGGAGAACATGTCGGTGCGCCGCATGCTAGACAAGCCGATGGTGCTGGACGAATCCGTCACCTCGCTGGGCGAGATGCTGGAGATCCACCGCCGCGGCGCCGCCGACGGGCTGACGCTGAAGATCTCGCGGCTGGGCGGCGTCACGCAGACCCGCCTGATCCGCGACGTCGCCGTCGATCTCGGTTTCATGATCACGGTCGAGGACACCGGCGGCGCCGAGATCGACACCGCCGCCATGGCGCATCTGTCGCTGTCGACGCCGCAGGAGCGCCGGCTGCACGCCATCGCCTTCCACGAATGGGTGACGGTGCGTACGGCCAGGAACGCGCCGCCGGTAACCGGCAGCCACATGGGCGTTCCCGACGGCCCCGGCCTTGGCATCGATGTGGACCCTGGCCTGCTCGGCAAGCCGTTCTTCGAGATTGGCTGAAGATGAAGATCAGGCGGGTCGAGTCTGAGAACGTTGGCGCCAGCGCGCCGTGCTACTCGGCCGCCACGCCCTTTACCTCGAGATAGCTTTCCATGGAATCGTCCAGCGCCTGCAGCCAGGGCGTATGATGGAGCGGCGACATGGTGCCGGTCATCAGCGAGCGGTAGGCGTTGTCGCGGAAGGTCATGATGTTTTCCATCTTGTGGTGCTCCCACTCCATGAAGGTGCGGTTGACCGCCTCGACGTCGAAGCCCGGATAGTCGGTCTGGTCCATCAGCTCCTTGGTGTAGTCGCCCTGGAACCAGATCATCTGCTCGGCGTCCTCCAGCGTCTCCTCGCGCGCCCGCCACTTGGCGCCGTGCTCGGCCATCGCTTCGGCGGATGGCAGCTTTATGCGACCTAACATCACGTCGCGCGCGTACCAGGCCTGCGCGTCGAACATGTTGAAGGTGTAGAACTGGTCCTGCATGCCGATGTAGAAAAGCTTCGGGTTCTTCTCCCAGACCACGCCTTCATAGAGATCGAGCGGCCACATGCGGTTGGCGGTCTTGAGCTTGAGGTCGTCGGTGAGGAAGGGGAAGGAATGCAGATAGCCGGTGCACAGGATGATGGCATCGACATCCTTTGTCGTGCCGTCCTTGAAATGCGCCGTCTTGCCGACGACCTTCTGCAGCAGCGGCACCTCCTTCCAGTTCTCCGGCCATTTGAAACCCATCGGCTTGGAGCGGTAGCTGGAGGTGATCGATTTGGCGCCGTATTTGTAGCATTGCGAACCGATGTCCTCGGCCGAATAGGAGCGGCCGATGATCAAGATGTCCTTGCCCTTGAATTCCATGGCGTCGCGGAAATCGTGGCTGTGCAGGATGCGGCCGTTGAAGGTGGGGAAACCCTCGAAGAAAGGCACGTTTGGCACCGAGAAATGGCCTGAAGCGACCACGACGTTGTCGAATTCCTCCGAGTAGGTCACGTCGTTGGTGCGATCATGCGCGGTGACGGTGAACTTCTCGGTCTCGTCGGAATAGGTCACCATGCGCACCGGGCTGTTGAAGCGCACCCATTCGCGCAGGCCGGATTTCTCGACGCGGCCCTTGATGTAGTCCCACAGCACCGCGCGCGGCGGATAGGAGGCGATCGGCCGGCCGAAATGCTCCTCGAAGGTGTAGTCGGCGAATTCGAGGCATTCCTTCGGGCCGTTCGACCAGAGATAGCGGTACATCGAGCCGTGCACCGGATCGCCATGCTCGTCTAGGCCGGTGCGCCAGGTGTAGTTCCATAGGCCTCCCCAGTCGCTCTGCTTCTCGAAGCAGACGATTTCCGGGATCTCGGCGCCCTTGTCGGCGGCCGACTTGAAGGCCCTTAGCTGGGCCAGGCCTGACGGTCCGGCTCCGATGACGGCGACACGAGATTTCATTGCGGGCCTCCTCCTTTTTGATTTCGACTTTTTTCTTAACGCAATTCCGGGCGGAAAACCGTTCGACACTTTTCCTGGAATTGCTCCCACGAAACAAATTTCACTGACAGTGACAGTAATTGGGTCTTTGGTGCTGTCAACAAACATCTGCGGCGGCGGCGTTTGCGTGAAACGGTTTTTGCGCGCAAAGGCGGCGGCGTCACGTTGAAGCAGGCGCGCCCTGCAACCGCTAGCGGCTTGTTGTCGCGGTTGCGCTCTTGTATCGCCACCGAATATGTTCACCTTGAGTGAAATAAATCCGCGAGAGTCGGGGGCGACATGGCGAACAAGAATTCCGGCACCAGGTCCACCGATGCGGCAGCGAAGGGCAAGGCACCGCTAAAGCGCGTTTCGGCGGCCGGGCGCACGATACGCGCGCCGTTGACGCAAAATCCGCACGCCATCCGCGACACGCGCGAGAAAGTGCTGGAAGTGGCGATCGGCCATGAGGTGCGCGCGTTCCGCAAGAAGCTCGGCATCACCGTCGCCGATCTCGCCACCGCCACCGACATTTCGCTCGGCATGCTGTCGAAGATCGAAAACGGCATCACCTCGCCATCGCTGACGACATTGCAGGCGCTGTCGCGGGCGCTGGGCGTTCCGGTGACCGCCTTCTTCCGGCGTTTCGAGGAAGAGCACAGCGCCGTCTTCGTCAAGGCCGGCGAAGGCGTCGATGTCGAGCGCCGCGGCACCCGCGCCGGCCATCAATACAACCTGCTCGGACATATCGGCGCCAACACCAGCGGCGTCGTCGTCGAGCCCTATCTTATCACGCTGACCGAGAATTCGGACGTGTTCCCGACCTTCCAGCATGCGGGCATGGAATTCCTCTACATGCTCGAAGGCGAGGTCGTCTACCGGCACGGCAACAATCTCTATCCAATGAAACCGGGCGACAGCCTGTTCTTCGACGCCGACGCGCCGCACGGCCCGGAAGAGTTGACGCGCCTGCCGATGCGGTATCTGTCGATTATCTGCTATCCGCAAAACAGCGCGGGGTGAGACGTTCTGGTTCCTCGCCCCACGAAAGTGGGGAGAGGTGGCTCGGCGAAGCCGAGACGGAGAGGGGAGCGCCCTACGAAGGCCCCCTCTCCGTCCGCTTCGCGGACACCTCTCCCCCGCTTTGCGGGGGCGAGGAACCCAAGTCTTCAATCCGGCCCGAATCCTGGTGACGTCGGGCTGCCGTCGTCAAGCTTCGACAGCCATTCCACCAGCGTCGGCCTATATCGTGTCAAGCCCTTATAGGTGGCGAGCTCTTCCGGCAGGTCGCGGATGACGCGGTGCAGGCGGCGCGCCCATTTCGGCTGCGTGACCAGCTCGTCCATCTTGATCAGATAGCAACGGATCGGGAAGACGATGGCGTTGGAACGCGGCAGCCGCCAGAAGCTTTGCAGCTCGACGCGCAGATGCACCTTCTGGCCGACATTTTCGGGCGTGACCGTGGCGCGGTCCGGGCCCCATTTGTGATAGTTTTCGGGGCTGGTGTCGAGGCGCGGGTTGATGGTCATCGTCCAGTTGAGACGCCTTGCCGGCTTGCCCTGCTGGATGTTGGTGAGGAACTTCAGCGCGCGCGTGAAAATGCCCTTCTCATGCGCCAGCGGTACCGGCGCGTGCCATTCGAAGAAGTTCATGCCGATGTCGAAGTCGAGCGACCAGTCGGCCTGAGTGGTGACCATGCCGGCATCCATCCACAGATTGCCGTCGCGCTGGTCGAGGATACAGAAATCGCCCTGGCTCTGGCGGGTGATGTATTCCATCGGCCCGTAAGGCAGCGTCGAGGTGTCGCCGAAGGTGAAGGTGTCACCGATACCGAGCGGCCGGTTGATCCAGCGCCAGCGATCGCCGTTTCGCTCCAGTGTGAAATGCTCGGGATAGCCGAGCGCCTGCTGCTCCATCAGAAGCTCGAGCAGGTCCCAGCCGGCCAAAGTCATGTGCGGCAGCGACTGGCAGCGCAGCGGATCCTCGGCCAGAACAAGCGCGCGGTCTTGCATCTCGGCGACATAGTGCTCGTCGACGTCGATCAGGTTCTCGAGCACGCTGCCCTTGGGCCCGACGACATGCGGCTCGATATTGACCGCATACATGTAGGCATCTTCGTTGAACGGGAAGGGAAAGCGCCTGATGTGCTCCGGGCTGTTCTTAAAGGTGAAATCGTCGCGAAACGTTTCCTTGCGAAAGGTGATGCCCATTGACGCCTCCTATCTTTCCAGGACCAGCGACTTGCCCTCGAAGCGCGAGACGCAAGGCATGATCTTGCAGCCGGAACGGTGGTCTTCCTCGCTCAGCCAGTGATCATTGTGGATGAACTTGCCGTCGGAGGAGATCACATTGGTCTCGCACTGGCCGCAAACGCCGCCGCGGCAGAGATAAGGCGGGTCGACGCCGGCGGCTTCGATCGCCTCGAGCAGGCTCTGCTGCTCGCCGACGCGGATCGTCTTGCCGCTGACGGCCAAGGTCACGTCGAACGGCGCGCCGGGCTGGGGTGCCGCGAAATGCTCGAAATGCACGGTCTCCGGCGGCCATCCGAGGCTGGCTGCGCGATCGCGCACCCAGTTGATCATGCCGGCCGGGCCGCAGACATAGAGATGCGTGCCGAGCGGCTGCGAGGACAAGAGCCGATCGAGGTCGATGCGCTCCTCGCGGTCGTCGTGATAGAGCCTGACCCGGTTGCCATAGCGCTGCTGCAGCACATCGGCATAGGTGCCCAGCGAAGCGGTGCGGCAGGTGTAATGCAATTCGAAATTGCCGCCGGCGCCTGCCAGCTGCGACGTCTGCGCCATGAAAGGCGTGATGCCGATGCCGCCGGCCAGCATCAGGTGCTTCTTCGCCCGCAGATCCAGCGAGAACAGATTGACCGGATAGCTGATCACCATCTCGAGGCCGGGCTTGACCTGCCGGTGCATGAACAGCGAGCCGCCGCGGCCGGCATCGTCTCGGCGCACCGAGATCGTGTATTCGCGCGTGTCGAGCGGCGAGCCCATCAGCGAATAGGGATTGAGCCTGGTGCGGTCGCCGTCGCGCATCTCGACCACGACATGGGCACCGCCGGAAAAGGTCGGCAGCAGCTCGCCGTCGCGACGGCGGAAATGGAAGCGGGTCACGAGGTCGTTGACGGGAACGACGTCGCTGACAACGACGTCGAGCTTGGTGGTGCCGGTGCTCACGGGAAAGCCTCCTCGATCGGAGGAATCTCGGAGCGATCCTCGGCATTGATGCACACGCCCTGGAAGGCCGCGAGGCGCCGCGAATAGTGATCGCGCACCAGAAGCAGCAGGCCGCAATGCGAGCAGGTAGCCGGCTGCGTCGTTACATTCTCGGTGATGCCCTTGCAGTGCACGCATTGCATGCGCCGCGCCAGCGAGCCGCGATGCTCGGTCGCAATGGAGGTATGGTCGATGCCGGCTTCAAGCGCTACTTGCATTGCCTGGCCGATCAGGCCTTCGGTGCCGGCAAGATAAAGGCGCAGGCCCATATGGGCGTTGGTCAGCGTCTGCTTCAGCCGCGGCAACAGGCTGGCGAAAGACGGCGCGATGTGAAGTTGCATCGGCTTCAGCGCTTCGAGGGCGGCGATGTGCTTCCCCTCGGGCCCCGGAATGAAGACGATCTCGGCGCCGTCGAAGAAGCCAGGCGGCGCCTTGCCGGTCATGTCCGTTATCGCGAGCGCGCCTTCCGCATCGGCGATGAACAGATGATGCTTGCCTGGTTGCGGCGACAGCGTTCCGTAAATGGGCCGGCTGATGATCGTCTTGACTGCCATTCTTTCCTTCGTGCCCCGAAAGCCCTCCCGCTGATGATGCCTCAACCTTTTGCTGTGCGCTTGGTCTTTTTGGGATCGTCGAACGGCAAGGGCTGCGCCGTTGCTTTGATCGAGCCGCTCCGATTACGAATCTCGAGCTTGGTGTCCTTGACCGCGCAATCGACATCGAGGCGCGCGATGCCCATCGATTTCTCGACCAGCGGCGAATACATGGCGCAGGTCACCACGCCGACTTGTCTGCCGTCGCGATAGACGGGCGCGCCCTCATCCGCCGGTTCCTTGCCGTCGAGCAGCACGCCGTAGATCTTGAAGCGCTCCTTGCCCTTCAGCCGATAATGCTCCTCGGCGCCGCGGAAGCCGGTCTTGCCGGGGCTGACGGTGAAGTCGAGGCCGAGCTCCCACAGCGTGTCGCCAGGGCCTTCGTTCTCGAACGGATACTTTTGGGAATTGTCGTAAGGGTAGAAGAGCAGATAGCTCTCGACGCGCAGCATGTCGAGCGTGGTGAAGCGGCAGGGAATGATGCCGGCGCTCTTGCCCTCCTCGAGGATCCTGTCCCAGATCGTGCCGGCATCCTGGCCGCGGCAGAAGATCTCGTAGCCGCGCTCGCCGGTGTAGCCGGTGCGCGAGATCATCACCGGAAAGCCGAAGAGCTGCGTCTGCATATGATGAAAATAGTTGAGGTCGCGGATGCCCGGCACATGCTTGGCGAGATAGTCGACCGCGGTCGGGCCTTGCAGCGAAAGGTCGTGCAGATTGTCATCGAAGCGCAGCGAGACATCGCGGCCCATCGCCGCCCGCTGCAACTCCTCATGGCCGGTGCCCGAGCCGTGCACGACCATCCACGAGTTCGGGCTGATGCGGTAGAGGATGCAGTCGTCGGTGAATTTGCCGGCCTCGTTCAGCATGCAGGCATAGGCTGACTTGCCGGGATAGATCTTTTCGACGTCGCGCGTCGTGGCGAGGTCGATAAGATGCGAGGCGTGCGGCCCGGTGATATGAACCTTCTTCAGGCCGGAGACGTCCATCAGCCCGGCCTTGGTGCGGATCGCGACATATTCCTCGTCGGCGTCCTTGTCGTAGGTCCAGGCGGTGCCCATGCCGCTCCAGTCCTCGAGTTTCGAGCCGAGCGCGCGATGGCGATCCGCCAGGGTCGAGAATCTCCAGGATGCCGTCATCCGATCGTCCTCCGTGCGATTTAAGTCGTTGCTGTTCCCTGCTCCTGCTTGGTGGCGGAGCTTGGTCGAATATTGACCGCAAACGGCGAAGCCCTGCAATCCCCTTGAAGCAAATAATTTCATTGTCAGGCAAATTTCTTGCCCGATGACAAACGGTTTACGATGCGTAAATCCGGCTTGACAATTTCGGGAATCGAGCGGAATTTATGAAAAAAATTTCACTCTGTTGAAAGAGTGGACGCCCGGTCGGTTGTGTGGCCGGACGTCGCCAGAAGGGGAAAACCGATGTCCGACATGCAGCAGCGCATCGAAGCGCTGTACCGTTCTGACGTGCGTGGGTCCGTGCTCCTGATCGTGTGCCTATGGGCAACGATCCTCTTCGTCCTCCTAATGACATGGCCATACATTCCGCATAGCGGCATCAAGCTCGTGGTGGCGGTTGCAGCCGCCGCGGTGCTGATCTTCAACACCGCCGCGATCCTCGCCATGCTCAACCACTACAAGGAAGACAAGGACTTCATCTACGGGCTCGACATCAAGAACGCCGACGCCGCCCGCAACCGCCAATCGTGAAGGGAGAAACCATGGCTCGCTATACCCCGCCGGAGCAGAGCAAGGCCGGACAGATCCTCGACATCGCGGTCGTGGTGGTCGCAATCTTCGTGGCGCTCTGGCTGCCGCTGAAACTCGGCTTTGCCGGGGCGGCGAAGTCGATCGACCCGCTCGATGCCAAGACGTGGGACGCGCTCGGCCAGAATGCGACCATGGCGTCAATCTGGGAGAAGCTGGGCTACACGCCGGAGACGGCGCACGACATCATCCAGAACCGCTTCCACTACATCATCGACTGGCCGACGCTGATCATCATGGCGATCGTGCTGATCGCGTATTTCGTCTTCCTGTTCCGCGCCTCCGATAAGGAATATCGCGAGGTCATCAACGAGAAGTTCAACGACAAATAGACTTCGACGACAAGAGACTTTCGACGACAAAGAGACCGGGGAAAACATCATGTGGATGGGACTGTCTTACGTTTGCTGGGGCATCTCGGTCGTGCTTGCGGCGTGGATGCTCTACGACTGGTTCAAGGTCGATACGACCTATTCCGAGGAGACTTTGACGTCTTCCCGTGAAGGCGAGCTTGAAGCCGTTTCCGAAAAACACCGGATCTGAGTGGGGACTGACATGACGGCTGCGGTTGAAACGGCACAAACGACGACAATCCACGGCGACAGGGTCTCGCTGCTTCGGGTGCTCGGCCCGGCGCATGTGTGGGCGCTGGGCGTCGGCATCGTGCTAGTCGGCGAGTTCACCGGCTGGAATTTCTCCGCCGACAAGGGCGGCGCGCTCGCCGCGCTGATCGTCTGCTGGGTCGTCGGACTGCTCTACACCTCGGTCGCCATGATCGATTCGGAGGTGACGTCCACCGTCGCCGCCGCCGGCGGCCAATATGCGCAGGCCAAGCATATCGTCGGGCCGCTGATGGCCTTCAACGTGGCGCTGTTCCTGGTGTTTGCCTACACCATGCTGGAAGTGTCGGACGCGATCCTGCTCGGCGACACAATCGTCGCCAAGGCCGGCGTCGAGGGGCTGACGCACAACTCCTTCATCGCCGCCACCATCGTCGTGCTCGCCTGGCTCAACTATCGCGGCGTGCTGATGACACTCAACGTCAACTTCGTCATCACCGCGATCGCCTATGTCTCGATCGTCATCCTGTTCTTCTCCGTCAGCCCGTGGACGCAAGGCGCGGTGCTGAAGCTCAACGAGCTGGTCACCCCCGCCAATGCGCTGCCCTATGGCTGGATCGGCGTCATTGCCGCCTTCCAGTTCGGCATCTGGTATTATCTCGGCATCGAGGGCACGACCCAGGCGGCCGAGGAAGTGCGCTCGCCGGCGCGCTCGCTGCCTTACGGCACTATGGCCGGCATGATCACGCTTCTGATCGCGGCCGCCATGACCTGGTATGTCTGCGCCTCGCTGATGCCCTGGGAATATCTCGGCATCACCTACTATCCGCTATGGGACGCCGGCAAACTGACGGGCAGCCCGCTGCTGGAAAACCTGCTCTTCATCGCGACGCTGCTGGCCGCGCTCGCGTCGGCCAATGGCTGCATCAACGACGCGGCGCGCGCCTGGTTCTCGCTCGGCCGCGACCGCTACCTGCCGAGCTGGTTCTCGGCGGTGCATCCGAAGTATCGCACGCCCTATCGCTCGATCCTGTTCCTGCTGCCGATCGCGCTGGCCTTCGCCTTCATCGCCGATCTCAACCAGGCGATCACCTTCTCGATCCTGTCGGGCGTGTTGCAATACACCTTCATGAGCATCAACATCATGATGTTCCGCAAGAAGTGGCCGCTGGGTTCGATCCGCCGCGGCTACACGCATCCCTTCCACCCACTGCCGGCGATCGTCCTCTTCTGCCTGTGCATGGTGACTTTCTTCGCCATCTTTCTCGGCTTCGGCTCGCAGCTGATCGCGATGACCGTCTTCTATTTCCTGATCTCGCTATGGTTCCACTTCTACCGCTACAAGTTCGTGCGGCGCGGCGACCAGTTCTCCATGCCGTGGCCGAAGCCGCAGGGTTATTGAGTGGAGTAAGGGCCCGCCGTTCGATGGCGGGCCGTGGCGTATCGAAATGTCTGAGCTGACGTCAGTATTGCTTACCGGGGCGATCGCACTGGGCGTCGCCGCTCATATTGCCTGGCTGGCGCGCGCCGGCCGCAACAGGGCGAAGGCGGCCCTGGCCGCCGATATGGCGAGCATCCGCAGCATCGTTGTGGACGCCGCCGACATTTCCGACGGCACGGCCGGCGTCGTCACCTGGGCCGGTTCCTGGAACGGTCAGCGCGTCCAGGTGCGGACCATCGTCGACACGCTGGCGACACGAAAGCTGCCGACACGCTGGCTCAGCGTTTCGATCACCGAGCCGGTCGCGGTGCCGGGCACGTTCGACATGATGATGCGGCCGAATTCGGCGACGACATTCTCCAATTTCGACCATCTGCCGCACACGCTGCCGAAGGTGCTCGGCCTTCCCGCCGACGCGGTGCTCAGGACGGACCGCAGAGGCGTCGCCTTCCCGCAGGATCTGATCGCCGCGCATACAGACATCTTTGCCGAAAGCCGCGCCAAGGAATTGCTGATAACGCCGAAGGGCGTGCGCATCGTCTGGCTGCTGGCCGAGGCCGAGCGCGCTCGCTACGGTGTGTTCCGGCAGGCGGCGTTCGGCGATGCCGGGATCGATCCGGCCTTGATCGAACGGCTGCTCGAGGCAGCCTCGACGCTTCGCCAAGCCATCAACCGGCGCGAAAGGCGGGCCGCATGAGCGACGAAACCGCCACCCCTGCTCCCGCGAATCCCTATCTCGTGCTCGGCGCCGGGATGATCTTGCCGGCAAGCGGCCATGTCATGCTCGGCGTGCCGGCGCGCGGGCTGCAATTCCTGTTCTTCATGGTGATCCTTGGCTGGATAACCACCAAGCTGGCGCCGGCCGACGCCGGCTTCATCGGCCGCCATGCCGGCGGCTTCCTGATCTATGCCTTCTCGATCCTCGACGCCTATAGGATCGCGCGCATCCGCCATGCGATCTGGGTTCACAATGCGCGTCCGGGCGGCGATAGTGCCGAGGGCAATGCGCCGTCTAATATGTAATCACAGGAAAATTTTTTTCATACCAATTGAATTCGGCTTACTCATTGGGTACATCATCTGAGAGCCAAAAAACGTTGGAGGCTGGCATGTGCGGAATCGTCGGACTTTTCTTGAAGGACAAGGCACTGGAGCCGAAGCTCGGCGCCATGCTGTCGGAAATGCTGGTGTCGCTCAGCGACCGCGGACCGGACAGTGCCGGCATCGCCATCTATGGCGCAGCCACCGGCAATGAAGCCAAGATCACCGTGCAGTCGCCGAAGCCCGATCGCGATTTCCGCGGCCTCGACGCCGAGCTCGCCAAGGCGATCAGCGCGCCGGTCAGCGTCGCGGTCAAGTCCACGCATGCGGTGATCCGGACCACGCCGGACAAGGTCGACGCCGCGCGCGAGGCGCTGCAGACGCTCCGGCCCGACATCCGCATCATGGGCGCCGGCGAGGCGGTGGAGATCTACAAGGAAGTCGGCCTGCCCGAAGCCGTCGTCGACCGCTTCGGCGTGCGCGCGATGACCGGCACGCATGGCATCGGCCACACCCGCATGGCGACGGAATCGGCGGTGACGACGATGGGCGCGCATCCTTTCTCGACCGGCGCCGACCAGTGCCTGGTGCATAACGGCTCGCTCTCCAATCACAACAATGTACGCCGCGAGCTGATCCGCGACGGCATGACCTTCGAGACCGAGAACGACACTGAGGTGGCGGCTGCCTATCTCTCCAACCGGATGGCGCATGGCAAGAATCTCGGTGAGGCGCTGGAAGGCACGCTCTCCGACCTCGACGGCTTCTTCACCTTCGTCGTCGGCACCAAGAACGGCTTCGGTGTGGTGCGCGATCCGATCGCCTGCAAGCCGGCCGTGATGGCCGAGACCGACCAGTATGTCGCCTTCGGCTCCGAATATCGTGCGCTGACCAAGCTTCCCGGCATCGACAATGCGCGTGTCTGGGAGCCCGAGCCCGCAACCGTTTATTTCTGGGAGCATTGAGCTGATGCCGGCAACCCCAATGTCGAAAGCAGAGCGCGAGCCAGGCAATGCCCACAGTCAGGCGTCACGCGTCTTTGACCTATCCGTGCATTCGCTGCGCGAATTGAATCAGGCGCTGCACAAGCTCACGCCCGGCTCGAACGAGACCGCCTGGGAAGTGCTCAACCCGAAGGGCAGCCATTCGGTGGCGGTCGGCGTCGATCAGCCCGTCAGCATCGATGTGCGCGGCAGCGTCGGCTATTACTGCGCCGGCATGAATGACGGCGCAGCGATCACCGTGCATGGCTCGGCCGGCCCCGGCGTCGGCGAGAACATGATGTCGGGCTCGATCGTCATCAAGGGGGACGCCAGCCAGTATGCCGGCGCCACCGGCCGCGGCGGCTTGCTGGTCATCGAGGGCAACGCCTCGTCGCGCTGCGGCATTTCGATGAAAGGCATCGATATCGTCGTGCATGGCAATATCGGCCATATGTCAGCCTTCATGGCGCAGTCCGGCAACCTCGTGGTGCTGGGCGATGCCGGCGACGCGTTGGGCGATTCCATCTACGAGGCGCGGCTCTTCGTGCGCGGCAAGGTGGAGAGCCTCGGCGCCGACTGCATCGCCAAGGAGATGCGGTCCGAGCATATCGAGTTGCTGCAGGCCCTGCTCGACAAGGCCGGCGTGACCGGCGTCAAGGCGTCGGAGTTCAAGCGCTACGGCTCGGCCCGCAAACTCTACAATTTCAACATCGATAACGCCGACGCGTATTGAGGCAAGATGACCTACCGCAACCCGCCGACGACGCCGCGCAAATCCGCGACCTTCGACGATTACACGCTTTCCGAAATCCGCCGCGCGGCCGCGACCGGCATCTATGACATCCGCGGCGCCGGCGCCAAGCGCAAGCTGCCGCATTTCGACGACCTGCTGTTCCTCGGCGCCTCGATCTCGCGCTATCCGCTCGAAGGCTATCGCGAGCGCTGCGACACCTCGGTGGTGCTCGGCTCGCGCCACGCCAGGAAGCCGATCGAGCTGAAGATCCCGATCACAATCGCCGGCATGAGTTTTGGATCGCTCTCCGGCCCGGCCAAGGAGGCGCTCGGACGCGGCGCCACGCTTTCCGGCACCTCGACCACCACCGGTGACGGCGGCATGACCGAGGAAGAACGCGGCCATTCCAAGACGCTGGTCTACCAGTACCTGCCCTCGCGCTACGGCATGAACCCGCGCGACCTGCGCCGCGCCGACGCCATCGAAGTGGTCGTCGGCCAGGGCGCCAAGCCGGGCGGCGGCGGCATGCTGCTCGGACAGAAGATCTCCGACCGCGTCGCCGAGATGCGCACGCTGCCCAAGGGCATCGACCAGCGCTCGGCTTCGCGCCATCCCGACTGGACCGGACCGGACGATCTCGAGATCAAGATCCTCGAGCTGCGCGAGATCACCGACTGGGAAAAGCCGATCTACGTCAAGGTCGGCGGGGCCCGGCCCTACTATGACACCGCGCTCGCGGTGAAGGCCGGCGCCGATGTCGTCGTGGTCGACGGCATGCAGGGCGGCACCGCTGCCACCCAGGAAGTGTTTATCGAGAATGTCGGCCAGCCGACGCTTGCCTGCATCCGGCCGGCGGTGCAGGCGCTGCAGGACCTCGGCATGCATCGCAAGGTGCAGCTCATCGTCTCGGGCGGCATCCGCAACGGCGCCGATGTCGCCAAGGCGCTGGCGCTGGGCGTCGACGCCGTCTCGATCGGCACGGCGGCGCTGGTCGCGCTAGGCGACAACGATCCACGCTGGGAGGCGGACTACAACGCGCTCGGCACCACGGCCGGCGCCTATGACGACTGGCACGAAGGGCGCGACCCGGCGGGCATCACCACGCAGGATCCCGAATTGATGAAGCGGGTCGACCCGATCGCGGCCGGGCGACGGCTCGCGAACTACCTCAAGGTGATGACGCTCGAAGCGCAGACCATCGCACGCGCCTGCGGCAAGAACAGCCTGCACAATCTCGAGCCCGAGGATCTCGTAGCGCTCTCGATCGAAGCTGCCGCCATGGCCGGCGTGCCTTTGGCCGGCACCAGCTGGATACCTGGGAAGAACGGCTTCTAGGACAAACTTCCAAGACACATAAGCGAGGAACTACATAATGGGGAACGATCTCGCCGCATTCGCCAAGGAGAACGGCGTCAAATATTTCATGATCTCCTACACCGACCTGTTCAGCGGGCAGCGTGCCAAGCTGGTGCCGGCGCAGGCGATCGCCGACATGCAGAAGGACGGTGCAGGATTTGCCGGCTTCGCGACATGGCTTGACCTGACGCCGGCGCATCCGGACATGCTGGCGGTGCCGGATCCGGCTTCGGTCATCCAATTGCCGTGGAAGAAGGACGTCGCCTGGGTAGCCGCCAACTGCATCATGGACGACAAGGAGGTGAATCAGGCACCGCGCAACACGCTGAAGCGGCTGATCGACGAAGCCGCCCGCGACGGCATGCATGTCAAGACCGGCGTCGAGGCCGAGTTCTTCCTGATCTCGCCCGATGGCAAGGCGATCTCCGACGAATACGATACAGCCTCGAAACCCTGCTACGACCAGCAGGCGGTGATGCGGCGCTACGACGTCATCGCCGAGATCTGCGACCATATGCTGGCGTTGGGCTGGGGCCCGTACCAGAACGACCACGAGGACGCCAACGGTCAGTTCGAGATGAACTGGACCTTCGATCACGCGCTGGCGACCGCCGACAAGCACTCCTTCTTCAAATTCATGGTCAAGTCGATCGCCGAAAAGCATGGCCTGCGCGCGACGTTCATGCCCAAGCCCTTCCAGGGCCTGACCGGCAATGGCTGCCATGCGCATATCTCGGTGTGGGACGAGACCGGCAAGACCAATGTCTTTGCCGACAATTCGGAAGAGCTCGGCCTGTCCGCCAAGGGCAGGAACTTCCTCGGCGGCATCATGAAGCATGCCTCGGCGCTTGCCGCGATCACCAATCCGACCGTCAATTCCTACAAGCGCATCAACGCGCCGCGCACCATTTCGGGCGCGACCTGGGCACCGAACACGGTGACCTGGACCGGCAACAACCGCACGCATATGGTGCGCGTACCGGGACCCGGCCGCTTCGAATTGCGCCTGCCGGACGGCGCCGCCAATCCCTATCTGCTGCAAGCGGTCATCATCGCCGCCGGCCTCGACGGCATCCGCTCGAAGGCCGATCCCGGCAAGCGCTACGACATCGACATGTACCAGCTCGGCCACACGGTGACGGATGCGCCGAAACTGCCGCTCAACCTGCTCGACGCGCTGCGCGAGTTCGATAGGGACAAATCGCTCAAGGCGGCGCTGGGTGAGGAATTCTCGTCGGCATATCTAAAGCTGAAGCAGCAGGAATGGAATTCCTATGCTTCGCACTTCACGCAGTGGGAGCGCGACCACACGCTGGATATCTGACCGTCCCGTAGTGGAGCATGATGTCGTCCGAAAACCGCTTCACACTTTTCGGCATCATGCTCTAGCGGTGCGAGCGACCTCGGAATGAACTGATGAAATATTCGATCTTCTCGCTCGCCCGCGCCGCCCTCTCCGGCCACAAGAACTGGCAGCCGACCTGGCGCGATGCTGCGCCCAAGGACCGCTATGACGTGATCATCATCGGCGGCGGCGGCCACGGGCTCGCCACCGCCTGGTTTCTCGCCAGCGAGTTCGGTATCCGCAATGTCGCGGTGCTGGAAAAAGGGTGGATCGGCTCCGGCAATGCCGGCCGCAACACCACCATCATCCGCTCCAATTACGGCCTTCCCGGCAACACCGGCTTCTACGAATTGTCGATGAAGCTGTGGGAGCGGATGGAGCAGGACCTCAACTATAACGCGATGGTCAGCCAGCGCGGCGTGCTCAACCTCTATCACTCCGACGCGCAGCGCGATGCTTTCGCCCGGCGCGGCAACACCATGCGCATCAACGGCATCGACGCCGAGCTGCTCGACCAGGCGGCGCTGCGCAAAATGCTGCCGTTCCTGAATTTCGACAATGCGCGTTTCCCCGTGCAAGGCGGACTGCTGCAACGCCGCGGTGGAACCGCACGACACGACGCCGTGGTCTGGGGCTACGCGCATGCGGCGAGCGAACTCGGCGTCGACATCATCCAGAATTGCGAGGTTACCGGCTTCACGCGCGACGCCAACGGCAAGGTGACCGGCGTCGAGACATCGCGCGGCAAGATCGGCGCCGGCAAGGTCGGCATGGCAGTGGCCGGCTCCTCGTCACGGGTCGCGGCTATGGCAGGTCTTCGCCTGCCGATCGAAAGCCATGTGCTGCAGGCCTTCGTCTCCGAAGCGATCAAGCCGCTGATCCCCGGGGTCATGACCTTCGGCGCCGGACACTTCTATGTCAGCCAGTCGGACAAGGGCGGGCTGGTCTTCGGCGGCGATATCGACGGCTACAATTCCTATGCCCAGCGCGGCAATCTGCCGGTCGTGGAGGATGTCTGCGAGGGCGGTATGGCGCTGATCCCGATGATCGGCCGCGTGCGGCTTTTGCGCCAGTGGGGCGGCATCATGGACATGTCGATGGACGGCTCGCCGATCATCGACAAGAGCCCGGTCGACGGCCTCTACATCAATGCCGGCTGGTGCTATGGCGGCTTCAAGGCGACGCCCGGCTCCGGTTTCGTCTTCGCCCATCTCATCGCCCGCGATCAATCGCACAAGGAAGCCGCGCTTTTCCGCCTCGACCGCTTCCAGCGCGGCGCCATGATCGACGAGAAGGGCCAGGGCGCCCAACCGAACCTGCATTAGGGATAGAGCATGATGTTATCCAAAAACCGCTTCACATTTTTTGGCATCATGCATTGAAGACTCAGCCATGCGCATAGTCTGTCCCTTCTGCGGCGAACGCGAACTCGGCGAGTTCACCTATCTCGGCGACGCCAAGCCGCAACGGCCGGCGGCCGATGCCGGCGAGGACGCGGTCTACGACTACGTCTATCTGCGCGACAACATTGCCGGCCCGATGAGCGAGCACTGGTACCATGGCGGCGGCTGCCGGACCTGGCTGAAGGTCACCCGCAACACGCTGACGCATGAGATTTCGGCCGTCGAGCCGGCGGCGGGCGCAGGCGCCGCCAAGGTTGGTGTGTGATGCGCGGCGATCAGGCAAACCGGCTGAACAATGGCGGTCTCATCGACCGCTCGACCGCGCTCAACTTCCGCTTCGACGGCAAGACCCTCTTCGGCTTCAAGGGCGATACGCTGGCTTCCGCGCTGGTCGCCAATGGCGTCAAGCTCGTCGGCCGCTCGTTCAAATATCATCGCCCGCGCGGCATCCTGACGGCCGGCTCGGAAGAGCCGAACGCGCTGGTCGAATTGCGCAGCGGCGCAAGGCGCGAGCCGAACACCAAGGCGACGACCGCCGAGCTCTATGAAGGGCTCGAAGCCGCCAGCCAAAACCGCTGGCCGTCACTCAATTTCGACGTGATGTCGGTCAACCAGCTGTTCGCGCCGATCTTCGTCGCCGGCTTCTACTACAAGACCTTCATGTGGCCGGCGAAGTTCTGGGAAGCGATCTACGAGCCGGCAATTCGGCGCGCCGCGGGCCTTGGCCGCGCTGCCCAGGTTTCCGATCCCGACCATTATGACAAGGCCTGGGCGCATTGCGATGTGGTGATCGCGGGTTCCGGCCCGGCAGGTCTGGCGGCGGCTCTTGCCGCCGCGCGCTGCGGCGCGCGCGTCATCCTGTGCGAGGAGGATTTCGTCCTCGGCGGGCGCCTGCTCGCCGACGGCGGCATGATCGACGGATTGCCGGCCGCCGAATGGGTTGCGCGCGCGGTTGCCGAGCTGACGGCGATGCCGGATGTGCGCATCATGACGCGCGCGACTTTGTTCGGTGTCTATGACGGCGGCACCTATAGCGCGATCGAGCGTGTCAACGACCACCTGCCGGTGCCGCCCGAGCATCAGGTGCGCCAGCGGCTATGGCGGATCGTGGCCAAGCGCTGCGTCGTCGCGGCCGGCGCAATCGAACGCCCGATCGTCTTTGCCGACAACGACACGCCGGGCGTGATGATGGCGTCGGCCATGCGCAGCTACATCAACCGCTACGCGGCCACGCCGGCGAGACGCATCGCGCTGTTCACCAACAATGAGGATGGCTGGCGCACAGCGGAAACGGCAATCGCGTCGGGTCTTCAAGTGGCCGCCGTGATCGACGCGCGGCCGGACATTTCGCCGGCCCACCGCTCGCTGGCCAGCAAAGGCGGCTTTCCGGTACTGCACGGCGCTGTCGCCGGCGTCGACGGCGGCAAGGGTGGCGTGCGCAAGATTTCCGTCTCGCTGGCCGGCGGCGCGCGCGCCGAGGTCGAGGCGGACGGGCTCGCCGTCTCTGGCGGCTGGAACCCCGCGGTCGGCCTCACCTCCTACCATCGCGGCAGGCCGAAATGGCGCGACGACATCGCAGCCTTCGTGCCGGATCGCGCACCGCCCGGCATGCTCGCGGCAGGCGCAGCCAACGGCGCGTTCGGACTTGGCGCCTGTCTGCGCGAAGGGTTTGAAGCCGGTGCTGCCGCAGCACGCGACGCCGGCCGCAGCGGCAATATCGGATCGATGCCGGTCGCCGACGACGAGGCCTTTTCGATCACTCCGCTCTGGCATGTCGCCGGCAAGGGCAAGGCCTTCGTCGACCAGCAGCACGACGTCACCGCTTCCGATGTCGAGCTGGCGCAGCGCGAGGGTTTTCAATCAGTCGAGCATCTGAAGCGCTACACGACGCTCGGCATGGCAACCGACCAGGGCAAGACCTCGAATGTCGCCGGCCTCGCCATCATGGCGGCGGTCAGCGGCAAGTCGATCCCCGAGACCGGCACGACGATCTATCGGCCGCCTTACGTGCCGGTCGCCATCGGCGCTTTCGCCGGCCACCATCGCGACGAGAATTTCCATGCGACGCGGCTGACGCCCTCGCATCACTGGGCGGCCGAACAGGGCGCCGTCTTCGTCGACACCGGGCTGTGGAAGCGCGCGCAGTGGTATCCGCGCGCCGGCGAGAAGGACTGGCTGGAATCGGTCACCCGCGAGGTCAAGGCGGTGCGCAGCGGCGTCGGCTTCTGCGATGTCTCGACACTCGGCAAGATCGACGTGCACGGGCCTGATGCCGGCGCCTTCCTTGACCGCGTCTACATCAACGCCTTCTCCAGCCTTGCCGTGGGCAAGGCGCGTTACGGGCTGATGCTGCGCGAAGACGGCATTGTCTATGATGACGGCACGACCTCGCGGCTGGCCGAGGACCATTACTTCCTCACCACTACGACGGCGAAGGCCGGACTGGTGATGCAGCACCTGGAATTCTGCCGCCAGGTGCTGTTCCCCGAGCTCGACGTGCAGCTGACCTCCGTTTCGGATCAGTGGGCGCAGTTCTCGATCGCCGGACCTAAGACCCGCGATCTCTTGAAAGAGATCGTCGATCCGGCCGAGGACCTGTCGAACGAAGGTTTCCCGTTCATGGGCGCGCGCGAGGTCAGGCTGCGCGGCGGCCTGAAGGCAAGGCTGTTCCGCATCTCCTTCTCCGGCGAGATGGCGTTCGAGATTTCGGTGCCGGCGCGCTACGGCGAAGCGCTGGTGCGCAATCTGATGGTTGCCGGCGAGCCGTTCGGCGTCACGCCTTACGGCACCGAGGCGCTCGGCGTGATGCGCATCGAAAAAGGCCATGTCGCCGGGCCGGAACTCAACGGCACCACCACGGCGGGCGATCTCGGCCTCGGCAAGATGATGTCGACCAAGAAGGATTTCATCGGCCGCGTCATGGCCGGCCGCGAGGCGCTGGTCGCGCCGAACCGGCAGGTGGTCGTCGGCATCAAGCCGACCGACAAGGCGCGCCGCCTGCGCTCCGGCGCGCACATCATTCCAAAGGGCGAGACCCCCGGCCCCGACAACGACCAGGGCTATGTCACCTCGGTCTGTTTCTCGCCGGTGCTCGACCAATGGATCGGGCTGGGCCTGGTCGAGCGCGGCCGCGAACGCATCGGCGAGATCGTGCGGGCGCATGATCCGCTGCGCGGCGAGGACTACGATGTCGAGCTCTGCAATTCCGTCTTCTACGATCCGGATGGAGGGCGCCAGCGTGGCTGAGTTTTCCTGGGACGTCCGCAGCCCGCTCGACCGCGCGCTGATTGCCGGCCCCTATGGCGCGCAAGGCGACGCCGGCGTGGCGCTGACGGAGATCCGCAATTTCGATCTCGTCCAGGTGATGGCGCGGCGCGGCAAGGCCGGCGAGATGGCGAAGGCCGCGCAGGCGCGCTTCGGCATGGCGGCGCCGGAAACGCCAAAGGCGGTCGCTGCGGCCGATGCGACGCTGATCTGGTCGGGACCGGACCAATTCCTGATGCTGTCCAGAGGCGGCAAGCATACGATCGAGGCGCTTGCGCCGGCCTTCGTCGGTTCGGCCTCGCTTTCCGACCAATCGCATGCGCGGGTGCTGATCAGCGTCTCCGGCGACAAGGCGCGCACGATGCTCGCCAAGCTGTCTTCGATCGACCTGCACCCCGATGTTTTCGGCGTGGGCGCGGCGGCCGCGACGTCGATGGATCACACCAGTGTCACGCTGTGGCGCGGCAAGGATCTGGCGGATGGACAGGCGGTGTTCAACCTGCTGGTGTTCGCGACTTTTGCGGAGAGCCTGTGGCACACTATTCTGGACTCGGCCGCGGAATATGGCGTGACGGTCGGCCATTCCGAGGAACTGGCGTAGCGCAGCACCACCCCTTCTCCCCTTGTGGGAGAAGGTGTCGCCGAAGGCGACGGATGAGGGGTGCTCCAGGGAAAGCCAGCGTCTCACTCCGCTGGAACACCCCTCATCCGTCTCGGCGCTATCGCGCCGATCCACCTTCTCCCACAAGGGGAGAAGGGAAGTCCCGCCTTGCCAAACGCATTCCCCCTGCTATTCTCTCGGCGAAAATAATTTTACACACAGGCAAACTTGTTTCTCGCTCGGAGGAGGGTTTTAGATGAGCCAGTCGCCCTACCCCGCCGTCCTGTCCGGGCCGCCCAAGCCGAGCCTGATCCTTAGGCCCGGCCAGATCAGCCTGCCGCCGGGGATGGAGCGCTATACCGTCCAGGGCAATGGCGCGGCGCTGATCGACGTCGAGGCCGGCGACAGCGTCAGCGTGAGCAATGTCGAGGGCGGCCAACCCTGCGAGCTGCTGGCCTGGGACAAATCAGGCGCGACGGATCCCGGCATTTTCGGCGAACGGTCGAACAGCAACGCCGCCGGCATCAAGGCGCTGCTCGCCGAAGGCGACGACAGCCTCTCGGCGCTGCGTCTCAGCCTCGAGCGGCGGCAGGTGCAACTCGACCAGCCGAAAGGCGTGCGCGTTTTCGGCGGCGCCACGCCTGCCGGCACCGAGCAGAGCTTTGCCATCCAGCGCGACGGCGCGCTGCTGATCGCGGCGCCTGGCGGGCCGATGCTGGTCGACGGACACAACACTGCGACGCCGCTGACCGTCCTGGTGCGGCGCGCCACGATCCGCCTGAAGAACAGGTCGCAGCTTCCCGATCCGCTTGCCGATCCGGTGCTTGATCTCCGGGTGAAGTCGGCGACCGCCGAGGCCTATTTCGTCAACGCCGGCGACTATCTGCAGATCATCGATGTCGATGGCCGGCAATGCACCGACTTGCAGTGTTTTTCCGCGCGCAAGCTGGACAAGGGGCGCGACCTGCCGCTCGACGTGACGACGACCCGCACGCTGATGGGTTCGGCCTATCCGATGCCCGGCTTGCATTCGAAATATTACGACCAGGACATGGAGCCGCTGGTCGAGGTGGTGCAGGATACATGCGGCCGGCACGACGCCTTCGCGCTTGCCTGCGCCGCCAAATATTACGACGACATCGGCTATCCCGGACACACCAACTGCTCGGAGAATTTCAACAAGGCGCTGTCGGACAAGGGCGTGACGCCCCGCGCCGGCTGGATGGCGATCAATTTCTTCTTCAACACGGCGATCGACGCGCATGGCGTGATGGTGTCGGACGAGCCGTGGTCGCGACCTGGCGACTATGTGCTCTTGCGCGCCCTGACCGACATCGTCTGCGTCTCCTCGGCCTGCCCGGACGACACCACGCCCGCCAATGGCTGGGATCTCACCGACATCCATGTGCGCGCCTATTCAGGCCAGCACAAATTCTCGCGAGCGATCGCCAGACGCATGAAGCCCGACTCGGAACCGAAGATGACCCGCGAGACAGCCTTTCATTCGAGCTTTGCCAAGCACACGCGCGACTTCGTCGAATACAGGGGTTATTGGCTCGCCAATTCCTTCGCCAAGGAAGGCCCCATCGCCGAATACTGGGCCTGCCGGCAGACCGCGGTGATCATGGACCTGTCGCCGCTGCGCAAGTTCGAGGTCACCGGCCCGGATGCCGAAGCGCTGCTGCAATACACGCTGACCCGCGACGTCAAGAAGCTCGGCGTCGGCCAGGTCGTCTACACGGCGATGTGCTACGAGCATGGCGGCATGATCGACGACGGGACGTTGCTCAGGCTCGGCAAGGATAATTTCCGCTGGGTCGGCGGCGACGATCTTTCCGGCGAATGGCTGCGCGAGACGGCGAAAAAACTCGGCCTCAACGTGCTGGTGCGCTCCTCCACCGACCAGATGCACAACATCGCCGTCCAAGGGCCGAAGAGCCGCGACATATTGAAGGAAGTGGTCTGGACCTCGCCCGTGCAGCCATCGATCGGCGAGCTCGAATGGTTCCGCTTCGCCGTCGCGCGCATTGGCGGCGGCAATGGCGTGCCCGTCGTCGTCTCACGCACCGGCTACACCGGCGAACTCGGTTACGAGATCTGGTGCCATCCGCGCGACGCCGAAAAAGTGTTCGACGCCGTCTGGGAGGCCGGCCAGCCGCACGGGCTGAAGCCGATGGGCCTGCAGGCGCTCGATATGGTGCGCATCGAGGCGGGACTGATCTTCGCCGGTTACGAATTCTCCGACCAGACCGATCCGTTCGAAGCCGGCATCGGCTTCACCGTACCGCTCAAGACCAAGGCCGACGACTTCATCGGCCGCGATGCGCTGATCCGGCGCAAGGAGCATCCGCAACACAAGCTCGTCGGCCTCGACATCCATGCCAATATCGCCGTCGGCCACGGCGACTGCGTCCATGTCGGCCGCGCCCAGATCGGCGTCGTCACCTCCGGCATGCGCTCGCCGGTGCTCGGCAAGACCATCGCGCTGGCACGGCTCGACGTCACTCACGCCGAGATCGGCACGGAGGTCGAGATCGGCAAGCTCGACGGCCACGCCAAGCGGCTGCCGGCGCGTGTCGTGGGCTTCGCCCATTACGATCCGCAGAAGACCAGGCCGCGTTCCTGATAGCGGCAACCCTTGCCTTCTTCCGTTGTGGGAGTAGGTGGCCGAGCGAAGTTCGGTCGGATGAGGGGTGTTCCAGAAGACACTAGCCGCTCATTTCGCTGGAACATCCCTCATCCGTCTCGGCGCTACGCGCCGATTCACCTTCTCCCACAAAGGGGAGAAGGAAAGAGCATGTTTCGCAAGCGCGATGTGCATGACATCCACAAAACGCTTGACGCGAAAGCGCGTCGGATCAATCTTCACTCTTAAGAAAAAAATACGACTGAGTGGAAACACGACAGGCCGACGTCGATTTGCCGGGGAGCAAGCTTCGCAAGAGCCGAAGCATCGCTGGCGGGGAACAACAAAAAGGGGAAGACACAAGATATGAGCACGATAAGCACGGCCCTCGAGCAGCCTGTCGAAAGCAAGCTGCTCAGGCATATCGACTGGCGTGGCGCCTTCTGGGTGGCAAGCGGTGTTCCAGCGCTGGTCCTGTTCTCGATCGGCGGCATCGCCGGCACGACCGGAACACTGGCCTTCCTGATCTGGACGGTATCCATGATCATGGGTTTCCTGCAATCCTTCACCTATGCCGAGATCGCCGGCCTGTTCCCGAACAAATCCGGCGGTGCCTCGATCTACGGCGCCACGGCATGGCTGCGCTATTCCAAGTTCATCGCGCCGCTATCGGTGTGGTGCAACTGGTTCGCCTGGTCGCCGGTGCTGTCGCTCGGCTGCTCGATCGCCGCCGCCTACATCCTCAATGCGCTGGCGCCGATCCCGGCCTTCACCGAGACATCGCCGGAAGTCGTCGCCTACATCGCCGCGCATGCCGGAACGGCGCCCGCCGACGCCATCGCCGCGGTGGCGGCTGCCGCCACGCCCGCGATCCGCACCTGGTCGCTGTTCAGCCATACGCTGGGTCCAGTGTCCTTCACCTTCAACGCCACCTTCTTCATCGGCGCGGTGCTGATGCTGATCATCTTCGCGATCCAGCATCGCGGCATCCTCGGCACGGCCAATGTGCAGAAATATATCGGCCTGCTGGTCATCATCCCGATGCTGATCGTCGGCGTCGTGCCGATCTTCACCGGCCAGATCGACTGGGCGAACTTCTCGCCGCTGGTGCCGTTGGCGGCCGCCTACGCGCCCGATCCGGGTTCATGGAACATCGCCGGCTGGACGCTGGTGCTGGGCGGCATGTTCATCGCGGCATGGTCGACCTACGGCTTCGAGACGGCCGTCTGCTACACGTCGGAGTTCAAGAACCCCGGCACCGACACGTTCAAGGCGATCTTCTATTCCGGCCTGCTCTGCATGCTGCTGTTCATCCTGGTGCCCTTCACCTTCCAGGGCGTGCTCGGCCTGAACGGCATGCTGGCGACGCCGATCGTCGACGGCTCGGGCGTCGCCGACGCGCTGGCCGGCATGGTCGGCGGCGGCAAGATCATCCACAGCCTGCTGGTCATGCTGATGATCCTGGCCCTGGTGCTCTGCATCATGACGGCGATGGCCGGCTCCTCGCGCACGCTCTACCAGGGTTCGGTCGACGGCTGGCTGCCGCGCTATCTCAGCCACGTCAACGAGCATGGCGCGCCGACGCGGGCGATGTGGACCGACCTCTGCTTCAACCTGATCGTGCTGGCCATCGCCTCGGCCGACGCGACGAGCTTCTTCTTCATCCTCGCCGTGTCGAATTGCGGCTACATCATCTTCAACTTCCTCAACCTCAACGCCGGCTGGATCCATCGCATCGACAATGGCCACATCAACCGCCCCTGGAAGGCGCCGACCTGGCTGCTCGGCATCGGCGCGATCTTCGCCTATGTGAACGCCATCTTCATGGGCGCCGGCGCCAAGGTGTGGAACCCGATGGCGCTGTGGGCCGGCCTGATCACCGCTGCCTTGATCATCCCGGTGTTCTGCTTCCGCCACTACGTCCAGGACAAGGGCAAGTTCCCCGAACACATGCTGGCAGACCTCGGCATGGCGGGAGCCGACCTCTCGGTCAAGAAAGCGGGCATGCTGCCTTACCTGACGCTGATTGCCGGCGTGGTGGTGATGCTGATCGCCAACTGGGTGTTCGTCATCTGACGCGGCAGCCTTGAAAACAGACGGGCGCGCCTCGGCGCGCCCTTCTTTTTTGCCGATCCCCCCGTCCCGGCATCAGCCGGCATTTCGGACCGCCTCGCTTACAAAGAGCCGATTTTCTGGACGCTTCAGGCCGAGATTCTCGCGCAACGTCGAACCTTTATGACGTTGCTGAGAAAGAATTCTGTTTTGCGGAAGCCTTGCCACAGCACATTTTTCCGCCCCGCGGACCTTGACGCGGGTCATCCGCCACCGGCTTTCGCCGATGGCGGATGATCCAAGGTTGCCACCTTTTATTCCGCAGCCAAGGCCAGCTGCGGTCTTTCGATGCCTTCGACGTTCTCCGGCTCGTGCGCCTGCTCGTCGGTCTTGGCCTTCTTCGGCGCGCGGCCGAAGAACAGGGCGTAGCCGGCCGGCAGCACCAGGATGGTGAGCACGGTGGCGACGAGGATGCCGCCCATCATGGCGTAGGCCAGCGGCCCCCAGAAAACGCCGCGCGAGATCGGGATCAGCGCCAGGACCGCGGTCAGCGCCGTCAGCATGATCGGCCGGAAGCGGCGCACGGCTGCACCCACGATCGCTTCCGATCGCTCCATGCCGGCGGCGATATCCTGGTCTATCTGATCGACCAGGATGATCGAGTTGCGCATGATGATGCCGAGCAGCGCGATGACGCCGAGGATGGCGACGAAGCCGAACGGCGCGCCGCTGATCAGCAGCGCCGCTGCGGCGCCGATGATGCCGAGCGGTCCCGTGGCCAGCACCAGCATCGACTTGCCGAAATGCTGCAGCTGGACCATCAGCAGCACGACGATGACGGCGAGCATGATCGGCGCCTTGGCTGCGATCGAGGCCTGGCTTTCGGCCGAGTCCTCGGCGCCGCCCTGGATCTCGACGTTGTAGCCGGGTGCGAGACCGGCGCGCAGATCCTTCATGTCGTTGTATATCTTGGTGACGACGTCGTTGGACTGCACGCCGTCCGGTAGCGTGGCGCGCACGCTGATCGTCGGCAGGCGGTCGCGCCGCCATTCGACGCCCTGCTCCATCACCGGCACGACCTTGGCCACTTGCGAGAGCGGCACCGATCCGCCGAAGTCGGTCGGGATATAGACCGAGTCGACCGAAGAGAGCAGGTGACGGGTTGCCTCCGGCTCGCGGGCGACGATCGAGACCGTCTCCTCGCCGTCGCGGAAGTCGTCTAGCGGCGCGCCGGACATGGTGGCCTGCAGCATCTGGCGGATGCGCTGCGAGGTGACCCCGAGGGCGCGGGCACGATCCTGGTCGATCACCAGCTTCATCGCCGGCACCGGTTCCAGCCAGTCGTCATGGATGGCGCCGAGCAGCGGATTGGCCTGGAACCTCGCTTTCACCTCGTCGGCGATACGGCGCACCTCCTTGCGTTCCGGGCCCATGACGCGCATCTGCACCGGCCAGCCGGTCGGCGGACCGAGGAAGAGGCGGTCGACCTTGCCGCGGATCGAGGGGAAGTCCTGCGCCAGGATCTTGCGCATCTTGACGATCAGCCGCTCGCGCGCCGGCTCGTCCTTGGCCATCACCAGGAGTTGGGCGAAGTTCGGGTTACGGAGCTGCTGATCGAGCGGCAGGAAGAAGCGCGGCGCGCCTTCGCCGATATAGGTGGCGATGAAGCGCTTGTCCGGATCGTCCGCCATCTTGCCCTCAAACGACTTGGCCTGGTTTTCGACATCCTTGATCGAGGTGCCTTCCGGCAGCCACAGGTCGACCAGGATTTCCGGGCGCGAGGATTGCGGAAAGAAGTTCTGCGGGATGAACTGGAAGGCCCACAGGCTGGTGGCAAAAGTAACCAGCGTCATCACCAAAACGATGATGCGGTGGCGCACGGCCCAGGTGACCGTCGCGCGCAGCCGGCGATAGAAGCCGGTATCGAAGACATCGTGATGAGTGCCGGCATGCTTGCGCTGCTTGAGGATCATGTAGCCCAGCCACGGCGTGAAATAGACCGCGACGAACCACGACACGACCAGCGCGATGCCGACGACATAGAATAGCGTGCGCACATATTCGCCGGCGGTAGAGGCGGCGAAGCCGACCGGGATGAAGCCGGCCGTGGTGATCAGCGTGCCGGTCAGCATCGGGAAAGCGGTCGAGGTGTAGGCGAAGCTCGCCGCCTCGATCTTGACCAGCCCCTCCTCCAGCTTTCGCTCCATCATCTCGACGACGATCATGGCGTCGTCAACCAAAAGGCCGAGCGCAATGATGAGCGCGCCGAGCGAAATGCGCTGCAGGTCGATGCCGATCTCGTACATGATGGCGAAGGTGGCGGCCAAGACGAGCGGGATGGCGATGGCGATCACCAGGCCCGAGCGCCAACCGATCGACAGCAGCGAGACTGCAAGCACGATGAGCAGCGCCTCGCCGAGCGCCTCCATGAACTCGCTCACCGCGTCCTTGACGACCTGGGGCTGGTCGGAGATCTGATCGACCGACACGCCATAGGGCAGCCCTGCCTCGAAACGCTGATAGGTCGCCTCGACATCCTTGCCGACATCCCTGACGTTAAAACCCTTGGCCATGACGACGCCGAGCTGGACGCTCTGATGGCCGTTGAAGAGGTATTTGTTGTCGTAAGGATCCTGGAGGCCGGAAGAGACCGTGGCGATGTCGCCGAGGCGCGTCACCTGGTTGCCCGAACGCAGCCTGAGCTCGCGGATATCCGCGGCCTTGGTGACATCGCCCTCGACCGAGATGCGCACCGAGCGCAGGCCGGTGTCGACCGAGCCCGCCGGATCGACGGCGTTCTGGCCTTTCACGGCGTTTTGCAGGTCAAGGATGGTCAGGCCGCGCTCGGCCAGCGCCTTGGACGAGACATCGATATAGATCTTCTCAGGCTGGTCGCCGATGATGACGGCCTTCTCGACGCCCGGCGTCGTCAACAGCATGTCGCGCGCCTGGATGGCGAACTTCTTCAGCTCCGGATAAGTGAAGCCGTCACCGCTGATCGAATGCAGCGTGATGAAGGTGTCGCCGAACTCGTCGTTGAAATAGGGGCCGAGCAGCCCCTGGGGCAATTCATTGGAGATGTCGCCGACCTTCTTGCGCACCTGGTAGAAGGCGTCCTTCACTTCCTCGGTGTTGGTGTCGCCCTTGACCTGCAAGGTGATGATGGCACTGCCGGCGCGGGTGTAGGAACGCACGAAATCGAGATGCGGCGTTTCCTGCAGTTTGCGCTCGATCTTGTTGACGACCTGATCCTCCATGTCCTGGATCGAGGCGCCGGGCCAGATCGCCTGCACCACCATGACGCGGAAGGTGAAGTCGGGGTCTTCCTTCTGGCCCATGCGCATCAGGCCGAGCGCGCCGGCAAGGATGATCAGCCCGAACAGGAAGCGCGCGATGCTTGGATGTCCGATCGCCCAACGCGAAAGATTGAAGGGCCGTTTTTCAGTGCTGCTGTCGCTGGTGGTCATGGCACACGTCCAGTCCAATTGATCGGCAAGGCACGCTCGCTTGGCATGCCGCTTCCAGTTCGGTGGGCTTCCGGGCGGCGAGACCCCTCAAGCGGAGAGAGCTCGCAAATCGCGCTCGACGCGGCACTGCTGCGGGGGAGCCAACATGCCGGCATCTCACGATCGGGGCGTTCGCCGCCCGGAACCCATGCTTTCCCCGGCCCGCGGCGCAAGCAGCGAGAGCGGGAAAGGCGTTCGTTACGCCTGACTTCAGATTCTAGTTCGATGCATGTCGTTGTCCCAAAACCGCTTCGCACTTTTGGGCGACAAGCATCAGTGCAGGCTGCTGGTGGTCGCGACGTCGTCCTCCGCCGAGGCGGATTGCTGGGCGTCGCTTGCAAGCTTGACCTTCAGGTTCTCGGTCATGAACTGTGTGCCGGCCGCCACCACGACGTCGCCCTGTTTGAGGCCGTCCGCCACGGCGACACCGTCGGCAGTGAAGTTGGCGACCTTGATCGGGCGCGGATGGACTGTTTCGGAGGCGCGGTCGACCGTCCAGACGATCTGCTTGCCATCCTTCTCGGTCATCGCGGTGAGCGGGATCGACACGAGCTGCGCCTTGCTGCCGACGGTTGCCTCGACATTGGCCGTCATGCCGAGCAGCACGCGCGGATCGTTGGGCAGCGAAACCCGGACAGCGAAGGTACGTGACTGCGGATCGGCGCTGCCGGCGACCTCGCGGACCCTGCCGTCAAGCGTCAGCCCTTCGTCCGACCAGAAGCTTGCCTTGACTTCCTTGCCGGGCTTGAACCCTGCAATATCCATCTCCGGCACGGCGATCGAAACTTCCTTCTCGCCGTCCACCGCGACCGTCATGACCGGCGTGCCGGCGCCGACCACCTGGCCGACATCGGCGGAGATGGCGGTGACGATGCCGGCCTGGCTGGCCTTGAGATCGGTGTAATGGACCTGGTTCTGCGCCTGGGCCAGCGTCGAGCGGGCGGCATCGCGCGTCGCCACGGCCTGGTCGTAGGTCAGCCGCGCCTGATCGAGCTGCGACTTCGGCGCGAAGTTCTTGGCATAGAGCTGCTCGGCGCGCTTCCTGGCGAGATCGACTGTTTCGACCTGGCGTTCGGCGGCGTCCAGGCTGGCCTGCGCGCTCTTCACCGACAGCTCGTAGTCGGACGGGTCGACGCGGGCGAGCACATCGCCCTCATTCACATGCTGGCCGATATCGACCAGACGCTCGGTGACCTTGCCGGCGATGCGAAAGCCGAGATTCATCTCGATGCGGGCGCGCACCGAACCGGAATAGTCGAGCTGGCGAGTGGTCCGCGCCTCGCCGATCTCGATCACCTTGACCGGCCGGACGACTTCCTGAACGACCTCGGCCTTTTCCTGGCTGCAGCCGGCAAGGGCAAGCGCGGCGACGACGATGCCGATGGCGGGAAGGCCGGCGGCCGGCAGCCTGCGGAGGATGGAACTGGGCAAAGACACTTTAGCACTCCCGAACTGGAGATGATTTGCCGACCGCACGCGGCGGACGGCTTCTATTTCAAGGCTCTGATGGCGTAGTCGATAAGTTCGTCGGGCATTGCCCGGTTGGTCTTGGCAAGGCACTGCGCCACCATCTGCGGGTGGCACAGAATGACGGTGGCGGCGCCGAAGCAGCGCGCGGCGGTTTCAGGATCCTGCTGCCTGAACTCGCCTGCCTCGATGCCCTCGCGGATCACCTCGGCGAACAGGTCGTGGATACTGTTGACATGCTTGTCGATGACGGACCAGTCGCGCTCCAGCGCGACGATAACCATCTCATGCACCTTCTGCTCGTCCAGCATGGTCTCGAGCGTCATCTTGTACTGGGCATGGATGTAGCGGCGCAGCCGCTCCTCGGCGCTGACCGGGAGATGCATGATCTCGTAGGCCATGTTGTAGCTGGCGCCGAGCATGCGGCCGCAGACGGCCTGGTGGATTTCGACCTTGGAGGCAAAGAAGCGGTAGATGTTGGCGGGCGACATGCCGAGCTCGCGAGCGATGTCGGCAACATTGGTCTTACCGTAGCCATAATGGCGGAACAGCCGCTCGGCGCAGTCGAGAATGCGGGTCACATTCTCCTGTCTGGCGGGGTCTGCCACGATGTTGGCGGCTTCTGACATAGCGCTTTCGGTTTGATGAGTGACGAATTTCAATTTTCATCAGTCGTAAAACGAAAGCGGCGAGGAGTCAACGCGAAATCGACGTACGCGTATAATTTGGTGACAGATGGTGACAGGAGGGAGATCGGTGGCTGGCGACTCCGACAATTTTCGCCGGCACCTGTGAGGTCGTCATCCTAGGGTGGAGCAGTCGCGAAGCGACGTCGCGGAAACCCTAGGATCCATTCCGTGACCATGCGGCCGTGCTCCAACGGGTCGAGAATAGGCGTCAGCGATTGTTAGGCGGATATCAGCGTAACTTCTTGATCCGGCTTCGTTCTTCGACTGATGTCACGGAATGGATCCTCGGGTCTGCGCGCGTCGCTACGCTCCTTGCTTCGCCCGTGGATGACGACCGCAGGGGCCAAATGCTAGTTGCCAACGCTGGGGGCTGCGCTCACACCCCCTTCGCCATCTCCCGCAGCCTGAACTTCTGGATCTTCCCCGTCGAGGTCTTCGGGATTTCGGCAAACACCACCGCCTTCGGCACCTTGAAGCGCGCCAGCAGCCCTCGGCAGTGCTCGATGATCTCGGCCTCGGTCGCGGTCTTGCCGGGCTTCAGCTCGACATAGGCGACCGGGACCTCGCCCCATTTGTCGTCCGCGCGGGCAACCACACCGCACGAGGCAACCGACGGATGCCTGTAGAGAGCGTCCTCGACCTCGATGGACGAGATGTTCTCGCCGCCCGAGATGATGATGTCCTTCGAGCGGTCCTTCAACTGGATATAGCCGTCCGGATGCATGACGCCGAGATCGCCGGAATGGAACCAGCCGCCGGCGAAGGCCTCGTCGGTGGCCTTGCGGTTCTTCAGATAGCCCTTCATGACGATGTTGCCGCGGAACATGACCTCGCCGATGGTCTCGCCGTCGGCCGGCGTCTCCATCATCGTCCCGGGATCCATCACCGTCAGACCTTCGAGCGCGGCATAGCGCACACCCTGGCGTGCCTTCTTCTGCGTCCTCGGTCCCTTCTCCAGCGCGTCCCACTCATAGTGCCACTCGTTGACGACCGCCGGGCCGTAGGTCTCGGTCAGGCCGTAGAGATGGGTGACGGCAAAGCCGGCATCGGCCATGCCGGACAGCACGGCCTCCGGCGGGGGCGCTGCGGCGGTGTTGAAGGTGACGGTCTGCGCGAACTGCCGCTTGTCCTCGTCCTTCGCGTTGATCAGCACCGACATGACGATCGGGGCGCCGCACAGATGGGTGACGCCGTGGTCGGCGATGGCGTCGTATATCGGCTTTGCCCGCACCCAGCGTAGGCAGACATGGGTGCCGGCCTGCACGGCCAAAGTCCAGGGGAAGCACCAGCCGTTGCAATGGAACATCGGCAGCGTCCAGAGATAAACCGCGTGCTTGGCCATGCCGGCATGGATGGTGTTGGTGTAGGCCATCAGCGCCGCGCCGCGATGGTGATAGACGACGCCCTTCGGATTGCCCGTGGTGCCGGAGGTGTAGTTGAGCGAGATGGCGTCCCACTCGTCATCGGGCATCGACCAGACAAAGGTCTCGTCGCCGGCGGCGACGAACTCCTCGTAATCAGCTGAGCCGATCCGTTCGCCCTTCGGATAGGGTGCGTCGGCGGCATAGTCCGGATCGTCATAGTCGATGACCAATGGCTTCACCTTGGCCAAGGCGAGCGCGTCTTTGACGACGCCCGAGAACTCGCGGTCGACGATCAGCACCTTGCTGTCGGCATGGTCGAGCTGGAACGCGATGACGGCGGCGTCGAGGCGGGTGTTCAGCGAATGCAGCACCGCCTTCACCATCGGCACGCCGAAATGGGCTTCCAGCATCGGCGGCGTGTTGGACAACATCACCGTCACCGTATCGCCCTTGGCGAGGCCGTGCTTCGCGAGCGCTGAGGCAAGCTTCAGCGACCGGCGCCAGAAATCGCGATAGGTGATGCGCTGGTTGCCATGAATGATGGCGATGTGGTCGGGATAGGTCTTGGCCGCGCGCTCAAGATAGGTGAGCGGCGTCAGCGGCTGGTGGTTGGCAGCGTTCCTGTCGAGATCCTGTTCGTAAGGATTGGCCATCCCGTTCTCCCCGATGTTCTTTTCGAGCTTTCTAACCTTAGGCCGGCCGTCACGCTATCCCCCTTCCACGGCTGAAAATGCTATGCTGCGCCGGCTTGGTGGAACGGCAATCCGGATTGGGCCGCGCCGCGAGACGATCGCAGCTCGCGCAGGCAAATTTGACTTTTGTCGAGAGCCGTGACTAATGTCAGCCGAGGAGGCGGCATGGCTATCAGACCGGCAGAACAGCTCATCCACAAGGCCGCCTGGCTTTACTATGCGCATGGCCTGCGTCAGGACGAAGTGGCGAGCCAGCTCAACATTTCTCGCGCCTCGGTCGCCATGTATCTGCGCAAGGCGCGCGAGACCGGCATCGTCAACATCTCGACCTCGACCCAGCTCTTCACCGACGACGTCATGGCGCGACGGCTGGAAGATGCGTTCGATCTCGACGCCGTCTGGATCGCGCCGGAAAATGCCTACCTCGCCGATCCCTCGGCCGATATCGCCGTGCTGGCAGCGAGCGTCTTTCTCGAGCTGGTGAAGAAAGGCGACCGCATCGGCGTCGCCTGGGGCCGCACGGTCTACACCATCGCCGACATCATGTCCTATGCCGATCTGCAGGACGTCACCGTGGTGCAGCTCTGCGGCAATCTCGGCGCGCCCTATTCCTACCGGCCCGACCAGTGCACGATGGAGATCGCGCGACGGCTGAATGCCAAGGGCCTCAACTTCTACGCGCCGCTGGTTCTGTCGACGGAAGGCCTGGCGCAAGGTTTGCGTGCCGAGCCGGTGATCCGCGACCAGCTGGCCGGCATCGCCGATTGCGATCTGGCGCTCTATTCCGTCGGCGCGGTTGACGCCGACAGCCATCTGGTGAAATGCGGCGCGCTGTCGGCGGCCGAGATGGAGACGTTGCGGCGCCAGGGTGCGGCCGGCGTCATCGCCGGACAGATCATCGACGCCATGGGCGAAGTGCTCGACTGCAGCTACAATAGGCGCGTCATCTCCGCCGAGCTCGCCTCGCTGCGCGCCATCGAGAAGCGGCTGATGGTGGTGCAGGAAGACACCAAGTTCGAGCCGCTGCTTGCGGCCATCGCCGGCGGGCTGTGCACGCATCTGGTGGTCGGCGCGCATATGGCCGAGCGCCTGCTTCAGCACGCCGGCGCGGCAACGAAAAAGGCCTCGTAGAAAACCACCCTCGCCGCTTCTGTCATCACGACGTCGCGGCCTTCTGTTCATGAACAAGAAAAGACGGAATCGGACGGATCGACATGCAGAACCTTTGGAATGACGCCGACGCGGAAAAGATGGTTGCCGACTATGCCAGGAAGGGCGTCGGCCGCGACCTTGCGCTGCGCGTCTACACGACCCGACTTCTCGGCGGCGAGCCGCGCCTGGTGCTGCATGGCGGCGGCAACACCTCCTGCAAGACCAAAGCCACCGATCTCGTCGGCGACGAATGGGACGTGCTCTGCGTCAAGGGCAGCGGCTGGGACATGGCGGTCATCGAGCCGCAAGGCCTGCCGGCGGTGAAAATGGGCGCGCTGCTCAAGGCGCGCTCCCTGGACAAGCTCTCCGACGAGGACATGGTGGCGCTGCAGCGCTCCAACCTCATCGATCCGTCCTCGCCCAACCCGTCGGTCGAAACGCTGCTTCATGCCTTCCTGCCGCACAAGTTCGTCGACCACACGCATTCGACAGCGATCCTCGCCATCGTAGACCAGGAAGACAGCAAGGCATTGGTGAAAAAGGTGTTCGGCGACAAGATGGGTTACGTGCCCTACATCAAGCCGGGCTTCGACCTCGCCAAGGCTGCGGCGGAAATCTTCGACGCCGATCCCAGCGTCGAAGGCCTTATTCTCGACAAGCACGGCATCTTCACCTTCGGCGACGACGCCAGGCAGGCCTATGGCCGCATGATCCACTATGTGACTGTGGCCGAGGATTATGTGGCCAAGAACGGCAAGCCGCAGACGGCCAAGGCAGCATTGCCGGCAAAGCTTGCCAAGCCCAGCGACATCGCGCCGACGCTGCGCGGCGCCGTTGCCGTGGCGCGCGGCGAAGGCCGCTTCGACCGCATGATCAGCGACTTCCGCACCTCGGACGCGATCGTCGACTTCATCAATTCCGCCAAGATCGCCGAGCTGGCCGGGCGCGGCGTTTCGACGCCGGACCTGTCGATCCGCATCAAGACCGGACCGATGGCGGTACCGGCGCCCGACATGGACAAGCTCGGCGACTACAAGGCCGTCGTCCGCAGCCATGTCGATGCCTTCGTCAAGGAATACACCGCCTATTTCGAGACCAATGACGCGCTGGACAATGTCAAGCGCACCATGCTCGACCCGATGCCGCGCCTGACTCTGGTGCCGGGCCTCGGCATGTTCGGCCATGGCCGCACGCTAAAGGATGCCAAGATCGCGTCGGATGTCGGCGAGATGTGGATCGAGGCGGTGCGCGGCGCGGAAGCGATCGGCAATTTCCATCCACTCTCCAAGGCCGACCTCTTCCCGCTCGAATACTGGTCTCTCGAGCAGGCCAAGCTCGCTTCGAACAAGCCGAAGCCGCTGACCGGCCAGGTGGTGCTGATCACCGGCGGCGCCGGCGCCATCGGCGCCGCGACGGCAAAACTGTTCGCGGCCAATGGCGCGCATGCCGTGATCGTCGATCTCGACCCAGCCAAGGCAGCGGAAGCGGCGAAGGCGGCCGGCAACAACTCGATCGGCGTCGGCGCCGACATCACCAAGCCGGCCGAGATGCGCGCCGCCTTCGACAAGGCAGTCTCGGTCTATGGCGGCCTCGACATCCTGGTCTCGAATGCCGGCAATGCCTGGGAAGGCCGCATCGGCGAACTCGACGACGCCACTTTGCGCAAAAGCTTCGAGCTCAATTTCTTCGCCCACCAGTCGGCGGCGCAGAATGCGGTGCGCATCATGCTGGAACAGGGTACGGGCGGCGTGCTGCTGTTCAACACCTCCAAGCAGGCGATCAATCCCGGCCCGAAATTCGGCGCCTACGGCATCCCGAAAGCCGCGACATTGTTCCTGTCGCGGCAGTATGCGCTTGACTACGGCGCCTATGGCATCCGCTCCAACGCGGTCAACGCCGACCGCATCCGTTCGGGTCTCTTGACCGACGCGATGATCGCCAGCCGTTCCGGCGCGCGCGGCGTGTCCGAAAAAGAATACATGTCCGGCAATCTGCTGGGACAGGAAGTGACGGCCGACGACGTGGCGCAGGCCTTCCTGCACCAGGCGCTGGCCGAGCGCACCACAGCGGATGTGACGACGGTGGACGGCGGCAACATCGCGGCGGCACTGCGCTGAACATGTGGGCATGCGTTGGAGCGTTCTTCGTTTCGTGAAAACGAAGAACGCTCCATCGTCCCTGTTTTGACGCCGTTCCGAACTGAAGGCCTTCCGCGCTTCTGCTGAAGAACTGCTCGAACCCGTCAAAATCCACACCAATCCTTCGCGTATTGCTCAACCAGTTTAAGGGGTGCCTCGTGTTTCGCATGCGGCTCCAACCTTGATCATTGGTGGAGCTCCAGATGGCGGCGAAAAGACTTCGCATTGGCGTGCTCTTTGGCGGGCGCTCCGCCGAGCATGAAGTGTCGCTGCTTTCAGCAACCAACGTCATGGCTGCCTTAAACCCGGCGAAATACGATGCCGTGCCGATCTTCGTCACCCGCGAAGGGCAATGGCTGCTGAGCCGCGTCGAGGGCGTCGCGCTGGCGACGCCCTCGACCGGCACGCAACTCTGCCTGGTGCCGGGCGGCCATGGACGGGTGCTGGCGATCCCTGCCGGCGGTGTGCCCCACGACCTGCCTCCCATCGATATGCTGTTTCCGGTCCTGCACGGCCTGCATGGCGAGGACGGCGCGGTGCAGGGCGTGGCCGAGGTGGCACGCGTGCCGCTCGCCGGCTGCGGCATCCTCGGCTCCGCCACGGCGCTCGACAAGGACATCGCCAAGCGGCTGCTGAAGGCGGCCGGACTTCCTGTGGCGCGCTCGGTGACGATCAATGAAGATGCCGCGCCTCCGCTCGCCGAACTGGAAGACCAGCTCGGCCTGCCGCTGTTCATCAAGCCGGCGCGGCAGGGCTCGTCGGTCGGCGTCGCGAAGGTCAATGCCAGCCAGGAATTCGACCACGCGCTGGCGGAAGCATTCCAACATGACCGCAAGCTGCTGGCGGAGGAATTCGTGCGTGGCCGAGAGATCGAATACAGCGTGCTGGAGAGCCCCGCGGGCGAACTCTTCGTCTCACGGCCGGGCGAGATCGTGCCTGCGGAGAGCCACGGTTTCTACAACTACAACGCCAAATATATCGACGAGAATGGCGCGGCCTTGATCGTGCCAGCCGAGCTGCCGCAGGAGGTCGAGGATGCCATGCGCGATGCGGCTGCAAGGGCGTTCAGGGCGCTCGGTTGCGACGGCATGGCCCGCGTCGACTTTTTCCTGATGCCGGACATGCATTTCCTGATCAACGAGCTCAACACGATTCCCGGCTTCACCAACATCAGCATGTATGCCAAGGCTATGGCGGCGAGCGGCGTCAGCTATCCGGAGGTCATCGACCGTCTGGTGACGCATGGGCTGGCGCGCGCCGGCCGGACGGGCTGAGTGCAAGACGTGGCTCCAGCCTTCCTTCAGGCGCCGCCCGAGCGTAAGACCGGCGGTGTCCACCGGCTACAACATCACGGCGTCGTTTGGTGCGCCAAACCTGCCCGAAGCACCGGCACGCGTCAGGAGAAAATTATATTTGCGATCTAAGCGATGGGTGTTTTTGGGTAGCGCCCGTATGTAGCCTGCAGGCACTTTTGATAAAGACGGAATATTTCGTCTTGCGTCATTCCTCTGACATCTGAACTGGTCGAAAAGATAAATTTCGCCAGATCGAGAGCTACGCGCTCATGTGTCCCGACACCTGTTTCGACGATGGTTGCCTCGGCCATTGATTCTCTCCGCCTTAAGTTTGGTCAACATAGTCAAACACGGGACATAGTTACAAGAGAAGGCTTGAGAACGCTCGAAATGCAGTACTGGCTGTCAGCATTCTCTACCGCAACATTCAGCAATCATGCCGGTTTCACTCGGGAAGGCCGGCCTTGCGGAAGCCGTCGACAAAATGCCTGAGTGTCGCATCGTCGCGAAAGGGCTCCGTCTCGACCCAGCGCTGCGTGGAGAAATGCGGATTGCCGACGAGGAACAGCGCGACCTCGGTGCGCGCCTCGTCGAGACGGCCGAGCTGCGCCAGGCTTGCCGCCAGAAAGCGGCGCGAACTCGTGCGGTAAGTCTCGTCGCGACGCAGCGTCTCGACGGCGGCCTCATAGTCACGGGCCGCATACTGTGCCTGGCCGAGCGTCAGATAATACCAGCTCGGCGGAAAGGGGTTGAGCCGGAAGGCCTTGCGGATGTGCTCCAGGCCCTCGCTTATCCGCCCGCCCAGCACGTCGATATCGGACAATGTCGCCCAAATGTCGGCTTCGTTCGGATCGAGCTCGATCGCCTTGGCGAATTCCGCCTCGGACCGTTCGAAATCGCGTTCATAGGCAAGCAGGTTCGCCAGAACCCAGCGGCAACCGGCGTCGTTGGGATCGATCGCCACAGCCTTGCGCGCCAGTTCCAGGGCCGTGCTGCGGGCGGGCTCGAACGGCTCGCCCCAATGCACCCAGCCCATCCAATGGTTCATGGCGAGCCAGCGATAGGCCTCCGCGTAATCCGGGTCGAGCGAGACCGCGCGCGTCAGCATCAGATGCGCTTCGCGCGCCATTTGCGGCGACTCGTCGAACAGTTTTCGCGCCCGCACGACGAGATCATAGGCTTCGAGACTCTTCGGCCGGTTGCGCTCCGGCAGCGCGCGCAGCCGCCCGAGCAGCGCCTCGACGATCTTGGCCGTCGCCTCGTCCTGAACGGCGAAAATGTCCTCAAGACTGCGATCGAAACGTTCCGCCCAGAGATGCTCGCCGCTCAGCGCGTCGATCAGCTGGGCATTGATGCGCACCCGCCCCGCGGCGCGCCTGGCGCTGCCTTCCAGCAGGTAGCGCACGCCGAGCTCCCCGGCGATGGCGCGCACATCCATGGCCTTGCGCTTGTAGGCAAAGACCGAGTTGCGCGCGATGACAAAGAGGCCCGGTATCCGGGAGAGATCGGTGATCAGGTCTTCGGTCAGGCCGTCGGCGAAAGAGTCCTGCTCGGGATCGCTGCTCAGATTGGCGAAGGGCAGCACGGCGATCGACGGCTTGTCGGGCAGCGGCAAGGGTTTGCGTGGGGCATCGGGCCGTTCGACGATGCCGGTGAAGCGGTAGCCGACGCGCGGCACCGTGGCGATCCATTCACCGCCACCGGTCGCCGGACCAAGCAGCTTCCTGAGCTGCGCGATCTGGACGGTGAGATTGCCTTCCTCGACTGCCATGCCAGGCCAGGCCGCATCCATCAGCTCGGCCTTGGCCAGGATTTCGCCCGGACGCGCGACGAGCGCCTCCAGCAGCTTCAGCCCGCGATGGCTGGCGGCGACGGGAACATCGCCCCGGAGCAGCGTTCCCGCGCCTGGATCAAGCACGAACGGTCCGAAAGCAAAGCGCGATCCCTGCATGGGGCGATCTATAGAGCAATTCCAGGAAAAGTGTGAAGCGGTTTTCACTCCGGAATTGCGTAAAAACAAAGGGATAGAGCGGTTCGCCGTTTCCGTGAAACGGTGAAACGCTCTAACCGATTTGGAAGTTTTGAGAACTATTTGGGACGGCTTAATTACGCCGCCGGCCGCCTGCGGCACAGTGCAATCTCAATCAGGTCGAGGGTTTTCAAAACCCCTTATTCGATGGAGGTTGCCATGAACGATAGCTTCACGCCCTCTACGTGTCTGGCGGCGGCACCGGCAATGCACTCAAGGCGCGGGCGCTTCAGCCTGGCGGCCTTGCGCAGCCTTATCGCCGAGCGGCGCAAGCAGGCCTATTTCCGCTTCGAGCTCAAGCGCATGGCGACGGACAATCCGCATCTGATCGACGACATCGGGCTGACGAGAAAAGAGGTCGAGGCGGAGATCGCCAAGCTGCCCTTCTGGCAGCGATAGACCGCCTTGGGCCGGCCGAAGGGCAGAGAGCGGTCCGTTGGACCGCTCTCTTCATTCGCGACCGTCCGAACCTTACTTGGCGTTCGGGTTCGGCATCCAGGCCGGCATCGCAACATCGGCATGGGCGAACTGCGGCAGCTTGGCCGACAGGTCCTCCATGTTCTTGATGTCCTTGTCGATCAGCTCCTTCTGGGTGATCAGCGTCGGCGGCACGATGACGTTGTGGCCGGGATCTTCGCCGGCAAGCAGCTGCGCCAGCGCGCGCACCGAGACCTGGCCGACGACGGCGGGGTTGGTGGCGGCGGTTGCCGCCCAGGCGCTGTCCGGTTCGCGCATCGCGGCGATGTCCGAGGTCGAGATGTCGGCCGAATAGATCTTGATCTTCTTGTTGAGCCCGGCCTCATCGACGGCGATCTTCACACCCTTGGCGAACTCGTCATAGGGGGCGAACATCACGTTGATGTCGGGATGCGCCTGCAGCACCGAGCGCGCCTGGTTGGCGACGGAGTTGGCGATCGGGTTATCGAGCGTGCCGAACATGGCGACCTCGCTGATGCCCGAATATTTCTTCTTCACATCGACCCAGGTCTCGTTGCGGCGGTCGAGCGGAGCGATGCCGGCGACATAGACATAGCCGGCCTTCCAGCTCTCGCCATTGTCCTTGACCGCCTGCTCGAGCGCGAGCTTCGCCAGGTCGCGGTCGGACTGCTCGATCTGCGGGATCTTCGGGTTCTCGACATTGACGTCGAAGGCGACGACCTTGATGCCGGCGTCGACGGCGCGCTGGGCGGCGTCCTTCATCGATTCCGTCAGACCGTGCTGGATGATGATGCCCTGCACGCCGAGCGCGATCGCCTGGTCGACCATGTCGGCCTGGAGTGCTGCGTCCTGGCGGCTGTCCAGCACGCGCAGGTCGACGCCGAGCGCCTTGGCTTGCGCCTCGACGCCGGAGAGATAGGCCTGGAAGAAGTCGCCGGTCGACAGATAGCGCACCAGCGCGATCTTGACGCCCGGCTTGTCGAACGGCGCCGGACGGTCCGCGGCAAGCGCCGTCCCCTGCATCAGCAGCGCCGCGCCGGCGAGGCCGAGTGCCGCCTTCCCCAAAAGTCTTCTTGTAATGCTCACTTCGTTTTCCTCCATTTGTTATGCCCCGGTCGAAACTATCTCTTGCCCCTGCCGGAAAGGGCGAAGGTGAAGACAAGGGCGACGACAAGCACCGCGCCCTTGACGAAATCCTGCGTATAGTAAGGCGCGTTCATCATCGTCAGGCCTTGCAGCAGGACGCCGACGAACACCGCCCCGACGGCGGTGCCGAAGGCGTTTGGCTTGGCGGCGCCAAGCACAGCGTAGCCGATGAGTGCCGCCGCGACTGCGTCGAGCAAGAGATTATTACCCGAGGCGATGTCGCCGCGTCCAAGCCGGGCGGCGAGCAAAATCCCGCCGATCGAGGCAAAAACTCCCGAAATCACATAAGCCCAGATCTTGTATGCCTTGACAGGCGCGCCGGCGAGTTCAGCCGCCCTCTCGTTGCTGCCGACGGCATACATCATGCGGCCGAAGCGGGTGTATTCGAGGAAGAACCAGATAAGCAGCGCGAGCACGACGAGCACGACGACCGAAACCGGAATCAGATTCGGGATGAAGAAGTCGATGCGGTGGCGGCCGAGCGCCAGGAACGCCTCGGAGAACTTGCCGTTGGCGACCGAGCCGTCGGGCATGGTCATGCCGGTGGCGATCGAGCGGCCTTCCGTCGGAATGCGCTGCAGGCCGAGCAGCAGGAACATCATCCCGAGTGTGGCTAGAAGATCGGGCACGCGCATATAGACGATCAGCCAGCCATTGATCAGGCCGACGATGGCGCCGATGATCAGGCAGGCGATGACGGCGACGATCGCATTCTGCTCCAGCACGACCATGGCGTAGGAGGCCGCCATCATGGCGCTGGTGGCGACCGAGCCGATCGAGAGATCAAAGCCGCCGACGACGAGCGTCGCGGTGACGCCGAGCGCCAGCACGCCGGTGATGGCCACCGACTGGAAGATGAACACGGCGCTTTGCGGCGAAGCGAAGCCGTCGGCGGCGACCGCGAAATAGGCGATCAGCCCGACCAGCAGGACGATGAAGCCGTAGCGGATGGCGTAATCGCGCAATGTCATCGAACGCTCCCGCGCCGTTGCCTTGGCCGCCAAACTGGAACTCATGCCTGCACTCCGGGTCTCGTCATCCTGCGATCTCACGCCGCGCTGTGAAGCGGTCCGCCGGCCACTTCCGCCAGCAGCCGGTCGAGATCGATGTCATCGTTGCGGTGCTCGCCGACGATCGTGTGTTCCGACATCACCAGGATGCGATCGGCGGTCTCCAGCGCCTCGTCGAGCTCGGTAACGAAGATCAGCGTCGCGCGGCCGTCGGCGCTTGCCCTCAGCTTGGCGGCGATGTCGCGACGCGCCGAAATGTCGACACCCTGGAAAGGCTCGTCGAGGATGAAGAGGCGCGAGGCCTGCGACATCCAGCGCGCGACCATCACCTTCTGCTGGTTGCCGCCGGAGAGCGCCGAAAGCTCGTCCTTCTCCGAGCGGCAGACGATGCCGAGCTCGTCGATCTGGCGGCGAGCAGCGGCGCGCTCGGCGCGCTTCTTCATGACGCCGAGGTCCGACATGCGCTTGAGGAACGGCAGGCTGATGTTGCGTTCAATGTTGAAGCCGCCGACGATGCCGCTCGCGGCCCGGTCCTTGGCGACCAGGAAGACGCCGGCGGCAATCGCCTCGCGCGCCGAGCCCGGCGCGTAGGGTTTGCCGTCCATGTGCATGGTGCCGGCAAGCGGCCTGCGCACGCCGAACAGCGTTTCCGCCAGCGCCGTCTTGCCGACGCCGACCAGGCCGGTGATCGCCACCACCTCGCCGGCGCCGAGCGTCATCGAGATCGGTCTCGGTCCTTGCGCCAGCCGCAGGCCCTCGGCGGTGAAGACGGCTCGGGCCGAGCTTCTGGCAACGACCCTGTCGAGATGGATCTTGCGGCCGAGCATGGCGTTGACCGCACCCTCATAATCGAGCGGCTTCCGGTCGAAAATGCCGGAGACCACGCCGTCGCGCATCGATACGATGCGGTCGGCGAGCCGCCTGATGTCGGACATGCGATGCGAGATATAAAGGATGGCGACGCCCTGGCCGCGCAGCCGATCGATGAGCGAAAACAACCGATCGGCCTCGGCGCTCGATAGCGAAGAGGTCGGCTCGTCGAGGATCAGGACCTTAGGCCGATGCGCCATGGCGCGGGCGATGGCCACCATCTGCCGATCCGCCAACGACAAGTCGCTGACGCGCGCCTTGAGGTCGATGGCAAGTCCCATGCGGTCGGCGACGGCTCTCGCCTCGGCGCGGACATTGACAGGCTTAAAAAGCAACGACGCGCCTTTGCCGCTTAGCCGGTCGAGCGTCAGATTGGTGGCGACGTCGAGGTCGGCGACGACGCCGTCATTGATGTTCTGGTGCACGGTGACGACACCGGCGCGGATGGCTTCGGCGGGTGTCTGCGGGTCGAAGGCCTTGCCGGCAAGCCGCATCGAGCCTGCGCCGTGTTCGTAGACGCCGCTGACGATCTTGACCAGCGTGGATTTGCCGGCGCCGTTGGCGCCCATGAGCACGGTCACCTCGCCCGCAAAGAGGTCGAGCGAGATGCCGCCAAGCACCTCGTTCTGGCCGAAGGATTTCCTCAGGCCCTCCACATGGAACACGGCATCTGCGCCCATCCATTCCTCCCGGATCGTGACGCTATGGGCTCATTCGGCAATTGTCAACACGATTGACATTTGCCAGAGCGCTTCCTAGCTTGGCCCCGCCGCTGTGGCTCCGCTATCGTCGGAAACCACGCGCAGGAGGGAGAGCATGACCGGGAACTTCGAAGCATTGTCGGCGGAAACGCTGCCGAAGCGCCTTGGCGACGCCGCGGCGCTCACGGAGCGCATCGGCAAGGACACTAGCCGCTGGAAAGTACGCGAGGTCGGCGACGGCAATCTCAACCTCGTTTTCATCGTCGAAGGCGACAAGGGTGCCGCGGTGGTCAAGCAGGCGCTGCCCTATGTGCGGCTGGTCGGCGACAGCTGGCCGTTGCCGCTCAAACGCTCCTTCTTCGAATATCATGCGCTGACCAGGCAGGAGCGCCGTGCGCCGGGCTCGGTACCGGCGATCTACCATTTCGACGAGACCCAGGCGCTGATCGTGATGGAGTATCTGGCGCCGCCGCACATCATCCTCAGGCGGGCGCTGATCGACGGCCGCGAGCTGCCGAACATCGCACGCGACATCGGCCTGTTCATGGCGCGCACGCTGTTCCGCGGCTCCGACCTGTCGATGGCAGCCAAGGAGCGCAAGGCCGATCTTGCGCTGTTCGCCGACAATGTCGAGCTGTGCGACATCACCGAGAACCTGGTGTTCTCCGACCCCTATTTCGACGCCAAGATGAACCGGCATACCTCGCCGCAGCTCGACGGCCTGGTCGCCGAGCTGCGCGCCGACCGCGATCTCAAGGTCGAGGCGCAGCGGCTGAAGCATCTGTTCGCCGCCAATGCCGAGACGCTGCTGCATGGCGACCTGCATTCAGGCTCGATCATGGTGACAGACAGCGAAACCCGGATGATCGATCCGGAATTCGCCTTCTACGGCCCGATCGCCTTCGACGTGGGGATGCTGCTTGCCAATTTCTGGATGGCCTTCTTCTCGCAGCGCGGCCACGAGGAGAAAGGTAGCCGCGACTCCATGCGCGCCTATCTGCTCGGCGTCACGGCTGAGACCTGGGCGACCTTCCGCGCCGAGTTCTCGCATCTGTGGCGGACCGAGCGCAGCGGTATCCTCTACCAGAAGAGCCTGTTCGAGGATCAGGGCGATCTGCTCGGCTCCGAGCAGGCGCTCGACCATATGCTGCATTCGATCTGGACCGACCTGCTCGGCTTTGCCGGCATCGAGGTGCACCGGCGCATCCTGGGTCTCGCCCACAATGCCGATTTCGAGACCATTGCCGATCAAGACCTGCGCGCCAGATGTGAAGCCAAGGCTTTGCGCTTCGGCCGCCATATCGCCGTCAACCGCCGCCAGATCCACAGCATCGACGAGGTCAACAAGCTGGCAGCGCTGATCGAACAGGAGAAGAGCCTTTGAACGTCGGCGAACGCCACTATCGCACCATCTGGCTCAGCGACGACAGGCGCTCGGTCGAGATCATCGACCAGCGCTGGCTGCCGCATGAATTCCGCATCGAGAAGATCGGAAGCGTCACCGGCATCGCCACCGCGATCCGCGACATGTGGGTGCGCGGCGCGCCGCTGATCGGCGTCACCGCGGCCTATGGCGTCGCCATCCAGATGATGGACGACCCATCGGACGAAGCACTCGACGCGGTGTGGGAGACGCTGCATAGGACACGGCCGACGGCGATCAATCTGCGCTGGGCGTTGGACGAGATGCGCCGGCACCTCAAGCCGCTCGCGCCTGCAGAGCGTGCCGAGGCGGCCTACAGACGGGCCGCCGAGATCGCCGATGAGGATGTCGGGCTGAACCGCGCCATCGGCGAAAACGGGCTTGCGATCATCAGGCAGATCGCGGCACGCAAGCAGCCGGGCGAGAGCGTCAACATCCTCACCCATTGCAATGCCGGCTGGCTGGCGACGGTCGATTACGGCACCGCCACCGCGCCGATCTACCTGGCGACCGAGGCCGGCATTCCGGTGCATGTCTATGTCGACGAGACGAGGCCGCGCAACCAGGGCGCCCAGCTCACCGCCTGGGAAATGGCGGGACACGGCGTACCGCACACGCTGATCGTCGATAATGCCGGAGGCCACCTGATGCAGCGCGGCGACATCGACATGGTGATCGTCGGCACCGACCGCACCACGGCCGATGGCGACGTCTGCAACAAGATCGGCACCTATCTCAAGGCACTCGCGGCCGCCGACAATGACGTGCCCTTCTATGTCGCGCTCCCCTCGCCCACCATCGACTGGACAGTGGCCGACGGGCTGAAGGAAATCCCGATCGAGGAGCGCTCCGGCGACGAGGTTTCGCTGGTGTGGGGAAAGACGGCCGACGGAAAGGTCGCGCAGGTGCGGGTCTCACCGGATGCGACACCGGCGGCCAATCCGGCATTCGACGTGACGCCGGCGCGGCTGGTGACAGGGCTGATCACCGAGCGCGGCGTGGCGAAGGCCTCGCGCGAGGGGCTGAAGGCGATGTTTCCGGAACGGGGGTAATTAGCTGATCTTTTCCCTCGTGGGCAGATGTCCGGCAGGACAGGTGGGGGCACTGTCCGCCGACGTATCTATGTTTGGGTTCCTCGCCCCGCCAAAGGCGGGGAGAGGTGGCCGCGAAGCGGACGGAGAGGGGCCTTCGTAGGGCGCTCCCCTCTCCGTCTCGGCTTCGCCGAGCCACCTCTCCCCACATTCGTGGGGCGAGGAACCTTGATCCTGTCCCGCCGCGATCTTTCGCGCCCCCTCTGCCCTGCCGGGCATCTCCGCCTCGAGGGGGGAGATTAGCTAGTCGCCAATTGACAGCGCCACCCTGCTCTCTCATAAAACCTGCGTTAATGTTCTCAGGGCGGGGTGAAAGTCCCCACCGGCGGTAAGGGCGATTTTCGATCGCTCAAGCCCGCGAGCGCCTTCCAACCTATCGGAAGGGTCAGCAGATCCGGTGTGATTCCGGAGCCGACGGTTAAAGTCCGGATGGAAGAGAACGTACGCAGAAGACGGTCCGCTGGCGCGGGCCGCGGTTTTTGCGTCGTGCGTCCTGATTCTGGTTCGAAACGGAAGGAAGGACCCATGAATCAGCATTTCCCCAAAGACCATACTGCCCGTCATGTCATCGTCATCCGGGCGCGCTGGCATGCCGATATCGTCGACCAATGCGTGACGGCCTTCGAAGCGGAGCTTGCCGCGCTCGGCGGCTTCGCCGTCGAGGTCTTCGACGTGCCGGGCGCCTACGAAATCCCGCTGCATGCCAAGACGCTTGCCGAGACCGGTCGCTACGCCGCGATCCTCGGCACCGCCTTCGTCGTCAATGGCGGCATCTATCGGCACGACTTCGTGGCGCGCGCGGTCATCGACGGGATGATGAATGTGCAGCTCGCGACCGGCGTGCCGGTGCTGTCGGCCGTGCTGACGCCTCACAACTACCATGACAGCGCCGAGCATCACCGCTTCTTCCATGAGCATTTCACCGTGAAGGGCAAGGAAGCGGCGAAGGCCTGCGTCGAAATCCTCGCCGCGCGCTCACGCATCGCCGCATGAAAGCAAAAACCTAAAGCGTGGAGCCTGAATCCTTTTCAGCGCGACGCGCTTTAGGCCCGGCCGCGGCCGGATTTCAGCCCTGCAACAAGAATTGCGGCCGAAAAGGCTCCGAAAGGTTGCGGTAGCTCCGAAATCCGGCCAGAAGCAACGGGGCCGCCCGACGCCCGGGCCGCCTTTTCAAACACGGGCTCGAACCAGATACGGGAGACTATTCGTTGGCTCGCATCACACTGAGACAATTGCTCGACCATGCTGCCGAACATGGCTATGGCGTGCCTGCCTTCAACATGAACAATATGGAACAGGGCCTCGCTATCATGGAGGCGGCGGAGGAGACCAAGTCGCCGGTCATCCTGCAGGCCAGCCGCGGCGCGCGCGCCTATGCCAATGACGTCGTGCTGGCCAAGCTGATCGACGCGCTGGTCGAGATCCATCCCGACATCCCGGTCTGCATGCATCTCGACCACGGCAACAACGAAGCGACCTGCGTCACCGCGATCCAGTACGGTTTCACCTCGGTGATGATGGACGGCTCCCTGAAGGAGGACGGCAAGTCGCCGGCCGACTACGCCTATAATTCCGGCATTACGCGGCGCGTCGTCGACATGGCGCATTGGGGCGGCGTCTCGGTGGAAGGCGAGATCGGCGTGCTGGGCTCGCTGGAGAGCGGCGGCGGCGAGCAGGAAGACGGCCACGGCGTCGAGGGCGCGATCAGCCACGACCAGTTGCTGACCGATCCGGTGCAGGCCGAGCAGTTCGTGCGCGACACGCATGTCGACGCGCTGGCCGTCGCCATGGGCACCAGCCACGGCGCCTACAAATTCTCGCGCAAGCCGGATGGCGCGGTGCTGGCGATGAACGTGATCGAGGAGATCCACCGCCGCCTGCCCAACATGCATCTGGTCATGCACGGCTCGTCCTCGGTACCCGAGGAACTCCAGGAGATCATCAACAAATATGGCGGCCAGATGAAGCCGACCTGGGGCGTGCCGGTGGAAGAGATCCAGCGCGGCATCAAGCATGGCGTGCGCAAGATCAACATCGACACCGACAACCGGATGGCGCTGACCGGCGCGATCCGCAAAGTGCTGAGCGAGAACCCCAGCGAGTTCGATCCGCGCAAATATCTGACGCCGGCTATGGCGGCGATGAAGAAGCTCTGCAAGGAGCGCTTCGAGCAGTTCGGCACCGCCGGCAACGCCTCGAAGATCAAGCCGATCCCACTGGCCGACATGGCCAAGCGCTACAAGTCGGGCAGCCTCGACCCGAAATTCGGCTAAGCCAACTTTCCCGCGGCCGGTTTTCGGCCGGTCGCGGTAGCCGGCCCTGCCCCGCCTCAGCATCCGCGTGGCGGAACTTCATGCCGGCCAAACCGGTTCCTGCTCTGACGCCTGCCGTGCCCGCTCACAGGGAAGGAGACAACCATGAGCAAGGACCGCGACAGCGAAGGTCCGGTGTTTTCCGGGCAGGACGCGCGACAGGGCGAAATCATCCTGCGCACGCGCACCCGTCGCATCATCTTCATCGCTGGGCTGGTCGGCATCGTCGTGCTGGCGCTGGTGCTGAGCATTGCCGTCCGGTGAGGCGATTCGCGCATGATGGAGTAGCGGCCAGGGAACCATCGGCGGCCAAGCCTAGTTGAGCATTCCAGACGCAACGGAGGGCGCGCTTAGGCTGCCCCGACGGACCATGCTCACGCCGCTTTGCTGCGACATGCCGCTTCATCCGACATGGCCGGACCTCGTGGCGCGGCTGCTGGTCACGGTGCTTGCAGGCTTCCTCATTGGCCTGAACCGCGAGGCCCGCGGTCATTCCGCCGGGTTGCGGACGACCATCCTGGTCGGCCTTGCGGCCTGCGTCGCAATGGTCCAGGCCAACATGCTGCTCGATGTCTCGGGCAAAGGACCGGACTCCTTCGTACGCATGGATGTGATGCGTCTTGCGCTCGGCGTGCTCACCGGTGTCGGCTTCATCGGCGGCGGCGCTATCTTGCGGCGCGGCGATCTGGTCACCGGCGTCACCACCGCCGCCACGATGTGGATCATGACCATGATCGGCCTTGCCTTCGGCGGCGGCCAGTACGGCCTCGGCGCGATCGCAACCGTGCTGACGCTGGTGACACTGCAGGCGCTGAAATGGGTCGACCTCAAGATCCGGCGCGATCACAAGGCAATCCTTTCGGTCTCCTGGCCGAAAAACGCGCCGCCCGACCTCCAGGAAATGGTACGGCCGCTTGGCTACAGTGCCCGCTTCGTCGGCATGGAGCACGACGCAGACCGTGAGCGCTTTGTTTATTCCTTCAATATTCTGTGGAAGCAGCCGGACGCTATTCCACCTTCGACCGACGTGCTGACGCTTGTCGGCGAGCATTGCGCGGTCGAGCGCTTCGAGGTGATTAGCGAGAAGCCGTTCTAGTGTCGTAACGGAGGATGCTTGAAATCGTCCCGGACATGAAACTTTCCCGCCCGCAGATGGTTCTGGGCAAGATGGTACTTGTCCATGATCGGTAGGCATTGATGGCCGAACTTTCTCTGACGCGCGGCCGGATGGTCGATGTCCAGATCGCCCAGCGTGGAATTCATGACCGCCGGGTCCTGGAGGCCATGCGGGAGGTTCCACGCGAGGTCTTTGTCGACCCCGACTTCGAGGAATTCGCCTATGAGGACACCCCTCTGCCGATCGGCAAGGGTCAGACGATCTCGCAACCCTTCATGGTCGCCTACATGATCGAAGCCGCTGAGATCGATCCTGGCGACCGCGTTCTCGAGGTTGGGACGGGCTCGGGCTACGCGGCGGCGGTGATGAGTCGTGTTGCGGCCCGCGTCTACACGATAGAGCGCCATGCGATGCTCGCCGAAATCGCCCGGCAGCGGTTCGAACGCCTCGGTTACGACAATATCGAGGTTCGCGCCGGCGACGGCACCAAGGGATGGAGCGACGCCGCTCCGTTCGATGCCATATTGGTGGCCGCAGCCGGTCCCGGCGCGCCGCTGGCGCTTCAGGAACAGCTCGATGTCGGTGGCCGTCTGGTGATCCCCGTCGGCAAGGAGGTCGACGACCAGCGGCTGCTGAAGGTCACCCGAACCGGCGCAACGACCTACGAGGAGGAAGACCTCGGTGGCGTGCAGTTCGTTCCGCTCATCGGCGAACAAGGCTGGGCGGAACGGCCTCGATATGGAGCCGATCGACCGGCTGTGGTCACGCCGCAGCCGCGCGAAAGAAGCCTGCCGGAGATGATCGCGGCCGCCGCCGAGCCGCTGCCGGATTTCGAAGACCCGGCCTTCGGCGATCTGTTCGACCGCTTCGCGGACCGGCGTGTTGTCCTTCTCGGCGAGGCCAGTCACGGCACCTCCGAATTCTACGAGGCGCGCGGCGCGATCACGCGTCGGCTCATCGAAAAGCATGGCTTCAGCATCGTCGCGGTTGAAGCGGACTGGCCGGATGCTGCGGCCATTGACCGCCATGTACGCCATCGGCCGCCGCGCGCGGCCGCAGAGCCGCCGTTCCAGCGCTTTCCCACATGGATGTGGCGCAACACCGATGTCGACGCATTCGTCGGCTGGATGCGGGATCACAATGGAGGCCTCGACGATGTAAACCGCCGGGCCGGCTTTTACGGTCTCGACATCTACAATATGAGCGCGTCGATTGCGGCCGTCCTGCGCTATCTCGACCAGGTCGACCCGGAAGCCGCCGCCGCTGCGCGGCAACGCTATGGCTGCCTGACCCCGTGGCAGAAAGAGCCTTCCACATACGGGCGCGCCGTGCTCACCGCCGGCTATCGCAAATGCGAACAAGCCGTGCTGGAGCAATGTCAGGAGCTGCTTGCAAGGCAGCTCGACTACGCTCGACAGGACGGCGCCGATTTTCTCGATGCCACGCAGAATGCCAGGCTGATCGCAGCCGCTGAACGCTACTATCGCATCATGTATTACGGCGGGGCGGAATCCTGGAATCTCCGCGACAAGCACATGTTCGAGACGCTAGAGCATCTACTCGATGCGCGCGGCGCGGAGTCAAAGGCCGTCGTCTGGGCCCACAACTCGCATATCGGCGATGCCCGCTTCACCGAGATGGGAACGATCAGGCAGGAGTTGAACATCGGCCAGCTCTGCCGCGAGCGCTTCGGCGACCAAGTGGCGCTGATCGGCTTCGGCACCCATTCCGGAACCGTGGCCGCGGCTTCCGATTGGGACGATCCGATGCAGGTCATGCGGGTGCGCCCTTCGCATGCGGACAGCTACGAACGGCTCTGCCACGACAGCGGGGTGTCGCGGTTCCTGCTCGATATGGACCGCGACGCCGCACTGAGACATCGCCTGCTGGAGCGGCGGCTGGAGCGCTTCATCGGCGTGATCTACAGGCCGGAAACCGAACTGCGCAGCCACTATGCCGATGCCTCGCTGCCGAGGCAGTTCGACGCCTTCGTCTGGTTCGACAAGACGAAAGCGGTGACGCCGCTTGGGCCGGAGCATGCCAGGACCGGTGTACCCGAAACCTATCCGTTCGGACTTTGACGAAGTCGGAGTTTCGGAACAGGGCGGCGGCCAAATGCGCTCGGAACATTCGCTTCGGCCAATCAGTTCCTCATCCAGCAAATCTTGGAAGGAGCCTGCCATGAGCACCAAGCATCTCAAATCGCGCAAACCGAGCGACGCCGATCTGGAAAACAATCCAGGCATCGGAACGTCAAAGGGCAGCATCAAGGAAGGCGATGATCTCGAGCTCGGCGAGAACACGACCGAAGGCGACGTCGAGAACGACACAACGGCCAGCGGCGGCATCAATCCGCGGCAAAAAATACGCACGAACAAATAGCGTCTAAAGCCAGGCGATTGCCTCACGCATCCGTTTTTGGCTCTTCCGCGTCGGCGCGAACGAGCTTGATGTCGGCCCCTGCGGCCCAGGCACCGATGTCCTCGCGACGCAGCGCCGCCGCCATCATGTCGGGGAAGTGATCCGGCGTGCAGGCAAAGACCGGAATGCCCAGCGCCGCGACCGAGCCGGCCATGGAAGGGTCGTAGCCGGGGCGGCCCTGGTCGGTGAGCGCGAGCAGCACGACCACGTTGACGCCCGACCGCACCAGCGTCGCCAGCCTTTGCAGAAGCTCCTTGCCGTTGCCGCCCTCGTAGAGATCGGTGATCAAGATGAAATGCGCCTTGGTCGGCCGCTCGATGCGCTCGGCGCAATAGGCGACGGCTTGGTTGATATCGGTGCCGCCGCCGAGCTGAACGCCGAACAGCACCTCGACCGGATCGCTGAGCTCTTCGGTCAGATCGACGATGGCGGTGTCGAAACATACGAGCTTGGTGCGCACGACCGGCAGTGACGCCATCACGGCGGCAAAAATCGAGGCGTAGATGACTGAGCTTGCCATCGAGCCGGACTGGTCGACGCAGAGCGTCACCTCGTCGAGATCGACCAGCCGCCGCTGGCGGCGCATGAAGCCGACCAGCTTTTCCGGTACGACGGTCTGGTGGTCCGGCTGGTAGTGGCGAAGGTTCGCCGTAATGGTGCGCGGCCAATCGATGTCGCGCTGGCGCGGGCGGTTGGTGCGCCGCGACTTATCGAGCGCGCCACGGATCGCCTCCGCGGTCTTCTGCTCCAGACGTTGCATCAGCTTCGCGACAATATCGGTAATGATCGAGCGCGCGATGTCCTTGGTCTTGTCCGGCATTGCCGAGCGCAGCGAGATCAGGTCGGCGACGAGATTGACGTCGGCCTCGATCGCCTTGAGGAATTCCGGCTCCATCAGCATCTGCCTCAGGTTCAGGCGCTCGAAGGCGTCCTTCTGGACGACCTGCACGACCTGCTCAGGGAAGAAGGAGCGGATGTCGCCCATCCATTGAGCGACGCGCGGCGCCGAGCGGCCAAGCCCGCCACGCCGCTTACGCGGATCGCCGGCGGTGTCGCCGCTGCCGTCGCCATAGAGCGCGTCGAGCGCCGCAGACAGCCGCCGATCCTCGGCCGAGAGCGCCGACGATGTCTCCTCGTCGGCGCCGATCGCCAGCCGCCATCGACGCTCCCGATTGTCCAGCGTCTGATCGAGCTCCGGCCCAGTCGCTTCGTCAGCCATGGCGGGGCTCCCCTGCGAGCAGCTTTCCAAGAAGGGCAAAATGCCGGCGCCAAGCCTCGCCGCCGTCCGGCGCCGGCGTCAGCCCGGTGGGCAGGCTCGCTCTCTTGCCAAGCACGGCCTCGATCAGGCGCCGGCGTTCCATGCTGTCGAGGTTGGAAAAGACGCGGCGCAGCAGCGGCAGATGCGCCACGAAAGCTTCCTCTTCCAGCGAGGCCAACCAGGTATCGACGGCGCCGCGCAACCCTTCGTCATAGATCAGCCTCTGGCCGGCGCCGCTGAAAAAGCCTTCGAAGAATGCCGCGGCATCGGCAACGGGCGTTCCCGGCGACAGACGCTTTGCCAGCAGATTGGCGGTTGCTTCGGCGGAGAGCCGGCCGTGCTCGTAGAGCAGATGCGCGGCGCAACCGGCGACGAGCGCCGTCGAGCGCGATGAATCGAGCACGGCAGCCAGACCGTTGCGCCAGGCGTCCAGGACATGCTCGTCCGGCTCGACCAGCCTGATCGCCTCGTCGGCCTTGCGCAACGCAGCCATCAATGCCGCGGCGGCCTGCGCGTCGAGGTCGCGCGCGGCATAAGGCAGCGCGATCGATCCTTCGATGATCAGCCGTTCCAAGAGGCCGGCGAGGCGTTCGGTCTCGGTCTTGCGCGCCTCGCCGTAGCGGATGATGTCGGCCAGCGGCGGTACCGAGGCCAGCAGCTCCAGGCACTCGCTGCTGTGCGCCGCCTTTTCCTCCAGCGCCGCGAGCCCGGCGGCGGACGCCTCGCTCAGCCCCGCCGTGATCGCGTTTTGCACCAGTGTGGCGAGCGTATCCAGTGTCGCGGCCGCGCCGATCATCTGGATCAGGCGGCCATTGGCGGCCTTCTCGATGGTCGGCCCATAGACCAGGTTCTCGACCAGGCGAACCGCATATTCCGGTTGCCAGGCCAGCATCCAGCGCTCGCGGAACGTGCCGCGCCTGCGGCCGACATCCGTCAGCCTGCCCCAGTTCACGCCAAGCACATTCAGCCGGTGCAGCAATGTCGAGCGGAAGAGCCCGCTCTCGCTGCGCAAGTCTACGGAAAGTTCCCGCTCAAGGGCTTCGGGCTTCAGCCGGGCCACCTTCTGGTTGCGCTGCAGATCATCGATCAGTGGGGCAAGCGACGTGTCGGGTGGAATCTCGCCGACATCGGCGCCGAGCAGCAGCTCGGCCTCGACCATCTTCCACAGCAAAGCCTCGCCGTTGAAGAGCGCTGAGACCGAGGCGTCGCGCAATTCCTCGAAGCCGGGCTTCGGCCTGTCGCGGATGGCGGCGAGCGCGCGAGCCAAGCGTTCTGCCTCGATCAGAGAGGCCGTGGAAACCATATGGCCCTTACCCCTGAGCACCGCGGCGATCCGCGCCAGCCAAAGGACCGAGGCATCATCGCGCCCGCGCGTCGCCCACAGATGCTTGCACCAGCCGGGAGCGACGACGCCGGCGCCATAGCCATAGCCCAGCGCCAGGCGCGGTCCGGTCCATGGCGCGAAGGTCATCGTGGTCTTGCGTCGGCCGATGCCCTTGAGCAGCGCCTGGTCGCTCTTTTGCGTGTGCGCCGCCCGAAGGGCCGGCACGTGCCACGCGCCGCAGACGACGGCCAACGGTCCGTCGAATTCCTTTCGCGCGGCGGCGATCTCGAGACGCATATGCGCCTCGCGCATCGCCTCGAAGTTGCCGATCGCGCCCTCGCCGTCGCGCAGCGTCGTCATCGCGTCGGCAATGGCCGCGAAGATCGGGCCGGGTGCAGGATTCTGCTCGATGATATCCGACCACCAGCTCTCGCCGTCTTCGTAGCCGGCGGCGCGCGCCAGGGTGCCGATCGGATCTCGGATGCGTTCGGCCTCCTCGCCCTGCTCTTCCGTCGCCTCCGCTTCGGCCCCATCGGCGTCCGTCGCACTTTCAGCCGCCTTCTCGGCCAACCGCGCCGCCGACGGCAGGTCGATGAAGCGAAGCGCCGCTTTGTTGGCTAAGGCCCACAGCGCCGCCTGGTACTCGGGCGAGAATTCGGCGAAAGGCCAGAACCTCGTTGCCGCGGGATCATCCTCGGGATAGCAGAGCAGCGCCACCGGCGGCTTCATGTCGGGGCTGGCGAGCAGCGGCAGCAGCGGCGTGGCATCCACCGGCCCCTCGATCAGCACGGCGACGGGCCGCAATTCCTGCAACGCCTTGACCAGGCTCTCGGCGGAGCCCGGCCCGTGATGGCGAATGCCGAAATAGCTGATGCCGCCCTCAATCATCGCTCAGATGGCCGCGTTGAGCGCCGCGTAATAGCCGGCATAGTCCGGCCGCTTCTTGAGCACCGTCTCCAGATATTCCTCCAGCACCACCTTGTCCTGCACCGGATCCTTGACGATTGCGCCGACAAGGCTCGAGGCAAGGCCCGCGGCGTGAAGCTTGCCGTCGTCGAACCAGGCCGCCTGACTGAGGCCGCCGACCATCGTGGCGATCGCCTCGGCGGTGGACAGCGAGCCCGACGGCGTCTTCAGCGTCACCTTGCCGTCGGCGGTGGCGCCCGAGCGCAGCTCACGGAAGATGGTGAGCACGCGGGCGATCTCCTCGCCGACATTCTTCGGCACCGGCAGATCAAGCCCACCGGCCATCTCGCCGACGCGCCGGGAGACGATGGAGACTTCCTCGTTCATGTCCTCAGGCAAGGGCAGCACCACGACATTGAAGCGACGCTTCAGCGCCGAGGAGAGCTCGTTGACGCCCTTGTCGCGGTTGTTGGCCGTGGCGATGATGTTGAAGCCGCGCTGCGCATAGATCGAAGTGTTCAATTCCGGCACCGGCATCATCTTTTCCGAGAGCACGGTGATCAGCGTGTCCTGGACGTCGGAGCCCATGCGCGTCAACTCTTCCAGGCGACAGAGCTTGCCGTCCTGCATGGCGCGGTAGAGCGGGGTCGGCACCAGCGCCTCCTGGCTCGGGCCCTTGGCCAGCAGCTGGGCATAGTTCCAGCCATAGCGGATCTGGTTCTCGTCGGTACCGGCGGTGCATTGCACGACCAGCGTCGAGTTTCCCATGATGGCGCCGGCGAGATGTTCCGACACCCAGGATTTCGCGGTCCCGGGAACGCCGAGCAGAAGCAGCGCCCGGTCGGTAGCCAAAGTGGCGACCGCCGTTTCCATCAATTGCCGGCGGCCGACATATTTCGGCGAAATCACCGTGCCGTCGCTGGCCTTGCCGCCCATCAGATAGGTGAGCACTGCTTTGGGCGAGAGGCTCCAGCCGGCAGGCTTCTGGCGGTCGTCGCCGCGCGCCAGCGCCTGCAGTTCGGACGCATAGATTTCTTCGACCGGAAGGCGGATGGCTGAGTTCATGCGATCGTCTCCAGCTTGATCATCTGTGGGATTGGTTCTGGGCAAGCGCCGCGTTGAGCCGCAGCAGACCGAGCGATGGGGATGCGGGCGGCAAGCCTGCGGCAACGACCTCGCCGATCAATTTTTCCGCCGTCGCCGCCGTGGCGAGAAAACCCATGGTTTCGAGATACTGCTCGGCGCTTCGTTTCATGATGTCGTTGTCACCCGAGACGGCGGCACGCAGCGCCGAAAGCGCCTTGCCGCTTGTGAGGTTGCCCCATTCCAGCCAGCCTGCTTCGGCGCCTTCGACCAGGGCGAGCGCGGCCAGATTTTGAGCGTCATTCAGGATCTGCCTGATCAGGAGACGTTTTCTGCCGCCGTCCAAACGCAACATGAGCTGGAGGACGAGAAGCGCCAACCTGCCGCCGGCGGCGACGAGCAGGTCCGCCAAACAAGCCACCGCCGCATCGCCGCCGGACGCCGAGACCATTCGAACGAGAAAGAGGTCGGCATTATCATCGACGCCAAACTGCCATGCCCCGATGAAATCGGACTCCGTCTTGCCGAAGTGAGCGACGAGATCGCCGAAATAACAAGACGCGAACAAGTCGGCGCGACGTGCCTGTTGCGCGGGCGACTTGATTTTTATCGGCGCATAGGTGGTGCGGCGCCGGATGAAGCCGGATTTGCCTTCCTCGATGAAAGCGGCGAGCTCGGCTATCGGATTCTCCGGCCCGCCATCAGTTGGATTGCCACGTTCGCCCAACCTTGCCAGGAGCCGGCCGGCCATTTCGCGCACTTTGCCTGAGCGATCGGCGGACAAGCTCTTCAGAAACGGAACGTCATCGGCACCAAGGCCGAAACGCATGAGTTCGACAAGTGGAAGCCTGACCTCCGCCGGTTCGCTTGTCCCTTTGGTCTCGATGAGAGTCCGCGCCAAGGCAGGCCTGGTGCGCCGTAAATCAATCAAGGCAATACGGCGCGCGGCTGGATAGAAGTCGTCCCAGGTTTCCGCCGTCAGTTGCTCGCGGCCGGACCGTTTTTCGCCTTCGGCGCCTGCTTGCCAGTCGACCCAAGGCGCATAGACATCAGGGCTTTCCTGATCCGTCGCAGCGGGCATCCAATCCATCGGATGCAGCACGAAGCCTCGGCTGACGACGAGCGTGGCCACGCGACCCTTGAGCCTCGCATCGGCTGCATATTTCAGTGCGGCACGCAGCAACGGCCGCAGCCGTTCAGGAAGCATCGGCAAGGCCAGCACCGGCAGTGGCGGACGGCGTTTCAAACTTTTTGGCGCCGCCGGGCGAAGCGCGACGTCCAGCGCCTGCGCAGCAATGGCCAGCAGCCGCCGCTCCTGCTCGTCCGGTCTGGCCGCCGCCACGACTTCCTTCCATTCGGCGGGAGCAAATTCGAAAGCAGCGCCGCCGGAAATCCAGCCGTCGCGCAGCCTCGCCAGCCCTGCCTGGTCGAGCTCGTTCACGACAGGTCGAGCCTCCCCATGCTGCTTTGCGAAGCCAGAAGCTCGAGCCTCGCGCCATTCCACAGCGCGGCCGTCGCCGCGAGGTCGAGACCGAGCAAGGTTTGATTGACCGAACCCGCGACAGGCAAGGCGATGCCATGCGGATCGTTCGCCGCCTGCCACCAGGCGCCGTCCCTTTCGTCCAGCGCGATCACGCCGGCCGGCAGGATGAGCGGGCAATCGGACAACCAAGGCGTTTTGTCCTGGAATACGGAATAAGCGGCGAGCGGATCGGTCTCGGCGCCGCCGGCGAACGCCGGCCATGCGCCAGGCGACGCGTCGCCCAGCCGCTCCGCGACCAGCGCCCTGAGCGGATTGCGGGATGGGTAGAACACCAGCCTCGCCTTGAAGCGGTCCCCGGGGGCAAAAGCGCCGGAGCGCCGCCCCGCTGATGCCGGGAAGAAATCGAGCAGGAGTGCAAATCGTGGAGTTGGACTCCTGAGATCGAGCAACCAGGTGGCGTGGCTTACAAGGCCGTCGCGCCGCGTCTCGATCTTTTCGCCAAGCACCTCCCAGTCGCTCTCGACCCGGACGGCATCGGGGTTGGCGAGGATCTGGTCGCGCGTCTCCGACGTCGAGACCAGGCGCTTCAATTCGGCATCGTCGGGCGCGGCACGCCAGGCCTTGCCGAGCAGCACCAGCTTGCCGAGCTCGCGGATCGCGGCGTCCGGGCGCTCCTCGCCGCGCAGCGCCATCAGCCGCGCCGGCAACTCGTCGATGCGCCCGGCGAGCGTCGTCGCCTTCAGATCGACAAGACGCGCCGCGATGCGGCGGCAGCGTTCACTGCTGGCGCCGACAAAGCCGGCGAGACCGAGCCGAAGCTGATCGGCGATCCATTGGTCGAGCTCATCGAGCGCCGCAGAAACCGCGCTGCGCGTGTCCTCGGCCCGCTTGCGCTGCGCGGCCTCGCGGCGTTCGGCGGCAGCAGCGTCCTCAACAGGAGCGGTCTCTTCCGGCCGCGATGCCTCGTCGATGCTTTTGCCTTCCGCGCGCGCGGGCGCTTGCGCCGGCGGCTGTCCTGGCTTGCGGCGCCGGCCGAGCCAGTCGTTCACCCAGTCGGGCGTCTGGTCGACACGCGCGAAGCTGTCGGGCGCCGTGGCACCGATCCACGCCAACGCCAGTATGTGCTTGCACGGAAATTTTCGCGACGGACACGTGCATTTATAGCCGTGATCGGAGGTGTCGAATGCGACCCGGTACGGGTTGGATCCTGAGCCCTGGCATTCGCCCCAGATGAGCGGAAGCTGTTCATGTGCTTCAAGCCTGGGCCAGTTCGACCGCTTGGTCAGCTTGGCCGCGGCGCCAAGCGAAGCCTGATCGGGGGCCAATGCCTCGATTGTCTTCAAATCCAGCTGCAAGCCGCGCGCCTCTCACCACCCCGAAGCAATGACGTCGCAACGATTGATAGCCGTTTGCGGCGCGCCGGTGTAGCTCCAGCCGCCGTAAAATTTGAGAACCTCTCTAACGTTCCGTTGCTCTCCTGACAGTACCGGTCAGGCCATTTGTGAACATCGTTCATTTTTCTCTTGAACGTCGTTCACGATGTGCTATAGTGCATTCGTGAACAGCGTTCAAAGCAATGTATCCGGCCTGAAACAGACCGGTGCCGATCCGGCGTAACGCTGAAACGAAAGGGTCATATCGATGCTCGCCGACAGCCAAGCCCGCAAACAGTCAAGCGCCTGGAAAGCCTGGAGGCCGATCATGAACGACGGATCCCAGGCGCCAAAAACAAGAAACAAATGGATTGGATTGAATCGCAGTAACGAAGTTTAACGGCTTCCCGATAAACAAGGCTCAAACCGCGCAAGTGTCCGCTCAGTCCAATCGGATTGCCAGCCGGCCTTGCCCAATGGAAATTGCCATGAACACCCATCTGATGATGTCGCGGCGCTTCGCGCCTCTCTTCTGGACGCAATTCCTCTCAGCCTTCAACGACAATTTCCTGAAGAACACGCTGGTATTCCTCATTCTCTTCACGCTAGCCAAGGACCAGGCCGCGTCGCTGGTGACGCTGGCGGGGGCTGTCTTCATGGCGCCCTTCCTGCTGCTGTCGGCGCTTGGCGGCGAGATCGCCGACCGCTTCGACAAGGCGCTGATCGCGCGGCGGCTGAAGTTCACCGAGATCGCCGCGGCCGCCGTCGCCGTCGCCGGCATCGCGCTGTCGTCGATCCCGGTGCTGATGACGGCGCTGTTGATGTTCGGCACCATCTCGGCGCTGTTCGGGCCGATCAAATACGGCATCCTGCCGGATCATCTCGAGCGCAAGGAACTGCCAAAGGCCAATGCCTGGATCGAGTCGGCCACGTTCGCAGCGATCCTCGGCGGCACCATCGCCGGCGGCGTCGTCTCCGCCGATGGTATCGGCGTTTGGGTGTTCGGACCGATCATGATGGCGCTGGCCGTCGGCTGCTGGTTCGTCAGCCGCTATATCCCGTCCACCGGTTCGGCCGCACCCAACCTCGCCATCGACAGGAACATCTTCCGGTCGACCTGGCGGCAGGTCGCCGACTTGCGCACCGACACGCGCATCTGGCGTGCCGGCCTGATGACCTCCTGGTTCTGGCTGGTCGGCGCGATCGTGCTGTCGATCCTGCCGGCGATGATCAAGGATTCGCTCGGCGGCAACGAGATCGCCGTCACCGCCTATCTCGCCGTGTTCGCCGTCTCGATCGCCATCGGCTCGGCCATCGCCGCCTGGATGTCGCAAGGGCGCATGGTGCTGCTGCCGGCGCCGGTCGGCACCGCGCTGCTGGCGCTGTTCGGCCTGCATCTGGCCTGGACCATCGGCAGCATGCAGCCTTCGCCCAAAGCCGAGACGCTTGCCGCCTTCTTCGCCGGGCCTAACACCATTCGTGTCGCCATCGACCTCGCCGGCATGGCCATCGCCGCCGCCTTCCTGGTGGTGCCGACCTTCGCCGCCGTGCAGGCCTGGTCGCCGGAAGCGCGCCGCGCCCGCGTCGTGGCCGCGGTAAGCATCGTCAATGCCGGTTTCATGACCGTCGGCGGCATCCTCGTCGCCGCGATTCAGGCCGCCGGCGTTTCGATCGCCGGCATCCTGTTCGGCCTCGTGGTAGCCAACGCGATCGCTGCCTGGCTGATGCTGAAATTCCTGCCGACCAATCCGTTCCGCGACTTCGTCTCGATCCTCTTCCGCGCCTTCCTGCGCTTGGAGATCGAGGGCATCGAAAACCTCAAGGCGGCCGGCAAGGCGCCGATCCTGGCCCTCAACCATGTCAGCTTCCTCGACGGTCCGCTGGCCCTGACCCTGACCGACGAGGAACCAGTCTTCGCCATCGACTATACGATCGCACAGGCCTGGTGGATGAAGCCGTTCATGAAGCTTGCTCGCGCGCTGCCGCTCAATCCCGCGAAACCTATGTCGACCCGCACACTGATCAAGATCGTGCAGGGCGGCGATCCGCTGGTCATCTTTCCGGAAGGCCGCATCACCGTCACCGGCGGCCTGATGAAGGTCTATGACGGCGCGGCCATGGTTGCCGACAAGACCGGCTCGATGGTGGTGCCGGTGCGCATCGAGGGGCTGGAGAAGAGCTACTTCTCGCGGCTGACCTCGCAGCATGTGCGCCATCGCCTATTCCCGAAGGTCAAGGTGACCATCCTGGAACCGGTGAAGCTCGAAGTCCCGCAGGAACTGAAGGGCCGCCAGCGCCGCGCCGCGGCGGGCTCCGCGCTCTACCAGGTGATGTCGGACCTGGTCTTCCGCACCCAGGACATCGACAAGACGGTGCTGGAGAAGATCATCGAGACCGCCAACGAGCGCGGCATGAAGGAGCTCGCCGTGCAGGATCCGGTTACCGGGTCGCTGAGCTACGGCAAGCTGCTGACGGCCGCTGCGGTGCTCGGCGAGAAGTTCGAGCATCTCTATGCCGGCCAGCAGACATTGGGCATCATGCTGCCCAATGCCAACGGCGCCTGCGCGGCACTTCTCGGCGTGATGTCGGCCGGCAAGGTTCCGGCAATGATCAACTTCACCGCCGGTGCAGCGAACATCCTGTCGGCCTGCAAGGCGGCCGAGGTGCGCACCGTGCTCACCTCCCGCGCCTTCGTCGAACAGGCAAAGCTCGGGCCAGTCGTCGAGGAGATCGGCCGCTCGGTCGACATCGTCTGGCTCGACGACCTGCGGGCCACGATCGGCCTCAAGGACAAGCTACTCGGCCTGTTGCGCAAGACGACGCCGCGGGTGGCGCGCAAAGCGGACGATCCGGCAGCGATCCTGTTCACCTCGGGCTCGGAAGGCACGCCCAAGGGCGTGGTGCTCACCCACCGCAACATCCTGGCCAATGCCGCCCAGGCCGCCTCGCGCATCGACTTCCATTCGGGCGACAAGGTGTTCAACGTGCTGCCGATCTTCCACTCCTTCGGCATGACGGCGGGCACGGTGCTGCCGCTGATCTCCGGGGTGCCGGTCTATTTCTACCCCTCGCCGCTGCACTACCGCATCGTGCCGGAACTGATCTATGCCTCGAACGCCACGATCATCTTCGGCACCGACACCTTCCTGTCGGGCTATGCCCGCACGGCGCATCCGTACGACTTCCGTTCGGTGCGCTACTGCTTCGCCGGCGCGGAACCGGTCAAGGCCGCCACGCGCACGACCTATATGGAGAAGTTCGGCCTGCGCATCCTGGAAGGCTATGGCGTGACCGAAACCGCGCCGGTGATCGCCATCAACACGCCGATGTACAACAAGTCGGGCAGCGTCGGTAAAATCATGCCCGGCATGGAATACCGCCTCGAGCCGGTGCCCGGCGTCGACGAAGGCGGCCGGCTTTTCGTGCGCGGCCCGAACGTCATGGCCGGCTATCTTCGCGCCGAGAATCCGGGCGTGATCGAGCCGCTCGCCGATGGCTGGCACGACACCGGCGACGTCGTGACAGTCGACGACGCGGGCTTCATCTCGATCCGCGGCCGCGCCAAGCGCTTCGCCAAGATCGGCGGCGAGATGGTCTCGCTGGCCGCGGTGGAGGCGCTGGCCGGCGAACTCTGGAAAGGCTCGCTGTCGGCCGTCGCCACGCTGCCCGATGCGCGCAAGGGCGAGAAGCTGATCCTGATCACGGAAGCGCCCAACGCCACCCGCGCCGAGTTCCTGACCTTCGCCAAGGCGAACGGGGCCATGGACCTGATGGTGCCGGCCGAAGTGCGCGTCGTGGCGAAAGTGCCGGTGCTCGGTTCCGGCAAGCTCGACTTCGCCGGCGTGACCAGGATGGTGCGCGGCGAGGAAGACCTGAAGGTCAAGGCCGCCTGACCCGCGCGTGCGAACAGGCCGGCAACAAGCTCCGGCCTGTTCATTGCCAGTCCCTGACGTTCACTCACATGTTGGCGGCGGTCGGGCGCACGATCACTTCGTTGACGTCGACGCCGTCGGGCTGTTCGAGCGCGAAGCGGATTGCGCGGGCGATGGCGTCCGGCGTCAGCGACTTTTGCCGCCACTCTTTCAAAGCCGCTGCCACCTGCGAGTCGCTGATGTCGTCGCCCAATTCGGTCGCTGTCACGCCGGGGGAGATGATCGTGGCGCGGATGTCGTCGTGCTCCTGCCGCAGGCCTTCGGTGATCGCCCACACCGCGTATTTCGTGCCACAGTAGACCGCCGCGGTGGGCAGCACGAGATGCGCGCCGACGGACGCCACGTTGACGATGTGCCCGTTTTTCTGCGCGACGAAGCGCGGCAGCACCGAAGCGATCCCGTTCAGCACGCCAAAGATGTTGACGTTTATCATGCGCGCCCACTCATCGCGCTTCACCGCGGCAAGCGGCGACAGCGGCATGACGCCGGCATTGTTGACCAGCGCATCGATCCGGCCGAATTGGGCATGAGCGGCATCGGCGAAAGCGTCGAAGCTCTCGGCATCCGTTACGTCGAGCTCGCGCCAGGCGACGCGTTCACCGATTTCCTCGGCCAGCGCCTTCAGACGCTCGGCGCGTCGGGCTCCGATGAACAGTCTGGCGCCGGCCGCGGCAAGCTCTCGTACCGTCGCTTCGCCGATGCCGCTCGATGCGCCGGTGATGAGTACAACCTTGTCTTTCAGTCCCGTCATGATCGTTCCTTTTTGGCTTGCGGTGACGGGATGGAAAATGGCGCCGCACAGGCGAAGACCGGTAGCGTGATCGTCCAAAGAGTTTGCACAATCCTCCAAACGAGGCGGACAAGCCTTGCAACATTCCGCGTCATGCAGATTTATGCGGCATGGAAAAAATCACCGAACTGGCCGGGCTGATTGCCCGGCATGCCAGGGGTGCCGGCATTTCAAGCACCGCGATCCCCCGGCTGACGCTCATTCGTGCCGACCGGCCCAGCGCGCCGGTGCCGGCGGTCTATGAAGCCTCGCTTTGCATAATCGCCCAAGGGTCGAAGCGCGTCTCGCTGGCAGACCAGAGCGTGGTCTATGATGCATCGAGCTATCTTCTTGTTTCGGTCGACCTGCCTCTGGTCGGCCATGTTCTCGAGGCCAGTCCGGCCGCACCATATCTATGCTGCAAGATCGACTTCGACCTCGCGGCACTTGCCGATCTGCTGGTGACGGAGCGGCGGGCTTCTGGCGAAAAGGACTTGCCTGTGCTTGCGGTCTATCCAAGCGACCCGGACCTGATCGATGCCGCGAGCCGATTGGTGAAGCTGCTCGATCGCCCCGAAACCATCGATGTTCTGGCCCCGCTGATAGAGCGCGAAATCCTCTACCGTCTGCTTACCGGTCCGCATGGCGCAACGCTTCGTCAAATGGGAACCGTGGATAGCCACCTGAACCAGGTGAGCCGCGCGATCGCTACGATTCGGAACGGCTTCCAGGCGCAATTGCGGATCGACGAGATTGCCGCGGCGTCAGGCATGAGCGCGTCGTCGCTTCATGCTCACTTCAAGGCGATCACGCGCATGACCCCGCTGGAATATCAAAAACAGCTACGCCTGCAGGAAGCGCGAAGGCTGATGCTGGCCGACGGGGCCAACGCCGGCACGGCCGGTTTCGCGGTCGGCTATGACAGCCCGTCCCAGTTCAGCCGCGAATATCGGCGCCTGTTCGGCGCCCCGCCCCGTCAGGACATCGAGCGTCTTCAGGCCATACCCGGCTCGGCCGCGGCCTATTGAGGCTTTGGCCGAACGGGGTGCAGCTGTCAAACAGGCCCTGGATCGCCGGAGACTTTGCGCCGGACCGATCGGCTCAGGCCGCGTATCTTGCCATGACGGGCTGCCTCGACCACTGGGCATACCAGGTGTCGAAGAGCTTGAGCTGCTGCTCGGCATAACCGCGTTGGCTGTCGCTCAGCGCGTCCGTCTCGTTGAAGTGCAACCTGTATTCGGGATTACCCTTCAGCACCATCATGTGCTTGAAATAGAGCACGAGGTCCGGTCCCTCGTCGAAAGAGGACAGCACGGCCAGTGCCGCGTCCAGTTCCTGCGCCAGCCGGCGCGCTTCGGCATCGCCTTGCGCCGCCGCCTGGCTGAGGCCCACCAGATGCAGCACTTCCTTGGGCAGGACATTGCCGATGCCGGTGATGGCGCCGGATGCTCCGCAATTGACGAAGCCGTGGAAGACAGCGGTGTCGACGCCGATCATCAGCGCAACGTCGTCGTCGCGGCTGGTGATGTTTTCCGCCGCGTAGCGCAAATCCGCCGGGCCGCCGAACTCCTTGAAGCCGACCAGGTTCGGATGCTCGGCGCGCAGCGCGAAGAAGAGATCGGCGCGCGTGGCAAAGCCGTAATAGGGACTGTTGTAGATGACGGCCGGCAGGTCGGGCGCGGCGGCAAGGATCGCCTTGAAATGATGGCGCTGCGCCGTCACCGACGGCCCGCGCGAGAGCACGCGCGGTATCACCATCAGGCCCCGCGCGCCGACCTTTTGCGCGTGGGCGGCGTGCGCCACGGCGCTGGCGGTGTTGACCGCGCCTGTGCCGACAATCACCGGAACGCCGGCCTTCACCAGGCGCTCGACGCCTTCCATGCGCTGCGCGTCGGTCAGCAGCGGCCAGTCGCCCATGGAGCCGCAATAGACGACGGCCGACATGCCGGCGGCGATCAGCTCGCGTCCCTTGCGCACCAGCGCGTCGAAGTCGGGAAGGCGGTCATCGGTGCAAGGCGTCATCAGCGCCGGCATGCAGCCGGAAAAAACATTGGCGGTCATCTTCGAAGTCTCCTTGAGGCAGGCATGCGGAACGACCAGTTTGGCCCGACGCAGCACCGCTGCCAAGCAGATAGTCGCTTTTCCGGCTGAAGAGAGCCTCAAACGGTCACCACGATCTTGCCGAACTGTTCGCCTGCTTCCAGAAAACGGTGCGCCTCGGCGATCTTCTCGAACGGAAACGTCCTGGCGATGACCGGCTTCAGCGCGCCTGCGGCGAGGCCGTCGAGGATGAAGGCCTTGGCGGCTTCAAGCCGGGCGGGATCGCCGGTGATCTCGTGGACGAGGTAGCCGCGCAGCGTCAGCGTCTTCGCCAGGACATCGGGCAGCGGGAACGGCGTCGGCTCGGGGCTGAGGCCGCCATATTCGATGAGAATGCCGCCGGGCGCCATCGCGGCGGTAAGCGGCGTGAAGATCGGGCCGCCGACCGCGTCGAGAACGACGCGCACGCCTTGCGGTGCTATCTCCCTCAGCCTCGCTTCGATATCCTCCTCGGCAGAGGCCACCACATGCGCTGCGCCGGCGTCGAGCAGCGCCATCTTCTTGGCCGATGTTCGGGTGACGGCGATCGGCACCGCGCCAATTCTGTTGGCGATCTGGATGGCGGCCAGTCCGACGCTGCTCGACGCGGCGGTGATGACGACAGGCTCGTCAGGGCCGAGACGCGCGATATCGACCAGCGCGCCATAGGCGGTGAGATATTGCATCCATGTCGCGGCGGCGGCCTCGAATGAAAGCGATGGCGGATGTTTCACCACAAGCTCGGCCGGGAAATTCACGAGCTCGCCATAGGCCGGCCAGCGCGCCATGGAACGCGGCGGGATGATGCTGACCGCATCGCCCAGTGCGAAGACTTCCACGCCGGCTCCCACCGCCTCGACCACCCCCGCCGCTTCGAGGCCGAGGCCCGACGGCAGCGTCGGCGTCTCGATGTAAGAGCCGTTGCGCATCAAGGCTTCGGCGCGGTTCAAGCCCAGCGCCCTGACGCGGATCCGCACCTCGCCGGGCCCCGGCGACGGAACATCCATATCTTCGATGCGAAGCACCTCGGGACCGCCGTGACTGTGAAAGCGAACAACCCTTGCCATGCCTGAAACTCCAAACCCAATCGATGGAATGGACTATGCAGCGGTATCGAGAACCGATAAATCGGCACATAGGCAGAACAGTCGAAACGATTGGTTTTGAATATGGATCGCCTCGAAAGCATGGAGGTCTTCGTCAAGGCTGCCGATCTCGGCTCGTTCGCGGCCGCCGCGGCGGCGCTCGACCTGTCGGGGCCGATGGTCGGCAAGCATGTCCGCTTCCTCGAAGAGCGGCTCGGCATGCGGCTCATCAACCGCACCACGCGCCGGCAGAGCCTGACCGATTTCGGGCGCGCCTATTACGAGCGCTGCCGCATCGTGCTGGCCGAAGCGCAAGCGGCCGAGGCATTGGCAGCCGATCAGTTGTCCGAGCCGCGCGGCACACTGCGCGTGACGATGCCGGCGCATTTCGGTCGCCACTGCGTCACGCCGATCCTAATCGAGCTGGCCCGGCGTTATCCGACGCTGGAATTGGACCTGTCGCTCAGCGATCGCTTCGTCGATCTCGTCGAGGACGGTTTCGACCTGGCGATCCGCACCGGAACGCTGGATGACAGGGCCGGCATCATTGCGCGCCGCGTCGCGCGGCAGCGCATGATCGTCTGCGCGTCGCCGTCCTACATCGAAAGCTTCGGCCGACCGCTTCAGCCCGAAGACATCGCCAGCCATCAGGCGATCGTCTACCGGCGGCTCGGCCACGTGCTGCAGCCATGGCTGTTTACGCGCGACGATGACTCGGTGACGCAGATCGCCCCCGCCGGCCGGCTGCGGCTCGACGACCTCGACGCCATCGCCGACGCGGCAACCGACGGCATGGGACTGGCCTGGCTGCCATACTGGCTGGTGCGACAACGCATCGAGGGCGGCACACTGGTCCGCCTGCTGCCTGAGCAACGCGACTATCTCTATGACTGCCATGCGCTCCGGCTGCAGGCGCCGCATCTGCCGCTGAAAGTGCGGCTGGCCGTCGACGCGCTGGCGGTGGGATTGCCGAAGATGATGAGCTAAGTCCACGCCGATTTCAGTCACTGCATCACACCGAGCCACGTCAGCACCTTCGTCGCGAACAGATGATCGTAAGCCCCGAAACCTTCAGCACTGCGGCGGGTTCGACGGTCTATGCGCTGGAAGTCTCATGCCTTTCACACCGTAGAGCGCAGAAGGGCCTGCATGTGTTCTGGCAGGTCGAGCTCGCCGCGCGCCTCGATCTCCAAAAGGTATCGGGCCTTGGCCAGGCGGTCGCCTTGCTTGACCGCCCGATAGGCGCAGATGGCCAGCAGCGCTCTCTCCTCCTCTCGGCCGGCCTCGATGTGGTCACGGCTATGGCTGCCCCTTTTGTGGACGGCCTTGCCGAACGCTGCGTACGCTGCCTTGTGCGCCTCAATCAGGGCGAACAGGTCATTGGATGGTTGCCGGTCAGGCCTCGGCGCCTTCGTGCCGTGACCGTTTGCTGCGACGGTCGAGGCGACGACCGCGCAGCCGGAGTGAAAGAGCAAGGCGCGGCGGCTGATCCTGGACGTGGCGAACTCTCCTCTTCACTTTACGGCAGGTCCGAGCGGATGCCGTGAACATCACCAACACCGTAACACAACGGTTCGCGCATTCATGTCAGGATGGAATAGCGAGGAAAACGCGCTTGAGGTTCGAGCGCGCGAAATATTCGAGCGGCGGCGGCTGACGAGTCGGAGCCGGTGAAGGGGTCGACATCCAAATGCAGGCCGAGCGCTTCGCCGGTCTGACCGGAGGATTCCCGACGCAGATAAGAAAAAGGCCGGGCGCGAAAGCGGCCCGGCCAAAGTATGAAGGTCATAACCTTCAGAGGGGAACATCGCCCGGCGCAATGGGAGGAAAACACCGAGCGATGGTTCCTATGTGGGCCTGAAGCGGCGTATTTTCCACGAACGGAATTCCAAAAAAGACGGGAAACGCGAAAAAATCTCGCTCAAATCCAACGAAATCGTCAGCCGATGGCCACTGCTTTTTCCAGAAGGTCGGCATAGTGACGCCGCGCCACGTCGGGATGCGACCGCAGGCGGCTTTTCAGTACATTGGTTCCGACGTTGCGGAAGAGCGGATTGTCGGGATCGCTGGCCGGGCCGCGCGCTTCGGCAGCGAGCTCCTCCGGCAGGTCGAGCAGCGGGATCGTGGCATCGAGCCGGGCGCTAAAGAAGAACGGCACCGAAATGCGTTCGACGCCGGCCGGCGGCGTGACGACGCGATGCATGGTTGCCCTGAGATAGCCGTTCGAGGCGAGCTCCAGCAACTCGCCGATGTTGACGACGAGCGTTCGCGGGATCGGGTCGACATCGACCCAGCTGCCGTCATATTCGACTTGGAGGCCCTTGTTCTCGTCCTGCAGCAGAAGCGTGAGAAACCCGCCATCCTTGTGCGCGCCGACGCCCTGGTCGTCGCCGGTGGCATTGCGGCCGGGATAGCGCACGATCTTCATGCGGTGGTTGGGTTCGCCGCGATAGATCGGATCGAAAGCATCCTCCGGCTGGTCTAGCGACAGCGCGAAGGCTTTCAGCAGCCGGATCGCCACATCGGTCGCCTTGGCCTGCCAGGCAAGCAGCGCGGGCTTCAGATCGGGAAGCGCGGCAGGCCACTGGTTCGGACCCTGCAGCCGCGTCCAGGCCGGCACGCCCGGCCCTTGCACAATCGTCGTGCGCTCGACGCCGATGTCGAGCTGCTCGCGCCAGTCGGCCTTGCCTTTGGTCAGCTCGCCGCCGGCGCGCGTATAGCCGCGAAACTGTGGCGACTTGACCATTTCGATGTCGAGCTTGTCGGCCTCCGGCAAGGCGAAGAAGCGGCGCGCGGCGCCCAGCACTGCATCGATCTCCGGCTGGGTGATGCCGTGGCCGCTCAGATAGAAGAAGCCGACATCGCGCGCGGCGGTACGCAGATCGAACAGAAATGTCCGCAGTTCCGATGCGCCCTGCTCCAGGCGATCGAGATCGAGCACCGGGATTATTCTGGCCATGGACAGGCTCCTCTTGGCGGTAACTCTTTGTTTTTCGCAATCCCGGACGGAAAACTGCTGCGCACTTTTCCTGGAATTGCTCTCTTTAGTTTTGGCGCAATTCCGAACGGAAAACCGCTACGCACTTTTCCTGGAATTGCTCTAGCGATCCTTGGCACGATGACATCAGCATCATCACGGGTGAAGAAACGCACCGCCCAATCTCGTTGCAAACGGAGCAAGCCGGCGCTCAATTCCCGTCTTTTGCGGCAAATTGCGTTCGCGCCGGCGCCCCTGGTCAGCGATGATCCAGCCGCGCGACGAGCCGGTCGCCGATCCACTGGATGCCGCAGACCAGCACGATGAGAACGACGACCACGGCGACCATGACGCTGGTCTCGAAGCGTTGGTAGCCGTAGCGGATGGCCAGGTCGCCGAGACCGCCGGCACCGATGGCGCCGGCCATGGCCGAGGCGCCGACCAGCGTCACCAGCGTCACCGTGAAGCCGGCGACGATGCCCGGCAGCGCCTCCGGCACCAGCACCTCGCGGATGATCGTCCAGCGATTACCACCCATGGCGCGCGCCGCCTCGATCAGCCCGTGGTCGACCTCGCGCAGCGAGACTTCGGCGATGCGGGCGTAATAGGGCGTGGCGGCGATCGACAACGGCACGATCGCCGCCCAGGTGCCGATTGAGGTGCCGACGATCAGCCGTGTCACCGGGATCAGCGCCACCAGCAGGATGATGAAAGGCACCGACCGGAAGCCGTTGATGACGGCGCCGAGAGTACGGTTGACCCAAAGGCTCTCGGCGATGCCGCCGCGATCGGTGGCGACCAGGGCAAGGCCGAGCGGCAGGCCGAAGACGAGCGATATGATACCGGACGCGCCGGTCATCAGCACCGTTTCCCAGATCGAGCGAAGCAGGAGTTCAAACAGGACCGGCGACATGGCCAAGCACCTCCACCCGCGCGCCGCGGTCTTTCAAGAAAGCGATAACCGCCGCCAGATGCGCGGCGTCAGCTCCAGGAATCGCCACGAACAGCGTGCCGACGGGCTGCTGTTGCACATGATCGATGCCGCCATGCACAAGCCGGAACGGGCCGGGCACACTGGCGCTCAGCTCAGACAGCAGCGGGCGATGCGCTACCTCGCCGGCCACATCGATGCGCAGAATCGTTTCCCCGCCCTCGCCTTTGGCCAATCGGCTGGCGATCTCGGGCGGCAGCTGCGGCCGGATGCCGCCGAGCAGGCTGCGCGTGATCTCCGATTTCGGATCGGCGAAGACCTGCCAGACGGCCCCCTCTTCGACAATCCGGCCGGCATCGATCACCGCCACGCGGTCGGCGATGGAACGGATCACCTCCATCTCATGCGTGATGAGCAGGATGGTGAGGCCGAGCCTGGCATTGATGTCTTTCAGCAGAGCAAGAATGGAACGCGTCGTCTCCGGGTCGAGCGCCGAGGTCGCCTCGTCTGACAAAAGCAGCGCCGGTCGCGCGGCAAGGGCCCTGGCGATGCCGACGCGCTGTTTCTGCCCGCCCGACAGCGAGGCTGGATAGGCCTTCGCCTTCTCCGACAGGCCGACCAATTGCAGCAGCTCGGCCGCGCGCGCCATACGCTCGGCGCGCGGGCGGCCCTCGATCTTGAGCGGCAGCGCGACATTCTCCTCGACGGTCTTGGCCGACAGAAGGTTGAAGTGCTGGAAGACCATGCCGATGCGTCGGCGCAGCGGCTGCAGCTCGCGTTCGCTCAGGCGGCCGATTTCGCGGCCCTCGATGAAGACCTCGCCGGAATCGGCCCGCTCCAACCCGTTCAGGCAGCGGATCAGCGTCGACTTGCCGGCGCCGCTGCGGCCGATGATGCCGAGGATCTCGCCCTTGCGCACCGTGAGCGAGACGCCGTCGAGCGCCGGCGTCGCGCCGAAGCGGCGCTTCAGGCCGACGAGGCGGACAACGTCTTCCCGCCCGGTCGGCTGGATGTGGACCGGATCGGCGCGTTCGGCCGTGACATGGTGGTTCATTTCTATGTCCGTTTCTGTGCCGCGCAAACGCGACGGCGGCCCGCTCAGCAGCGGGCCGCCTATTTCTGGCAGCCAGGCGCCGATCAATAGGCGCTGATCCCGGTGCCCTTGTAGACCTTGTCGAACTCGGCCTTCACCGTTTCGTTCTGGTAGGAAGCGACCAGCGTCTTCACCCATGGCTCGTTCTCGTTGCCCGCCTTGACAGCGATGAAGTTGCGATAGGGATTGTCGGCCACCGGCTCCTGCGCGATGCGGTTTTCCGGGCCGAGGCCGCTCTTCAGCGCCCAGTCGGTGTTGACGACGGCGGCGTCGAGATCGTCCACCGAGCGGCCGACGATGCCGGCGTCGAGCTCCTTGATCTCGAGCTTCTTCGGGTTGTCGGCAATGTCGGCGGTCGTCGCCAGGATGCCCGTGCCGTCCTTGAGCTTGATCAGGCCTTCATGCTCCAGGACATGCAGTGCGCGCCCTTCGTTGGAAGGATCATTCGGCAGGCCGATCACCGCGCCTTCGGGCAAATCGGCGACCTTGGCATGCTTCTTCGAATAAAGGCCGATCGGCCAGACGCCGGTATAGCCGACCGGCACGATGTGGTAGCCTTGCGTCTTGATCTGGTTGTCGAGGTAGGGCTTGTGCTGGAAGGCATTGGCGTCGATCTCGCCGCGGTCCAGCGCCTCGTTGGGCTGGGTGTAATCGTTGAAGACGACGGTCTCGATGGTCAGCCCTTTCTTGGCCGCCTCGGCCGTGACGACGCGCCAGACATCCTCATCCTCACCGCTGATGATGCCGACCTTGATCGACTTCTTGTCCTCGCCGAAGGATGGCGACGGCGCACCAAGACTGATGACGGCCAATGTCGTGGCGAGAAGCACGCCAAGTCCGGCGCGCCTGGTGACTGACGTAACGAGAGACTTTGAAGCGTCGGACATGATGCGTTCCTTGCAATCCTGAAATCAGTTCGGCCTGGCGGAATGCGAAGCCTTGTTTTCAGGATCATCAATGCTGCCTCATCGGGCAAAGAAGCGCATTTCCTCTGAAGCGGAGTGCGGGAAATATTCTCTCAAAGATTTGATGACTTGGAGCACGCCCGTTGAGCGGATGTTCGATATCGTAAAGGCGGCAGCGCCTATGAAGCGCGCCGGGCAAGGCGCAAGGGCAATCGGTCGCCTCCCGGCAGCGACGAGACGGACGGCAAACCGCGCGCCTCCTGCGTGGCAAAGCCCAATCGGGTCAGGCAGGCCCGCGCCAGGGCCGCATTGCTGTCGACGACCAGCAGCCCATTCGGATCGTTCAGGCTGGCCGCCACCACGGACAATTCAGTGCAGCCAAGAAGCGCTGCATCGGCGCCGGCCATTTGCGCGAGATCGAGCGCGCGCTCAGTCTCAGCCGCGGCTTCCGCAATCGAGCCTGCCTTTACGAGATTGATCGCGCTGTCGACGCGTTCCTGGAATTCCGCGTCTGCCGGAACGCAGACCTCGAACCCCGCCGGCGAAATCCTGTCCTGATAAAAGCCGGAGGCAAGCGTGCCCCGGGTTGCGAGGTTCGCAACTCTGCCCCGGTCCAGGCTCCGGCGGATCTCCGCCACCACCGCGTCGCCGATGTGGATGATCTCGGCTGGCGAGTTCGCCGCCAGCCTGTCGTACCAATGATGGGCGGTGTTGCAGGGCATGGCGATACAGGAAACGCCGAGCGCGTTGAGCGTCGAGACCGCAGCTTGCAGCGGCGCCAGCGGCCCGTCATGACCAGCCAGGATCGCTTCGGTCCTGTCGGGCAGTTGCGGCACGCTGAGGATGACGGAAGGCACATGCTCGTTGTCGCGCAGCGCCCCGGTCATCCGGGTCAGCTTAAAGTAGAAGTCGGCCGATGCGAGCGGCCCGAGACCACCGATGATGCCGAGCTGCGGACGGATGCCGTCGTCGATCATCGGGCGGGCTCGGCTTCGAGCTCTTGTGCGACTGTTTCAGCAGCCTGCGCCGCTTCCCGGTGGCTGGGCGCGATCATTGCCGTGCTTGCGGCCACGGTGGAGACGCTGGACAGCGTCATCAGCGTGTCCACGGCCGCGTCCACCGCGACGAACAGGACGAACGCCGCCTCGAAGGGAAGCTTCAGATAGCCGCAGACAATGGACATCTGCGACAGGATGAGCAGGCTGCCCATGCCGCCTGTCGTCAGCGCCAGAAGCGCGGAGACGACGCCGACAAGCAAGAGGTCCGGTATCGCCAGGGGATGGCCGTAGAGCTGGGCGATGAACAGGACGCCCGAGGTGTAGACCAGCGCCGGGCCGGTCCGCAGAAGCGCAGCCTGGAGGGGCACGAGCAGCTCGACGACCACCAGGTTGAACCTCAGGCGCTCTGTCAAAAGGTTGATGACCCAGGGCAGCGAGGCGACCGTGGAGCGCGTTGTGATGGCCACCATCAGAAGCGGCTGAAGGGTCTTGATCGTGGCCCAGTAGCTCCGCCGCGAGCGTATGGCGATGACGGCAAACGCGCCGGCGAGGAATGTCACGCAGGAAAGGCCCATCACCAGCAGGTAGCCACCCATCAGCATCAGCGGCTTGATGCCGGTCGACGCGGTCTGGTCGGCGATCAGGATGAAGGTAGCGAAGGGCAATCCCCAGACGAACCAGTTGGTCAGCACGGTGCAGGCCTTGTACACCGCGTTGAGCGCCTGTGAGAGGCTGAGCGACGAGGGCTGGGGAATCTTGCCCATCGCGAGCCCGAAAAGCAGGCAGAACAACAGGACCTGGATGGTCTGGCCCGAGGCCAGGGCGTTGAAAACGTTGTTCGGCACCAGATCCAGGAAGATCGAATGTCCGCTGTTCGGATCCCCGGTCGGCGGCGGCTGGAAGGGGAATGCGAGATCGGTGGAGACGCTGCCTTGCGAATTGATGAACTCGCCGAGCTCGATGCGCGACTGCGGGTTCTCGATCTGGCCGGGCTTGAGGATCAGCGAATATGTGCCGCTGACCAGCACGGCGAGGAACGACACGACCAGTACCGCTATGCCGACTTTGCCGAGATAGCGGACCGATTTCGGGTCCTGGACCATGGCGGTGATGGAGAAGATCACCGACGAGACCAGATAGGGCAGGACGACCATCTTGAGGAAATTCAGGTAGACCTGCGCGACAGGGCTGATCGCATGGGCGAAGGCCGGGTAATAGAGGCCGCACAGGATCCCGGCCAGGATCATGATGATCGTCGTCGCCGGCGAGCGCAGGATGCGCTTTGCCGCCAGGCGCCAATCGAAAGGCATGGCTGCGGCTACATCCGAGACGGCCATTGTCAGGCTTTGCTCCCCTGGCGATAACGCGCGATGATCTCGTCGGTGTTGAGGACCTGCTGGCCTCGCGCGAGATCGAGATAGAGATCGACGAAGGCCGCCAGATGCGGGTTGGCCGGGCTGATCCCGACGGCGATCGTGTCGACCTTGTCGGTCAGCGTGATCGAGCGTGCGACCACCGTCATCGACGGATCGTCGACCATCAGCTTCTTGATCTCGAAATCGTCGCGATAGGCGAGGTCGATCGTGCCGTTGCGGATCGCATCGATGACCGTGTTCCAGCCGGCGAAGCGCTGGATCGTGGCGTGCGGAAACGTGGCGGCCGCGTAGGTGGCGAAGGACGAGCCTTCGATCACGCCGAGATCGCCGGAGAAATCACGGATGATCTGTTCAGCCGGCTTGCCCTGCGTGATGCGCGCCAGGTTGACGCGGTTCGCCAGCAGCCCCTGGTGCAGCATGGCGTAAGGCCGCGAATAGAGGATCGAGCGGCCGCGCCGGAGGGTGCGGCTCAGCTTGCCGATCGCCAGGTCCGCCTGGCCGGACGTCAGCTGCTGCACCATGGCGTCGAAGGTCCCGGCTGATCGGTCGAACACCGGTTCGACGCCGAGTTCCGCGGCTATGCCACGCGCCAGGTCCATATCGATGCCGCTCTCCCCAGAGCCGTCGGCCGGGAAGAAGGGATCGGAAGCGAAAGCCGGCATGGCGATGCGTAGCTTGTTGTCGCTGACGATGGGTTTGGGAGCGTCTTGCGCCTGGGCCGGCGTGGCCAGCGCCTGCGCCTGCGCGAGCAGCAGCCCTCCGCCTCCGGCTGCAAACAGCGTGCGACGTGTGAGCGGCATGCGCATTTCTCTATCGTGCAGGAGAGCCGGACAACAATTCTGACCGATGCGCAGTATGCACGCCGAAGTTAAGTAAAGGTATCTTTTGTTTTGCGCTTTTTTACATTGCAGACGGCCGAAATGGTCTCAGGATACATGCAGACTTTCTAAAATAAACGAGTCCGCGGCGGGGCGTGTTGTTGCCCGGTTCGTGCGAGGGATCGTCAGAACGTCTCGACCCAGGGCCTCAGCTCGACCTCGAAGCTCCACGCGCTGCGATGCTGGCGATGGACGGCGAGATAGGTCTCGGCGATCGCATCGGGCGAGAGGCGACGATCCGGCCGGTCGGACTCGGGCGCCTGCCCGGCCGGCTCGATCTGGCCGTCGATGATGAAATGCGCGACGTGGATGTTCTTCGGACCGAGCTCGCGTGCCATCGATTGCGCCAGCCCGCGCAGGCCGAATTTCGGCATGGCGAAACCGGCGGAACCGGAGAACCCTTTCAGGCTTGCGCTGGCGCCGGTGAACAGGATCGAGCCGGAACCACGTGCAAGAAGCCGGCGCGCCGCCTGCTGGCCGACAAGGAAGCCACCATAGGCGCCGACGAGCAGGGCTTGCTTGACCGCTTGCGCGTCGAGTTCGGCGATTGGGCCGCGCGTGCGGCCGCTGGCGTTGAAGACGGCAATTTCGAGGGGACCTGCCTTGTCGGCCGTCTCGAAGAGGCGCTCCACGGAGGCTGCGTCCGATACGTCTGTTTCGAGGGCCTGCGCGCCGGTTTCCTTGACCAGCGCGGCCAGTTTGTCGACGTTGCGGGCGGCAAGGACGACACGGAAATCCTGCTTGGCGAGAAGTCGCGCCAGTGAGGCGCTTAACCCGGAACCGGCGCCCGCGATCACTGCGACGTTGGCTGCCATGGCATTTTCTCCTTGCGATAGTCCATCCGGGCAGTCGCCCGGCCGATGGTCTTGTTCGCAGCCTCGCGCCTTCTTCGACGAGAGGCAAGAACGGCGTTGCTCCGCTTTCACCATTCGATGCAAAAGCCGTCGGTCTATGCGCCGCCTGCTCGGGTGTAGCGAGACACTTGCCTGCCGCGCCGATCCGTCCGACACGTGAATGAAGGGCGATTCGAGGAACGACCATGGAACCAATCTGGGCCGTCGGCCTGATGACCGGCACGGTGCTCGACGGCAATATCGACGTGGCGCTGATCAAGACGGACGGCGAGCGCATCGCCGACACCGGCACCTACACGCTGGCCCCCTATCCGCAATCGATCCGCGCCCTGCTGGAAGAAACGCTGCGCCAGGCGCGCGCCTGGAATTTCGAAGGGCCGGAGCCGGCGATTTTTCGCGAAGCCGAGGAGGCGCTGACGCGCGCGCAATCGGCGGCGGTCAGGGATCTGGTCGAGAGCCAGGGGACGAGCATGGCCGATATCGGCGTCGTCGGCTTCCACGGCCAGACCGTGCTGCATCGCGCCCCGCAGCCGGGGCGCATCGGCCGCACCCGCCAGCTCGGCGATGGCGAGCTGATGGCCTCGCTGCTCGGCACCAAGGTCGCCTATGATTTCCGCTCGGCCGATGTCGCGGCCGGCGGGCAAGGCGCGCCTTTGGCCGCCGCCTATCATGCCGCGTTGCTTAAAGAGGCGGACGACAGCGGCGACACTGCGGTGCTCAATCTCGGCGGTGTCGGCAACATCACATGGTGGGACGGCAAAGACGCAATCGTCGCCTTCGACACCGGTCCGGCCAATGCGCCGGTCAACGATTTCATCAAGTCGAAAGGCCTCGGCGAGATGGACCGCGACGGCAGGCTGGCCGCCGCAGGCAAGGTCGACGAGGAACGGCTCGCCAGGCTCTTGCAGCATCCGTACCTGACGAAGCCCTATCCGAAATCGCTCGACCGCTTCGACTTCACCGCGGCGATGGCCGAAGGGCTGAACGCCGAGGACGGCGCTGCGACGCTGACCGCCTTCACCGTCTCGGCCGTCGGCAAGGCGCTCGACCTTTTGCCGCGCAGGCCGAAGCGGCTGGCAGTGAGCGGCGGCGGCCGCCACAACCCGACGATGATGGCAATGCTCGAAAGCCGCGCTGGCGTCGAAGTGGTGCAGGCCGAGACGCTCGGATGGAAGGGCGACGCCGTCGAGGCGGAATGTTTCGCTTTCCTCGCCGTGCGCGTGCTGCGCGGCCTGCCGATCAGCTTTCCGAGCACCACCGGCGCGCCAAAGCCGATGCGCGGCGGAAAACTGGCGGGCTGATCAGGCCGACAGCTTCTTCTGCAGGAAGACACGGCTGCGGCCGATGGGGAAGTCAGGTAGCGATCCGAACGGTTGGTAGCCCTGGCGCCGGTAAACCTTCTCGGCGATCGGATTGAAAGTGTCGATCCAGGCGCCGTGGCAGCCGCGCGCGGCAGCCTCCTGTTCGGCCGCGTCGAGCATGCCGGCGGCAATGCCTTTTCCGCGCAGTCTTTCGTCGACCCACAGCCACTGCACGTAGAGCCAGCCCCAGGCGGTGTAGCCGGAAATACCGGCAACGAGGGCGCCGGTTTCCCCGCGCACGAAAACCGCGAGCGACTTTCGGCCTGACGCTCCGACATCGGCATCGTTGAAAGCGGTAAGGCTTCCGCCCAGGAAAACGAGGTCCTGCGGCGAGGGCTCGGCGGTGATCTCGAGACTCGTCTTCATCGGCTGCGACTCCGGTTCGCAAGCCAGCCTTAGAGCAATTCCAGGAAAGTGCGAAACAGTATTCCGGCCGCAAGCGAAGACTGAGGCCTGTTACCGAGGACCGACTGACCGCCACGCCGCTGCGCCCGCCGCCACCAGCATCAGTGCCGCCGCGATCAGCGCGCAATTGGCGAAGCCGAGGCTCGTGTAGAGCGGGCCGAAGCCTGCCGTGCCGACGGTGACGGCGAGATAGGTGACCGCGCTGTTCAAGCCCATGATGGTGCCGCGCCGCGACGGGTCGAGCGCGGTGAGGCGCATGACCAGCACGTTCAGCCCGAAATGGTTGGCAAGGCCCCAGACCCCGATCGTCGCGATCAGCAGGCCGAAGCCGCCGCTTGCCAGGGCAATCGCGACATAGACGGCGGCGACCAGCAGATAGGCAAAGGGCATGACGCGACGGGCGCCGAGGCGATCGATAACGCCGTCGAGCAGAGCGGCCGCGCCGAAGCCGAGACCGTAGGCGACCGCCGCCAGGCCATTGGCGCTGACCGGCTCGCCGAGGGCTTGGTGGAGATGATCGCCGAGATAGCCGTAGACGCCGTAGAAGGCGGTCATGAAGGCGCCGCAGGCAATGAGCAGCGGCAGGATGCCGGGAACGGCGAGCGCGCCAAGCGGCGACGGCGCGGGGCCGCTTTTCCTGGTATCGTGCAGCGAACTCATCGCCAAACCGGCAACGGCCGTTCCTGCGAGCATTGCAACGGCCGCGAAGACGGCACGCCAATGGATGAGATCGGCCAGCACCGCCGACAATGAGACGCCGGCGACCATGGAAAGCGTCCAGCCGGTCAGCACGACCCCGATGGTGCCGCTTTCGCGGCCGGGCGGCGCGATCGCGGCCGAGCTGGCATAGATCGCCGGCATGGCGATGCCGGCGGCAATGCCGGCAACGAGCTGGGCGGCCACCAGCATCGCCACTGTCGGCGCCAAGGCGCTGGCGACCAGCGCGATGGCCAGCAGCAGCAACGCGCCCTGCAGCATGCGGCGCGCGCCGATCCGGTCGATGTAGCGGGCAAGGAAGAGCGCGCTGGCCGACGTGCCGAGGCCGAAGGCGGCGGCGGCCGTCATCACCGCCGGCACGCTGGCGCCGAACGATGCCGCGACGGCCGGCGCGATCGGTCCGAGAACAAGCGAATTGGAGCCGATGACGGCGATGCAGCCGGTCAGCAGATAGGCCGTGGCCGGGATCGGCGCGCGCGGCGCCTCAGTCATAATTACTGATTGATTGCTGTTCGACATATCATCATAATGGCCGAATTAAATTCCGCATCAATGGAGAATTTCAATATGGACACAGAAACAGATGACATTCAGCGGAACAAGCATCCGGCCCGGGAGGTCGACCCTATCGACCGAAAGATATTAGGCGTCCTCGTCGAGGACGCGACCATCAGCTATGCCGAGCTCGGCGAACGCGTCGGCCTGTCGCCGCCGGCGGCGCATGAGCGGGTCAAGCGGCTGAAGCGCAGCGGCGCCATCCGCGCCACATCGGCGATCATCGATCCGAGGGCGGTGAAGAAGCCGCTGCTTGCCTTCGTGCATATCGACACCAGGGGCTGGGGCAAGACGCCGGAGCTGATGGCGGTCTCCAAATATCCGGAGGTCGAGGAGATCCACACGGTCGCCGGCGACACCTGCATGCTGCTCAAGGTGCGCACCGAGGACACACGCGCGCTGGAAGGCCTGCTGGCCCGTCTCTACGACACGCCCGGCGTGACCTCGACGCGCAGCTATGTGGTGCTGTCGACCTATCTCGAGCGGCCAGTGCAGCCCGAGATCACGAACGAATGGCCGGCGCCGAAGCATATGGCGACGCCTATGTACTAGGTCGCCGCCAACTGATGGCGCCTGGAACGCGCCAGCAGATAGAAAGCCGCGACATGCGTGACCATCAAAAGCGGCACGTAGAGGATCGGGATCGCATAGGTCGTGCCCAACTGTCCGGCATGGCCCGGAAGGTCGAGCGCGACGCCGTGATAGTAGTCGCCGACAATGTCCACCACGCCTACGAGGTTAAAGGCGACGACCAGCGGCCAGAAGATCACAGGCCTCGCCACGGTGAATAGCGCCAGCATGGCGAGCAAGCCGGTGGCGAAGTCGCCATAGGCGGCGAAGCTTGCGAAGGCAGGTGCAAGGTCGGGGCCGACCACGCCCGGGATGAGGAAGACGAGCCCGAAGAAGCGGAAGCTGTGCAGCGTTGCGATGGCGCGCTGCGCCTCTATCGGCTCCATCGACCTCAGCCTTGGCCAGATATAGGCGGCGAAGCAAAGCAGCCACGGCACGTAGCCGAGCACGAGATGGATGTTGAAGATCATCGCAGGTGACATCTTCGCCCCCTATCAAGCCTTGGCCGGAATCGCCTCGAACACTGCCGTCAGAATGCCCAGCCGTCCCTCCATGAGATTGCGCCCGAGATTGGTGGCGAAGTCGGCGAAACCCTGGCCCATGACGACCCCGAGATTGAGCGAAGGCGGCGGGCCGGAGGCACGGAGCTCGGCGAACCAGGCCTTGGCGGCAGCCGTGTCGTCGCGGCGGACGAGCGTGCCGAAGCCGGCGGCTTCGATCGTCTCGCAGGTCGCCTCGGCCGTCAGCAGGAAGCTTTCGCCCGGCGTCTTCGCCCAGGGCATCGGATAGAGCGGATCGCCGCCGTTGAGCACGACGTCGAAGGTCGCGAATTTTCCGCCCGGCTTCAAAACGCGCCTGATCTCGCAGTAGAGCAACGGCCGGTCGGCGATGTTCATCGCCACATGCTGCAAGAGCGCGGCATCGAAACGGCTGTTTTCGAAAGGCAGCGCCAGCGCGCTGCCGGCTTCGAACGACACTTTGTCGTCTTGGCCGGTGCGCATGGTCAGATAGCGCGCGGCTTCGACGAAGGGTTCGCTGAGATCGACGCCGGTCACCGCGCAGCCATAGGTCTCAGCAAGAAACCTGGCCGGCCCGCCGACGCCCGATCCGACGTCGAGCACGAACATGCCGGCGGTGATGACGGCAAGGTTGGCGAGCTCCGCCGTCGCGGCCAGCCCGCGGGTATGGAACTGGTCGAGGGTCGCCAGCTGTTCGGGCTTCAGCCGCTGTTGCTCAGGCCCAAACACCGCCAGTGCGTTCTTCAATCGATCGGTCAAGCCGGTCGCGCGATAGTGATCGCGCACGCGATCGAGTTCATCGGTCATTGCCACTTCCCTTCAGGCTTCCAAAGTCATGGAAGGAATACGGCCGCTTTCCGCGAACCACTATCCACGATAATGTCGATGGGTCATGAAGCAGAACTTCACAGTCAGGCACGGCGCGCTCGACGGCGTCGAAGCATTCCTGAGCGTCGCAAGGCACCGCAATTTCCGCAAGGCGGCGGCCGAGCTCGCCGTCACGCCGTCAGCGATCAGCCAGGCGATACGAACGCTCGAGGCGCGCATCGGCACCGCGCTGTTCATCCGCACGACTCGCAGCGTCGGCCTTACCGAAGCCGGCGAGCGCTTCTTCGCCCGCGCACGGCCCGCCTTCGAGGAACTGATCGCGGCGAGCGAGATCGCGCGCGGGATGGGCCAGCGGCCGGCGGGGCTCTTGCGCCTCTCGGTACCGCCGGCCGTGGTGCCGATGCTGCTGGAGCCGATGGTCGCCTCCTTCTGCCAGACCTATCCCGAGATCGAGCTGGAGATCGTCGCCAGCGGCGAGCTGGCCGATCTCGCCGCCGAGGGATTCGACGCCGGCATCCGGATGGGCGACTTGATCGCGCCCGACATGGTCGCGGTCCGCCTGACGCCCTCCTTTCCGATGGCGGTCGTCGGCAGCCCGGATTACTTGCGCCAGCGCGCGGCGCCCGAGCGCATCGAGGACCTGCGCGACCATGCCTGCCTGCGCCTGCGCCGCTCGAATGGTTCGGTCGCGCCCTGGTCTTTTGTCGACGGCAACAAGGCCGTCGAGGCAATCGTGTCGGGACCGCTCATCGCGCACGACTATCCGTCGCTGCTCGGCGCGGCGATCCAGGGTGTCGGGCTGGCGCAGGTACCGGGCCCGATCGCCGAAGCGCCGATCGCCGACGGGCGACTGCAGGCGCTGCTCGGCCGCTTCGCGGTAACCACGCCGGGCGTTTTCCTGTATTATCCGGAAAGGCACCAGGTGTTGCCCAAGCTGCGCGCTTTCATCGACCACATCAGGCAGCCGGGCGGCGCTGACGCCGCCCCGAAGCGATCAGGCAGGCGGCGGCAAAGCTGACGCTTCGAAGGCCCGTGAAGGCGGTTAAGTCAGGCAATAATCCGCTCGTCCGAACAGAGCGGCTTCGGCGATGCCGGCCGCATGCGCCGCGCTTTCATGAGGAGCTTCGGCCAACCGCCGCAAGCGATCCGGCGTGCGGGGGCGCGAAGGTAACGCTTCTAAACCCTTATCCCTTGTGCCACGCAAGCATTCTGCGGATCTCCTCGCGTTTTTCTTCCGACAGACCCGAGAGTAAGTCCTCGTCCAGATATCCTTGCCGGATGAGAGTTGCGAAAACGACGGTCAGTTGCGAATAGCGATAGTCGAACGTCCGATCCAAATCGCGACGTTGCTCCTTCAGATATTCCTCGACCTCCCACATCTCGGAGGGTGTGGTCGCGGCGTTCGCCCGTCTTTTGAATTCGGCCATGATGCTGGCCAGTGCCCTCTCAAGAGCCTTGTCATATGCGGCGCGGGCAACTTTCTTTTCGGAGGGCGACCAACTAAGCTCATTCAAGGTCATAGACATCTTCCACGAAGGAGTCGGGCGGTGGATATTATCCTAACCGGGTCGACTTTGTGACCTGTTTTCCGCTTCGCCGCACCTTGGCGGAACACCGCGCATGGCGGCCATCATTCTGCGGCGCGAGATGCGATCAGTGATCGAATACGTTCCGCATCCGACTGCGTGACGGGATTGTAGACGATCATGCCGAGTTCCGGGCGGCCGTCGACCGCGAAGACCGAGAACTCCAGCTCGATCAGTCCGATCTCGGGATGCCGCAGACGCTTCACGCCCTCGCCATGCGCCGCAACGACGTCATTGTCGCGCCACAGTGCCGCGAACTCGGGGCTGATCCTGGAAAGCTCCTCGACCAGTTCCGTGACCTCCGCGCCGGCGCCGGCCCGAACGGCGTCGGCTCTGAAGGATCCGACCACGAAACGCGCGACGCTCTGCCAGTCGTCCTGCGCGTCACGCACGCGCGAATTGCCGAACATCAGGCGCAGGATGTTGCGCTGCTCGCGCGGCAGCTTGGAATAGTCCGTCAGCATCGCCGCCGCCGCACGGTTCCAGGCCACCACATCCCATGTCGCGGTCTTGATGATCGCCGGGCTGGGGTCCAAAGCGTCGAGGACACGCTGGAGTCGCGGCGTCACGCTGTCCACGCTTTTGTAGCGAACTTCCGGAGGCCGCCCGAGACCCAGCATGAACAAATGCTCGCGTTCGGGCTCGGTCAGCATCAGCCCGGTCGCGATGCGGTTCAGCACGTCGGCAGACGGCGCGCCGCCCCGCCCCTGCTCCAGCCAGGTGTACCAAGTCGGGCTGATATTGGCGCGCTGCGCCACCTCTTCGCGGCGCAGCCCTTGCGTGCGCCGCCGCCCCGTGGCGAAACCGAAGGCGGCGGGATCGAGCCGCATGCGGCGATCGCGAAGAAAGGTGCCAAGCCTGTTGGTCGTCTCTTTGCTGGCGGTCCCTTGGGGCATTGCCATCCTATTGACCATTATACCATGATAAAGTCACTACTTTAACAGAATGATTTATAGCGCAAATAAGGCCTCCGAACAACCACAGGAGACCCTCCCATGCGTGTATTCCTTACCGGCGCGACCGGCTTCATCGGTTCCAGGATCGTGCCCGAACTTCTTGCCGCCGGCCATAAGGTGCTTGGCCTGACCCGCTCCGATGCCGGCGCGCGGTCGCTTGTCGCCGCAGGCGCCGAGCCGCATCGCGGCGACCTCGAAGACCTCGACAGCCTGCGCGATGGCGCGGCGAAATCGGATGCGGTGATCCACACCGCCTTCGACCACAATTTCTCGAATTTCGCGGCGAATTGCGAAAAGGACAAACGCGTCATCGAAGCGCTGGGCGGCGCGCTCGCCGGCTCGGACCGGCTGCTCATCATCACGTCGGGTGTGGGCATGGGATCCGCCGAGCACGGACAGCCGGCGAGAGAAGACGTGTTCAACACCGACCATCCCAATCCGCGTATCCTGTCGGAGCTCACCGGCGCGACGATGGCCGAGAAGGGCGTCAAGGTGTCGGTGGTGCGGTTGCCGCAGGTGCATGACACGGTGAAGCAGGGCCTGATTACACCGCTGATCGCGCAGACGCGCGCCAAGGGCGTGTCGGCCTATCTTGGCGAAGGCCGCAACCGGTGGTCGGCGGCGCATGTGCTGGATGTCGCGAAGCTCTACCGTCTGGCGCTGGACAAGCAGGAAGCCGGCGTGCGCTACAACGCCGTCGCGGAGGAAGGCATTCCGGTGCGCGAGATCGCGGAAGTGATCGGCGCCGGTCTCAACGTGCCGGTGGTCTCGCTGTCGCAGGAAGAGGCAGCCGACCATTTCGGATGGCTAGCCATGTTCGCCAGCCTCGACATGCAAGCGTCGAGCGAATGGACGCGCGCGCATCTCGGCTGGCAGCCGACCGGACCCGGCCTCATCGCCGATCTCGAGCGAATGGATTACACGCAGGCGGCCGCAGCCTAGACTGGTCCTCCGGCGGGTCAGCGACCCGGCTGAACCGCCGTTCGCTCTAAGCTCGAAGCAGATCCGCCAGGCTGTCGGACTTCTCCACCTTGTCGGTAAGGTCGAGTCCGGACAGCAGGTCGACCAGATGGCTGTTCATCAAGGCCGCGGCGTCGGCACTGTCGCCGACCTCGATCGCGTCGACCAGCGCGTGATGGGCGTGCTTCTCGCAGGTGGCGTCGCGGCGCTTCCAGTAGAGCGCGATGATCAGCGAGGAGTGCGAGACGAGGTCGCGCACGAAATTGGTGAATACCGAATGCGCGGCGATCTCGGCGATGCCGACGTGGAAGCGCGCCGACAGCATGATGGCGTCGCTGTCGCGGCCGGCATGCAGCGCGTCGTGCTCCTTCTCCAGGTGTGACCGCAATTGCGCGATATCGGACGGCACCGCCGTCCTGGCGGCGAGCGCGGCCACCTTGGGTTCGATCAGCGCCCTCGCCTCGAACACTTCGCGCGCCTCGATCTTCGAGGGCTGCGCGACAAAGGCGCCGCGATTGGGCTCCAGCCGTGCCAGCCGGTCATGGGCAAGGGCCTGCAGCGCGGACCGGACCACCGTGCGGCTCACCGAATAGATCGAGGCCAGCTCGTCCTCCGGCAATTTGGTGCCCGGCGCGAGACGATGGCTGACGATGGCGTCCCTCAGCCCATAATAGATCGGCGACCAGCGCGCCGCCGGCCTGTCGGCTCGATCTTCTTCCTTGAGTACCGTCAACATACTTTCAATGCGCGGGCCCGAACCGGCCCGATCTGCCCCCAAATCGCCGGCAGCCCGTCCAATCTAGTATCGCTCGCGCGGCGGTCAATCCCACCTGCCCGGGGCGCCGGCGGGTCGTCCGGCAGCATGAAGCCGCCTAGACAACCTCCGTGGGCGACAGCGGTGCGAACATGCCGGCGAACCGCTTGCCGCGCGGCGCGGCATAGCCGCCGATCTTCGATGTCCTCAATCCCACCTTGCACAGGCTCTCGGCTAGCGTGACGGCGCAGACGACACCATCGAGCACGGGGACCCCATGTTCCTCCGACAGGCTGTTGGCAAGGTCGGCCATGCCGGCGCAGCCAAGCACGATGGCTTCGGCGCGATCCTCGCCTATAGCGCGGGCGATCTCCTGCGATATCTTGTGCCTTGCATTCGAGCCCGGACGCTCGAGCTCGAGCACGGCGACTTCCGACGAGCGCACCTTGGCGCAGCGCGAGGCGAGACCGTATTTCGCCAGATTGTGCTCGATCGCCGGCACCGAGCGGGCAAGTGTGGTGACGACGCTGAACTTGCCGGCGATCAGGCTCGCCATATGGAACGCCGCCTCGCCGATGCCGATAACGGGGGCTCCGCTGGCACAGCGCGCTGCGTCGAGCCCGGTGTCGTCGAAACAGGCAATCACATAGGCATCGGCCGCCGGCGCCTTGCTCATCTCGGCAATGATGCCCGGCACGGCGAAGACCTCGTCGAAGTAGCCCTCGATGCTTGGCGGACCGTCGGCCGGATTGACCGCCAGGACTTCGGTTCCCGCGGAGGCGACGCTTTGCGCCGCCTCGCCGATCTTGACGGTCATCGAGGCGGTCGTGTTGGGGTTGATGACGAGTATGCGCATTGAAATCAGCCTCAGATCTCACCACCGAGATAAAGACGCTTGACCCGGTCGTCGGTCAGCAATTCGGCGGAGTTGCCACTCAGCGCGACGCTGCCGGTGGTGAGCGCATAAGCGCGCTGCGAGATACGCAGCGCCATGCGCGAATTCTGCTCAACCAGCAGCACGCTGACCTTCTCATCGCGGTTGATGGCGACGATCGAGCGGGCGATGTCCTGGACGAGTTTTGGCGCGACGCCGAGCGACGGCTCGTCAAGCAGCAGGAGCTTCGGCTTCGCCATCAGCGCGCGGCCGATGACCAGCATCTGCTGTTCGCCGCCGCTCATCGTGCCGGCGGCCTGCGAGAAGCGCTCCTTCAGCCGCGGAAAGCGCCCCAACACCATCTCCATCGACGCGGCGATCTCGGATTTTCTGGTGCGGGTGAAGGCGCCCATCAGGAGGTTGTCCCTGACCGACATGAAGGGGAAGACGCGGCGCCCTTCCGGCACCATGGCAATGCCCATCTTGACGATCTCGTCGGGGGCGGCGCCGTCGATGCGCTTGCCGCCGTAATGGATCTCGCCGGACCTGATCTTGCGCAAGCCGGTGATGGCGCGAAGGATCGACGACTTGCCGGCGCCGTTGGCGCCGATCAGCGCGACGGTCTCGCCCTCGTTGACCTCGAGCGAGACGCCTTTCAGCGCATACACGTGATCGTAATAAAGCTCGACATTGGCGAAGTTCAGGATCTGGTTCATAGGCCGATCGCCTCGTCTTCGCTGCCCAGATAGGCTTCGATCACCTTCTCGTTGGCCTGGATTTCCGACGGCGTTCCTTCGGCGATCTTCTGCCCGAAATTGAGGACCACGATGCGGTCCGAGATTTTCATCACGGCCGGCATATCGTGCTCGACGAGCAGGATGGTGAGGCCGAGATCGCGCAGGCGCCTCACCATCGCCACCATGCGCATCGTTTCGTCGTGGTTCATGCCGGCGAAGGGCTCGTCGAGCAGCAGGATCGAAGGATCGGTGGCAAGGCCGATGGCGATGCCCAGCGCCCGTAAATGGCCGTGCGGCAGGTTGCGGGCGGTCTCATTGGCAAGCGAGGAGAGGCCGAGCAGCGCCAGGATTTCGTCGGCGGAGGCGCCGAAGGCCGCTTCGTCCGCCTTCGCCGCACCGGAGCCGAGGAAGAAGCCGAAGAGGCTCGCCTTGGAGCGCAAATGATGGGCGATGATGACGTTGTCGCGCACGCTCATGTTCTTGAAGATCGTCGTCTCCTGGAAGGTGCGCACCACGCCCCTGCGCGCGGCGATATGCGGAGCGAGACCGGAGATGCGTTCGCCCTTCAGGCGCACCTCGCCCGTCGTGGGCCTGAGGAATGACGAGATCAGCTTGAACAAAGTCGACTTGCCGGCGCCGTTCGGACCAATGACGGACAGGATCTCCTTCTCGCGCACCGAGAAGGAGACGTTGTTGACCGCGACGAGACCGCCGAAGCGCTTGGTGATGCCTGAGACTTCGAGCATTTCGGCCATGGCTCAACCCTTCTTCCGGGTCGTTTCGGCGAGGCTGAGCAGGCCGTTGGGCAGCACCAGCATCAGGACGATCATCAGGCCGGAATAGATGAGCAGTTGGAATTGGCCCGTCTGGAACAAGAGGTCCCAGCCGAAATAGAGCACGAGCGTGCCGAGCATCGGACCGAACACATAGCCGAGGCCGCCGAGGAAACAGTTCAGCATGAAGTTGACGGAATCGGTGACGGTGAAGCTCGAGGGATAGATCGATTGCGAGATGGCGGCAAAGATGGCGCCGGAAACGCCCCCGAAGAAGGACGAGACGGCATAGGCAATGACGCGCAGATAGGCGATATTGACGCCGATCGAGGACGCAAGCTCCTCATTCTGCTGCAGCGACTGGCACAGCTTGCCGATGCGCGAATTGACCAGCCGGTACATGACCCCGAAGCAGACCACCATCAGCGTGACCGCCAGCAGATAGAAGGCGAGCCGCGAATTCTGCAGCGTGGCGAAATCAGGGATCAGCGTGATGCCGAAGACCGACAGTGCGCCGGGCAGCGGGATGCTGACGATGCCCTTGGCGCCGTTGGTGATCGGCAGCGCCAAAGCGAGCAACCGCGCCACCTCGGTCAGCACCAGCGTGACCATGGCGAAGTAGACGCCGCGCAGGCGCAGAATCGGCAGGCCGATCAGCACGCTGGCGGCGGCGCAGAACAGGCCTGCGACAGGAAGCGTCAGCCAGAACGACCAGCCATGGTTCATCACCAGTATGGCCGAGACGTAGCCGCCCATCAGCGCATAGGCACCCTGGCCGATGTTGATGCGGCCGATATAGAAGGTGAGCCAGACACCTGCGCTGGCGATGCTGAGCAGCGCCACCGAGGTCAGCGTGTAGTAGAGATCAAAACGGCCGCTTGCCGAGATCGCGGCCGGCACGGCGATGAAGACGATCGCCAGGAAGGCCGCAACCGATGCGATTTTGATGTTGCGGTTGCGGGTCATGGCGCCATCAACCCCACGGTTTGCCCATCAGCCCGTTGGGACGGATCGACAGAAACACCATCAGGGCAGCGAATATGACGAGGTAGGTCACGTCGCCATATTCGCGCAGCACGGTGAGCCCGACCGACTCCATCATGCCCAGGATGAAGCCGCCGGCGATCGCGCCGCCGACGACGCCGGCGCCGCCGATCATCACCATCAGGAAGGCCTTGATCGAGATCGGCCCGCCAATGCCCGAATTGACGCCGGTGATGGTGACCAGCAGCCCGCCGACGACGCCCGCGAGCATGGCGCCCATGGCAAAGCCGATCATCGAATAGCGATCGACGCGGACGCCCATCAGCTGGGCCGCGACGCGATCCTGGGCAAGCGCGCGCATGGCCCGCCCAACCCGGCTGTACTGCATATAGAGCACGAAGGCGGCGATGAAGACGATCGCCAGCACGCCGACGACCATGCGATCGTAAGGCATGATGATGCCGGCATCGTTGAAGACGCCCTTGACTATCTTGGGAACGCCGCGCTGCTTTTCGCCGAACAGAAGCAGGATGACGGCGTCGAAGAAGAAGGCCGTCGCGGCGGCGAGCAGCATGGTGCTCTCCTCGCGATGGCTGCGCCTGATGACAGTGCGGAAGAGGAATTTCTCCATCAGCGCGCCGATGATGGCGAGCGTGACGCCGGAGGCGAGCAGCGCGACCACGAAAGGCAGGCCGAGCTGGCCGTAGACAGTGTAGGTGATGAACCCGCCCAGCACATACATCTGCCCGTGAGCAAAATTGAGCACGTTCATCAGGGCGAAGATCAGGGTCAAGCCCAGCGCGATCAGCGCGTATTGGGCACCGAGATACAATCCGTTGGCGATGACCTGTTCCATGGATACCTTCGATCTTCCGCGGGGTCCGGCCTATCGGACCCCGCGGCAAGCTGGAGGAATGACGCTCGAAGGTGGCGCTAGTCGACGGAACCGACAAACAAGGTCTGGAAAGCGCCGTCCTTATATTCGTTGACCACCATCGGCACCGAAAGCTGGCGCTTCTGGCCGAAGGAGGTCATGCCGACATAGCTGAGCTTCGCGTCGCCCTTCAGGAAGGGATTGGGCGCCGAGAAAGTGTCCATGGTCTTCTTGAATTCCTCGACGTTGTTGATGGCCGCCGGATTGGCCTTCAAGGTCTCGATGATGTATTCGAGCGCATAGACCTTGGTGTTTGACTCGTCGTTGTATTCGCCGAACATCTTGGTGTAGCGGGTGACGAATTCCTTCATCGCGTCCGATGCGATCTCCGGCGTGGAGGCGCCGCCGACGGAGATGAAGCCGTTGGCGTATTCGCCGGCGCCCTCTTCCAGGACCTTGGCGTCCTGCGCGGTTTCCGTCGAGATCAGGCCTTCATAGCCGAGCTCGCGGGCGGCGCGGATGAGCAGCGGCGCGTTGGCCGGGGCCACGCCGGACAGGACGAGCAGGTCGGGCTTCAAGGCGACGATCGGCGTCAGCACTGGCGTGAAGTCGCGGGTGTCATTCTGGTAGGTGTCGTTCTGGGCGACGACTTCCAGTCCAAGTGCCTTCGCCGCCTCGACGCCGCTGTCGCGCTGGCTGAGCGGGTCGGATTCATTGGCCGCGACAAAGGCGATCTTCTTCACGCCTTTGTTTTCCTTGAGATATTTGTAGATCGCAGGGCCTGACTGATAGTTGGCGATCATCCCGAGCACCGCATTGGAGGCCGGCTTCTGGTAGAGCGCCTTGGGGAAAGCGTAGGGAAAATAAATGATGCCGTTGGCCTCGGCGACGGGGCGCACCGCGGCGGCGCCGTCATCGACATTCGGCCCGACGACATAGTGGATGCCTTCCTGCGCCATCTTCTCCATGCCGGCGATGGCGCGCTTGGGATCCTTCTGGTCGTCGAAGGTCACGATATTGATCTTGTAGGTGTCGTTGCCGATCTTGACGCCACCTGTCTCGTTGATCCAGGCGGCGCGGGTCTGCATCGAGCGCACGTTCGACGTGCCCCAGGCGGCAGCGGGGCCGCTGGTAACGCCGACGAAGCCGATCTTCAGTTCCTTGTTTTCAGCCTGCGCGGACGAAATGCCGAGAGCGGCAAGCGCCAGGGTCGAGACGGCGCCGAGCGCCATTGATTTCAGAGTCGAGCGACGGTTGATCATAGTTTCAGTTCCCCTTGGTTATCGCGCTTTGTGTTTTGCTCGTAGGCTGCGCGTATAGCGTAAGGGAAACCGGCCGAGATCGATTGTCAACATCTTTCTTCATTATTGTATACAATGTTTGGATCGACTGTGTGCGATGACCCGCAGACCCGCGAGAGGATCGGTTCAAAAGAGGGCACGTCCGGCCAACCACAGCCACCCCGGCGAACTCCAATAGTTCGCAGAGACCATAACGCAAAGAGGGTCGAGGCTTGTCGAAAACGCTCCGAGGAACGCCGCCCCCAGGGAATCCTACTTCCCGCAATAGTTATCGTTGATGTAGTTCACCGCATTCGCGTCCGGTCCGACGCGGTGATACGCGCAGGCGCCCGCCGCCGTGGTGGTCATCTGCTGATCGTAATAGCGCGGACCGCCGAACAGCGTCTCGATGATGTCGTCGCTGGCTGGAACATAACGCTCCTGTTTGACGACGCGGTAGCGATGCTGTTCGCCAGCGGCGGCCGGGCCCGCCATCATGGCTGCTGCGGCAAGCACGAGCGCGGCGATTGCAAAATATTTCGTCATGGCAGCGACCTTCTGGCAATTCGGATCTGCAGCATAGCCAAAATCGCCAGTGGAACAAAAGTTCCCGTTTCGCACTCGCGGCCGGTGAGTTCCTCGACACAGAAATTTGTGCGATGCGCATCATGGATAGGGGAGCAGTTCGCGCTCGAGGTGTCGATCGATCGCCGCCACGTTCAGCAGCAGCATTTGAGCGACCAGCAAGGATGGGGTGCGACAAAAACCGCAGCCGAGACCAAGACTCCTGTATGTTCGCCCGATTGCGCGATCACGAATTAGGAAGGAATTACCCCAATGGACTTGTTCAAACTGGATGGCGACGTCGCGCTGGTCACCGGCGCCGGTAGTGGCATCGGTCAGGCCATAGCGGTCGGTCTTGCTGAGGCCGGTGCCGACGTCGCGTGCTTCGGTCACGCCTCGAAGGGAGGGCTCGAGGCGACGGCCCAAAGGATCACCGCGCTGGGCCGCAAGGCGCTTGCGATAACCGGCTCGGTGACGTCGGAAACCGATCTCGCCACCGCCGTCGAGCGTATCGAAAGGGAGCTCGGCGCGCTTACGGTTGCCGTCAACAATGCAGGTATAGGCGGCGCACACGCGGCCGAGACCTTGCCGCTGGCCACATGGGAAGAACTTTACGGCATCAATGTCGGCGGTGTGTTCTTGTCCTGCCAGGCCGAGGCTCGCGTGATGCTGCCGCGCCGCAAGGGATCGATCATCAACGTGGCCTCCATATCCGGCTCGATCGTCAACCGTGGTCTCCTCCAGACGCACTACAACTCGTCCAAGGCAGCGGTCATTCACATGACCAAGAGCCTGGCGATGGAGTGGTCGGACCGCGGACTGCGGCTGAACGTGCTCAGCCCCGGATATACGCTGACCCCGATGAACCGCAGGCCGGAAGTGGCCGAGCAAGTGAAGAACTTCGAGCGCGATACGCCCATGGGTCGCCTCGCGGCACCCGAGGAGATGATAGGCCCGGCGGTGTTTCTGGCCAGTCGAGCCGCGTCTTTCGTCACCGGCATCGATCTTATCGTGGATGGCGGCTTCGTGTGCTGGTAGCAAAGCGAAGCACGGCGTGCTTCGTACTTAAATCGAAGGACGTCGCGGCCTTGGCAAAGGCCGCGGGAAACGCGTCGCGATCCGACCCGAAACCGGGATCCGCCGTTGCATTTGTGCCAGGTCGCCCGCCTTCTCAAGCGCAGCGGCCGGCAGTGGCTAGTTATGGTGGATTTCCGTGCCGAGCACCTTCAGACACTCACGAATGAAGGCGGCAAGTGCGGTCCACCCTTTGGCCGAAACCATCGTGCCGTCTACATAGGCGTCGGTGGGCGAGAGGTCGATATAGGTGCCGCCCGCAAGGGTGACCTCCGGCTCGCAGGCCGCCAGCGCACCGACCTTCTTGCCGCGCACGACACCATCCACCGCTATCAGAATCTGCACGCCGTGGCAGATCGTGAAGATCGGCTTCCTGGTCTCGTGGAAGTGGCGGACCATGGCCTGGACGCGCTTGTCGGTGCGGATGTATTCCGGTCCGCGGCCGCCGGCGCAGTAGACCGCATCATACTGGTCGATCTGCCTTTCCGCCTCCGAAAACGTCTTGTTGATCAGCGCGTAGTGTCCGGGCTTCTCGGTATAGGTCTGGTCGCCCTCAAAGTCGTGCAGCGAGGTCTTGATCCGGTCTCCGGCGTTCTTGTCGGGGCACACGACATGGATGGTGTGGCCTACGGCTTCCATGGCCTGCTGATAGACGAAGATTTCGTATTCCTCGGTGAACTCTCCGGTCAGCATCAGTATCTTTTTGGCTGGCATGGTCTTCCTCTCGGTTGCGTGGCAGTGCAAGGCGCGCCTTGGGTTTTGGGCATCGGATTGTGGATGTCAGCAAAGGGCATGTTTCACCCGCTTGGAACGTCCGGCCGCCTATTCGAACGCAGGCAGGAGCCTGTCGCGCGAGTTCTCGATGTGCACCCGCATGGCCCTTCGCGCCGCGTTCGCATCGCCGGCTGCGAAAGCCGAGAGAATGGCTTCGTGCTCGTCGAGAGCCTCCTCGGTTACGCGCGAGTGGTACATCAGCCGGAAAATGTGAAAATGCGTGTGCTGGTGGTTCAGCGTCTCGCGGATGATCTCGTTCTGCGCGAACTCCATGATCTTGTCATGGAAGATCGCATCCTGGCGGGCGAAGTTGGAATAGCGAAGGCGCTCGTCCCTGCCCTCGCGGCGGGTCATGACGCCCGCCGCCTCTTGCAGGGCCGCCAGCCGGGCAGCGTCCAGGCCGGCCGCTGCCTTGGCCGCGGCGGCAGGCTCAAGCAAAAGGCGCAATTCGTAAAGCTCGTCAAAACGCCGGCGTGTGATCTGCGGTGCGGCGCGATAGCCGATCAGATGGGTCTTGATCACCAGGCCTTCGCCTTCCAGACGCCCGAGAGCCTCGCGGATCGGCGTATGCGAGACATCCAGTTCCCGGACGAGATTGTCCACCGTAATCCGGGACCCCGGCGCGATCTTGAGCGACATGAGTTGCTGGAAGATCGCCTCGTAGACGTCTCCCGCGAGGCTGTTTGCACGCTGAATTCTGCCTGTCGGCCGCGCGTCGTCATCAAGCTTCACATCGGGATTCTGCATCTTTTTGCCTCTTGACAGGAAGGACCACTAACACGATGCTCCGGCCAATTCAATCCTATATCCTATACGATTTTATAGCGGATACGCCTAAATGGAAGCGATGGATCGTCGATCCACATTGGAAGGGTTCACTCGATGACCTTGTTCGCCGCAGCGCGATTGCCGCGTGAGATCTTGTTCGGCAAAGGCCAGCGCCAGGTGCTGCCGCAGGTCGCGTCCAGGCATGGCAAGCGCGCGCTCGTCTGCACGGACGAGCGCTTCGCGGCAACGGCCATATTCGGCGAGATGATGGCCGCGCTGAGCAATACCTCGGTTGAAATCCTCGTCCATGACCGCACTCTGCCGGACGTGCCTCGGGACAGCGTCGCGGTCTGTGTTGCCGAGGCGAAGGATTTCAAACCCGACATGGTCGTTGGGATCGGTGGCGGAAGCTGCCTCGACATGGCCAAATGCGCGGCGCTGCTGATCAGTCATGGCGGCAGGCTTCAGGACTACTATGGCGAGTTCAAGGTCCCGGGCCCAACGCTGCCGCTGATTGCCGTGCCGACCACCGCCGGCACTGGCTCGGAGGTGACGCCCGTAGCCGTCATTTCCGATCCGGAGCGCCTGCTGAAGGTCGGCATTTCAAGTCCTCACCTCATCGCCGCCGTCGCGCTATGCGACCCGGAGCTGACCGCGACTTGCCCGCCCGCGCTCACGGCAATTGCAGGCGCCGATGCCCTGACGCACGCCATCGAAGCCTTTACGGCGGCGAGACGCGGAACCGATCCGACACTGCCGCAGCAGCATGTCTTTGTGGGCAAGAGCGCTCTCACCGACCATTTCGCGCTATTGGCCGTCAAGCTTCTTGGCCGCAGCCTGGAAAGGGCCTACCGGGACGGTGCGGACGAGGATGCGCGCGCCGACGTGATGATGGGCGCCTTGGCGGCCGGCTGCGCCTTCGGCACGGCCGGGACGGCCGCCGCCCATGCCGTGCAGTATCCGGTTGGCGCGCTCACCCACACGCCGCATGGGTTGGGGGTGGCGACCATGCTTCCCTATGTGATGAACTACAACTTGCCCGCCGCCGCCGGTGAGTTTGCAGAGGTCGGCGCCGCGCTCGGTTTGCCCCAGGCGGACATTGAACTCAAGGACAGGGCTTCCGCGACCATCGCAGAGGTCTCACGGCTTTTCGGCGCGATCGGCATCACACGGACGCTGGCCGAGCTGGGCTTGCCTGCCGGCAAGATCGAGTGGACCGCCGAGCAGGCGCTCGGCATCGACCGCCTGATCAAGAACAACCCCCGCCCTTTCGACGCCGCCGCGATGCGACGGCTGGTGCGAGCGGCCTATGACGGCGATATGCCGGCCAGTCTGATGTGAAACAGGAGACACCTGATGAACGCTTCTCCAGGGCTTTTGGATCAGGAGGACGTGTCCGAATATGCCACGTTCTCACACGGGCTCTATATTGGCGGGCAATGGCGGCCCTCGTCGGACCGGCGCGTTATCGAGGTGGTCGATCCATCGACGGAATCCGTCATCGCAGCCGTTCCCGATGCTACGCTGGCTGACGCCGCGGCCGCCGTCGACGCCGCGGCCAAGGCGGCGGCTGCCTGGCGCGAAACTGCCCCACGCAAACGGTCGGAGATCCTGAGACGTTGCTTCGAACTGATGACCGAGCGGGCGGAAACGTTGGCCGTGCTGATTTCGTTGGAGAACGGCAAGGCGCTGCGCGATGCACGCGGCGAAGTCGCTTATGCGGCCGAGTTCTTTCGGTGGAACGCCGAGGAAGCGGTTCGCATCAGCGGCGAGTTCGGCCTTGCGCCTTCCGGCGCAAACCGCATCGTCATCGACTACCAGCCGATAGGCATATGTGTGCTCATCACGCCATGGAATTTTCCAGCTGCCATGGCCACACGCAAGATCGCGCCGGCGCTCGCAGCCGGCTGTACCGTGATCCTGAAGCCCGCCAGCGAAACGCCGCTGACTGCCTATGCGCTTGCCGCGCTGTATGAGGACGCCGGCGTCCCGCCCGGTGTCGTAAACGTTCTCACCACGTCCAATCCGGGACCGCTGACCGCTGCCATGCTCGCCGACCCGCGAGTGCGCAAACTCTCGTTCACCGGCTCCACCGGCGTTGGGCGCGTTCTTCTGGCCGAAGCAGCCAGGCACGTCATCTCCTGTTCGATGGAGCTTGGCGGCAACGCTCCCTTTGTCGTGTTCGACGACGCCGACCTGGAGGCAGCGCTCGACGGAGCGATGATTGCCAAGATGCGCAACGCCGGCGAAGCATGCACTGCCGCCAACCGGCTTTATGTCCAGGCGGGTATCCATGATGCGTTCGCGGAGGGACTGCGCAAGCGCATGGCCGCCCTCAAGGTAGGCCCCGGCACGGACGTCGAGACCGAATGCGGCCCGATGATCACTCGCAAAGCCATCGAGAAAATCGACCGGCTCGTCAAAGACGCGGTCCGTCGCGGTGCAAAGGTGCTGTGCGGAGGCGCAGCCTCGGATGACAAGGGCTTTTTCTACCCGCCGACGGTTCTTTGCGACGTTGCCCCGGATGCGGAGATGGCGCACGAGGAAATATTCGGTCCCGTCGCTCCAATCATGCGCTTCGACGATGAGGCCGAAGTCATCGCGCGCGCCAACGACACCGAATACGGGTTGGCGGCCTATATCTATACGCGCGATCTGGCCAAGGGCATGCGCGTGGCATCAAGGATCGAGTCGGGTATGATAGCGCTGAATCGGGGCCTGATGTCCGACCCTGCGGCTCCCTTCGGCGGCGTCAAGCAGAGCGGCCTGGGACGCGAAGGCGGGCAAAAGCACGGCATCAGCGAGTTCCTGGAAGCCAAATATATCGCCGTGACGATGTGAGGGCGCAGGCGTGACCAGGGATCCGTTTCGCATCCGCGACCACGTTACGGAGTTCGACGATATCGTCGCAGAGATCGTTCGCCGCAGCGCGGAGACCCGGGCGAAAATCCCGAGCGTCGCCGATATCGCCTACGGACCGGACGCCGCCGAAACCGTCGATCTGTTCTTTCCCCTGGGAAAACGCGATCGCCTGCCGGTGCACATGTTCATCCACGGCGGCTACTGGCGCATGTTCTCCAAGCGCGATTATTCCTATGTCGCGGACACGGTGACGCGGGCGGGCGCGATCGCGATCATCGTCGACTATTCACTGATGCCCTCGGTGAGGATGGCCGCCATCGTCGAGCAGGTGCGCCGAGCCAAGCGTTGGGTGCTCGAGCACATCGCCGAGCATGGCGGCGATTGCGGGCGCCTGACGGTCAGCGGGCACTCCGCCGGCGCCCATCTGGCGACGATGCTGTTCAACGATGACGGCCGATCATCAAGCGTCAAAGGCGCGCTGCTGCTTGGCGGCTTGTACGAGCTGAAGCCTCTGCAGACCTCCTTCCTTGCCGCCGAGATCGCCATAACGGACGAGGAGGCCGCCAGCCTGTCGCCGCTGACACATCGCTTCGATCCCGCCGTAGAGGTCGAGATTGCTGTTGGAGCCGAGGAAACGCCGCCGTTCCACAGCCAGGCCGAGGCATTTGCGAAGCATCTGCGAAAACAAGGGCTGGCAGTCTCTCAAACCGCCCTCTCCGGTGCCAATCACATGAGCAGCGTTCGCGACCTTGGAGTGAGTGGAACCGAGGCATCGGATCGTCTGGCCAAGCTCATCGCCACATAGAGCCCTATCCAGATACCGCTGGCCTGCGAAGTGGAATGCTGCGCTCAATCCCGCTCAAGCGGCGCAGGCCGCAAGCGCGCCGGCTGCATGGGGCGGCTATGGCGACAAAAGCGTCAAACCGTAAGAGACCGTGGCCGCTCAAAAAGTTTCCCGCGTTGAAGGCTGCCGTCGCCCGAACCATCAGATGCGCAAGCGTCTCCGGCGACCTGCCGCGCGTCAGTCGCGCGATATGGACAGCCCGGCGAGAAGCGGCGCGTGCGCGGCAAGCCTGCGGGACATGAAGTCGGTGAAGAGCCGCACGCGCTTCGTCTTGCGGGACTCCCCCTGCGTGAGAAGCCAGAGCGTTCCGTACATGTGCAGGTCGGTTCCCGCACGCGCTTGGCGCGACAGAGAAACATTGTGCGCCTTCGAGCGCTTCATCCGCTCCTTGGGGACTGTCCACACCGCGGGCCCTTCCAAGGAAGGCAGCCAGTTCGACGAGGTCTAGCCCGGTCACCAAGTCGCTGGCCGGCTCAGATCTCGAGCAGCGCATAGGGCCGGCCCGTCGGCTTCGCGACGTGCATGGCGACGTTGTAGACTTTCGCGCCGCCGGGAGTTTGACCTTCGAAGGTGCCTCGATGCGCGTGACCATGCACGACGGCGCTCACCTTGAACCGGTCGATCGTTTCGGCCAGCCGGGAAGAGCCGAGGAACGGGAAGATTTCAGGCGGCTCGCCAGCGACCGTTTCCACGATCGGGGCGTAGTGAAGCACAACAAGCGTCCGCTTGGCGCGGACTTGCCGCATGGCGTTTTCCAGCCGCATCGCCTCGCTGACGCTCTCGGCCACCATGGCCTTGATTGCCGGCTCACCGAAGGACCCGAGCATCCTCGAGCCGAACCCGCCAACAAAACCTTTGACGCCGACAAAGCCGACTTCCATCAGTTCCGTCGCCTGTCCGTCGAGGAGGTAAACGCCGGCCTGGCGAAGTGTCGCCGCTATCTGCTCGGCGCAACCGGATTCGTAGTCGTGGTTGCCGAGCACCGCGACCACGGGAATCGAGCAGGCCCGGAGATCCTCCGCCAAAAGCTCGGCCTCCTTCGGCTTGCCGAGATTGGTGAGGTCGCCGGTAAGCACCAGGATGTCGGCTTCGCGCGAAACCTCGCCGAACAGGTCGCGATGGGAGGTCTGGGCATCTTCCTGAACATGCAGATCGCCTACCGCGGCGACTTTGATTTTGCCGTTTCCGCTCGTTTTGCTTGCCCTGCTTTGTTCAGCCATCGTGAAATTCTCCAACGCCGCCGACACCGGCAAAACCCCATTCCTTGACATCGATCTCGTAGTCGACCTGCGACAGCAGTCGACCGCGGCAGATCTTCATCCTCGGTGAAGGCAATTGCCGCTGCCTGGCGAGCCGGTCGAGCAGATCGTCAAGCAACCAGTCGGGAATGCGGTCGCGTTCGCTGGGATAGATCCAGCGGAAATTCAGCAACTGCATCAGCAGCACCTCCCAGTGAATGTCGAGATAAGACAGCAGCCTTTGCCAGTCGATCTGCTCATGTGCCTTGAGGATAGTATGGGCGATATCGGCGCCGTCGTGCCGTCCCCTGTCCTGGATGAAGCATTTCGACCAGATAAGTTCCGTAGGTCCGATGATCCTGACCCGGCTGCCCAGTAGCTCGACCTGCCGGGCATGCTCCAGCCACTGGTCCTCGACCTGCATGGTGCCGTTGGCGGAAGCAAAGATCACGTCGAAGAAATGCGGACCTTCGAAGACCTTCCCCAGCCAGCGATCGTCCTCGATCACGACGGCGTAGCCGATATCCTTGAAATGGGCGAGGATGCGCGGACAATCGCCTGCCTTGCAGAAGATATCGAGGTCCTTGGTCTGGCGCACGACGCCGGTATAGGCGCTCACCGCATATGTCCCGGCAACCAGAAAAGGAATGTCGGTGGCGGCGAGCTCGCGGATCGCGTGCGTATAGAAAGCTTCCGCCTCCGCGCTCTTCAGCGTCGGCTCCGCCTTGGCGTCGATCACAGGCAGCGTCGCCAGCACGCCCGGCAACTCGTCATCGGCCATCGACCGTTGCTCCGAGCTCAAATCTTCATCCGGGATGTAAACAGCAACCTGACCGGCTGGTTCCGTCGCCGGCGACTGTGGGTGAGCCTCACCTCAGTCCCCTTGCTTGCGGTATAGGCGCTCGGTTGCACGATCGCTCTCGCGGCGTTCGGCCGGTCCTCGGTGCCGGCGAGTCAAAAGAGCATAAACGAGCACGAGCAGGAGAATAATCGGCCCACCGATCACGACGAAGGCCCACAGATCGATGCCGAACATGGCTTTTCCTTCCCGGTTGGAGGCGGTCGGTCGTCCGGCTAACCGAGTTGGCGGCCAAATGTTCCGCCCACCGTCCGTGCGAGGCGACAGTCAAGCCGATCTCCACTCACGGCCGTGCCCATGCTCGCGTCCATGTTTACTGAAGAAGCGCGCTTTCCATGGAGAATGGGATCGCTGAAGGCCTTCCGCAGGCATTGCGGAGCCAATTGAAAGCCCGGTCTGCTTATCCTCGTTGGTGACACAGGAGCGCAGACCGGGCCTGCCTCGGTGAGGGAACTAAGGCCGCCGCACTCTGCGCCACGATCGATCGCGCCGCCTTAACATAGGTTGTTGTCGCAAACGCCGATTGAAGGATGATGCCGTGTCCGATCACCGTTTCAGCGGCAAAGCGGCCATGCGCTATCGCAGCAAACGTTTTCGCAAACCGGTCGTGGTGCAGCCAGGTCGCATCGACCGTGACCGCGTCGTCGTGTCGGTGCTGGATGCGGCTGACGTGCTTTTGCACGATTGGCCCAAGCCTCATTTGAGGACACGGCGCCGCGCGATCCAGGCCTGCCTTGCGGTGTTGCGCAATCAGGAGCCGCCAAGGGTCGCACGCCAGGCTTTCATCGCTGCTGCCGAGGACGCCAGAATATTGCTTCGCGACCAGAGCTGAGATCAGACGCATCCCGGCGGGTCCGCCATGGGCGAGCCGAGATTTTGCCCGCCCCGATTTGAGCCAGCAGCCCAGCGGGATCGTTCCAGCAAAAAGGCGGCTCCCCACGATGGCCATGCCGTTTCTCCGATCAGGCGCTCGGTACGCCGGCGGGTGCGAGGGGGGACTCCCGAACCGCACCGAGCCGCATGTTCCGTGCAGCGGCCGACGGAACGTTTACCGGCGGACGTTGTTCTTCAACCAGGAGGAACGGTGATGGCCGACGACAAGAACAAGCGCGATTTCCGCGACCGCGACCGCGTATCGGGCGATGAAGAATATGAGGTCGCGTATTTCGCACGGAAATTCCAGCTGACGATGCCCGAAGCCCGGGAGCTTATTCGCAAACACGGCAATGACCGCGCGACGCTGGAGCGCGAAGCCAAGGCGCTCGGTTCCCGTTAGCCCGGAATGACCTGGCGCGGATGCGTCTGGCTGAAGCCGCAGGCGAAGGGAATGCGCGCGCAAAGCCAGTGTGATTGATCGAAGCGCCAACGTCTCCAGACGTGTCGTTGCACCGTCGAAGCTTCAAAGAATTTTCCCGACTCCCTCTCATGGGTTAATGCGCGACCGCGAGACCGGGAGCATTCGTTGGCTGCAAGAGAATAAGCGCGGCTTAGGGAGGTGCGGCGTGATCAAATATCATCCTGTCCGGCTGAACGAACTCATCGAGCACTATATGGAAACGCGTTCCTCGCACCGCTCGCCGGTGTCGGTGGCCGCGGCCACGCGGGCCATCCTGACTGTCATGCCGGATTGCTCGATAGAGTCTCCTCAATTGAGCAACATGATCGCGCGGTCGGCCGTCAAGCATGGACACGCCGTCAGCTTCGACTTGATGTCGGTCTAATCCGGCGAGGATCTCTCAAGGGGCCGCAAGGCCGGCGCGCCATGTCCAGCGGGTGACGCTCCGGATTGGTCGGCAGTGGGCTTGTCCAGCTGCGATTGGCAACACGAGAGGGGCGCGGCCGCGTCGTAGCCGGTGGCGCACACCCGCGGCAGCCGCTTCTCAGCGCTTGGCTCACGACGCATGATCAATCGGCGGTCCGGCCGTCGAGATCGGTCATGCCCATTTCGACGCGATCTTGACCAGGCGCTTCCAAGGCCTCGTGGCTGGCCGCGACGGGATCAATAGCCGTGAAACCGAGCGCGAAAATCGCGGCTGTGGTATCCTGCTCAGGAAAATACGCGTCTCCAGGACGGTGCGCGAGCATCGGCGACTTTCTCGTCCATATGCGCTTCCTGCGCGCAGTCGTCCGCGGCAAAGGGACGTTAACATAGGTAAGGTCGTTGCCCGATCGTTCTGTGTATCACGGACAAGAAGGATAAGGATGAGGCGGCCTCTGATCCGGAAGCTCGAGAAGTTCACGCGGCTTTCGCAGGCCGACAAGGACATGCTGCTCAGAATAGCGGCGCAACGGGTTCGACGTTTCGCCGCGCGCGAGGATATCATCCACGAGGGCGAGAAGCCCGAATTCATCAATCTGATCAGCGAGGGCTGGGCCTGCCGCTACAAGACCCTCGAAGACGGCCGGAGGCAGATCATCGCATTTTTCCTGCCTGGGGACCTGTGCGATCTGAATGTCTTCGTCCTGAAGGAAATGGACCACTCTATCGGCGCCATCACGCCGGTCGTGGTGTCGGAAATCTCGCGCACGGCCTTCGACGAAATGATGATCGGGCATCCGCGCATCACCCAGGCACTGTGGTGGGAATCGCTCGTCGCAGCAGCGATACAGCGCGAGTGGACGGTCAACCTCGGTCAGCGCGATGCACTGGAGCGCATGGCGCATTTATTATGCGAGCTGTTCATCCGGCTGGAGGCCGCCGGCTGCACGAGCAACAGCAGTTGCGAGTTCCCGCTGACGCAGACGGAACTGGGCGAGACGCTGGGCATGTCGACGGTTCATGTGAATCGCACCCTGCAGGAGCTGCGCGCCTCGAACCTCATCGTGCTGAAGGACAGGACGCTGACCATTCCCAACCTTCAAGCATTGCAGGACGTCGCCCTGTTCAATCCCAATTATCTGCATCTCGATCGCGAAGGCAGGCATCTCGATGCCAATGAAGAGTGATGTCAAAGGGTCCGCCCAAAGAGCCGCTTGAACGCAGCCTGGCCGAGGTCCAGGCGGCCCTGCACGAGCATGCGAGTGCCGAAGCCGGGCTGCGCGCAAGCGAGGAGAACCTGCAGGATTTCGGAGAGGCCGCCTCGGACGTGCTTTGGATTCGCAACGCCGAGACGCTGCAGTGGGAATATCTGAGCCCGGCTTTCGACGCCATTTACGGCATGAGCCGTGAAAAGGCCCTAGCCGGCGACAACTTCGCCAGCTGGATCGACGTTGTCCTGCCTGAAGACCGCGAGCATGTGCTGGCCCAGATCGAGCGCATTCGCGACGGCGAAAGCGTCACCTTCGAATACCGTATATGCCGGCCGGCCGACAATGAGACACGCTGGCTGCGCAACGCCGATTTTCCGATGCGCGATGAAGCGGGAAAGGTCGCCCGGATCGGGGGCATCGGTCACGACATCACGCGTCAGAAGGAATGCGAGGAACAACACCGGGCCCGCTTCGCCGAATTGCAGCATCACGTGCGCAACACGCTGGCCATCATCCGCTCGATCGTGCGGCGCACGATGGAGAAGAGCGAATCCCTGGACGAAGCCGCGGCCCATCTGGAAGGCCGCATCAACGCCTTCGCCCGGGTCCAGGCGGCCATCACACGCCGCCCGTCGATCGGTATCAGTCTGGCATTGATCGTGGCGGAAGAATTGCGTGCTGCGGGCGGCCGGGAAGGCGAGAACCTGACGATCGACGGTCCGCCCGTGACGCTTGCGCCCAAGGCCGCCGAGACAATGGGACTGGCCATCCACGAGTTAGCGACCAACGCCCTGAAATACGGAGCACTGTCTAGCCGCGCGGGCCGCATCGACATCCAATGGCAGCTCGAAGAGGACCTGCTCCATTTCAAATGGATAGAGAGCGGATCCCACGATTTCAAACCCGTCGAGCGGCGCGGCTTCGGCTTGGAGGTTCTGGAGGGCACCTTGCCGTACGAGCTCGGAGCGACAGTGGACTTGCGGCTCGCGCCGAGCGGGCTCAATTTCACGGCTGCCATTCCGCTCGAGGCCATAGGCGGCCAGTAGCACGACCACGGCTGTCGGAGACATGGTTGCCGCCCTCTTCCAGACTAGGCGCGATGACCCGTCAGCTGCTTCTCAAAAAGCGAGCCTCGTCCTCGTCCCTTTGCCGGCCGCCAAGCACTCCCGCAACGGCCGCGATGAAGGCGCCGATCACCAGCGACAATGCGCCAACCAGAGCAGTGGTGGCGCTTGCCTTGCGGGCCTTGTCGGCGGCCGCCTTGGCTTTGTTCTTGGCTTCCTCGACGCTGGCGAGGACGTCGTCCACCCGCTTCTGCGCATCGGCCTGTGGCAGGCCCGTCCGCGATGCCACCAGGCGGGCAAGATATGCCTTGTCATTCGCGCTCATTTCGCCGTTCGCAGCGCTGATTGCCAGTATGCGTGTTGCCTGCCCAGCGGCATCGGCATTGTTCTGAGGCGTGCCGGCCGGTGGTGTTGCAGCGGCTGCGTTATCGGCCGGCCGGAACAACGCGTCGACGAAATATCCAGCCAAATCATTGGCGGATGGCGACTGCGCCGACGAGGCCTGCGAAGCTGCACCGGCTGCGGCGCCGCTCAACAAGCCGGTCGTCGCCTGGGCGCCAGTGCCGACAATTCCCGAGATCGCCGAACCAAGGACGGTGGCCACCAGCAAGGTGGCAAGCGCCCAGGCCAGGAATCCGTGCGCGGTATCGCGGAAATACACCTCATCGGTATGAACGTTGACCCACTTGGTGCGAAGCCGTCCGGCAATATAGCCGCCAAGCGCGGATGACAGCCATTGCACTATGACCAGCCAGACCGCGGTCGACACGGCGAATGTCGTCAGCGAAGCGCTGCCCCAGGGCGACATCATCGTCAGACCAAGCCCGGAACCGACGAGCATGAGGACGAGCGTCAGAGTGGCCGCGGCGAAAGCGCCCGCCACGATAGGTCCCCAATTGACGGCAGACGAAGATGTTTCGACCGCGGCTTCGTCGACCGCGGAAAAGGCATTGGTCATTGTCCGCTCCTACCGCGCGAAAAGCATCAAAAGGATAATGATCGGAATCGGAACGCCGAGCAGCCAGAGTAGAATACCTCGTCCCATTTGTTCCTCCTGCAAGTAATCTTCAGTGCTTGTAGGTAATTCCCGGATTCGGCTTTCGTTCCACCCGCGAGCAGAGCTCTGAGACAAAGGCCGGTTTCGCCTCGACTCCGAGCGCTTGATTGAAGCAAAGGCCCGTCTCCGTTGAAAAAAGGGCCGATCCTCATCGACGAATTCACCGGCTCCTCTCTTGCCCGCTGACCGGGCTTCGCCATGGTCGATCGATCAGAAACCCGGCCGGCCAGAGCTGGCGGATTCCATTTTGGCCTTTTGAAACGCCACAAGTCTGTCGCGGAACAAAGGCCGGGAATAGCGGTTCGGGCCCCATCAAACAGCAGGGAGCCTTCAGCCATGAGCATGCGTATGTTGCTCGTTCCATCGACGGCCGTCGCGTTGATGCTTGCCCTTCCGGCCTTCGCGGCCGACGACGCGCAGACCTTCGTCGACAAGGCTGCCATCGGCGGGATGTTCGAAGTGGATTCCAGCAAGATCGCGCAAGACAATGCGAAGGATCAGCAGATCAAGGATTTCGCCAAGCGGATGATCACCGACCACGGCGCAGCGAACGCCAAACTGCAGAAGATCGCCGCCGAGCAGAAATTGCAGCTACCGACGCGATCCGATGCGGAGCATAAGAGCGATCTGGAACGGTTGCAGAGCACGACGGCCTCGCTGGATCAGCCTTACGTGGAGATGCAGCGCAAGGCACATGCGGACGCGGTCGGCCTGTTCGAGGCCTACGCCAAGGACGGAGACAATCCCGCGCTCAAATCTTTCGCGACGGAAACCCTGCCGACACTGAAAATGCATCAGGACATGATCGAGAAGATCGCCCGCGCCAGCGCGAGCATGCCGGCGGTCAAATCGGCATCGACACCCAAACCACCCGCTCCGGTTCCCGGCGCAAACAGCTTCACCGAGGCGCAGGCGAAGAAGCGCATCCAGGATGCCGGCTATGCGGACGTGTCAGCGCTCGCCAAGGACGAGCAGGGCATCTGGCGTGGCCAGGCGACGAAGGACGGCAAGGGCACCTCCGTTGCACTCGACTATCAGGGCAACGTCTTCGCCGGCCAACAATAGACAGGAGAACCGACATGCAAACGATCACCGCGCTGTTCGACGACTATGATGACGCCGCTGACGCGGTAGGCGAATTGGAATCCATTGGCGTCCCGTCATCCGACATCAGCATCATGGCCAACAATGCCCGCGGCTGGTATCGAAACACGCAATCGTCGGCCGCCGAGGATGCCGCCAGCGGCGCCGGTATCGGTGCGGTCGTGGGCGGCGCCGGAGGTCTGGCAACAGGCCTGGGCGCCATGGCGATACCGGGCGTCGGGCCGGTCGTCGCGGCCGGCTGGCTGGCGTCGACAGCCGCGGGCGCCGTCGCCGGAGCGATTGTGGGCGGCGCGGCCGGCGGCATTATCGGCAGCCTGACCGATGCCGGCGTGCCGGAGGAAGACGCGCATGTCTATGCCGAAGGCGTCCGCCGCGGCGGCACGCTGGTGACGGCTCGCGTCGAGGACGACCTCGCTTCGGAAGCCCGGGAAGTCCTTCACAGCTCCGCGTCAGTCAACATCGCCGACCGCCGCAGCGAATATGAAGCGGACGGGTGGGCAGCCTTCGATCCGGCTGCCGGCAGTTATTCGGCTGAGGATGTCGAACGGGAAGCGGCGCGCCGAAGGACGACCTAACCTCGCCGTCGGCGGCCACAACAGACGCAAAGCCAGCCAGGAGTTCGACATGAGACGGGTGCTTCTGCCACTGATATTGGCTGCGGTGGTCCTGGTGCTCTGTTATTGGGCCTTCGTCTATGTCGGCACAGGCTGGCAAACAGCGCCCGTCAAACGGGCACCCGAGCAAAACCAGGGCGGGAACGCGCCGCAGGATACCTCGCCGGCCGCCGGCATCACGAAGAATCCGCAGGATGCCAGCAAGATGCCGGGGGCTCAGTGACAGTTCGAGCGCGATATCCGTTCTTTCCTGGAGGCCTATTCGCGCGCGATGAATTTGTTGAAGCGGCTGATGGTACCCTCCGCGGTCATGTCCTGATGGACGAACGCCAAATTGTCGTCGTCCAGCACTTTGAAGAAGTCTTCCCATTCGATCGGTCTCAGATCTTCGTCGCCTGCGCCGAAATCGACCCGCAGGATCGCGCCCTTCCCCGGCCCGGCGACGACGGCAGGCTTGCCCTCGCGCGCCTCGATCCAAGCTCGGATCACTTCGTGATTTGAGGTCGTCATAGCCTCGCTCATTGCGGCCTCCTGGTTGACATTTCCCGCTATCTCAGAGGAACCCGGAGATCTCCCGCTTGTTCCCCTTGCGCCCGGTTTGGGGGCCCCGCGGCAATCGAAGATCCACGCGGTGATCCAGACGAAGAAGGCCCGCTGCCTGCATGCGGCAACGGGCCATGGGCCTGATGGGACCCTGGATCGCTAGAGGGAGGGGCGATCCCCCTTCGAACCGGCAGGCGACAGAAATGTTCCGGAGAAAGTTTCACGTTTCCAGCGTGTGGTGAACATTCAGAGTTGGACGGCATTCTTCTCGTCCACAGCCGGAGCTTGCGGCAAGCTTCCATGAAAGAGCGCGCTGAATTGCCGGGCGTAAGCTTAACCAGCCCTGGTCCGCACTCAACCACGGCTTTAGCGTCCCCTAGGAAAACTGTCTTCGGCATTTTCGGTGTCCCCTCCCGCCCGCTGAAATGATGTTGCCGAACGAGCAATCGGGACGAATGTTTCAGCCGGCGGAGCGGGCATGCCCCAGCTTGCGCTATCTCGGACCTCCATCCGATTCTTCCCCTGCCCCGCTCGCTTGGGAACTGTCCGATTCTACCCGCGAGAACACACGAACCGGCGCTTGCCTCGGTGCCGGGGCGCGAGATTTTCGGCGCCACCATCGCGGCAGGAACTCGGCAATCAGGCTTTGAATTATGCCCTTCATCCGACCGCCTCATGGAAGGTTTGGAGACGAACAACTGCCGGCCATGATTGTTCCGCATCGTTGCGATCGGAACGTCCCGGTCGACAATCAATTCGGGCGGGCTTTGCGCGTCCGCAACGCTATCGCGGCGTCGAGCTTACGCGCCAGTGCCAACATTCGAGACGGTGCATTCTCGCATCCCAGCGCCTCCAACGCGACGCTCGTCTCGCGCTCCGGCGTCGTGATCTTGGAGGGCTCCTCACGAAGCTTGCGTGTCACGGCCGTTCCCCTAACATGGGTTAATGCCTTCCCCACTAACCCACTGATGGGAAAAAGGTTCCTGTCCCGCCAGTCTGCTGGACCGACGAACTTCCTCTCGGGCGCAGTTGTCCCGAATATCGTCGGCGCAGCCTATTGCCTGCCGAAGCTTATCAGGAAGCTCTCCAGCGCCTCTCGGGTCTGCTCAGGCGCCTCGCGGGTCGGAAAGTGGCCGACGCCCGGCAGAAGCCCACGTTCGTAGCTTGCCGAGAAATACTTCTCCTTGGCTTCGGACGAACCCGGCAGAACGACGCGGTCGTCATCGCCATGAAGGACCAGTGTCGGCACCGAGATGACCTCCGCCTCAACCTGCTTGCGCGCGAGTTCAGCGTAGCGCGGATCGGGATCCGCCTCCCCCCAGCGCACGCGATAGGAATGCAGCGTCACATCCGGCCAGTCCGGATTTTTGAAGGACTTCGCCACACGTTCAAACAGCGCGTCGTCAAACCAGCCTGGCGGGCTCCAGCTGCCCCACTGGAATCGCGCGAAGGAGTGGCCGTGCTGTCGCACGAACTCCTCGCCGCGCTCGGTCGCCATGAACCACTGGTACCAGAAGGCCCTCGTCTGCTCCAAAGACGGCGTCGGAAGCGAGCCGGGTTGCCATCCCAGCGAAAGCGCCGCGCAGCATCTTATCCTCTGCGGAAAGACGGAGGCGAGCAGGTAGGCGATGCGTGCCCCCCAGTCGTGGCCGACAACCGCGAACCGTTCGAGGCCGATGGCATCGGCAAAGTCGAGCGCGTCCTGCGCCATGGCGGCGATCTCGCCTGAGCGCATCGTTTCGTTTGAGTGGAACACAGTTCCTCCAAACCCGCGCAGCCATGGCGCGAAGGTGCGAAAGCCCGCGGCGTGAAGAAATGGCGACACGTCCGCAAAAGTGGTCGCATCGTCCGGCCAGCCATGAAGGAGCAGCACAGGCGCTCCGTCCTCGGATCCGCCGCTCACATAGGCGACCCGCAGCAGCGGCGTGTCGCAGAAAACAGGCTCTTCCACAGATCCTCCTCAGAGCAGCACATTGCAGTGGCCGCCCAACCCCTTGCAATCAGGTTTGTTCCTTGTGGCCGCCGGCCCGGCCCGATCCGACGAGGGAACCAACCGTGGTCTTACCGGTTCGGAAGCCAACAGCGGAGCCTCGCCATGCCCAACGCAGCCGAAATCCTCGTCGACACCCTGATTGCCTGGAACGTCGAAGTCGTGTTCGGCCTGCCCGGCGACGGCATCAATGGCATCATGGAGGCGCTGCGCAAAAACCGGGACAGGATATCCTTCGTCCAGGTGCGGCATGAGGAATCGGCCGCTTTCATGGCTTGCGCCTACGCCAAATGGACAGGCAAGCTCGGCGTGTGCCTCGCAACGTCGGGGCCCGGCGGTACTCACCTTCTCACCGGCCTCTACGACGCCAAGCTCGACCAGGCGCCGGTGCTGGCAATTACCGGCATGCAGTTCCATGACCTGATCGAGACATTCACGCAACAGGATGTCGATCTCACCCGCGTCTTCAACGACGTCAGCGTCTACAACGTCCAGGTCTCGGACGCGGCCCATATGGAGAACGTGGCAAGCCTCGCCTGCCGCACCGCGCTCGCCCGCAGGGGCGTCGCCCATCTTTCAATCGCCAGCGATATCCAGGAACAGCCCGCCGACGCGGCCAAGCGATCCAAGCGCAACCGGCCGGCGCACACGCCGCAGGGCATGTTCGCTCCTCACTGCGTCGCGCAAGACGCGGAGTTGGACAAGGCCGCGGCCATTCTCAACGACGCAGCGCGCGTGGCGATCCTTGCGGGACGCGGAGCGATCGGCGCGGCGGCCGAGCTTGAAGAATCGGCGCGGCTGTTGCTGGCGCCGGTGGTCAAGGCGCTGCTGGGCAAGGCGGTGCTGCCGGACGACCATCCTTACACCACTGGCGGCATCGGCATTCTGGGCACCTTGCCATCGCAGGAGGCGATGGAAGCATGCGACGCCGTGCTCATCGTCGGCTCGACCTTCCCCTACATCGAGTACTACCCCCGGCCGGGCAAGGCGCGTGGCGTCCAGATCGATTGCGATGCGCAGCGCATCGGCCTGCGCTTTCCGGTCGAAGCCGGTCTGGTCGGCGATGCGGCGGAGACCTTGCGCGCCCTCAACAAGCGGCTGAAGCAGAAAGCCGACGGCGAGTTCCTGGCGACGGCGCAAGGCTCGATGCGCAAATGGCGCGAGATGATGCGCCAGTCCGAAGACGCCTTGTCTCATCCTCTCAAGCCGCAACGCGTCGCGCGTGCCTTCGGCGAACGTCTTGCGGAGAATGCGATTCTGGCCACCGATTCCGGCCAGAACACGGAGCTTGCCGCCCGTCATGTCGATCTCCGCGCGGGGCAAGCCTTTGGCGTTTCCGGTGCGCTTGCCTCCATGTCCTGCGGCCTCAGCTATGCGATCGCCGCCGGCATAGCCTTTCCCGGCCGCCCTATCGCGGCGATCGTCGGCGATGGCGGGCTCGCCATGCAACTGGGCGAGTTTTCGACGGCCGTGCGCTATGGCATTCCGCTGAAACTCCTGGTCATCAAGAACAACATGCTGAACCAGATCGCCTGGGAGCAGATGATGTTCCTCGGCAATCCCCAATTCGGCTGCGAGCTGCAGCCGATCGATTTTGCCAAGGCCGCCGAGGCGATGGGTGGAAAAGGGTTCAGCATCGAGCGGGCGGGGGAGGTCGAGCGCGTGCTCGACCAGGCTTTCGCCGCCAGCGGGCCGGTGATCATAGAAGCGCTCGTCGACGCCTATGAGCCGATGATGCCGCCGAAAATGCCGCCCGATTACGCCAAGAACTTCCGCAAGGCGCTGCCTCGAACTCCGGGCCGCGACCAGATCGAGGAAAACGTCGCACAGGAGCCAGCCAAGACGATGATGGAGGCCGGCGAATAAGCGGGAATTCCGATGCTCGCCGAGCGACGCTGATATGGGAGAACGATCCCGGCATCGGCACCCTCTAAGGGCACTTTCAAGGAGCCATGGCGGGACACGGTCGAAGGCGATGTGAAACGACTCCAACATCGCGGCCGGGATCGACCCGAGGCAGAAAATTCGAACAACAAATAAGCCTAGTTGTTCTATGACGCGCATTCGATATGGCAGCATTGTTGGTTTCAGGTGTAATCGACAAGAAGTTATGGAATAGCACCTGCCAGTCTGGAACATCGACAGGGATTTCTTGTTTGAGACATATCGCAATCGGGCGATCAAACAGGAGACTTCCCCATGATTAGACTTCTCTCGGCTTCGGCTGTTGCAATTGTCCTGGCTACATCCGCAATGGCCCAATCCAGCGGCTCTGGAACCAGTGGCAACGGGTCTGGAACAGGCACCACGACCGGAACCAACGGCATGAACAACAACGGCAATGGCGGCACGGTCGATCCAAACGCCACAAACAGCACGACCACAAACCCGTCCGGCGGCATGGGCGACCGGTGCAAGGACGCGGCTGGCAACGATATCGACAACAATACCGCTAGCGGCAACACCACATCCAACATGCAGAACTGCAACAAGTAGGCGTTTCGCGCCTGTAGCTTTCGCACACCGAGAAGGTCCGCCTGTGTGGAGGACGGGCCTTCTTGGTCACGATTTGGGATCTAACCGCTGCGCCTCACATCCCGCGGTCCGGAACATAAAGGCAGAAGGAGTGCTGGGAACTGGTGTCGCCCCCGGGCTTGCACTCGTGAAAATATTCGTCGCGTGATCGCTTGATGCGGTGGTCGCTGTAGGGGATCAGCTCGCCGGTCGAGAGTTGGTAGCCGTATTTCGTCTCTTTCACGTCCGAAGGTGGAGCCTGATAGCAATCCACTCCGGCGCAGCAGGAAGGATCGTACTGCCAGCCCGCCGGCGCCTGGTGCGCCGAGGCCGGGGCACAAAGAGAACCTGCCAAGAGGCCTGCCGGCAAAACCAGCCAAGCCGTCGTTCGGCGCTGAACAGGCGGGCGACACGTCATCGCGCCCGCTCGTTTCCGGAAATGCATGCTGGGGGCTTTTCTGTTCATCGTCGGTCCGCCGTTTTACAGCAACCGGATGGTCTCGGAGCCTGGCTACTCGCCGCCTCAATGCCGGAACCGGCGGAGACGATTGCTACCGAACTTAGAATTCAAAGCTATGTTCCAGGGGGCGCGCCGCCGTTCATTTCTTTACATACGCGCCGGGCTGACGGCCGCTCCTGGGCGCCTTGGCGTCCTTGGAATGCTCCGCGACAGCGGGACCGGCCCCTGAGCTCTTTTCCGTCGCCGTGCTTGGCGTCGGCTGTCGCGGCGGATTGCGGCCCTCAGATTGACGGGTCTTGTCCTCGACCTCGCCCTGCTTGCGGCTGAGGCCCGGATCGACATGGGGCCTTTCATTGCCGGCGGCGTCCTGGGAAAATTCGTCGCTCGGATCCGGATCGGTGTTGGCGGGATATTTCGTGGCGCCGGTCTCGCGACGGTTCAAACTGTTCTTCATGACTCTATCTCCGGTTGGATGAAAGATAACACCGGCGCGAGAGCGGCGTTCCCAACTGCCGGGCAGTCCGTTTCAAGTCCGGTGGAACAAACCTCCAGGCATCCGATTAGGCGCAGACAATGCAGTTCAGCCGTGCGAGAGGAGCCAGGCATGGACAGGGAAGAACGCATCAGGCAACGCGCTCATGAGATCTGGGAGCGTGAAGGCCGCCCCGAGGGCCGTCAGCAGGAACACTGGGATCAAGCCGTGCAGGAGATCGAGTCGGAAGGTTCGGAAGTCGAGCGCGGTCCGGTGGCGCCCGATCCCGCGGTTGGCGCCGGCTCTGATCCGGCCGCCAACAGGCCAGGCGGCTGAAGCAGGTCGGCCCGGGGATGCGTCGTATCCTAATTGCTCTCGGCATTCTGGTGATCGTTCTGGTCGCCGTTTGGGTCTGGGCTGACCAAAACGGCGGGCGCCCGAGCGGCGGCGCCCAGCAGCCCTCGCCGCACGCTATCGACCAGAATGGCTGAGAGGACAGCCAGCCTCAGCGCGTCGCCGTGTCGCCGGGCTCACGCCGCCTCGCCTTGTCAGGCACCAGCCGGCCTGAGTTGGCGCGCAGGCCTCTGACGAACTCCTCCACATAGGGCAGCAGCTCGAACAGCACGATCACGATCATCACAACGGCAATGTATATCACCGGCAGTTGCTGTTCTTTCCAGGCCAGGTCGAAGCGAGCCCTTTCCGTTCCGGCGCCGAACAGCGCCAGGAATTGGCCCCAATGCAGCGCCACCACGATGACCAGCCCCATCAGCGGAATCATTTCCAGAAAGCTGTGCACGTGCTGCTCGACGGGGCTCACCGTGCGAGCCGTGGTCGCATAGCGCACGTCCCATATCGCCGTCGCTTCGTGAATGAAGAAGGTGACGATCATCACGGCGATGACCAAGGCGTTCACCTCCAGGAACATTGCCGCAAGCAGCGGGATTCCAACCTCGGCGAACATCAGCAAGTGAATGAGCGATTCCTTCGCACCGGTCGTCGATTCGATGTGGGTGGCGCGATGGCATAGCCAGTCGGCAAAGCCCGCAACCAGCCAGACCGGCAGGATGAAGTACATCAGGATGAGGACCATGGGATCGGCCAGCACGCCGCAGCTCCCTATCTGCCGCCGTTCTTCGCGTCGCGCCTGAACTTTGCAGCCTCGCGATCGAGCACGTTCGGCTCGTTGCCGTATTCAGGATCAGCGCCAGCGCCAACCCGCTTGGAATTCTCGTTCTTTCCGCAAGGTCGCGGATACGGTCGGTATCTTGGCGCTCTCTGTCTTCCCTGGAAGCTTCGCCCTGCGGCGTCATGGGTCATCGTTCCCGGCCGACTCCCGCCTGGTGTCGAACCGCCGGCCGGCGGAATGGTTCCATAGCTGTCAGATCCGGCGCGGCGAACCGCCGGAACGGTTCACCTATCGCCGCGTTCTACCAGTTGGCTTTCTTGCGACCTCATGAATACACGCGTCGGTTGCGACGCGACATGCCCCGTGACTGAGATCTCACCAACGTCAGAATATGAACTAAGGAGCTTCGTGTGCGAAACCTCAGGGGACTTCACCTCTTGATCGCGGAGGACGAGTGGCTGCTGGCCAGCGATCTGGCGACCTTCTTCGCTGGGATGGGCGCTATCATCCTCGGACCGGCAGCGACAGTGGAGCAGGCCGGGCGACATGCAAAAGCGGCGGACGCAGCGATTCTGGATGTCAACCTGCATGGTCGCCTCGTCTTCCCGGTCGCGGACGAATTGATGCGGCGCAACGTGCCCTTCGTCTTCTTCAGCGGTTATGACGAGATCGCCATCCCCGAGCGTTTGCGTTTCGCGAGCAGCCTGAGCAAGTCCTCGAACGGCGCCGTCGTGGTCGATGCGCTGTTCCCGCCGGAACCCTTTGCGGAGCCGGTGACCGTCGCGCAGCCGGCGCCCGCAGCGGAGGACGTCGTTGCGCTGCTCCCCAAGCTCCGGCTCACCGCGCGTCTGCTGCTGGACGATGCCGGCGCTTCGGACCGCCTTGTCGAGCACACTTTGGAGCAGGCGCTTGAAGATATCGACAAAAGGCCCGCCGGGTCATCGATCGCCGACTGGCTGAACACCATCATGCGCAAGATAGCGCGGCTGCGCGGAGCTTGTCTGCTGCACTAATCGCAGGCAGCCGAGCCGCCGGCGGCCTGCGCTCGCCTGGCGACCAGCATTCTCAATGCGTCAGGCGGCTTCTGAGCCAGGCAATGATCCGGTTGCCTTTTATGATCCGACGGACCCGCGCGGCAGCCCAGCTGGCCTGCATCGTCGCGCCGGTATGGCAGCTGCACACGACGTCATGCAATTGCCAATCGGACAATTCGAAAAAGCGCTTCGCCTCGCCGTAGGTGTCGGACTGCAGACCGGCCGCGCGCAGCAACGGATCATCGAAAGCAACCGCGAGCGGCGATCCGTCCGCCCGCACCTTTTCGCGAACCTCGGGATCGACATATTCAGTGCCCGTCAGCGCGGAGAGACACCGAAGCGGATTGCGGTCCAGCAGTTCCGCCCACCGCTCGATCCGCTGCGTTCTCGTGGCAAGGGGGATCAGTCCAAGCCGGTCGACGACCGCCACCGATTGAAGTTCATATGAGGTCTGATGCTTCATTGCTGTCTCCTGTGGTTTTGGCGGCGACATCTGTACAGCGGCGCGGCAGACCTGCCGGGCCTGAAGCCCGCGCTTGCAAGGGACAGGCGCAGACCGATCAGGTGTTGCCCACCGATCTTCGACAAACGCCTGGCATGGCGTCTGAAGCAAACCCCAACTGCCAGTCATCCCCTATGTTCCCGCCATCTTTCGCGACGAGCCTGGGCCGGCAGCGATTGGAACTTCGTGCAGATTACAGGGTTAAACATCTGACCTGTCGCTGAACCGCGATGATGCCGTCACCCCAACGGAACACTTCTTACCGCCCAGTTTGGAGGCTCGTAGCGGAATGGCCCGTTCCAAAGGTCTATCCAACCATAACATCATCGTCATCGGCGCGTCGGCCGGCGGAATCGAGCCGTTGAAGCAGATCGTCGCCAACCTTCCGGCCGATCTGCCGGCGGCCATCTTTGTCGTGTTGCATATCGGCCAGGTCAGCTGCCTGCCGGAGATCCTGGACCGTGCGGGCACGCTCGAAACGCAGCCGGCAAGGAACGGCGAAGAGTTCAGGACCGGCTGCGTCTATGTCGCGCCGCCCGGGTTCCATCTTCTCCTTCACGATGATCACATGATGCTGCGACGCGGCCCGCGCGAGAATCTTGCCCGGCCGGCCATCGACCCCTTGTTCCGGTCGGCGGCGCTGAGCTACGGCGCGAGTGTCATCGGGGTTCTGCTGTCGGGTGCGCTTTCCGACGGCACCGCCGGGTTGAGGGCCGTCAAATCAGTCGGCGGGCTGGCAGTCGTCCAGCACCCCAAGGACGCTCTGGTGCCGGGGATGATTGAAAGCGCGCTGCGCTATGTCGAGGTCGACCACTGCCTGCCCGCTGCCGAACTCGGCCCTTTGCTGGCAAAACTTGCGGTCGAGCCGGCGGGAGAATCCTTTCCTCCCCCGCCGGCGGTTAGATTGGAAGCGGCCATTGCCGCGCAGGAGCATTCGACGATGCAGGAAGCGGATCGACTTGGCGAATTGTCGGTGTTTACATGCCCGGAATGTCACGGGCCGTTGTGGGAGATCGAAGACGGTGACATGCTGCGCTATCGGTGCCATACCGGGCATGCCTTCACCACCGACGCGGTGATGGAGATGCAGGCGGTGGAGGCCGAAGAGATCCTGTGGAGCCTGCTCCGCTCGCATCAGCAGCGGGCAGAGTTTGCCAAGCGTATGGCAGAGCGGGAGCGGGCGAAGCGCCGCTCCGGACTCGCCGCCGAAATGGGCAGGCGGGCGAAGGAATATGAGGCGGATGCCGCTGTGATCGAACGCATCCTCGAAAGCAGGCGGGTTCAGGTAAGGGGCAATGGCGAAGTCAGCGCGGAAGGCAAGTACTCACAAGGCAGGGGTTAGTTCGCACGACGACGAAAAACAGCCGGCGTCCTTCCCCATTGTCGGCATCGGCGCATCGGCGGGTGGCATCGCTGCATTGCGGAGCTTTTTTCCCGAAGTGCCCGCCGACAGCGGCTTCGCCTATGTCGTCATCCAGCATCTCGACGCCGAGCATGAAAGTGCGCTTGCCAGCATCATCCAGCGCTCAACCGCGATCGCAACGCAAACAGTTGCCGAAAGCGTAGAGGTCAAACCCGACAACATCTATGTGATCCCGCCAGGTGTTTCGGTGAGGATTGAAGAGCGGCGCTTTCACTTGGTCAAGATCGCGGCCGCGCGCGACAGACGGGCGCCGATCGACGATTTCTTCATCTCGCTTGCGCAGGAGCAGGCCGAGAACGCCGCCGGGATCATTCTTTCCGGAACCGGCAGCGACGGCACCGTCGGCTTGAGGGCCATCAAGGAGCGCGGCGGACTGACGCTCGCGCAAGAGAGCGCCGAATATGACGGCATGATGCGCAGCGCCGTCCAGAGCGGCCTGGTCGACATGGTGCTTCCCGCAGAGGAGATGGCCGGCAAGCTGGTCAGCTATTTCACCCACGCGAGCCGCACCGAAACCGAGCGGGACCGGCGCAAGCGCGAAGTGACCGAACAGCTTTCGCGCATCGCCGCCCTGCTTCGCTCGCGCACAGGACATGATTTCAGCGGCTATAAGGACAACACCATTTTGCGGCGCATCCAGCGCCGCATGCTGGTGCTGCAGATCGACGATCCCACCGTCTTCTACCAGCGGCTACGCGAGGACCCGCAGCAGGTCGATCTTTTGTTCCAGGACCTGCTGATCGGCGTCACCAGCTTCTTCCGCGACCCGCAGGCTTTCGACGCTCTCGAGCGTGTGGTCATTCCCCGGCTGTTCGAGAACCGCAAACCCAGCGAAACGATCAGGGTATGGGTGCCGGGCTGCGCCACAGGTGAGGAAGCCTATTCGATCGCCATGCTCTTGAAGGAGAACGCGCCGCGCGGCGCCGCCTCGCCCAACTTACAGATCTTCGCCACCGACATCGACGAGCGCGCGCTGGAAGTAGCGCGCGCCGGCCGCTACTCGGCGGCGATCGCGCCGGACATAACGCCGAAGCGGCTGAAGGAGTTCTTCTCGCGCGAGGACGGTACGTACCGCATTTCCGCCGACCTGCGGGAGATCTGCCTGTTTTCGGTGCACAATCTCTTGCGCGATCCGCCCTTTTCGAAGCTCGACCTGATCGCGTGCCGCAACCTTTTGATCTACATGGGCCCGGAACTGCAGGAAAAGATCGTCCCGATCTTTCACTACGCATTGCGCAACAATGGCTATCTCCTTCTCGGTTCCTCGGAGAACGTCACGCGCCATCCACAGCTGTTCTCGACGGTGGATAAGACAAGCCGCATCTTCCAGAGGCGCAACGGGGCCACCGCACATCGGTTGCCGGAATTCCCGCTCGCTACCGCGGCGAGATCGACGGATCCAAGTGCGCGCCGGCGGGCAACGGCCGGAACCCTGCAGGAAACCGCGGAGCGTTTGCTCGTCGAGCGCTATTCGCCGGCCTATGTGATCGTGAATGCCGCCGGCGAGATGATGCACAGCTCAGGCGGCACGGGCAAATATCTGGAGCTCGCTGCCGGCGCCCCCAGCCACAACGTCTTTTCCATGGCGCGTCGCGGGTTGCGCATGGATCTGAGGGCCGCGCTCCACAAGGCCGTAAGCACCGGACAGGTGGCGGTCCAGAACAAGATCAGCATCGGCACCAATGGCGGGCGTCAGACGATCAGCCTGGCTGTGCAGCCGCTTCCGGGCGATGGTTCTTCCGACCCGCTCTTTATGCTGGTCTTCCGGGATGTCGGCGGGATCAAGCCGGAAGCCGAGGACGAGGCCGTCCACACAACCGACGATGTCGAAAGCGCCAATGTCAGTCAGCTCGAAAGGGAGCTGAGGGAAACCAAGGAGCGTCTGCAGATCACGACGGAGGAGCTCGAATCCTCCAATGAGGAGCTGAAATCCTCGAACGAGGAGCTTTCCTCGATCAACGAGGAGCTGCAGTCGTCCAACGAGGAATTGGAGACCTCGAAAGAGGAGCTCCAGTCGATCAACGAGGAGTTGCACACCGTCAATGCCGAGCTCAGTCTGCGCGTCGACGAGCTCACCCGCGCCAACAACGACATGGCGAACCTGCTCGAAAGCACGCAAATCGCCACCATCTTCCTCGACCGCGACCTCTGCATCAAGAACTTCACGCCGACCGCGCGCGACCTGTTCCGGCTGGTGGAAAGCGATGTCGGACGGCCGCTGGCGCATGTCCGTCCGCGCTTCACTGCCGACGGCTTGCAGGCCGACATGGAACAGGTGCTGCAAAGGCTTGGCACGATCGAGCGGCAGGTCGAGGGCATGGACAACGGCCAGAGCTATATCATGAGGGTGCTGCCCTACCGGACAGTCGACAATATCATAGCGGGCGTCGTCGTCACCTTCGTCGACATCACCCAGATCACGCAGGCCGAGAAAAGGATCGGCGCGCTCTCGCATGACCTGCGCAACCGCGGCGAAAGCCTGGGAGCCCTGCTCGATCTCGTGCCGATCGGCATCTTCATCGCCGAGGATGGCGCCGGCGTGGAGATCCGCGCCAACCGGCGCGCGGCGGAGCTGTTGGGTCGGCCCGCTACCGGCACCAAGCTGATATCCGTGCCCGCGATCCTGCCGCTGACTTTCAATGGAACCAAGGTAGGCACCGATGACCAGCCGCTGCTCAAGACAATGCGCACCGGCAGGGCAATTCCGGGCTATGAAGCGAGGATCCAGCATGAGGACGGTACCGCAATCGACGTTATGATGTCGGCCAACCCGCTGTTCGACGAAAAGGGCAAGGTCCGCGGCGCCATTGCGGCGCTGGTCGACATATCCAGTCACAAGGAGGCCGAGCGCAGCCAGGAAAGGCTGCTGCACGAATTGCAGCACCGCGTGAAGAATATCCTGGCCACGGTCACCGCGCTGACGTCCCGCATGGTTCGCACATCCAGTTCGATGGGCGATTTTTTCACGTCCTTCCAGCAGCGGCTGCAGGCAATGGGTCGAACGCACGACGTGCTGTCTTCCTACAACTGGACGGATGCCGATCTCGAGCAGTTGCTGCGGGCAGTCCTGTCGCCTTACAGCAGCAAGGAGCGCCAGAATATCATCATCCTCGGAAGCCCTTTGCAGCTGGGCGCGAGCGCGGCCGCGACACTCGGCATGGTATTCTTCGAGCTTGCCAGCAATGCCGCGAAATACGGAGCCCTATCGACAGAGGACGGTCGCGTCGAAGTAGCCTGGAACACCGACAAACCGGGCATTCTGTCAATCCGCTGGAGGGAAATCGACGGACCTGTCGTCGAAGAGCCGCTAAGGAGGAATTTCGGAACGACCTTCATCCAGCAAAGTTTGGAGTACGAGCTGGGAGGGAAGGTCGATCTGAGGTTCGAACGCTCCGGACTTGAATGCGACATAGAAATTCCGCTGGCGTCAGGCACGGGTCGCTGACATTTGCCGCTGAGCGATGAGGAGTGGACACAACATGCTCTTGTCCGGCCTGAATGTCCTTGTGGTCGAGGACGTGTTTATGCTTGCGGAGGACCTCACCGACCAGTTGACCCAAGCAGGATGCACAGTGATCGGCCCGGCACCTACGGTCAGACAGGCGCTTGCACAAATCGAGGGCGTTGCTCTGGACGGAGCCGTGCTGGATGTGAACCTTCGAGGCGAGCAAAGCTTTCCGCTGGCCGAGCATCTCACGCTCGGCGGTGTCCCTTTCATTTTCCTCACCGGCTACGACAGCATCACTGTCTTTCCCGACCAGTTTCGCGACAAGCCCAAGCTGTCGAAGCCGGTCGATTACAACCTGTTGATCGAAGCGGTGTCGCGGTTCCGCAAGAGCGATGCGCCGGACTGAGAAAGCCTGGCCTACGACATGGTGCGATCGCCTATCAACCGGCTCGCAAGCTCGACCAGATGCCGGATCGGCGCAGGCTTCGGCAGAAAAGGCGCGCCATGGAAGACAGGCGACTGGAAGGCCGGATCGTAGCCCGAATGCACGACAAAGGGCACACCCGCCTCCTTGAGGCGAGCGGCGGCGGCCCCCCTTTGGCCGTCGAGCAATTGGATGTCGATGATGGCCAAATCCGGTTGGTTGTCGTCCAGCCAGGTCGCGGCTGCCCGTTCCGAGGCCACGCAAGCCACCTCGAAGCCGAGTGCCCTTAAGCCATCCGCCACGTCGCAAGCGATCAGATATTCATCTTCAATGATCAGTGCCAAGGGCGCTCCCATAACGACCTCCTCTGACACGCTTACCTCCTCCTGGCACACTTGTTGTACTCCGCCGGCGAGGGAAGCGCACGACGTTTTGCCCGCAAACGGCTGCGCGGCTGCCGATAGGATTCGGGCCGGCTTGGTCCAAGCCTGCGTCCTCGCCCCGGCTGAGCTGGATCACGTCGAGGTCTGACAAGGCCGCGCGGGCCTCGAACAGGCGAAGAAATTCCGGCCTCAGCCCATCTCCCCGTGCGGCGGCAATCGCGTGCAGGGGCATAAAGGTCTTTATCGTCCGATCCTTCACAGACTTGCCTCCATCACAATGCGGCGGCCTTTTCCCGCCTTGCCTCATCGAAATCGACCGACAAGATTACATCGCCGTCGCCGCCGCGAACCCGAACCGCCCAGCCCTCCCGCCGAGCTTCGGCAGCCGGATCGTCGAGAAGATCGATCGCGGAGCGCAACGCTTCATCATGAACAGCTTCGAGGTTGGGCAATTCCACCCCTTCTAGCCGCCTCAAACTGCCACCGTCACGATATTCGAATGTGTAGAGATCCTGGCCCACGTCGGTTGGCCTCTCGACGGCGGGTCGGACGGCATCCACGGACCCGTCCTGGCTGCCTTGCGCAGACCGGCCGCCGAATGCAGCACACTGAACCATCAGCTCTTTGGCGCGATCGACAAGCGCGGCATCGCCGGGCAACGGGTCGGACACAACCATGGTGACAGCGATCTTTTCCCCGCCCTCGCCGAGAAATTCGACCGTCACGTCTCCAGGACCGGCATGTATCGCTGTGTCGAGAACTTGCATTCCTGCCTCTTCGTCTCCGTGTCGAGGATACAAAGCTCGCCTGCTCCTGAAAGTTCCGCCCGAGTTCACGAATCGGCTTGGATAGCCGCGCCCGACATCCCGCAACGCTCGCGATGAACTCGAAGGCAGCGCCTGATCGATATCCGTCTTAATGGCGCGGTTGGAACAGCGGGGCCGGAAGCAGGTTTGGAAACAAAGGAGGCGCCGAATGTCACCCAACCAACGCACGCCCGCCGAAGCCCGCGGCGAAATCCAGGCCGGCAGGACGCAGGATAAGACCCCTGGGTTCGACCCTGCGGCTGCGCCGCAGGAGACGGATGCCGAGGCCGGCGATGTCCCGACTTCCGCCAAGCCGGCAGGGCCGCGCGAACCGAGCTTCACCAACCAGGCAAGCTTTGCCAACGCGATGCGGCCGCCAGAGAACGCGCCCGGCCTGCAGCCGCGCAGGAACGGCCCGGTGCTGGTGATCGTGGCGCTGGTCGTCCTGGCCGCGGTTGTGTTTCTGCTCGCCGCGATCTTCCGCCAGGTATGAAGGAACATCGTTCCCCGTCCCAGGTTTGATAGCGCAAGGAGGTAATTGCGATGCCGCGCTTGAGAAGTTTGTTTCGTCATCTATGGCGCTGGAAAGCGCAGCCGACCACGGACCCGTCTCCGGTGGACGCCATCGTGCGGCTGCTCCGCGACGCCGAAAAGCAAGGCAGATCCCGGCGTTCGGGATAACGGCTGAAAGCGTTCCTCGGCTAGCGTCTCCGGCGGATCGAGCAGTCGCCGCAGTCAGTCCTCGTCATAGATATGCTCGTGGATGATGCCGAGGATCTGCAGCTTCACCGTTTCGCGGGCCTCCGGCCGCACGAAGGGCATTAGAAGGTTGACCGTCTCCTCCACCCGCCGCGGCAGGTCGGCGCTCGGATCGCTCAGATAACTGCCATGGGCGTACAGGTTTTCGGTCAGCTTCTTGTTCAGGTCGGAAAAGAGTCCCATGATCATTGCTCCTTGCTGATCCAACAGCCGGAGCGCCCACGCGGTTCCCACTGCCGACGCCGTTCGGGAACCCCCGCCGGGGATGGCTACGACCTTGGAGCGACGCCCAGGCCGACGGACAGCCGCTCGATTGAGCTCAGCGGAATAGATGCGGCAGCCTACCCCTGCCTGCCGCGCGCCATTATCGGGCCTCCTCCCTCCAACGGCGCCAGGTTTTCGGCCTCTCAACCTTTCTGGCTGCGCTCGACGAATTTGTTGAAGCGGCTCGTTCCACCGCTGCCGGCTTTATCCTGATGCAGGAAGGCGAGATCGTTCTCGTCGAAGATGCGGAAGAATTCGTCCCATTCGATTGGCTCGAGCGTGTCTTCGGGCTCGCCGAAATCGATGCGCAGAATGCCGCCCTTGCCTTTCGTGCGAACGACAGCCGGCTGGCCATTCCGTTCTTCTACCCACTTGCGGATTTCGTCGTGATTGGTGGTCGTCTTGGCCTCGGACATGGACTTTCCTTTCTGCAGCGGGGACCGATGAGCGGTCCTAACGGCAGCCAACAGGCAATGTTCCAGATGGTGGAACGGCTCCTTGTCGAAGCTGCGGCACCTCCTGCGACGGGAACTTTGTTGAAGCAGGGAACAAACCTTTTGCCGCGCAGTTCGGGGCGCCGAAGCCAAGTCCACAAGGGAGTCATCGTGAAACGTGTATTGGTTACGGGAGGTTGCGGCTTCATCGGCCGCCACGTCGCCCAGGAACTCACCGACCATGGTTATCAGGTGCGCCTGCTCGATGCGCTTGTCGATCAGGTGCACGGCGCCGAAGCCATCAACCTCCCTGCGGGGGCCGACCTGATCAAGGGCGACGTGCGCGACCGCGACACTGTCGCCGAAGCGGTTTCCGACGCCGATGCCGTGATCCATCTGGCGGCCGAGGTTGGCGTCGGCCAGTCCATGTACGAGATCGCCCGCTATGTCGGCGCGAACGATCTCGGCACCGCGGTGCTGCTGGAGACATTGATCAAGCATCCGGTCGAGCGGATCGTCGTGGCGTCTTCCATGAGCATCTATGGCGAAGGCCTCTATCAGACTCCGGACGGCGAGCGGATCGACAATGCGCGCCGAAAGCCTGCCGATATAAAGGAGGGCCGCTGGGATTTGGTATCGGCGACCGGCCAAGCACTGTCGCCTCTTCCGACGGACGAGGAGAAGCGGCCCGATCTCGCCTCGATCTACGCGCTGACCAAATATGCGCAGGAACGCGCGGTGCTGATCTTCGGCCAGGCCTACGGCGTCGATGCCGTTGCACTGCGCCTGTTCAACGTGTTCGGCGCCGGACAGGCGCTTTCCAATCCCTATACTGGGGTCCTCGCCAATTTCGCTTCGCGCCTCGCCAATGGCAAACAGCCGACGATCTTCGAGGACGGCGAGCAGAAGCGCGATTTCGTCCATGTGCGCGATGTCGCCACCGCGTTCCGCCTGGCGCTGGAGCAACGCCAGGCAGCCGGCCACGCCATCAACATCGGCAGCGGCCGAGCCTATTCGATCAGCGAGGTGGCCCGGCTGCTTGCCAAGGCCATGGGCGTTCCGAAGCGCCCCGCCGAAATTCTCGGCAAGGCGCGCTCCGGCGATATACGCAACTGCTTCGCCGACATTTCCAAGGCGCGCGAATTGCTCGGCTTTGAGCCGAAGCACCGACTGGAAGATTCGCTCGGCGAATTCGCGGCATGGGTTCGCAACAGCGTCGTTATCGACCGCGGCGCGGACATGCGCCGCGAGCTGGAAGAGCGGGGATTGGTCTCATGACCCAGGGCCACCGGCATCCGCGCAAGGCACCGATAGCCGTCATTGGCGGCAGCGGCTTCATCGGCTCCAACCTAGCCGACAGCCTGCTATCCGACGGAGAGCCCGTGCTGGTCGTCGACAATCTCAGCCGCCCGGGCGTCGAGCAGAATCTCGACTGGCTGGCGCAAAAGCACGGCGACCGGCTGAGCGCTAAAATCGTCGACATACGCGATGCCAGCGCACTGGCAGCGGCGCTGGCGCCGGCAAAGGCGATCTTTCACCTCGCCGCCCAGACCGCCGTGACGACCAGCCTGACCGATCCCGCGCAGGATTTCGACATCAACCTCAAGGGGACGTTCAACGTGCTGGAGACCGCTCGCAGCACCGGCGCCCCGGTAGTCTTCGCCAGCACCAACAAGGTCTATGGCAGCCTGCCCCAGATCGCGGTGCGGCAAGCCGACGATCACTACGAACCGCTCGACGAGAAGGTGCGTGCGAGCGGGGTCGATGAGAAGGTAGGCCTTGATTTCTGCACGCCCTATGGCTGCTCGAAGGGCGCGGCCGATCAGTATGTGCTCGACTATTCCAAATCCTACGGGCTGCCGACAGCGGTGCTGCGCATGAGCTGCATCTACGGGCCGCGCCAATTCGGCACCGAGGACCAGGGCTGGGTCGCGCATTTTCTTCTCAGCGTCTTGTCCGGCCGGCCGATTACCGTTTACGGCGACGGCAGGCAGGTGCGCGACATCCTGCATGTGTCCGATGCCGTAGCCGCCTATCGCGGCGTGTTGGCCAGGATTGAGGCCCTCAAGGGCCAGGCGTTCAACCTGGGCGGCGGCCCGAGCAATGCGGTCAGCCTGCGCGTGCTGCTGGCGGAGATCGCCGACATGACGGGCAGCGATGTCGCGCTTCGCCACGACCGCGAGCGCGTTGGCGACCAACCCTTCTTCGTCGCCGACACGCGCAAGCTGCAAGCAGCGATCGGCTGGCAGGCGCGTGTCCCATGGCGCGAAGGCGTCAGCGATCTCGCCAGCTGGCTGCTGCGGCATCGGCTCCAACCGCACCCCGAAGCCACGAGGCACGTCGCATGAAGGTAGCGCTGGTCAATCCTCATTGGACATACGAGCACAGCATCTATTTCGGCTGCCGCCAGCCGCATCTGCCGCTGGAGCTCGGCTATTCGAAGGCAATGCTGGAAGCCGAAGGGCACGACGTGCTGATGCTGGACGGCTTGCTGCAAGGGCTGGACAACGCCGCCCTTGCGGAAAGCGTTGCGGCTTTCGCACCGGACATGACCGTCGTGACAACCGCGCCGACCTATCTGTTCTGGCGCTGCGCGCCGCCCGAGCTGCGCGTGCCGGCGGAATTCCTCAATCATCTCGCCGGGCGCGGCGGACGCACGGTGGCGGTCGGACCGCATGGCTCGGCGACGCCGGCGCCGACCCTGCGCAAGCTCGGCGTCGATGTCGTCGTGCGCGGTGAATGCGAGGAGGTCGTGACGGAGCTTGCACGGCAGAGCGACTGGAGCAAGGCTGCGCATACGGCCCGGCTCCAGGACGACTTTCCAGTGTGCAATGGCGGGGTGCATGCCAGTCCGTTCGTCGATCATCCTGCGCTCGCTTGGCCATCCGACTGGATCGCCGCGCATGGCCACCACCACCACAGGTTCGATGCCCACCAGAAGGGCGCCGGCGCCGAGGTGGAAGCGTCGCGCGGCTGCCCCTATAATTGCAGCTTCTGCGCCAAGATCGATTTCCGCGATGCGTATCGGCGCAGGAAGCACGATGCCGTCATGGCCGAGATCGACGGTTTGATCGCTCAAGGGGTCGGCTACATCTATTTCATCGATGAAATCTTCCTGCCGCAGAAGGCGTTGCTGGAAGCGCTGGTCGACCGCGATATCCAGTTCGGTGTCCAGACCCGCATCGACCTGTGGAAGCCGGACCTGCTCAAGCTGCTCGGCGAGGCCGGCTGCGTCTCGATCGAAGCCGGCCTTGAAAGCCTGACCGTAGAGGGCCGTGCGATGCTCGCCAAGCGATGCCGGCTCGACACGGAGGATCTGGCCGCGCTTTTGGTCGATGCCCGTCGCCACGTGCCTTTCGTTCAGGCCAATCTGATCGGCGTGGTCGAGGACGACCCGGCGCTGGTGGACCATTGGCGCAAGCACCTCATCGATCACGGCGTTTGGGCGAACGAGCCCGTGCCGCTCTATCCCTATCCGAGTTCGCCCAGCTACCGCGAACTCTGGGGCGAGCCCGACGATATTGCCTGGGAGCGAGCGCATGAGCACTACCTCGCCTCCTTCCGATCCTTCAGCGACATCCAGGACCAGCGTCCGCATGCGCTGGCTGAGTTGGAGTCCTCATGCTGCAATCACTGACCCATCGTCCGCGGCGCATTCTGATGACGACCGACGCCGTCGGCGGAGTCTGGCGCTATTCGCTCGATCTGGCGCGAGAGCTGGCGGCCAGCGGCGACAGCATCGTGCTTGCCGGGCTGGGACCCGAACCTTCCCCCGAACAGGCCCGGGAGGCGCGCTCCTTCGCCACGCTGATTTGGCTGAAATGCCCGCCGGACTGGATGACGCGCGACACGAAAGATCTCGACCGGTTGCCCAGCGAATTGCAGGAGCTTGCGTCGGACTATGCAATCAATCTCATACACCTCAATGCGCCGGCGCAGGCAGCCGGTCTCGAGTTGACTTGTCCGATCGTCGCGGTATCGCATTCCTGCGTGGTCACATGGCTGCACGCAGTGCGGGCGCAAATGCCCGAGGGCGATTGGGCTTGGCAACGAGAGCGCAACCGGGCGGGATTCGACCGCGCCGAAGCCATTGTCGCGCCGAGCCGAAGCCATGCCGCCATGCTCGGAGCTTGCTACGGTCCGATCGCCGGCTTGAGCGTCGTCCACAATGGCGCGCTCCCCGGCCCGGCAGGCGCGCATCGCGAGTCCTTCGTTCTCGCTGCCGGCCGCTGGTGGGATGAGGGTAAAAACGGGTTGGCGCTCGATGCCGCGGCTGCCTTGTGCGGCCCTCCCGTTTTCGCCGCGGGCGAAACGGAAGGCCCGGACGGACAGCGCCTGTTCTTTGACAATTGCATCTCGCTCGGCTCGATCAGCCATTCAGAGGTTCGGCAATTGATGGCGCGGGCCAGCATGTTTGTCTCGCCGTCCATCTATGAGCCTTTCGGGCTGGCCGCTCTGGAGGCAGCCTCTGCGGGCACTCCCCTGGTGCTGGCGGACATCGCGACCTACCGCGAGATCTGGGACGGAGCAGCGACGTTCTTCGACGCGCGCGATCCCCACGCGCTTGCCGGCTGCATCGCCAGGCTCTCGCATGACGAAAGCTTGCGGCGCCGGTTCGGTCAGCGGGCCGCCCGAAGGGCGCGCAAATTCTCCCTCAGCGCCCAGACGGCGCGGATGCGAGAGGTCTACGATCGGGCGGCGACGGCCATGGCAGGGCTTTGACCATGCGCTTCCTGTTTTACACCCACTCCGCCGTTTCCGACTGGAATCACGGCAACGCGCATTTCCAGCGCGGCATCATGCGCGAGCTCGTCGCGCGCGGACACGAGGCGGTCGCGCTGGAACCCGCCGACGGCTGGAGCCGATCGAATCTGCTCGCCGAGCAAGGCCCTTTCGCTGTCGAGCGTTTCCGCAAGGATTTCCCGGAGCTGATGGCGCTGACCTATGGCCCCGGCTTCGCGCATGAAGCCTGGCTCGCCGGCGCGGATGTCGTGATCGTCCACGAATGGACGGACAAGGATCTTGTCGCGCGCATCGGACAGGCGCGAGCCTATGGCAATTTCACGCTCCTGTTCCACGACACTCATCACCGCGCCGTATCGGCGACGCAGGCGATAGCGGCACTTCAGCTCGAGCATTATGACGGAGTGCTGGTCTTCGGCGAGGTGCTGCGCGAGAGCTATCTTCGCGCCGGCTGGGGCAAACGGGTCTTCACCTGGCATGAGGCGGCGGACGACCGGCTGTTCAAGCCGTGCCCGGATGTCGAGCCCGTCTCCGACCTCGTCTGGATCGGCAATTGGGGCGACGACGAACGCAGCGCCGAGATCGCCGAGTTCCTGATCGAGCCGGCGCGCGCTCTCGCGCTGTCGGGAACCGTGCACGGCGTGCGCTATCCGACCGATGCCCGAGCCGCGCTTGCCGAGGCAGGGCTGCGCTATGATGGCTGGATTGCCAATGCCGACGTGCCGAAGAGCTTCGCCCGGCATCGCGTCACCATGCACATCCCCCGCCGGCCTTATCGGGAGAGCCTGCCCGGCATTCCGACCATACGCATGTTCGAGGCGATGGCCTGCGGCATTCCGCTGGTCTCGGCGCCATGGTCGGATGTCGAAGGACTGTTCCGTGCCGGCACGGATTTCCTGTTCGCCCGGAACGGCGCCGAGATGCGGGATCACCTTCGCGACGTGCTGAACGACAGCCAGCGTGCGGAGGCGCTGGCTGCGTCCGGCCGGGAAACCATCCTTGCGCGCCACACATGCCGGCACCGCGTCGACGAGTTGTTCGACATCCTCGCCGCATGCGGCAATCGCGAGGTCGCTGAAATCAAACCTGCAAGGGAGGCCGTTGCATGAAGATCGCCTTTTACGGATCGAGCCTTCTGTCGTCCTACTGGAACGGCGCGGCCACCTATTATCGGGGCTTGCTCAAGGCGTTGTCGAAGCGCGGCTATGACATCGTCTTCTATGAGCCCGATGTCTACGATCGCCAGAAGCATCGCGATATCGAGGCGCCGGACTGGTGCAGCGTCGTCGTCTATGAGCCGACAGCGCATGCGCTGATGCAGGTCGCCTCGCGCGCCGCGCAGGCAGACGTCGTGGTCAAGGCAAGCGGCGTCGGCTTCGAGGACGAGGCGCTGCTGCATGCGGTTCTCGACAACGCTCGCCCGGATGCGCTGACCGTGTTCTGGGACGTCGATGCGCCGGCGACCCTAAGCGAGCTGCGCAATCATGCCGAACACCCGCTGCATGAGGCGTTGAAGAGGATCGGCCTTGTGCTGACCTATGGCGGCGGCGATCCTGTGGTTTGGGACTATCGCGCGCTCGGCGCCGCGGAATGCGTGCCGATCTACAACGCGCTCGATCCTGAGACACATCATCCGGTCGCCGCGAATCCGCGCTTTGCCTGCGACCTGGCTTTCCTCGGCAATCGGCTGCCCGACCGCGAGGCGCGCGTCGACGCCTTCTTCCTCGATCCGGCCCGTGTGCTTGGCAGCCAACGCTTCCTGCTCGGCGGATCCGGCTGGGGCGACAAGCCCTTGCCGGCGAACGTTTCGTGGCTCGGCCATGTCGGTACGCGCGATCACAACGCTTTCAACGTGACGCCGAAGGCGGTGCTCAACATCAGCCGCGACAGCATGGCGGCCAACGGGTTTTCGCCCGCGACACGTGTCTTCGAAGCGGCGGGCGCGGGCGCATGCCTAATCACCGATGCTTGGCTCGGCGTCGAGTTGTTCCTGACCCCAGGCGAAGAGATCCTGGTCGCACGGGACGGCGCCGACGTCGCCGAGATCGTGCGCACGCTGACCCCGAAACGGGCGAAGGCGATCGGCGCCGCAGCGCTGCGGCGCGTTCTGGCCGAGCATACCTACACGCTGAGAGCCCGGCTGGTGGACGACATCTTCAAGGCGCATTTCGAGCGCCGGGCAATGGAGGCCGCGGAATGACGAAACCGCTCGACATCGTTTTCCTCGGACTTTCGTTATCCTCATCCTGGGGCAACGGCCACGCGACGACTTTCCGGGGACTGCTGCGTGCGCTCAACGAGCTCGGCCATCGCGTCACCTTCCTCGAACGCGACGTGCCCTGGTACGCGCATCACCGGGACCTGCGCGACCCCGATTTCTGCGACTTGCGCTACTACCAGACAGTCTCCGAGCTGCCCCGCAATCACCGGCAGGAGTTGCAGCGTGCCGACGCGGTGGTGATAGGCTCCTTCGTGCCGGAAGGCAGGGCCATCATCGACGACCTCGCTTCGCTGTGCACTGGACAGTTCTGCTTTTACGACATCGACACGCCGGTGACGCTGGCGCGGGTTGCCGAGGACGATTGCGATTACCTTGCCCGCAGGCAGATCCCCTATTTCGACGTCTACTTCTCCTTCACCGGCGGACCGACGTTGCAGCGCCTCAGATCGGAGTTCGGCGCCCGCCGAACGGAGCCGCTCTACTGCTCGGTCGATCCAAAGCGGCACCATCGCACCAGAGACGCGATCGAATGGGATCTCGGCTATCTTGGAACATACAGCGCCGACCGGCAGCTCGCCCTCGAAGCGCTGCTGCTGGAGCCGTCGCGGCGCCTGCCGGAGCGCCGCTTCGTCGTCGCCGGCTCGCAATATCCGTCCGATATCGCCTGGCCGGACAATGTCGAGCGGATCGAGCACCTGCCGCCCGCCGAACATGCCGCCTTCTACAGCCGCCAGCGTTACACGCTGAACCTTACGCGCGCGTCGATGATCGCGGCCGGATGGTCGCCCAGCGTGCGGCTCTTCGAGGCCGCTGCCTGCGGCACACCGATCATCAGCGACCGCTGGCCCGGTCTCGATAGCTTCTTCCCGGAATCGACGATCGAGACCGCAGCCAGTGCCGGCGACGTGCAGGAAATCCTCACAGCCAAATCGGAGCGGGCCAGACTCGATATGGCCCGTTCGGCACGCGAGGCGGTGCTTGCAAGCCACACCGGCGGCGCTCGGGCGCGTGAATTCGTTCAGGCTTTGACCCAGTCTGTCCATGCGCGCGCGGCGATCGATCTGAACGTGGAAAGTGCAGCATGAATAGCAGACAGGAGACTTTGCAGATGCGGCAATCAAGAAGGGTTCAGCAGACACAGACGGCGCTTGTCGCCGGCGGTGCCGGTTTCCTCGGTTCGCATTTATGCGAGGCCTTGCTTCACGAAGGGTATCGCGTCATATGCGTCGACAACTTTCTTACCGGCCGAATGGAGAATGTCAGCTCGCTGATCGGCCAGGCCCGGTTCCGGCTGATCGAGCAAGACGTTTGCGTCCCGCTGGAACTCGGCGAGACTGTCGACCGCGTTTTCAACCTGGCCTGCGCGGCATCGCCGCCCCGCTACCAGGCCGATCCGGTCCACACCACGCGCACCTGTGTGATCGGAACGCTCAATCTGCTCGAGCTCGCCGCAAGCAACGGCGCCCGCTTCGTGCAGGCGTCGACCAGCGAAGTCTACGGCGATCCGGAACAGCACCCACAGCGCGAGGACTATGTCGGCCACGTCAACTGCACAGGGCCGCGCGCCTGTTATGATGAAGGCAAGCGCACCGCGGAGACGCTCTGCTTCGATTATCTGCGGGCCGAGATGGCCGATATTCGCATCGCCCGCATCTTCAATACCTATGGTCCCAGAATGGACCCGGCCGACGGCCGCATCGTGTCCAACCTGGTCATGCAAGCGATCGAGAAACGGCCGCTGACGATATTCGGCGACGGCCGGCAAACCCGGTCATTCTGCTATGTCAGCGACATGATCGAAGGATTGCGACGCCTTATGGATGTCGATCCCAATCCGCGACAGCCGGTCAATCTGGGCAATCCCGGCGAGTTTTCGATCCTCGAACTGGCAAGGCTGGTTCGGGAACTGACCGGCACCAAATCGCCCGTGAAATTCCTGCCCTTGCCGCAGGACGACCCGCGCCGCCGGCGGCCCGACATAGGCCGCGCAAGGGCGCTTCTCGGCTGGTCGCCCAAGGTGCCTCTCAGGCAAGGCCTGCTGCAAACCATCGCCTTTTTCTCGAGCCTCGACGACCTCGCGATGGAGCCCATCGCTCCGGTCAACAGGACTGAGGCCGGAAAAGTTCGGAACCTTCAGCTCTGAGGCGGTGGCTTCCTTCACCGCAGCGGAACAACCGACCGGGATTGCGGTTGGACATGACAACCGTCATGGAGAAGAACTGTGCAGCCGAAGCGACCAATCAAGGACATCGACCAGATGGCGGCGGCCGAAACCGCCGCCTTCCTACGGCGAGCCTCCATCACCTATCTCGAATGTTGCGTCAGCCTCATGATGACACATCTGCAGCGCGAGGAAGTGGCCACAATTCTGGAGCAGGAAGCGGACATGCTGCGCAGGCTGGACTAATCAGGTCTTCGTGCGCTTGATAAAACGCGAAAGCCCGGTTTCGTAGCGGTCGGCGGCGCGCGTGGCCCTTACCCGCTCATCGCCATGTGTCGACTGTCCGGCCATCCTCCATAGCCCAAGCTGGAAGGCGAGATAGCAGGGCTCCATGTAGTCCACCAAAGAACGATCGACGGCACGCGACACTTGTGCCTCAATGCCTTGGACGAGCCTCGAAAGCTCGGCGTCGGAAAGCTCATATTCCACCGTCGCGCCTGCAATGTCCCAGGCTATGTCCTGACAGCCGACAATGTCATGCGAGCGGCAATGGTCGACGGCGTCCGTCTTGAGCAGGGTTCCGTCCGGCCTAACCAGAAATTCCCACGGGTGCAGGCGTCCGTCGATCTCGATCCTCCGCAGGACGGAATGTGAGGAGTGGCGTGCGAACCAACCCTTTAATGTTTCGGCCGGCCGTTCCCCCAAGGCTTCCCTGCAGTTTCGCACGGCCATGTCTGCAAGCCTCTCCAGCGACGCGCCGGCCTCTTCGGTCGGCAACTCGGCAGCGCGCCAGCCGAGATAGCGTCCAAGCCATTCGACCAGCAGGTCCCTGGCCAGCTCTGTCCGATCCAGCCTGTCCGCATCTGTCCAACACTCGATCAGGAAGCCGTGGCAGAGTCCGGCGGGCTGCGTTCCAAAACCGGCCCTGTGCACCCACCTCGCCGTGTGCAGCTTGTGCTGCCCGGTCCCGCCGAGACCGGCGAACTTGACCAACCAACGCTCCGTGCCCGCCCGTGCCTTGAATTTTCGCCGCTCAAAGCCGGCAAACACCGGAGGCCAATGCTCCGGCGGCGTGGAAATATGCTTGCGCCATTCGCCGCCGGAAATCTCGCAGAGTTCGACATCGGGCTTGCCGAGCAGGTTCGCCACCCAGTGGCGAAGGTTCGGCGCGACGCATCCATCGAAGGCCGCTTCGAAATCCGCGACATGGCGTGAGCAGTGGCTCCAAATAGCCTGCATGTCTGCCGAAGCTTGCACGCCCGGCCCGCCGCGGTGGCTCGGGAACAGATGAATGCGCTCCTGGTCGATGCCCTGCCGGCGCAGCCAGGCAACGACAGCATGAAAGGAACTGCCGGAGAGGCCCGGACCTTCATCAACGATGGCAAATTTGGCATGAGGTCTGTCGCGCCAGCCGCCGAGGAGTTCGGGCGCGGCGCATATGTGGCGGCTAAACGGGTGCCCGATCGGCCGCACACTGACGGGCGGCGGCGCATGCAGCGCGGCGGCGACCATCGCCGCGAGGCCGAGACCGATGCCGCGGATCCCGATGACGCAGGTGTTTGCGTCGAGGCCCGACTGCAGCGCCGCAAGCAGATAGGTTTCCGGATATAGCGCATAAAGCGCGTAGCCTTCGGCCGGGCCGGTGATTATTTCGCTGCTACAATCGATGGTGGCAAGCTTCGCAAGCAGCAACGGGTCGAGCGCTCCGCTCCGGACAAATCCTTGTTGCCAGGATCGCAGCACTTCCTCCGACAACTCGACGAGAATTTCCGACCCCAGCTTCTGTGTCGACGAATTGCAATCGGCACCCCTGGTGTCGAATTCCGCATCGGCAAGGCCTTGCACAAGTTCGGAGGCGCTGACGAAAAGATCGACCACGGCGGCGTGACGTTCGATACCGGCGGGCAGATCGCCGATTGCTGCCGCTGCGGCCAAGGCAGCTTCCCTCAGCTGTTGTGCGCTGCGCGTTCGCTTGTGGTCGCCGAAGACGATCATGCGGCTCCTATCCCGCTGTCTGGCCGCCAACGCGAAGCGGCGCCTCTTTGATCCGAGATCCGGCTCAGCAATTTTTCGCGGCGCGAAGGAACATTCGAGGTCGCTCCCGGTTCGGCGCGAGGAACTTACCTTCAGCAAAGAGGCAGCGGTTTCGTGACATCGAAGAAAGTTCGCATCGGCATCGTTGGCGTGGGCAATTGCGCGTCATCTCTTGTGCAAGGTCTCTCCTACTATCGCCACGCCAACGGCAACGAGCCGATCCCCGGGCTGATGCATGCCGACCTCGGCGGCTATCATGTCGACGACATTGAGGTCGTCTGCGCCTTCGATGTCGCGAAAAACAAGGTTGGGCGCGATGTGGCGGAAGCGATCTACACCGCGCCCAACAACACCTTCCGTTTTGCTGATGTCGCGCCGACCGGCGTCCGTGTGGAGCGCGGCCCAACACTCGACGGCATCGGCAAATATCTCCGAGACGAGATCGAAGAGTCGGATGAACCGGTCGCAGACGTAACCGGCCGGCTGCGGGGGAGCGGGGTCGAGGTGCTGATATCCTATCTTCCGGTCGGCTCCGAACAGGCGACGCGCTTCTATGCCGAATGCGCGCTTGAGGCCGGCTGCGCCTTCGTCAATTGCATTCCTGTCTTCATCGCCTCGCGGCCGGAATGGCGCCAGCGCTTCGAGGAGCGCGGTCTTCCCCTCGTCGGCGACGATATCAAGAGCCAGGTCGGCGCAACAATCGTGCACCGGCTGCTCGCCAATCTCTTCCGGGAGCGCGGCGTGCGCATCGATCGCACCTATCAGCTCAACTTCGGCGGCAACACCGACTTCCTCAACATGCTTGAGCGCGAGCGGTTGGAATCGAAAAAGATTTCCAAGACGCAATCCGTCACCAGCCAGATCGACGTCCCGCTCGAGGCCGGCAACATCCATGTCGGCCCCAGCGACCATGTCCCGTGGCTGACTGACCGCAAATGGGCCTATATACGGGTCGAAGGCACCACCTTCGGCGGCGTGCCGCTCAATGCAGAGCTCAAGCTGGAGGTCTGGGATTCGCCCAATTCCGCGGGCGTGGTCATAGACGCCGTCCGCTGCGCAAAGCTGGCCCTCGACCGTGGCATTGCCGGCGCGCTCACAGGCCCCAGCAGCTACTTCATGAAGTCGCCGCCCCAGCAGTTCACCGACGCCGAGGCGCGGCTGCGCACATTGGCCTTCATCGCCGGCGGGGACGAGCCGTTGCTCGATGCCGCCGAATGACCACGACTTTCTTTCTCATCCGCCACGCGGCTCATGATCATGTCGGGTGCTACTTGGCCGGGCGGCTCGATGGCGTTCGCCTCGGCGAGGCCGGACAGGCGCAGGCGCTGCATCTCGCGCGCCGCATGGCGCGCGAGCCGCTCGCCGCCATCTTGAGCAGTCCGCGCGAACGCACGCTGGAGACCGCGAAGCCGATCGCGATCGCCTGCGAGGTCGAGAAGATCGCGATCTGCAAAGAACTCGATGAGATCGACTTCGGCGAGTGGTCCGGCAAGACCTTCGAAGAACTGAACGGCGACGCAAGCTGGCGGCTTTGGAACGACCAGCGCCAGAGCGCCCGCACGCCGAGCGGCGAGACGATGCTGGATGTCCAACACAGGATCGTCGGCCTGATGGACGCGTTGCGCGAGAATGGGCAGGGTCAGTGCATCGCTCTTATCAGCCACGCCGACGTCATCAAGGCGGCCGTCTGCGCGATTCTCGGCCTGCAGCTCGGCGACTGCTTCCGCTTCGATATTGCGCCGGCCTCGATCACCATAGTCGTTCATGGCGACTGGGGTTCCAAGCTCATCCGCCTCAACGAACTCCCCTGACGGAGCGGCTGGCGATGCGCATGGTCATATTCGGTCTCACCGTCACGTCCTCATGGGGCAACGGCCATGCCACGCTCTGGCGCGGGCTGATAGGCGCTCTGGCCCCATTTGGCTGGTCGATCAGCTTCTTCGAGCGCGACACGCCCTATTACGCCGGTGCCAGGGACCTCGACCGGCTCGATGCCTGCAACATCATTCTCTACTCGGACTGGGAGAGTATCCGCCATGAGGCTGAGGCCGCGATACGGCAGGCCGACGTGGTCATAGTCACCTCTTATTGTCCGGACGCCGTGAGGGCCTCGCGGCTCGCCAACGAGAGCTGTCGCGGGCTGAAGGTGTTCTACGATCTCGATACACCGGTAACGCTGGCGAGAATCGAGCAAGGTGACTATCCGGCCTATTTCGAGCCGGATGGCCTGCGCGATTTCGACCTGATCCTGAGCTATACCGGAGGACCGGCGATCGATGCGCTGAAGGGTATTCTCGGCGTGCGCCATGTCCTGCCGCTCTACGGACATGTCGACCCCAACCGGCACCGGCCGGCCCCGCCACGGTCCGAGTTCGCCGGCGATCTCTCCTATCTCGGAACCTATGCCGAGGACCGGCAGGCGGCCGTGGAAAGACTGCTCGTAGCTCCAGCGGCCCAACTGCCGAACCGCCGCTTCATCATCGGCGGCGCACAATATCCAGCGGACTTTCCATGGAGCGGCAATATCTTCTTCGTCAGGCACCTGCCGCCCGCGGATCACCCCGCCTTCTTTTCCTCCTCGCGCCTGACGCTGAACGTCACCCGCGAAGCGATGGCGCGCAAGGGCTGGTGCCCGTCAGGCCGGCTGTTCGAGGCAGCCGCCTGCGGCGCAGCGATCATCTCCGATGATTGGGCAGGCCTCGACAGCTTCTTCACGCCCGGCAGCGAGATTCTGTTGGCACACAATACCGGCGATGTCGTCGCCGCGCTTGGCCTGTCGGACAACGAAATCGAGGCCCTTGGCCGCCGCGGCCGTGAACGCGTCCTCGACGAGCACACGTCCGCGCACCGCGCCGCCGAACTCGATCGCATCTTGAACGCCGCCGCGTCCATGGCAGGTGGAGCAATGGAGGAAGCCGTCTGATGTTGGGGATCGTGCCTGCCGCAGGCCGCGGCAGCCGCATTCAGCCGCTGGGTTTTTCCAAGGAGCTGTTGCCGGTCGGCAGCCGGCTGGACGGGCAGACCGAGCGCCCCTGCGCGGTGAGCGAATATCTGGTGCGGCGGATGGTCCGAAACGGCGTCGACCGCATCTGCTTCATTATCGGTTCCGGCAAGTCGGACATTCTCGAATATTATGCCGCGGGTTATGACACAGCCGCAGCAATCTTCGTCGCGCAGCCCTCCCCGATCGGACTGTGCGATGCGATCTTCCGTGCCGAGCCGCTGGTCACGCCGGAAGAAACGGTCCTGATCGGCCTGCCGGACACGATCTGGTTCCCCGAGGACGGCTTCTGCCGCCTGGCCGACGACCGGCTGTCCTTTCTGATGTTTCCGGTCGATCGCCCGGAACTGTTCGACGCCGTCGTCCTGGATCAGAGCGGACGTGTCGAGCAAATCCAGGTCAAGCAAGCTGATGCCGCAACAAACTGGGTCTGGGGCGCCTTCAAGATGCCTGGCCGTATCTTCCACCAGCTCGCGGCACTGTGGCGCCAGCGCGAGGGCTTCGACGAGTATTTCGGCACGCTGGTCAACGCCTATCTCGCAGCCGGAGGCGAGGCTTACGGCGTAAAGGCCGGAACGGCCTATGTCGACGTCGGCACTTTCGATGGATATCGCACGGCGCTCAGGCTGCTCGAAAGCAACGATGTCGTTGAAGATGAGACCCCGCCGACGCTCGCATCGCAAGATCTCTCAACGGTGCCAACCCTTCCAGGCGAAGGAGCTTAGCCATGCTGCATTCCAGCACGGAAATACGCCGCCGCATCGACGCGCTGGGACCGTGGTTCCACAATATGGAGCTTGCGGGCGTGGAAACCGCGCCGGATCATTTCCTCGGCAATTATCCGCTGATCAAATGGCGCAAATTCGCGGATGCCATTCCGGCTGACCTTTCGGGCATGTCCGTGCTCGATATCGGCTGCAACGCCGGCTTCTATTCGATCGAGATGAAGAAGCGCGGCGCCGATCGCGTGCTCGGCATCGATTTCGACCAGGCCTACCTCGCCCAGGCGCGCTTCGCCGCCGAGATCGCCGGCTGCGATATCGAATTCCGGGAAATGTCCGTCTACGACGTCGGGGCGCTTGGCGAACGCTTCGACATCGTGCTGTTCATGGGTGTGCTCTACCACCTGCGCCATCCGCTGCTGGCGCTCGACCTGATCCGCGCGCATGTCGCAGGCGACCTGATGATCTTCCAGTCGATGCAGAGGGGCAGCGGGGACGTCCTGCCGCTCGAACAGAACTACCATTTCTGGACACGCGACCTCTTCGATCAACCTGAATTTCCGAAACTGCACTTCATCGAGCATCGCTATGCGGACGACCCGACCAACTGGTGGATTCCAAACCGCGCCTGCACCGAAGCGATGCTGCGCAGCGCCGGCTTCGAAATCGTGCTCCACCCCGAGGACGAGGTCTATTTCTGCCGTGCGGCCGGCAATCCGTCCGACGGCGCCGCCGTCTATCCCGCGAAAGGAGAGGCCGATGATTGAAGCCGCGATGATCTGGAACGAGCCCAACAACAAATCGCATTGGGATCCCGAGCTCGATCCGGACTGGAGCCGTTTTGCCTCGATGGCAATCCTGGCCGCCGATGCGATCGACCGGGAGAACCCGGCCGTCACAAAGGTGCTGGGCGGTATTTCGCCGATCGATGCCGGCTTCATGACACGCATGAAGGATTTCGGCGTGCTCGACCATGTCGACGCCGTCGCGGTTCATGGCTTCCCGCTCGACTGGAATCTCTGGCAAATCGACGAATGGCCGCAGAAGCTCGGCGAGATCGCCGCCATCACCGATCTGCCGATCTGGGTCAGCGAAGTCGGCGTGTCGACCTTCGGCGCCGAGGAGATCCAGCTCTGGGGTCTGCGCCGCACGGCCGAGCTGCTGCTTGGCATCGCGCCGCGGGTGCAGTGGTACAGCCTCTATGACCTGCCGCGTTCATGGGAGGCGACGACGCGCCATCGCGAGGCGGAAGGCTCGTCCTATTACAGGCACTTCTACATGGGCCTGCTGCGCGAGGACGGCACGCCCAAGCCGGCACTCGAGGAGTTCGTGCGCCACACCCCGCAAATGGGCCTGGTACAGTGGTTCCATTTCGAGGACCATCGGCTGGATGATGCCGTAGCCTGGATGCACCGACTGGGCGTGACGCACCTGCGCACTGGCCTGTCTTGGGCGGACAGCTTCCGGCCGAACGCGCTGGGCTGGTTCGATCGCCAGATGGAAGCGCTCGCCGACTTCAACGTCACGGTGACCTTCTGCTTCACGCCTGAACATCGGGGTCTTCAGCCCCACCACACAAGTCCGCCGCAGGTGCCCGAGGAATTCGCCGAATTCTGCGCCGCGATGATCCGCCGCTACGCTCCTGCGATCAGCGACGACATGACACGAACGCGGCGCGTGTCGGCGGCATGGTGAATCCCGGCTCGATCGGCGATGACACTGACTGTCCTCAACGTCGCCTACCCCCTCGCGCCTGTCGGGCCGGATGCGGTCGGCGGCGCCGAGCAGGTGCTGTCGGCGCTGGACCGGGCGCTGGTTGAGAAAGGCCACCGGTCGGTTGTCGTCGCCTGCCATAGGTCAAAGACGGCCGGCGTCCTGGTCGAAACACCGGCCGAAGCAGGCGTGCTCGACAAGGCGGCGAAGGACCGGGCCCAGCAGGCGCATCGCGACGCGATCGCGGCCGCCCGGGCGCGCTGGCCTATCGACGTCGTTCACCTCCACGGCATCGACTTCGATGCCTATCTGCCCACCGACGGCCCAACCTTGGTGACGTTGCACCTGCCGCTGGGCTGGTATCCCTCCGAAGTGCTTGCGCCGTCGCGCGAGGACCTGTGGCTGCACGCGGTCTCGGAGGCGCAGCATAGGACTGCGCCGGCAGGGTCGAGACTTGCGAAGCCTATTCCAAACGGCGTCGATATCGATGCGCTGAACGAGCCCCGGTTGCGGCTCGATTTCGCTTTGGTGCTCAGCCGCGTCTGTCCCGAAAAGGGCATCCATCTCGCAATCGAGGCAGCCAAGCGCGCCGGCACTCCCCTGGCGATCGCCGGCCAGGTCTATCCCTATGAGACACATTTGCGCTATTTCGCCGACGAGGTCCGTCCTCGCCTCGATCGGCAGCGGCGTTTTCTCGGGCCGCTGGGGTTTCGCGCCAAACGGCGGCTGCTCAACGCCGCCCGCTGCCTGGTCGTCCCCAGCCTTGCCGCCGAAACAAGCTCGCTTGTCGCGATGGAGGCGCTTGCCTGCGGCACGCCGGTCGTCGCTTTCCCGAATGGCGCCCTTCCCGATGTCGTCCAGCATGGCAGAACCGGATTTCTGGTCAATGACGTCGAGGAGATGGCTAAGGCCATCGTCCATTCTGGAGCGCTGGACCATGAGACCTGCCGGGCCGAGGCGCGCCGCCGCTTCTCGCTTGAGCGCATGGTCACATCCTACATGGATGCTTACGAAGCGCTGGCGAAGCTTGGCACCCGCCGCGCCTTGCTGGGGACCGCCTAATGGGCGGTCTGCGCACCGAGATCATTCGCGATCCCGGGACGTTCGAGGACCTTGAGCCGTGCTGGTGGCAGCTCTGGGGACGGAGCATCTCGGCCACGCCGTTCCAGTCTCCTGCCTGGCTCATTCCCTGGTGGCGTACATTCGCGCCAGGCGATCTCACCGCAATTGCCGTGTGGAGCGGAGACGAACTCGCCGGACTGGCGCCGCTCTATATCGAAAGGCATGATGGCGGTCAGCGAATGCTCCCCATCGGAATTTCGCTGAGCGACTATCTCGACATTTTGTGCGCGCCGGAACTGAAGGCGGAGACTGAGGCCGCCATAGCCGAAGCGGCGCTGTCGCTGGAATGGTCGCAGTGGATCCTGCCCGATCTCTCGGCCGACGCCATATCGCTGAGCCTTGAGCTGCCGAATGCCGAAGAGCGCCGATCGATGGCGCACGCGGCCTGTCCTGTGCTGTTGCTCGACGGCGATCGGACTCTGGCCCGCTCGGTTCCGGCGAGACGGAGGCGTCAGTTGCGCCGCGCCGAGAGAGCTGCCCGGCGAAAAGGAGCCGTCATTGTCAGCCGCGGCGAATCCGATCCGCAGACATTTCTCGACAGGCTCATCCGACTGCATGGCGCGCGCTGGACCCGCCATGGCGGTGGCGTCCTGTCCGACACGGCTGTGGAATTTCATCGCCGGGCCCTGCCGCGGCTTGCCGATAACGGCATGGCGCGATGCTTGACGATCCAGATCGACGATGCCGTCGTCGGCGCCTATTACGGTTTTCATCACCGCGACCGGGCCTATGCCTATCTTGGCGGTTTCGATCCGGCCTATGCCGACGAAAGCCCCGGCGCGATTCTGATCGGGCATGCCATCACCGGAGCCGCCAGCGAGGGCGCGCTGGAGTTCGATTTCCTGCGCGGCAGGGAAGGTTACAAATATGGCTGGGGCGCGAAGGACCGCTGGACGGCGCAGAAGGTGTGGACCAGGAGCGCGTCGCCGTGAACGTCGCGAGCCAACCCGGTGCGATTGCCAGGCGCTTGCTCGAGGATTGCATGACGGACGGCCTTTCCGTCGACAACGCGCTGGCCAGATTGGCCGTTTATACCGACAAGACGACCAGCGTGGCGCAATTGGCGGATATCGCGCTGGACATGCGTCCAAGCCATGCTCCCCGGCGATGCTGGCTGGAGGAGGTCGCCACGATGCTTCGTGGCAAGGCGGACGCCTTCGACAAGGTCCGCAGAGCGGCTGCCTGCGTGTCGCATGACTGGCCGGATAGCGAACCGACCGCCATGACCGTCAAACGGCTGGCCGGCAGCTTCGATCGGGCGGCCGCCATATCTCCCGCGGCCAGCGTCCAGTTGTCCTCGCTTGGCGACGAGCACAGGCTGTCGACCACCACCGCCGAGATTGTCGCATGGCTGGAACAGCAGGGTTTCCTTGGTGCCCATAAGCACATACTCGACATCGGCTGCGGCATCGGGCGTCTCGAACATGCGCTCGGCACCCACACAGGATATGTCGTCGGCATCGACATCTCGTCGCGGATGATCGAAATCGCGCGCCGGCGATGCGCCGGCCTTGCCAATGTGGAATTTCACCTGACCTCAGGCCTTGATCTCGGTGATTTCGCCGATGCAAGCTTTGACGGCGTGCTGGCCCTGGACAGTTTTCCTTACCTGGTGCTCGCCGGGATTGCCGAGCGGCATTTCATCGAGATCGCGCGCGTGCTGCGGCGGGGAGGAATGGCAGCGATCCTCAACTATTCCTATCGGACATCGCCGGGTATCGATTCCGGCGACATCAGCCGTCTTTCTCATGCATGCGGCATGGACCTCGTGGTCGACGGCGAAATGCCGTTCGGCAGTTGGGACGGCATGGTCTTTCTTGTCCGTCGTGACGGCGGAACATAACGCACCGGCGGCAGTTCGGTCACCGAACAGTTCCAGGCCAGCAGAACAGGGAGAAGCAGATGGCATCCGGCGGTAAGAAACAGATGGGCCGCGGCAGCCAGGGCAAGGGTTCCGGAACCGGAGCCAAGACGACGCTTGCAAAGGACATGGTCGGCGAGAACGACGTGCTGTCCAACCGGGACAAGAAGCAGCACACCGAGCAACGAGGTCTGGACGGCAACCGGATCAAATCCGATCAGTATCAGGATCACGCTGCGAACCGCCTTCCCAAGGATTGAGCTGATGTTTCCAGATCACCTCTTGCCGCAAAATCCGGGGACAACGGACCGGAAACCCCACAGCCTGCGGCAAGCGCCTTGCATAGGCCGGTCGGCTATGCCTCTGTGAGATTTGAAGGGGCCTCTGTTTGTTAAGAGAATGCCATGTCTCACAGGAGTCAGCGCGACCTTTGCGCCCGGGTAATCCAGAGCTTGGACCAGGAGATCGCATCGCTGCTGAACGCTATCGAGCGGGAGGAGGTCCCTGACCGGCTGACAAGGCTTGCACTCGAACTGCAGAACGCTCTGATCGAAAAGCGCAAAGGCGACATGGCGGGTGAGCGCGGTTGAAGATGTCACCAGCAAGGATGCGGCATTCCTTGGAGACGGGAAGGCACGATATCGCTCGCTGTCGCGTGATCGGTGGAACCTTAACATAAGTTAGTCGTTGTAGCCGATTGGGGATCATCCCGATGGCTGGCAGAACTCCGGAAGTGGACGAACTCGTTCGGCGGCTGGTCGCGCAGACGGGCATCACCGAAGCGCAAGCGCTCGAACTTGTTTCTCTGCTCGGTCTGAATTGGGCCTCGTTGATGAGAGAGGCCAAAGTCATGACAGCAGCCCAGCGCCGGTAGGATTTAGCGCCTCGCGCCCTCTGTATCCCAATGATTGTCCGAAAGTTGACGTCGTGGCTCGATCAGCGCTTGCGGCGAGCTTTCTCCGAGGAATTCCAGAACGCCGGCACGGGCGCGGTTGAGGCGGCTTTTGACGGTGCCGACAGCGCAACCGCATATTTGCGCGGTTTCTTCGTAGCTTACGCCCAGTACGCCGATCAGCATCAAGACCTCACGCTGATGGGACGGCAGCTTCTGGATGGCTTGATGCACTTCCCTGCTTTGCACGGACCAATCCTGGGACGGTTCCGAAATCGGCCGGCTGGAGGCGCAGTCGAGCAGCCCGGGGGCCTCCCTGGCCGCCGCTTTGACACGCGTGTAGTGCGTGTTGCGCATGATGGTGAAGAGCCAGGACTTCAGGCGCGTGCCGGGCTCGAATTTGTCCAGGTTGGAGAGCCCTTTGGTCAACGTTTCCTGTACAAGATCGTCGGCATCGTCGGGCACGCGACAGAAGGTCCGCGCAAAAGCCCGCAAGGCAGGAATGAGGTTGACGATGGAGATCTCCTCGGTGCTGGGGTTCGGCAGATTATGCTCTCTGAATGACAATGTTCCGGCCCCAGCAAGTAGGAATTACGCAGTGCAGACTAGGGAGAATGTTTGAGAAATCGGAACGTTCCTGTTTTCCATCGCTCGGCCAAACTTTTGGTGAGGTGGCGTGATCGAAGGGAGTGGCAACATTCAACGGGCCGCCTCGATCTTCGGTTCCTCGATTACCAAGGCATGGAAATGATCACGATGTCCGATCCGCCGAACTCGAGCAGTTTGGCGTGCAATCGGCGAGCGCGCTGCGTATGCAGCATATATTGCCACCAATTGGGGGGCACGACCTCTGGGAGCAGCACTGCAATGGTGCGGCCGTCGAACTCGCCGCGCAGCGCCTTGATCTCCTTCAATAACGGCTCGTACATCAGCCGGTAGTCGGCTTTGAGGAGAAGCAGGCGTGGCGGGCGCAGGCCAGCCGCCCTCGCCGGCGCTTCCACATCCTGCGACCACCTCCCGCGAATTGCGCGCTCTTCGTCGCTCTCTTCACCCGACAGCCGCGCCACATGGACGGCGATGACATCTTCGGACAGGTGAAAGGCAAAGCTGAGCGCCTTGTCCGCCATCCTGTTCCATTGCTGGGTCACGACAAGAACGACAGGGGGCTCGGTGCTGCTCAAATCGACTTTCCCGGGCTCGCGCAGACTTGCCTCGAGCTGGTCGTAATAGCGCCTCACCAGCCGCAGCAGGAGGATCACAACCGGGATGACGATCACCGTGATCCAGGCGCCTTCCCTGAATTTGGCGACGACAATCACGATGAGCGCCAGCGCGGTGACTATGCCGCCGAACGCGTTGATCGCCAGATGCATCCGGTTGCCCGTCCGGCTCGTATCCTTGGTCGTGCGAAGCGCCCTTACCCAGTGCATCACCATCCCGGTCTGCGACAGCGTGAAGGTCAGAAAGGCGCCGATGGCGAAAAGCGGGATCAGATGGTCGGTGATGCCGCCGAACACGACCAGCAGCAGTCCTGTCGACGAGGCGAGGTAAAGGATGCCGATCGAGAAAACGAGCCGGCGGCCAACCATGGCGAAGGGCTTGGGAAGATACCCGTCTTCCGCCACCATGCGGCAAAGGCGGGGGAAATCGACGAAGCTTGTATTGGCCGAAAGCGCCAGCACGCAAAGCAGGCTACCGATGGCGACATAGTAGAAGACCCCGTCGCCAACGACGGCATGTGCAAGCTGCGACAGCACGCTCTGATAGCCGTCCTTCTCCTGATCCATCGCACCGATGCGGTAGCGTGCCGACAGGAAGGCGATGCCGCCGAGCAGCAGTCCAAGGATCAGACAAATCGCCGCCAGCGTGCGCCGGCCGTGCCTGACGGGCGGATCCTTGAATGCGGTCATGCCGTTGCTGACCGCCTCTACGCCGGTCATCGCCGTGCAGCCGCTGGCAAAGGCGTGCATCAAGAGGAGCAGGCTTACCGTTTCGGACGGCTGCTGCAGGGGCGGCGGTGGAATTGCCGGCACCGGCTGACCGCCGGAGGCAAGCGTCTTCGAGACGCCGATCGCCAGGATCGCCAGGAAGCTCGCAACGAACAGATAGGTCGGCAGGGCAAACAACCGGCCGGCATCGAGCGTGCCGCGCAGGTTGACGACGGTTACCAAAAGCAGGATCCCGAGGCAGAGCCAAAGCGTGTAGGCATGCAGCGAAGGCAGCGCCGACACCAGCGCGCCGACGCCGGCAGAGATGCCTACGGCGACATTGAGCACGTAGTCGACCATCAGCGCGGCGGCGGCGAGCAGGCTGGCGTCACGGCCAAGATTTTCGCGCGAGACGATATAAGCTCCGCCATTGCCGGGGTAAGCGGCGATGGTCTGGCGGTAGGAAAGATAAAGGACCGCAAGCAAACCGACTATGGCGCCCATGATCGGACCGATATAGCCGAGACCCGCCGCGCCGAGCGGGATCAGGATCGTGAGCGCCGCTTCCGGCCCATAGGCCGACGAACCCAGCCCATCGAGGCCCATTGCCGGCACGCCCTCGAACACGCCGATCTTGCGTTGCGACTGTTCCTGATTTGCCAGGCGCCGGCCGAGAATCCAGCCCAGTATCGACATGTCGTTGTCCCGAGAAACTTCTCCCGAATAGCGCGGGGAGAAGAATGTTCCTCGACTGCGCCTTCCGATTCTGAGGGCGGGCGGGAATGGGCCGGTCGCTAGGAATCACCGGCCGCGAGCGGATCTCGTGGCGCTATGGGGCTGTCGCGCAGCGCGAGGGCTCCGATTGCTTGTCTGCTTGGTTTCAGCGACTGTGGCATCAAGTGCGGCCACGCACTTCAATGCCAGCCGGGCAGCTCCCTCAGCTGCATTCGGTCGGACCTGTGAAGCGCATGAACATGAACGTCGTTGTTGACGATCTGCGCGCCCATTCATTTCTTCTTGAATTCAAACAGCTCAACCAGATTGGCCGACGGATCTTCCAGAAGTCTGGCGCGACCAGCTCCCGCCTCGCTGATTTCTCCTTTGAATTTGACGCCTGCATCGTTCAACCGGCCGACGACGACATCTATGTCCTTCGTGACGATCATGAATCGGTTCCACCCGCCAGGCTCTGGTTTGCCGCCAGCAGTTCCTCCACTGCCTGCCCCCGGAGCGCTAAGGTAAAGCGTGAGATCATCGCGAATGAGCGCTGCGAACTTGCCAGGGTTGTGCATGTCAACCTCGAACTCGAGGTTATCGCGATAAAACGCGACCGAACTGTCAACGTCTGTCACAATGTATCGGACGGATGCCATGGCCCGTGCTCCTTTCACCATAGAAAGTGAACTGGCCGATGGGAATGTGGTTCCTTGGCATTGGCGGCCAATAGTCTGCGGGTCGGCTGATGAGGACACGACCTGGGCTTCTACCGCCTGCGGAGCAGCGTCGCTCGATTTTTATCTGTCGCTGGTCTCCGATCGCTTATACATCCTGCTATCCCATGCCTACTCCATGGTACTTCCTGTTACTCCCACTCAATTGTTGAAAAGCCAGCTAAGTCATTGATATATCTTGATTGTTTCTTGCGCCAATCCCAATAAGCCGACCTGTGGGCCGTCAAAACCATACGCTTTTGATTTTAAAGGGAAATTTGCGCGAAAATTTTTTTTCGCGGTTCAGCATCTATCGGGATCAATCGCCCTTCAGAGCCAGATTTTCGGTCGGCATCAACCTCGCAGCTACCCGAAAAGTACCGTCATCAACTTTCTTAGCAGATTGGAAAGCGAAAATCGAGATCGCCTCGGGAATGGCCGCAGCTCCACGGAGCAAAAACATGGATGTCAGAAAAAAAACTTTATTTCTGACGCATGAAAATGGTCGGCGCCTCTGTTCCCGACCGGGTGATGGGCGGCTTGTTGCCGGCCGCCTCACGCCAAAGCCCGGCAATGGCCAGGAACGGAGCACCGTTCAATGTGAAGCGGTGTTTGGCTTTCGGATATTTCGTGCCGGTGAATTCGAAGAACGCCGAGGCTGGCACGAGGCAGTTTTTGCTTTAAGCAAAACGGCTCCCTTCGGAGCGGACGTTGAACGGGCCCCTTCGGCCGCCCGGCGGAAACCCAAACGTCATCGAGGCAAGCTCAACGGCGTCGCCGGCTGCGCGCATGATCGGCGCCGGATCGTTGATGCGGATCTCGTCAGCTTGGGGAAGATCACGCCATCATCCCGCAATATTCGGCCCAGGCGATATGCTGCTCATATTCATTGCACATCTCGGGCTCAGCGGCAGGAACTTGGGTGATCCGACCCGTTAATCGTGGTGACACAGGATTTTGCGGGCCGGGCCGCAAGGCAGGTCAGCGCCGGCTAACCTGGCCTTTTCAAGTTCGTCCAAAGCCGGTCGGGGTCAACCAGAGCCCGTTGGAAAAAGCAGAGGATTATAAACCGCTATCTGTCCGCGATCATCCGTCCAGACCGTTTGATGCTTTGCGCGGTGGTCGTTGATAGCATCAGGAACTTTCCGGCAGCGCCGCTGTTCTCGCTGACCAGGAGGAATGAGCAATGTCAGATGACAAAGCCAGTCGAGATTTTCGCGACCGTGACCGCGTGTCGGCGGAGGAAGATTACGAGGTCCGCTATTTTGCCAAACAGCATCGGATCAGCCCCGAGCAGGTTCGGGATCTGATCAGGGAACATGGCAACGATCGAAAGACGTTAGTGCGCGAAGCGAGAAAGCTCCGCGGTTGATCAGCGTTGGCCCGAACCAGCAACATTTTCCGGCGGCCGACGCAGTAAGGTCACGCGCCGGGAACCCGCGCTGCCGTTGGCGTTCTTTCGGTTCGGCGGCCGCGGCCGGCATCGTCCGCCGCACACTGGGCTTGAGGGGAAGAGAAATGCCAGACGATCACAGGAAGGGCGCTGCAACCGCGGGCGTCGATATCCACATTGAAGATCTGGGAGAAAAGCGGGTATCTTGCCCGTCAGTCGTAATACGCCTCTTCGTCTTCGCGCTGATCATATGGCTGCAGCCGTATTCGATGCGCCGGGTTGCGGTCCGTCATGCCTGGGGCTGACGCCGCTGGGAATCGCTGCCGGCCTGGCTTTCGTCGTCATCGGCGTGATCGATGTCCCTATTCAACGCTGGCTGTTTCTTCGCGACATGCGCATGACTACAACCGAGTACAAGCGCGAACACAAGGATCTCGAAGGCGACCCCTTGATCCGCCATGAGCAGCAGCGGCAGCGGCGCGAAGCGGTGATACGGCCGGCGAAGCTGGGCGTGAAAAACGCGGTTATCATCTTCGTATCCGGCGACCGGGCCGTGGCGTTGCGTTACATCAGGGGCGAAACGCCGGTCCCGACGGTTGTCGCCAAGGGTCAGGGGCGCGTTGCCAACGAGATAACAGCTCAGGCGCGCCAGGCCGGTATTCCGGCGGTCGAGGATAACGCCCTTGCCGAAGCACTCTTCGAGAACACCAACATGGGATCATATATCGGCCAGGAGATGTTTCCGCCGGTCGTTCGCCATCTCGTTCGGCATGGCCTCACCTGAGGCCGGGATCGCCTGCAACCAGCTTCAATGCGAGCGCGACGTCACCGGAGGAGGCGCAAAGACCCGCAGTGCATTGTTGGGCTGCCCATAGAAATCGATCCGCGTCGCCTCGCTTCAGATTGGTAAGGGTGCAGCGATCCTCAAGCAAAGTTCTTGAGTACCTCGTAACAAGCTAAGTGATTTCGCTCATTGCCTCGATTTGAACAACTGCATTTCCGCTCGCCAGTTGCCGGTGGCACCTTCCACAAATTGGCGCATCCGTCGAACAGATGAGGCCGAATATATTCATGCAAAGTATAATTCGAATTACACGGAACGAATATTGCTGGTTGCCATCAAATATGCTGTTGAGACATTCCGCATAGCCCTTGAGTTCGATCATGTGGACACCCACCGCAGAGCAGCTTTCCCTCCGGTCTTCCCGCGACCACACCTTCAATGTCGCTTTTTTTGAGGGTCTTCACTCGCCGGATTTCTGCGATTGGATCGAGGCCCATGCCCGCAATCGGACTGTGTTGGCGGTCACCACCCCTACTGTCGAGGGGCTCTATGGCGACGAAATCCGTGCAGCCTTCGCATGCGTCGGTTTGAAGCCGTCCTGGCTGGTGTTGAACTGCACCGAGCGGACGAAGACCATGAAATCGGTACTGACCGTTTGTCGCGCAGCGTCTGACGCCGGGATTGATCGCCAGGGGACGTTGGTGGCGATCGGCGGCGGCGTCTGCTCAGACATCGTTACCCTGGCGGCGTCGATGCTACGCCGGAGTTTGTCTCACCTTCGTATCCCAACCACCTTGATTGGGCAGGTCGATGCCGGAATCGGACTAAAGGGCGGCGTCAATTTCGGAGAGGGCAAGAACTACCTTGGTTGTTTCCACCCACCGGAGGCTGTCGCGGTGATCCCGTCATTGCTCAAGACCCTGGGCGTCGATACGGTCAGGCAGGGGTTGGCCGAGATGGTCAAGATCGCCTGTACCTCCGACACAGATCTCTTCCGCATGATCGAAGAGGCTCGAGGAGGCGGGCTGCAGTCCTGGGTCCTCAAAGGCGACTCGTTGGCTCACGAACCCATCCGGCGGGCCATCGCTGCCATGCTGCGAGAGCTTTCGAAGAATCCCTTCGAGGTCACATCCTACGAGAGGGCGGTAGACCTGGGTCACACGATCGCCCACCCGCTTGAAGCTTCGACCCATTACGAACTTCACCACGGCTTTGCTGTCGCGATCGACCTCGCTTTCTCCAGCATCCTGGGATGGTACCTCGGTTGGCTCAGAGAGGAAACGGCCCTGCGCATAGTCGATCTGCTGGTGGCAGTTGGCTTGCCGATCTGGCACGAGGATCTAAACGAGGACTTGGTCTCAAGGTCGTTTCGGGCCGCCGCCAAGCATAGAGGTGGAAATATTAATATGGTGGTGCCAACCGACCTTGGCCGGTATCGCTTCCTCAAGCGGGAAGATCAGTGCCCGCCAGGATTGATATCAGAGGTTTTGACATATTTGCGCGCTCGGAGCTGGCAGGAAGGTATTTCGAACAGCAGTTCCGCTCACTACGCGGCGGAACTTCCTGCTGAGGAGAATCTGGCCAGGATTGGCCTACAATGAGCGTCGGGCCTTTCCCAAGGCAAGGTCCGGATCGGATTTCAGTTCATGGCGACGGCGGTCCATTCGCCGATCGGCTGCACATGTCAGACGAGGAAATCACCTACGGCTCGTTCTGGATATTCTGATGACACGGGTCTCGGTCCTCGGCGGTAGTTCGCCCTTTACGGTGGCCCTTGTCGATGCGATTGAGGCAAACAAGGCATTAACCCCCCGGCTGGGCGAGTGGGTGCTAGTGCTCCAAGGGCGCAACGTCCAAAACCTCAATGCGGTTGCACACTATGCCCGGCACCGGCTGGGAGCATTCGGAACCTCGGTCGTATCCACAACGGACTTCGATGCGGCCTTGACCGATGCCGACATCGTGATTGTCCAGACGCGCTTCGGTGGGCTCGAGGCAAGGGTCGGTGACGAACTCTTCGCTTGCGAGTTGGGATGCCAGGCTGACGAAACGTTGGGGCCCTGCGGTCTGCTCTCTGCCTTCCGTCAAATGCTGCCGGTAGACGATCTCGCGATCCGCATGAAAGCAATCTGTCCCGGTGCCTTTGTCGTGAACATGATAAACCCGCTGAGCCTGACAACTGCCATGATGCTCCGCCACGGCTTGGCAGTGGTCGGCATCTGCGAGCTTCCCCTTGCCACGCTCCAGGCTTTCGCGAGGGCGCTGCGCATTGAGCCAGCCGAACTTCACTGGAATTACCAGGGCCTCAATCACAGAGGGTTTATCCCCATGGCCAGGACCGGCGACGGAGATGATCTCCTGCAGCGCGTCCTCCAGTTGGCCCCAAATCCGGCGACGCGGAAGTACCGGGACGATATCCTTCGCCTTGGCGCAGTTTCAACGAAATACTTCGCCTTTTTCGACGGCGCGTCTGTGCACGAAAAGGGTCGGGCGGCAGCATTAATATCTCTCAGAGATGCAATTGCCAGGGAACTTGTTGCGGATCCTACACAATGCCCGGCGCAAATCGCAAAGCGTGACATGCCTTGGTATGCGCAAGCGGTCGTGCCGCTCGTCGCCGCTCGCGTCGGAGCGCAGAGCTACGATGCCACCATAAATGTGGCGGTGGATGGACTTCTCGTTGAGGAGCGGCGAGCCCACGTTCTTGGCGATCGCATCGATATTATCGAATCGGCGCCAGCGAACGGGCCATTCCGCGACTGGCTCGCGGCGTTCGAGCATCATGAACGATTGTCCCTGGCGGCGCTCGCCGATCCAACGCCAGACACGATCGGCGCGGCAATCGAAGCCGATCGGATCACGCCTTCCGACAAAGTTCGGACTGCCGCCGCGCGAATTTTCCGAATGTGGCGCGACACTGCCCGCAACGCGTCAACCGCGGGAGGCCAGCAGTGAACGACAAGGAGATTGCCGTCTTTGATATCGGCGGCACGCATTTTCGCTCAGCGCTGTGGTCAAATGGACAGTTGGGCTCAGTAACGCGACGACCTGCGATCAATTACCTTAACACGGCCCACCACAGCCCCGTCGAACTCCAAGAAGCGTTGGCCGACTATCTGGTGACCGAGACTGAGCGCCTGCAGTTGGAGAGCGAAAACCCCATAAAGCATGTCGGCATCTCACTTGGAGCACCTGTGAACGCCTGCAGTGGCTGTGTACTGAAATCTGGCCCTCTATGGGGCCCCAGGTCGGGATCCTTCGAACTGCAGGCCGCGTTGACAAGCCGTCGATTGGACATCCGCTGGACGGTCGCGAATGACGTCACCGCTGGACTGGTATCCCACATACAGACCTGCGATCCTGGGAGGGATTCCCGTATCCTGTTCGTTACGGTGAGCACCGGAATCGGATCGAGGCTTTACGATTTCGCGCGAGGCGGCGTGCCCGTCGATCCCGTACACGGAATACAGGGCGAAATAGGCCATCTCAAAGTTGAGGCTTTCTTCCGCGGCACACGTCTTAAGTCTACCTGCGACTGCGGGGGATGCGACCATCTGAATGCCTATTCGTCCGGACGAGGTGTGTTGAAACTTCTGCGCGAGCTGTCATCTCTTTCCCCGGAGGCGCTTGCGGTCTCGACGATGGCCGCGGCACGGGACGAGGACGATGACACCATGCTCGCGGCGTTCTCGCGTGGTGTTGCGAGCGCTGACGCCCTCGCCTTAGACGTCCTCGCTACGATCACGCGGCCGCTCGCAACTATTTTCTCAGCCGTCCTAACACACGATCCGCTGCTCGGTTCAATTGTTCTCACTGGGGGTGTCGTGGATGCACTCGAACCAGCCTATTCGGCTAGCCTTGATCGGCAATTCCGCAACCATGGATTGTACCAGATCACTGAATGCGATTCGTCCTATTTTTCGCGCCGGCTCCGAATCGTCTCGCCCGGGAACCTGTCTGGACTAATCGGTGCCGGCCATCTTGCCGAGATGGCGGCTGAAGGGCGAAACATTCATGTTTTCCGGTGATCGGATTAACTTGGCGCTATCGAAATCACACATCGCTCTGGTGCGGCCGCCGGGCATAGGCGCTCCGAAACTCACACAGGTCCGGGCACCCGTAGTACAACCGGGGGACATTGTATGCCGAACCCTCGTAGCCGGCGTCTGCGGGACCGACCTCCAGATTCTGCGCGGCATCCGAGACGATCCAGCTCGGATTCTTGGCCATGAGGGGGTCGCGATTGTCGACGAAGTGGCTGCGAAAGCGGACGAGCGCTGGCTAGGCACCACGATTGCCGTGAACCCGACGCCAGACTGGGGCGCCGCTGAACTCGGCCATACGCTCGACGGGATGATGCAGCAGCGCTTCCTCGTGCCTGCCCGGTTGCGGAGCTTGGCCGTTTCGTCGCCCGCAGAACTACCTGCCGATCTCGCCATTCTCGCTGAGCCACTCGCATCCGTCCTAACTTGTGGAAGCATTCTCAAGCAGTTTGCGGAACCGATCAGTGTATTGGTGGTCGGACGGGGCACGATCGGCCAACTGCTTCGTCTTACGCTTGGAATTGCCTGCGAGTCGGTTCGGGATGTCTCAGTCACAGGGACGAAAGAGACGGCACAGATCGAGCACAGAGCATTCGACACCGTGATCCTTTGTTCCTCGCGGCAGGATGCAGCCACTGCTCTTACTATCGGCCTCAGCGCCTTACGCGACGGTGGCATCCTCTATCTCTTTGGCGGTCTCCCCTCTGAGGGTCGGGATCCGCGCCTGCCCGGGGTCAACCTCAACGAAGTCCGCGCGCGACATACCGGCGGACGTGCAGGTCGGCCGTTTGTCGAGCAATGCCAAACCACTATCGGTCACAAGCGGGTGCGGATCGCGGGGCACCGCGGTTCATCCAACGCGATGCTGACCCGGGCGATGCTCGATCTCTGCGCCCGCCCCGGCGCCTATCGGCCGCTTCTTACGATTGTGACAGACCCGGAGGAAGCTGTCCGCACATTGCACGACGCTGTGGGCACTCCGCCGGTTAGGTCTTGGACCAAGCTTGGGATCGACTTTCGGAGGTGGCGAACTTCAACGAACTCCGTTGACGAGTAACGTGCGTATGGCTGTCTCACACAGTATCTATCGACCACAAATCGGAGTTGCGCTGTGGAAGGTGGGGGATCGGGGTCTGGCCGGCTTCGCAACTGCCGCCGCTGCCGGTCTCGATTATGTTCATGTCGACTTGGGTGGCCCGAACCGCGGTCCCGATCTCACCGATGTCCCGGTGTTGGAGAACTTCGCCACAGCGTCGCGCCGTTTCGCGCTTCCAATCACCGCCCTTGCTGTGAATCGGCTCAACGATCTTGGCCTGACTGCGCGGAAGGGCAGCAAGGAAGCGCTGGAAGTCCGGCGAAGTATCTTGCATGCGATTGGAGTGGCAGACTGCCTGCGGGTGCCCAGGATTATCATTCCGGGCTTTCGCCAGAGCCTCATACGCACGCCTGAGGACATGGCAAGAACAGCGGAAGTGCTGCGTTTCGCACTTGGCCCTGCGCGAGCCGCAGGGATTACTTTGGCCTATGAAAGCGCGCTTAACTTCGAAAGAACACTCCAGATCTTTCAAGCAGTTGGTCAGCCGGGCATATGCATACAGTTTGACACGGGCAATCCCGCCATTTATGGGCACGCCGCAGCCCCTATTTGGGCGCGACTTGCTGACGTCGTCTCGCTGGACGTCCACCTCAAAGATGCTTCGGTTCACGGCGATGTGCCGCTGGGCGACGGTGTTGCCGAGCTAGAGCTTACGTTTGCTGCGTTCTCGCGCCAGGCGAGGCCTACATCATTCACGCTCGAGGGCGACTATAGCGACGATGCTGGAGTTCGCATCCGACGAGACCTCGCCCGGCTGAAGATATTCATCAGCAGATCCATGTTGTAGGGCATTGGATGGCCTGATGGCGCTCGCTGCGAACAAGACGGTAGGCGCATCCCCGAAGCACTACACTAAGCCTTCGCGCGGCGTTCAAGGCACACAACGCAGTGCTGCAGTCGCAGTAGGCCCGAAGCATACGTACCGTCACGCTTTGGTCACCAGGTCCAGATAATAGTGCATCACGTCCCCGAGGCTCTGCCGAAGTTCGACACGGGGCTCCCAGCCGAGCGCGCGCAGCCGGCCGACGTCGACCACCTGCCGCGCCATGTCCACTGCCCGCCCCGGCAATTGCGTCAGCGCCGGATTGCCGATCCTCGCCGCAGCGATGAGCAGATCGTAGACGGCCGCGATCTGCGTCTCGTGCCCCGACGCCACGTTGTAAAGAACATCACCAGAGGCGGTGAAGCCGATCGCAACCAGCGCATCGGCCACATCACGCACGTCAATTAAGTCGCGCCAGGCGGTCAGCGGACCGAGGGCCATGCCATTACGGCGCCCCGCCATCAGCTCGGTGATTTGGCTGGCAATGCGGCCGGCAACATGACGCTCCTCCTGGCCAGGACCGACGACGTTGAAGACTCGCGCAACGCGGCCGTCGATCATTCGCGCTCGAGTTGCTATCCGCACGATATCCTCGCTTGTACGCTTGGTCGCGGCGTATAGGTCGATCGGCTCCGTAGCACCAGTTTCGACCAGCGGCAGGCCCCCGCCGCCGAGTTCGCCGTAGATTGAGCCGGAGGATACTAGCACGAGCACTGCGCCGCGCCCCGCAAGCGCATCACAGAGGTGGCGCGTGGCTAAGATGTTGTTGGTCACAAGCCGATCGAATGGTTCGTCGCGCAGTGATCCAGCAAGATGGAAGACAATGTCCGGCGCCCTTTCCACAATCAGCCGCGCTGTCGCCGCTGCATCCGACAGGTCGGTCTCAACATAGGCATAATTCGGCCCGTCGGGCACAAGGCATTTTGGCAGCGGTGCGGCGCACTCGTCACCGCCGGGATAGATGGTGTGTGTAAAGTGTGTCTCATTACCTGGCGACCGCCCAACGCCAACCACCTGGCAATCGCCGCGATCACACAAAGCGCGCACCAGATAGCGGCCAATGAACCCTTGCGCGCCGGTGACCAGGATCGTTTGGGTCACGCCATCTCCCTCAGGCAATCACGCACACCATCGGCTAGGGCGACCTCCGCCCTCCAGCCGAGCGTCTCGTGCGCCAGCGACACGTCTGCGACGAGATGCGCGATGTCGAGGGCGCGCGATCGGTCGCCCTGCCCCTCGACAATCAGCGCGTCCGGCCCGCCGCCGATCCTCGCAAAGAGGGTCGCGAGCGCGGCGACATCGATCCCGGTGCCGGAGGCCATGTTGAGCGTCAGAGAGCCCGGTTCGTTGCGCGCGGCAGCCATCAGCAATCCCCGCGCCAGATCGTCGACATGCAGGTAATCGCGCGTCGTATCCCCCGAGAAGACGCGCATCGGTTGTCGCAGGCGCGCCTGTGCAGCCAGCCGGCCAACCAGCCCGTTGGTGCGCATCCCCGGGCCGTAGATCGAGAAGGGCCTAACAATGGTTGCCGAGTCCAACGCCCCTCGCCGGACGGTACCCGAGACGAGTTGCTCTGCCGCCGCCTTTGCAGCGCCATAAGGCGACAGTGGGCGGAGCGGCGCGCTCTCCGGCACGTGGGCGCTGTCCGGACGACCGTATACCTCTGCCGACGACACATAGACGAAGCGCCGCACGCCGATCCGCTCTGCGGCGGCCAGCACCGTTGCAGTGCCGAGTACATGCGCACGCGCGAATGCCGCCGGTGCGTCGAAAGAGGCTGCAACGGCACTAGGCCCAGCAAGATGAACGATGGTGTCAATCCCCGTGAACAAGCTCTCCAGCGCCGGCTGGTCGCAAATGTCGATCCCCCCCGCTTCGCCGTCGATCGGGCCGACATGTGCCACGCAGGCATCTGCGCCGATCCGGCGCAGCACCGCCCGGCCGATAAAGCCGTTCGCACCAGTAATGCCGATCACGCGCCCCGCCTCCTTGCGACAAGGCGACGGCGCACCGGGTCCGGCAACTCGTCGCCGCTGAACGTACCCGCCGGGCCGACATGGACCCGCAGCACGCCAGCTTCTGTCATCGCGTCGCAGACATAGCCTCCATTGCCGCCCGCTACCCGGATCTCGCGCACGATCTCCCCCGGCCACCACGCTTCGAAAGCAGCATCCCGCTGGAGCAGGGCTTCGGCGGCAGCTAGCTTGGCCGCGTCATTGACGTCGATCCATGAGGCCTGGTGACGATAAAGCCGCACCGCCTCACCATCATTCACCAACCAATTAGCAGCATCCACCAAGCCAAGTGGCTTACCCTGCGGCAGGCTCCTCAACGCAGCAGCAGTCACAACCGCCAGCCCGCTGCCAACCAGGATTGGATATACCGGCTTTTCGCGATAGGCGGTGAGCAAATTGGGATCGTCCGCGTCCATCTCGAGCGCACCATAGGGCATGCGGAACTGCTCCTCATGCGCCGCCAGCGTCATGGCTGCGCCAGATGCCCGGTGCGCGGTAGCCAGCGCCGCCAGATCGAGCGTGGTGAGATTGTCCGCATACACCACCAGCACGTCGGCGGCGTCGCCCGACAGCATTGTTGCTGCACCGAAATTGCCCAGCGGCGCCTCCTCAATCAAGGGCGCGACAGCCACACCGATGCCGGCGGCGCGTGCGGCGAAATCGACGATCCTATCCGCTTCACGTACTGCATCGGCACGGGTCAACGCGACGAAGATGTGTCGGCACCCGCCACGCGCCATCATCCAGATGTTGCGCTCAAGCAGACTGACCCCGCCGACCTCGACCAACGGCTTGCGCCCGACTACGCCGGAAAGGGCCATGCGCTCACCCTGCCCACCGGCCATGATCAGGCCAGTCCATGCGCCGCTCATGACGGGATCTCGATGCCGGTACGACGCATCGCTGCCAACGTCGTCTCCACCATATGCTGTCGGGTGAAGCCGGACAGGAACCGGCTATAGGCGGCGGTCCGCAGCCGCTCGGCTAGGCCAGGTTCGCGGATCATGCGCTCCAGCGCATCGGCCAGCAGTACTGGCGCGCGCGGCGGTACCACCAGGCCTTCAATTTCGGGTCGTAGGAAATCATTAACCCCGACGTTGTCGCACGCAACGATCGGGCATCCCGAGGACGCCGACTCAAGCAAGGCGGTCTGCAACCCCTCGCGATACCAAGATGGGATGCAGGCGATGTCCGCTCCGGCATAGAGGGCGGTGATGCTCGGCTGGAACCCGATGAACGCCACGTCGGGATAGGATCGCGCCTGCGCCAGTTCCGCTTCTGTCAGCGCGTCTGCGCGTCCGCTCATCGGGTTCGAGGTAAAGACCATGCGGTGCGGCACGCCCCGTTCAGACAGGATGCCCGACGCGGCGGCGGCGTCCAGCACGCCCTTGTCACGCAAAAGCCGCCCGGGAACGAGTATCGTCGGCCGCGCGCCGACCGCGCGCACTTGCTTGTAAGGGAAGTCGTCAGGCATGACGCCGCAGCCGCCGGTAACGATCACGCGGTCCGGTTTGACGCCGGTGCGCCTGATCAGCTCGGCTTTGTCCTCGTGATTGTGGACAATGACGATCGCCCGCCGGTCGGCGAAGACGAAGCGGTATACAATACAGATCAACCGCGTCGTCAGGCTGTCGCGCTGCGCCGCCGAAAAGCACGCGCCCAATCCGGTGACCAGGTAGATTGCATGCCGATTGCTGAGCCGGACCCATGGCCCGGCCAGCAGGATCGACAGCGCCGACCAAAGGATGAAAACACTGCCCGGGCTGAACAGCGCCGCGCGCGCCGCCATCAAGCTCGCGCGCGCCAGCCGCAGGAGACTTGGCCGCCCGCGATTGCGCGAGAACGGCATCGTCCGCGTCACGATGCCCCGCGCCAGGGCATTCCGTGCGGCATCGATCGTCGCCCTGGAATCCCAGCCGGCAGTGGCAAGCCCGTTGTCGTCCGGCGACCACACTTCCACGGCATGACCGGCCTCGACCAGCGCGGTGCTGACATGGTTGAAATCAGAAATCCAGCGCGGCAGAGCCGTGACGACGATGACGATGCGTCGTTCCTTGTACATCACGCACTGACGGTCTTATGCCGTGCGGCGACGAACGCCGTTTGTGGGCCACCCATCGGGAGCCAGCGGCCTATCCCATAGCGTAGAAACATGTGCAGTCGGTAGTAAGGCGCAGCCGCCCAGCCGCGCGCAAGAGGGGCGGGGCTATCCGAATCCACGGCGACGCGCCGGCTGCCTAGAACCGTACTAAGTGCAGTCGAAAGCCCGACCGGATAGCGTCGCATCGCTATGAGCTTTAGCCCGGCCTCGTCGAGCAAGCGCTCGATTGCAGGCGCATCGAAGAACCACATATGCGTCGGCATGTTCGGCCGCCCGACCAGCCGCTGCCAGAAGGGCGACAGATTTGAAAACAACCCGACTTCGAAGCAGACCGTGCCTTCAGGTCCAACCTTCGCCGCTATCGCCCTTAGTGCAGCGACCGGATCGGGGAAGTGGCTAAGCAAATCCACATGGAAGGTGGTGTCATAGCGCCCTTCGGGCAAACGGCTGTCTTCAATCAGAGCGCGCTCGACCGTGATGCCAAGGCTGCGTTCGACCCCCGTGGCGCGCTCGTCCGACGGCTCTACCGCCTCGACCGTAAATCCAGCTCGCATTGCTGCCGCCGTGAACTCGCCATCACCGCAACCGATCTCAAGAAGCCGGCCACCTTTGGTAAATCTCTTCACCCAGCCGACGCGCGCACGTGCAGGGGCCGAGTAATAGACGCGGTGGTGATGATCGATTGTTGCGTCCACGAAGCATGCTGGCAGCGGATCGATATAAATGACACCGCACGCGCACTGTCGTCCGCTGTACTCCCGTTCGCGCACCACCACCGGACCGGAATTGGTGCGGCAGATTGGACAGGCACCCGTTCGCAGCACGCTATCGCCCTCCTATGGTTCGTCATCGTACGCGCAACAGGGTGGTTCTTCGACATCCATCTGGATGATGTCGCCTCACGTGAGAAGTCTCTTTTGGAGTGGATAAGACGAGCCTGATGCGGATTGGATCGCACTATGTGGCAACGATTAAGAGCAAGGGGACTTTAGTTTCAACGGTCAAAATGATGCCTGCCGCCAAGCAGAGCGGGGCTCGGCATTCTGCTATCAGAGACACCGCATCTTGTTGGAAGACGAGTGTGGAAAAAATAAACGTCGCCGTCGTAAGGCTTTCGATCACTTTTATCTTGGGTTTGCGGCTGGATCCATGGCCGATGCAATGTTCTATCGGCGGCGGTTCGACAGGGGGTGGCGTCTTAATGAATGATGCTTTGGACAAGCATTCCCGGACGAGATCCTCATTGAGGCGGACATCCGTTATGGGATCGAGCCAAATGAAATACTCGATGTCTATCCCCTTCGACGCGCTCGACGTTGCTACTTGAGAAAGCCATGTGCCCTGAACTGGCCGTTGGCGAAGCGTTCAAGGCTAAAGGGCGGAAGGTCTTCACGACACCCAATCCTTTTTGGCTACGCTCAACTTCGGGTCGGTTTTTGAACTGGTCCCGAGTCCGACTCGCCGCAAGGGTCAATCTTAGCGAAGTGACGATCAGCGATTTTGACCGTTTTAGGAAACGCATCGCTACAACATCGAGACAATGCGCAAGGCGTTGGAGGACGCCGGAATCGTCTTCAATGTCGAAGGGAGGCCAACGCTTGCCCGCTCTGAAGGTGCTAGCGGCCTACCTACCGACAATAGAATGTGGTGCGCGGTCACCGACCGAAGAGGTATTTATTCCTAACTACATACTTGACGTACCAAGATTGAAAATGTCTACTGAGTCGCGACAGGCCGGCACTAAAATTTCCGATGCGGTAGGACTTACGCCTGACGTTTTGGCGTCTTCTGTCGCTTTGGTTTCGGAGTGGCTTTCTGAGAACCGTGATTGGATTGAAGCTGGAGGGTCAGGTGATCTTGACTGTCTGGTCCGCGACCTAGCCAACCATCTGCGTCAGCGCTGCGGATCGCCTCAATTGCAGATTCCCAATGGGATCGAGCCGCCGCCCACTCATGGATAAGCTCGACAACTGTCTGTGTTTGCTTGTCCAAAGAGGACTTAGTGTAGGTTACCCCCGAGCCGCGCAATCCACCTTTTCTTGCTGCCATTCGCATCCAGATTGGTAGATCGCCGCTATCCAGCTTAATTGCCATAGGCTGACTGTGCACTATTGGAATACGGGCTTCGGCATTGGCCTTGGCCGTCATGTTGACGAGTTTGTCAAAGCGAACTTCCCAGTCTTTTGAAATTGCACGCCAGACGGCACCTTCCTCGCTTCGCAGCATTTCAAAAAGGGCATGCACCAAATCCAATTTGGCACGCATGGCGAGATTGGCCGTGACGATCATGCCAGTTCGCAGTGTGGTGAATAAAAGGTCGTGGATTGCACTGTCGATCTCCCGCTCTAACGCGCCCCATGCGATAATGAAGCGACCGACAGCACGTTCTACTTTAACGTCGCGCGCGGGCAAAAAGGGTGCATCACTCATGATGATAGGCTCCGATAAAACCACGGACCAGGAAAAGGGCGACGAGGTGTTGCGCCGCCTCTTGAAAACGCCGCCGAAGCCGCATCAGAAGGCAAGCTCTGAACACGAGTCGAATGAAAAGACCAAGCGCCCTCGGAAGGCAAAAAAACCAATAGCAAAATAGTACTTGCAACGCCACATCAGTACCGTACCCTCTCTCGTCACGCGGAGGGGGACATGACAGATCGAATTGTACCAGTCTACATTCTTAATATAGCTGCAAATCCGCATGACGGAGACATATATTCCAGAGCGCTGGAGCGAGCCTCACGCATAATCGTCCGAGCGAGAGGAAGTGACTACGCCAAAATAACTCTACCGAAGCGGAACGATCGATATAAGCGCATTCTACAAGGCCAAATTCTTATTTGGACCGAAATTGATCTAGATGGACCATGGCTAGACCTAGACAAAGGAAGTGAAATCGATCCCGAATTGCGGGAGAAAATCTCAATTCCTCCTAATGCGCGGCCTAACTTTCGGGCCTTTGATTACGTCTTCGATGAACAAAAACACCAATTGTATTTCGAAGCTCGAAACGACTTGGATCAAACTGTAGGCGCTACCGTCGTATTGCGAATTTTCTCGGGGATTCTCAACCGTGAACTAATGGGGCCTGATTGGCCCGAGATTGAGGTAACTCTAGTACCAACCCATGATGCGATAGAGCGCATTTTAGCTCTTCCACATCTCAACACCTTGATGATCCGGGTCGGCAGGCCGAACCCGGATGCGGCATCCCCTGAGGCCGTCGCCAGAGTGAATGCCAAGCTTGAAGCGCTGCACGCTCAAAAGTTAGAAATTAGACTTCGCAAGGCAGCTGACGCTGCACGGATCACCCTAGATCCGGAATTCCGCGAAATTGCCGATGTCGGGGCGGACAATGGCCTGGTGAAGGGCGAAGGCAGATATGCCGATGGTTCTAAGGCCGAGCTTTCGACTCGGGATCAGCCCAGAAAGATTGAGATTAACATGGCGAAAGGCGACAATTTCTTTGCGCGGCTTATTTCAACGATATCTGGCCTGGTCTGAGTTCGGGGCATTTGCCCGCGACTTCTGCCATTATTGGCAGATTTACGGACGATGGCGCGCGCTATGGCGCTCTCCGGTCTCTCATTTCGCGGTCTTGTCTGTAGTCATAGCAGCTCTGACTGGTCGCCTAGCGTCTTGGTCGCCCAGTGCTATTGCGAGTCTCCCAGCTCTCTTAGGTTTCTCTCTTGGCGCAATGGCGATAGTTCTCGCCTTTCCAACCACCAAAATGTTTTCAATCCTTGCTGAAGATGGGCGGGAGGATTCCTACTATATCGATCTCGCCTCAAAATTTGTTCATTTCATTCTGTTTCAGACACTAGGATTAGTTTACGCGCTCGTTATTCCAGCTGGCGTCTGTTTCGTTTCAGACGCCATAGGATTTTGGCTTCTCGTCTACGCCGTGTGCATGGGTTTGGTAGTTGCAGTATCGCTGTTTGGAACAGCGAGGCTGTACAACCATCCGGGTGCTCAAGACTGACGGTTTCGCTTCGCGCGGAGTCGGAGCAATTTCCGCGCCTTCTGCTTAAGCGTGACTGGCTTCGCCAATCCGCCGATAGGTAAGACGCTTGTCGCGGGCCATGCGGAGAAGATCGGCGGTGCGCTCTGCATCCGAGACTTTCAAAGCAGTGCGGCGATTATAACGGAAATCAAACTCGGCAAGGTAGCGGTGAAGATGGGCCTCCCCGCAATGTTGGTAGACGCCGACCATGCCGCGCTTGAAGACCGAGAACACGTTCTCAATCGTGTTGGTGTGGACTACGCGGTCGGCTTCGTAGCGAACGTATTCGCCGCCAGTATGCTTGACCGTGGCGTGGTCGGCGAACTCCTGTCCGGTGATCGGGTAGAAGTTGGACTCGTCGGTCATAAGCGTCGATTTGCGGTCGGCGTTGCGGACCAGTACGTCACGGACAGATGCAGTTGTGGCGCGCTCGATATGGAACATACGGGCTTTGCCGCCGCGCTCGACTAGAGCGACGATGGAACGCTTGGACGAATTAGACGGTTTGCCGCGAATGGTGCGCTTCTTGACCGTGTCCTTCGGCCCGAAATAGGTTTCGTCGGCTTCAACAATCTTGCCTTCGCCGCCGAGTGGCCCGGAAGACTTCACGTCTTCCTTCATGGCTTCGCGAATGCGGTGCGCCATGAACCAGGCAGTCTTATAGGTGACGCCAAGCATACGGTGGAGCTGGTGCGCAGACATGCCTTTCTTGGACGAGGCATAGAGATGCGAAGCCAGAACCCACTTATTGAGCGGGATTTTGGAGCGCTCGAAAACGGTGCCGACCGTCACGGAAAAGGGCTGGCGGCATTCGTTGCACTTGTAGACGCCGGGACGAGTGGACTTGCCGGCAAGCTTGGTGATGCGCTCGGGATTGGCGTTGCCGCAATGAGGGCAGAACGGACCATGCGGCCAATGGATGGCTTCCAAGTGTTCGCGGGCCTTGTCTGCGTCGTGGTAAATCTCGGCGGTCAGATCGAACATTGCGGTAACTCCTTGGGGTTGTTATCGCAAATTGCGTCTGGTACGTCAAGTATATAATTAGGAACATATTCCTGCCTGGTCAGGAGACTCTTGACTCCAGTGTTCTCATTTTGTTCACTGATACCCTGACAGCCACGGAGGCCGGTCATGGATATTATGATGGACGCCAGGGGAGCCACCCCTGAAGAAAAACAGCGCGGTCTCGCCGCAGCACGGGCCGTGATCGAGCAATCTGGCTTGACGGCCGAGGAAGCGGCGGAAGGCTCATTCGCAGTCGAAGGCTGGGATGAAATGGGTTTCCCGCCTGACCAAGAGCCATCGGAAGACGAGTATGCCGCCGCTGAGATTTGGTGGGCGGCCAGCAATGCCGCAATCAAGGCGTGTTGCGAAGGGTGGCCCGACGAGAAGCGCATGCAGGTCAGTGGTCTGCAGTTGCTTCATAATCCGGATGCGCAGCTCGCCGACCGCACCACTGCACTCCGCCGGATGCGCGCCATCATCCAGGCCGAAGACGGCAAGCACGAATATCATGACGATAGGATCTTCTTGCTTGCTCTCGCCGCCACTGCTGAGGTTCCGGATAGTTCGGAAGCGCAGCAACTCGTCAGCGCCGTAACGGTTGCCTATACGTCTCTGTCGCTCGCAGGGTTCCACCCAAATGAGCCTATCGAGCCAAAGCGCCAGGCAGTGCTCGACGCGATCGACGCTCTTGAAGCGGGATCAGCGCCGCTCAATTGAGAAAGGCCAATTGAATGTCCACGCAGGTCCTGCCAGAGCAGAAAAAGCCGAAGTTGATTGTCGTGGTCGCATTCGACCGCGGCGACGACGGCGAGCTGTTTCCTAGGTACGGCCCAGCCGATCAGCAAAGCGAAGAGCGGGCGATCCGAACCGCCAAAGCACTGGCTGACAAACACGTTGGTGTCATCGCTTGGAGCCGGGATGCCGATCCGGCGCTTGGGGACTACGGCCCGCCAAACACTTTGTTTGTGAGCGGTGATGTGCCCGACATGGAGTGATAGACATGTGTGGGCGCTACACCCGATATCTGCCTTGGTCGGAAATCCATCGCCTCTATCGGCTGACGGCGCCGGCCGATGTCGGGCGCAACGATGCGCCGCGCTGCAACATCGCGCCGACTGATGAGGTGCCTTTCATCACCGCCGCAGATGACGGCAACCATAAGGTTCGCTCGGGCCGCTGGTGGCTAGTGCCGTTCTGGGCGAAGGAAATGCCGAAGGCCGCCACCTTCAACGCCCGTATCGAAAGCATCGACACCACGCCGGCGTTCCGCGACGCCTTCAAGTCGAAGCGCTGCCTGATCCCCGCCGACGGCTTCTACGAATGGACCAAAAGCCCGGCAGACGGAGGCAAGGATCCATGGCACATCTTCATGCCCGGCCATGCTCCGTTCTCCTTCGCGCGGCTGTGAGCTTACAACAGGACGCTGGACATCACGAGCTGCACGATCATCACCGAGCCCGCCGGCGAGCCGATGCGCCAGCTTCATGACAGACAGCCGTTGATCCTCGATCCAGCCTACTATGACGCCTGGCTGAATGCGGAGACGCCGGCAAGCGACCTTAAGGATGTGCTGTCCCACGACATTGACGGGCAGCTTCAATTCAACCGCGTCGGACGCGAGGTGAATTCAGCAGCGATTAACAAGCAGCCCAACGATCATTCCGGCCTTGCGGGACCCATCAATCCGCTATGAGCGACGAAATTAGACTTCCATGCCCCGAATACGCTACGCCGGCTGGCGTCCAGCACTACGTTTGCGAGCACGAGTGGCTGCAGCAAGGATGCCGGTTGGGGTTTTGCCAAGCCGAAGCAGGCGCCGCACTGGTTCTGCTTTGAGCATAGGGCTGAAGGCGAGCACTTCCTGTAGGAACTTGACCGATGTCCCGTCATCAATTCGTGCACGAACTGGAAAGCACCGCCGACCATATCGCAGACGCTTCTCGGGCCGATTTGCAGGTGCTGTTGCGTCGGGCCGCGCTGCTGATCAGAAACGCCGGTGGGGTCAGCCTTGATCCCCGCACCGACGACGCGCTGAGCAGCCTGGCGGCCGAGATGGGCACTGCCAAGCCGGATCTGGTGGAAATGATCGTCGGCGAATGGCTCGTCGCCAACGCTTATCTGCCGGTGCCGCGACAATTGGACGAAGAGAGCACGGTGGACGGCAACGGATGATCAGCGGACCGAGGCCCGAAGGCGACTACCCCGACCGAGAGGTTGACTGCCAGGAAGCAATGGAGCCCGGCTTTGAGGCAATTGTGGACTGCATGATTGAAGCAGGATGGGTGCGCGGCGAAGTGCTGCGCTTGCTGCGTCGGCTGATTGCGGCCGACAATATGACCCAGAAGGAAAACGCCAAGGTCGAGGCAGAGCTTGCCATTGCTCGGGCGATGATCCGGGCCGGCAGGCAACTTTGATGGAAATGGCAGTTCCGATCTACATAGGCGCGATCGGCTAGCGAGCGCCCGGCCATTTCCCCTAGCGCTTCTTCGGCTGCGAGGTGATTTGCTCGATTGGCACCTTGCCACCAAGCTCCTTTGCAGGCGGCGGCGCGTTCGGGTTTGAGCAAGCAGGGTTTGACGATTCACACGGGTAGGGCCTATCGCCCACGCCGCCGTAACGTTCCACGAGTTTTGCGAATCCGTAGGCGAAGGCGAAGAGAAGCGCCAGGACAACCGCTATTCGGACTGCCATACAGGATTTTAGCAGCATCTCGCGCCGGATTTGACCAGCTACAGGTAGAATGGAGCTTCTGCGATCATCCGCTGATGCGATCGGCGATCAATTCTCTTCGCGAAAATCCCGAAGCGAGGACACTGCACCCGGCCAACGACCCCCGGCTTCAGCCACTCGGGGCCGCTCGCTGTTGTAGTCCCCTAGCTACAGCCCGCCGCTTTGGTCAATTAGCGGCGGGCTTTTTGTTCCGATGTCTTGCGCTTCGGTGCCACATGGCTCGTAACCAGCCGCACAGCACTGCGCTTGACCGTAATCCCGAGATCCTTGCCGCCGACCGTTACAGTGTCATCATCGACCCGCAGGACTTCGCCAGTTAGCTCGATCCTCTGGCCACTGCTGATGTTCGGCGAGGTGTCCACGATCGAATGCGGCTGGTGGTAGGAAGGGATCAGTACGGCGACCCTATCCTCCGTGACGCGTTTGCGGATCGTTGCGGTGATCGCAACCGTATCGCCTACCTTGATGTTCTCCTTAGCCATGCCATGACTCTGGCGCGGCCTGCGGGTTCGTCAAGCGACTGCTAATGTTCGCCGATAGCCCGCCGCCGGTGTGCCCCACACCTAGCGACGGGCTAAGGGTGGCCGGCGCCTCTCGTTGGGGAGATTGCCTAAGTGTGGAGCGGCTGAGCCGCCAGCGTAAAACACACGGCTCTCGGAACGCCTGTCCAAGGCAACCTGCAGCCGCAGGGTAAAGGCATTTGGGATTTACTGCTGCGCTTGCGAAGCGTGCTGGAAAGTGTGGCTTCCACGCATCTCCCGAACAATATCCACGCCTTTGAACTTGGCGGCGTTGACAATCGATGCGCTTCGGCGACATCGCTATCTCACTCGGGTGGTGACCTTGGGCCATTCATCCGAAAGGCAACAAAGGGGTATTCCCGTGAAACAGATTCTTCTCGCTACCGCTCTCGTCCTAGCTACCAGCACCGCCTATGCGGCTGACGTATTGCAGGAGGCGCCGGTTGCTGCTTCCTATGACTGGACCGGCGCATATATTGGCGTGAACGCCGGCGGCGGTTTCGGCACGTTCAGTCTTGATCCTGCCGGCGGCGGCCCTGGTGGTTTCGATCTCAGCTCGAGTGGCTTCCTGGGCGGCATTCAGGCCGGTTACAACTGGCAGGTTGGCCAATTCGTCTACGGCGTGGAAGCCGACATCCAGGCTTCCGACGTTAAGGGCGAGCTATCGTTCGGCGGCCCCTCTCTGGAAACAAAGGTTGATTGGTTCGGCACGGTGCGTGCTCGCATTGGCTATACGCCCGTCGACCGCTTCCTGGTCTACGGCACTGGCGGCTTGGCCTACGGACACGAAAAGGTCTCTGTCCCTGGGGCCGACTTTTCCAAGACCAAGGTCGGCTGGACCGTTGGTGCGGGCGCTGAATACGCTTTCACCGACAAATGGTCCCTCAAGTCCGAGTATCTTTACACCGACCTGGGTAAAACGACGTTCGACGACATCGGTGCTGAAGTCAAAGTGCCCTTCCACACCGTTCGCGTCGGTCTGAACTACAGGTTCTAATTTTTCGGCGGACCTAGCAGAAAGCCCCGGCAGATTTGCCCGGGGCTTTTTGTTTGCGCGGCAATCTCAATCCGCAGCGGGAGCAGGCACCGAATCGGGCGCATGCATCGCGGCAAATGAACCAGCATCCAACGTGCTTGTTCCAACAAAAAAGCCCGCCGACCGGAGCCGACGGGCGATTTCAGACTGTCCGCGGCGTTCGGTCAGGTCGGCGGCACGACAACGACAACAGACGGCCCTGCAACGACTGCGGAAAGCCTTCCCTTGTGAACCAGCGTAGGCTTCTCGTAGGTCTTCTTCATGGGAATTCCCCCTTGGGTGGATGATCCCTCAAAACCCGATGAAGCTGATCGTGCTCTTGCTAGATGTCAAGAGAGCAGAAGCTTCTCAAGAAACAAAGCACAGCCGAGCCAGGTGGGGCTTTTCCAACGGGAAGAGCGGCCATGAGCAGTTATCACTCCCATATCGACAACGGCAAATTCATCTCTGGCAACAAGGCACCGGTCGGCTGCCGCCCCGCGCTCTAAATGAGTTCAAGATGCGATCTCCGAAACAAAAATTGTAGACACGGGCTACGAAATTCCCCCAGTATCGGACGGGGGATAATCAATGAAGGCGACAGCAATTATTTCGAGCGCGGCTTTGTTCCTGGCCGGCTGCTCGACGAGCACGAATATTTCTGACGGCCAGTTAGCTGCTTTGGACACCAACGCGCTTTGTCATGCGCTCGCAAGCAGCAGAGACGAGCAGTATCGAAGTCGAGTTGCGGCGCTTCTGGTTCGGCGTGGTGCAACGACCGAGAAGTGCCTCCGGCTCATACAAACGGACAATGCCGTGGCGACTGGCATTGCAGTCGGAGGACTGGCCGTGGCCGCCGGTGCTGCAGCAAAGAACGGCGGCGGAGGCTATTACGTCCCACGACCGCAAGCCTACGGCGTGGCATGGGATCAGTTTTACGGCCCGAACTATAGCCTGATATGGAGGTGCCGGGACATGGCGACCGGTCAATTCGTCTACGACTACAATTGCGCCGGCATGCCGATGGTCGACAGCACCTGGCCCGGATGGTCGGCTTAAAGCAATGGACAGGTCGCGCTACGACAATCGCTCTGAGCAGTGGCGCAAGCGCACCGGCGCAAAGCGCTCCCGAACCTTGCGTGGGCGAGCGTCCCGCGGCGCCTCGTCTTCGTCACCGTGGCCGCAGCCGGCGCCTTGGTCGCGCTCACCGCGATGCGGCATAGCGACAGCTTACACGAGGTCAATCTGCAGAACTTTGTCAGCACCAAGCCGGCGCCGATCACCGGCGTCGCATCGGTCATCGACGGCGACACGATCGAAGTTCACGGCCAGCGGATCCGCTTCAACGGCATCGACGCGCCGGAGAGTCGGCAATATTGCGATGACGCCAAGGGCTTCGAATATCCGTGCGGCCGGCGATCGGCCGAAGCGCTGGATAGCTTCTTGGCGGCTTCGCGGCCCGTGCAATGCACGTTCGTCGAATGGGATCGCTATCACCGTTTCGTCGGCGACTGCCGGCGCGCCGGCGGCTAGCGTGGCGGCATGGATGGTCGAGCACGGCCAGGCGGTCGATTGGCCCCGCTACAGCCACGGCGCCTATGCGGCGCAACAGGCGAAAGCAGAGGCGGCAAAGGTCGGTATATGGATCGGCAAATTCGAAGCGCCTTGGGACTGGCGCGCGTCTCACGCCGACGGCGCAGCGCCGTCGGGCCAGCCGCTCGGCATCGTGAGCCGCAAACTAGTCGCGCAGAGCGGCTATTCATGCGAGCGGCGGCAATACTGCGCGCAGATCGGGTCGTGCGACGAAGCCCAATGGTATCTGCACAACTGCTCGTGGGGCCGGAAGCTGGATCGGGATGGTGACGGCGTGGCGTGCGAGACTCTTTGCTGAGCTTCGGAGGGCATTCAGATGTCGCTTAAGGTTCTGGCTCGTGGAGGCCTCACAATTGCGTTCTGTATACGTAGCGCGACTGCAGGAACGTCGGCACCAGACGAGCCGACAGTGGTCTCATGCAATTTTGAGCACCTGCCCCCCATGCTCTTGACCTTCCGCGGTGGCATGGGAGCCATAGCAAAAGAATGCCACTTCAATAGTGGGTGTCGCGATGTAGCGGTCTCCCGCTACCACTTCAAACCCACTATCGTGCCCAACGGCCGCATCATAACGGTCGCCTGTTGGGGTGGGCTTTCCAGTGTACCGTGCGGTAGGGAACGCTACTCCGCCAATAAGGGCGGCAAGCTTGCCTTTGACCTCGATTTCGAAGCCTTCGCGTGCAGGTTTTGGGTGCAACGTAACGCTGTGAACAAGCTGCCTAAAATTTTGGATGAGCGGGCCACGATCATCTGGGGCCGTCGCGTGGTCGGCCAACGCCTTTGAAAGGCCATCGACGGTTTTGACATACCGCTGCAAGGTGGCCGGGTGGAGAGCCACGGTTGATGGCGGCTCATCGAGACCGCCGAATTGCCCCCCGATCAGAGAAAGCTGAGTCTTTAGTTCTGCGATCCGCTGCTTGGCATCCTCTTCAGCTATGACGCTCCTGATCACGAGGTCGATCGTGCGCTTAAGCTCGCCTTCTACCTGATTGCGTTTGCCTTCCAGGGCTGTCCGAATCGAGTTCGCCTGCGCGGCCAATCCCCGACGCTCCTGGTTATATTTGCGGATGTATGCCTCGATCAAGTCCGGCGCTTTCAACTGCTCGCGCATGCCATCGAGGACTGCCCTTTCGATCTCGGGCAGGTAAATAATGCGCCGGTTGGAACAGCTCCCGCTTTCGCGTACTGCCGAGCACCTGACACGCGTTTTGCCCGTCTTATCACGATCGTGAACCGACATGCCTGATCCGCAGATGCCGCAGCGCAGTAGACCGGATAACAGGTGCGCCGGGCGACGCTTGATATGAGAAGATGCGTTCACCCTCGCGACTTTGAGTGCTGTACCTTCTGCCACACTTCATCATCGATAATGCGCAGATGCGGAACTTCTTTCTTCTGCCACTGATCCTTCGGATTTGGCCTGGAGACGCGCTTGCCAGTATCGGGGTTCTTCACCATTCGAACCTTGTTCCAAATGATCCGACCGACATAGAGTTCGTTAAAGAGCAGTCCCACTCCGCGTTGGGCATTTCCGTTGATGGTGGAACCGTTCCAGCGTGTTCCTCGCGGCGGCGCTATACCATCGCGGTTGAGATCACCAGCTAGGTCTCGTGGGGTTCGACCGGCAGAATAGGCGTCAAAAATGCGCCGGACAACTTCTGCCTCCCGTTCGACGACTTCAAGTTCCCCAGGGCGGCCCAAGATAGGTCGATAGCCATAGGCCCGGCCCCCGGCGTGACGTCCATCACGGACCACGCCAGCCATGCCCCTCCGTACCTTCTTACCGCCATCCTCCCTCTGCATTTGACCGACCAGTCCACGAATACCGATAAGCACCGCATCCGCGATACCATCATGAACAGCCTGGATTTCGATACCGAGAAAAGAGAGCCGCTTGTGAAGACCCGCGAGATCCGCCATGTCGCGTGAAAGGCGGTCAAGCGCTTCCACGACTACCGTATCAAACGTTTTTTGGCCTGCCGCCTCCATCAAAGTCAGGAGGCCGTCGCGACCGAATAACGACGCTCCGGAGCGCGCCTTATCCTCATAGACGGCAACGACATCTAGACCGTTGCGAGATGCATAAGCGCGGCAAAGGGCAATTTGGTCTTCGGTGGACTTTTCGTTTTGAAGCTCGGTCGAAAAACGAGCGTAGATAGCGGCTCGCGTCATATCTTGGGAGCCTTCTCGGCGTGACGTGCATCAATCACGGGACTTCGGCCAATCAAAGAGTCGGTAGAAAAGAGATGATCGCGTCTGGCATCAGCGATGGCAAGCGCCTCGACGAACTCAAGCATGGCTTTGCGAAGCTCCTGCGGCGCCTCCGCAGGGGCGGTTTCGGGGAGGCAAGAACCATTGTCTGTATCTGGTACCGACTTCACGAAAGCTAGCATCGCGATGCCCAGCGACGAGCAAAGAGACGCGTCCCACCAATCGTGCAATTGGCACGCCGCAGCGTAGAAATCGGACGGCGGTCAACTTAACGAAGTTGGACGGCGATGTGTTTTCGCCACTGCGTTTATCACGAAGCTCGTTGCGGGGCGTCTCCGAGCTTTCCAACCTGCTTATGTCCGCACCATTCTCCATGGGAGAGGTGCCCCTGGGCTGGGGACCTGCGCCAATGACTGATACGATAAGTTTACAAGACAGGCTCATGCCGCTGGGAATCCTAGTCCGAAAGCGCCATCACGAGCTTGGTGGCTTCGTTCCAATGTCGCGCTACCTCAGCACGGGTAATGGTACGGTCCGGTCGACTGCGGCGTAGAGCTCCTGTGATTGCCTTCAAGTCTCGTAGGACGGAAGCGATATGCGGCCATGGGAAATCGGTGGGATCACCGATATCCCGGTCGGCGCCGGCGATCATCTCCAACTTAGCCACAATGCCGAGGAGCGACGCGGCGGGGAGTTCGGGTACAGTGTCCTGAAGTTTGAGCACCTCGGTCATGGCTAACACTTCGGCTTCACAAGTCACGACATACTGAGAACCTGTGACGGACGGCGGGGCTGATATTCGACGCGGTTCGGATGCGCCTCCAGTCAATACCTGAATTCCGGTATCGACCGTCATTCGCGTCTCCAACCGCTGCTGCACTCGACATAGCACCAGCGAGACATAACGGGCCTGTTGCCACTCGCCCCAGAGGGCCAAAAAGGGATCGAAAGAGCTGCTGACGTCGACTGGAATCTCTGAGGCGTCATTCATTTGGGATGACCACTATGCTGACGAAGGGGGTCTCACTTCATAGCACATATAATGGCGAATAGGAACTATCGTTCCTGGAATGATCGTTCCATTCGCGAGTTAGCTCTCTGGATGGACCTCAAGGAAATTTTCGCTGTGAATTTGCGGCACGCCAGGAACAGCCGGCATCTGACACAAGAGGAACTAGCCGAGCGCTCTGGTTTGAGTTCTCGCTACATAGGAGCGATTGAACGCGCTGACGTTTCGCCCAGTGTCACGGTTCTCGGACGCATCGCCGATGCGCTCGGAATGGAGCCGGAAGCTCTCATTCGCAAATCGCGAAGCAGTCATTTAGATTAGGGCCGCGCCTAGCCGCTCGCGAGCGCGCTTCAAACGGCGCCGTAGCGAACGAGCGGCGGCTTTGCGCCTTCCGCTATGCTGCCTCAAGTCGGTTGTATTGGCCCACATTAGAAAACCCTTGACCTGACGTTGCTGAGGAAGCGCCGTTCTGCTCTCGCGATAGAGTCACTGGGACGTCCAACCACGGACGTGCCAGCGAGGTGGCGTGCATTCAATGATAATCTGACGCGGATCGAACGAGGGACTGGCAGCATTCTTTATCGCTACGCCGATGGCCAGGGACTGGAGCGTCCGTTCGGGCAGCTTGTTCGCTGCAAAGAGCAGCGGATCCCTGCCGGCAAGCAGGCGGTTGAGGCGGATTGGCGCGCCTATGCCAAAGCGCTCGGGGAGGCGTTCCTCAAAGGGGTTCCAAACTCGTTAGATAGCGCAGGCGCTTATCCGCGCAATCACGCCGCGAACAAGAAGCGGACAACAACCTATTCTGTTTTTTCGCGGGGCGGCAATTTTTTGCCGAGTAACCGTCCCTTATTGCCGTCATCCGTCAGGCGAAGGCGGACGGCTCCGTCTAGCTCAAATGCGCCAAGATGCTCCACGGGGAGAGCGCCCGAGTTGAGGCAGCAGATGTATTGAAAGCCCTCCTCCTCCGATTTGTCGGCGGCCAATTGCAGCGCTAGGCCGTACTGCCGCGGATCGACATCGGCGAACATGGTGCTGTCATGAATGAGGATGTTGAACGGCGCCTTACGCCGCGCCCTCAGAGTTGCTACCGCGAGATCGAAGCAAAAGACGACCATCTGGTCGACACCATCGCTTCCCTCGCGGTCTATCGAAATTCCAAAGCTGTATCCGGCCTGCTTGACGTCGATGCTCAGCCGACCAGACTTCCCATACAGAAACCGCGTATAGTCTGCGAAAAGCCCGATCACCTCGTCCGTCGTTGCGCGGCGATCCTCCAGATCACGTTTCAGGAGCGCGCGTGTTTCGATCATGCTTGCCGACAGAGTGTCTTTGCGCGTGTCGAATCTCTTGCGCTCTTCGATCCTTGCCACCAGCGAGTCATGAAGTGCTTCGAGGTCCGTGAGGCCACGCTGAAGTTCGATCAGCGTAGCGAGCGCGCCGCTCGACTGTAGCGTTCGTAGCAAATCCCGCTTCTCCAACGAGAGCGCGTCAATGTCGCGACTTCTCGCGCCGATCTGATTTCGGAGCCGAGCGATCTCCGCCTTGAGAAAATCGTGGCGGTTTCGATAGATCTGCGCGTGGAAGTGCGCCACTTCCGCCAAGGAGCGCAACGCCTCTTCTTTGAAGATCGCGCCGGCGTCCCTTAGGATCTGTAGCGGTTGGTCCGGATTTGATGTCGGCGCGTCCTTCGCGCTACGCTCGTAATATTCGAGCAGCCGGGTGTCGCTGTGATTGTCGTTAACCAGGTCGTGTATCTGACGGTCTACCTTGTTGAGCCGCGACTCCAGCGCGTCGTAATCCTGGCGCACATTGAAGCCGGCAACTTCATCGCGCTTCGTTGCGATCTGCTTTTCAAGCACGACGCGCTCGGCCTCTAGGTCCCCAATGCTCTGCTCGTCGGTGGAATCCGTTACTTCCTCGAGGGCCGCGATCGCCTTCGCGATTTGGTCTTTCTTCTGCTGCTCCTCATGGAGGTCTCGCTGCTTGTCCCAGTTCAAAGACAGCAGATAGGAGATAACCAACCGGCGCTGGGTACCGGATTGGTTGCTGAAGGCTTGCAGTGGGTCGACATACGCCTCCTTCCCGATCCGGGCCTGATAGAGAAATAGCTCCCGGAAGCTCGGCGCGTATTTTCCGAGTTTAGGTGCGTACGCGTCGTTCACGAACCGACGCGAGAGCAATTTCAGCCAGTCATCAGCCGTGATCAGGGACCGGTCGCCGTCGCTGGAAATCGCTTCGACATCCACGCCCTCAAAAAAAGCTTTCGAGACGAGGACAGTATGTTCGTTGGTGCGCCGGTCGACGCGGATATCGCGGCCCTCGTGCGTGAAGGTAAGCCCGAACGAAACGCCGGCCAACGCGGGATGGCTTAGAACCCGATCACGCGCAATACTCCCACCAAGGCAGAAATGTATGATGCGGATGAGTGTGGTCTTGCCGAGTCCGTTCGTGCTCTCGTGCTCTGTCGAATCTGCCGCGATTTCGGCAAGTACGATGTTCATTCCCGGCTCGAAATGCGCTGTGCGGAAGTCGGGTAAATCGGATCGAACCTCAGTGATCATTGCTGACCTCCTGGGTTCGCGGCACGTCGGAGGATTCCACCTTCAACCGCGATCACCGATCCCGCGAAAAGCAGCGTCAGAGCGGCAGCGAAGCGGTCAAACGTCCGAACCTGCGGATTGGCGGCGAGCCGATCCCAAAGGCTGGAAACAGTGTCGTTGTTACGCATTTCCGCAGCGACCGTTGCTGCCACGCCTAACACCGAGAAATCTATCGGCACATATTTGGTAGGGAGGACCGACATCTATTTCTCGAACACGTCGCAGATTATGAACAGGTGTGTGAGCATACAAAGGCCGGCCGCACCCCGCGAGGTCTCCAGCCTCTGTCCTGCTCCAGCCCAATCATTCAGTTGTAGAAAAATCTCGTCGCCGGTGTAGCCGGCCGTCTTCAACTGCTCATAGCGCTGAATGAAACCGTTGCGTAGCCGGTTCGGGAATTCCGGATCGAGTTGGGCCGCTTTTCGTATGACCTCCTCACACTCCTGTGACTTGGCAGCACCCATCGTAAGCAGAAGCTCAATGCTCGGTCCGAGTCCGTTCTTCGTGATTTTGTCTTTCGGCGGGATTTGCTTCAGCGAAGGAGCTGTCACCGGCGCGCCTGCCGTCAGCAGTGCCTTGGCTGCAATCTCGAGCTCTGCGAAACCGACATCGGTGATCGCGCGCGTAAGCTTGCCGCTGAACTTTGTCTCGTGCCTCTCCTTCCAGGCGATCAAAAGCGTCGCCGGATAGGTTTCATATTGGGTATCGACCTTCACATGATGGGTCGGGCAAAGAAGTATGAGATTCGAGGGGGCGTCTCGTTCCGCCGGCGTCAAGCCGGGCTTGGAACGAGGGCCTGTATCGCTGTGAGCGTAAATATGAGCGATCTGCCCGATCACCTTCGCATCGGAATACTCGGTGGCGGAACTGATGATCGGCTCGTGACAATCCGGATGCGCGCATTGATTACCCGACATCCCGAACAACACTTTTAATGTTGTCTTAGAATAGTTCCTCGCCGGCGGCGGTGGACTTTTTTTGGACAGTTCATCCGGACTCAGATCAGAGGGCATCAGAATTTGTAACACAACGTTCGGCCGCTGCTCCAGCAAATGGCGGAGAGAGCATTACATATGCACAAGCTGCAGCCAGCTTGGTCAACGTTCGCGCGAGCTGTTCGCGCCCATCAGCTTCTGGCGAATCGATCGACAACAGCAGCCAGTTTGCTGCCTGGCTTGCCTTCGAGGCCGCGCTGAAGATCGGCTTCATGTTGTACTCGAGGACCTCGAGCCAGCTGGCGATATATTGCGTGTGGATCGATGCGCAGCTCCTGCGTAATGGAAAGATATCCCTAGAGGAAAGCCACACCCAGTTCAGCGATAATCTTCTCCATTGCATAGGCAGCGTTACCGAAGCGACCCCGAAGGACCGCGATCAAGGCGAGATTACAGCCTATCTTGGACCTCGCGGACAAAGCTGGAGGGCGCCGCCGCAGAATAAACCATGTGAACCTCGCTCTTTGCGCGCGTCAAACCGACATAGAATAACCGCCGCGCTTCGAGAAGCTGCTTTTTTGTTTGATTGAAACGCGGCATTTCGCCTGCGTCCATTCCGAACAAAACGACGATCGAAAACTCTCTGCCTTTCGCGCTGTGCAACGTAGAAAGCACCAGTCGGCTAGCTCCTTCTCCAACGCCCGCGAAGAGCCCCAAAGTCATTTCCGACGTGTCGCCGCCGTCGGATATGCGAGCCAAGAACGACTCGACGATCGCTTGCTCATCCCTGAGCATACGGCATTTGCCAAACAGGTCGCCCAGCAGTTCTTCCTGGCACCCGGTGAGCCATTCGTGCAGCTTCATCTCTGGATCGCGTCGCGACCAAAGCATGGAGACAAGGCGCTGCTGAAACTCCGCCTCACGGTCGCTCCCAGAAATCGCCTCGCCGAATAGACGCAAGCCTTCTGCGGACAGCCGAGAAAACCGTGGCGCGCCTCGCTGCCAGCCACCTGCGCACCAGAGCGCGCATTGCTCCAACCAACGGATAACACGACTGCTGCGGGGGTACACGGCGTTCGTGTCGGTCCTGATAACACCTAGTCCACGAGCTCGGGCCGCGTCGGCGACAGCGTTGCCGATCTTTGCTGTCGGATAAAGAATTGCAATATCGCCAAGGCGAAGGCCTGGGCTTCTAGCCTGTATTTCCGGGAAGGTTGAATCGAACAAATAGTTGGCGCGGGTCGATTGTGCGCCCTGCAATGGGTGAAAATAGACCTGCCCCTCGGGCGCCCCGTCCGGAGCCTGGTATCCGCGGCCCGCACCCAGCGCTAACTCCGAGGCTGCGACAATTTTCGAGCCGCATCGATAGTTTAATTGCAGCGGAATAGTTTCGACGTCCGCGCGCTCGCTGAGTTGCTCTAAAAGCTCCGGATACGCACCGTTGAAGCCGTATATGGATTGATCGACATCTCCAACCGCGAACAAGCGCATCCCCGTGCTGAAGCAAAGTCCGAGCACCATACGATGCAGGGCACGCCCTAAGTCCTGGTACTCATCGACTGCCAAAATCGGAAACTTCGCCAGGAGCGCTCGCTGAATCCACTCGTTGTCCCGCAGCGCGCGCACCGCCAGCAAAGGCATATCTTCAAAGTCGATTAGCCCCCGCTCTCGTAGTCCTGCTTCGTACGCCTCTGAGAGCTTCGCCAACCTCTCGTTGATGCCATACCACTCCTTGGCCTCACGGTTCAGGATGGAACGGCGGTAGGTGTTCATGTCGAACTTTAAAGAAGCGGGATTTCCGCCGCCATAGACCTTGGAGAACGCCTTTCCCAGAACCTGCTCTTGCTGCTGTTGGTTTGCGACCGCGAAACTGTCCGGCAGGCCAAGATTTGCGGTCTTCGCGTAAGGTAGGACGATCTGCGTGAGGGAAAACGAGTGAACCGTGCCTATGAAGACGCGGCGATCTTGTTGCACGCCAAGCGCGTCGAGCCGAGTTTCCAATTCCCTTGCACATTCATTGTTGTAGGTGATGCATGCGAGCCCTCGCGGCTCCTCTACATCTTCGGCAAGCATCCGAGCGAGTTTGATCGTGAGGGTCTTTGTCTTGCCGCTGCCAGGCCCGGCCAGAACTACGCAGTTGCCCTTTGAATTGTAGGCATCCCACTGCCCCTTGTTATCGCGGAGCTGCTCGGCAGCACGCAGATACAGCTTGCGGTCAAACACGGTCCGCCACGTGCTTCAGCGCGCGTTTGATGTACCCGGGCGGGGAAATTCCATTGATCTTGTTGGCGAGCCGCTGCGCGAATCTCCCCTTACCTATATCCTCGATCAGTCCGAGGTATTTCGCTGTGTCCAACGTGTCGTAATCCGCCTTCCATCCAGCAATGAGCGCCTTCTTCTCGTCGCTAAACGACGTCTCTTCGAGAACCTCGATGATGGGCTCGGCAAAGTCGTCTTCGAACAGGTCTATCTCAAGCGTGTGATCGTTTGAAAAAATGCCATACGCTTCACAGCGGTCACAGAGTATCCCAAGTTTTTCAATCGCACGCAGCTCTTTCATCAATGCGACCGGCACCTTCCCGGTGCGCACTGTCTCGATCGTCCGGACGAGATTTAGAGTTCGGTTGTAACCCAGAGCATTTGCTTTGGGCATCGGGTCCCAATCGGTCACGACCGCGAACGGTATCTCCAATGCGCTAAGGAGTTTGACGTATGGCGTGAAATTCGTGCCTGAGACCGAACATACGCTAATTCCCAACTCGTCGAGTGGAAGTTTCGCCTCATGGGCGAACTCTGGAACAAGGAAACGTTCCGCGTCCCCTTCCACCAGGATCACACCCCGCGCGAACAATATTTCGGCACGAGTGACGTCAAGATAACGCTCCAGATCATCGAACTCCGCCTCGCTCAGCGAGAGAGACGCGGTCGACCGGCCAACAGTGCCTCGGTCTGCCGTGTCCTTTAATAGCAATATTGATCGGAGGGGTGCGACACTCGCGATATTCGGCGAGTGCGTGGTTAGCAAAACCGAGAGCTTCCTGTTGGCGTCTTTGTCAGCACTCTCGAACAGATGACGGTAAACGGAGCGCTGCAGGTGTGGATGGAGATGCGCTTCCGGCTCTTCGATCGCAAGCAGCGTGTGATCGCGCTTACTCTCGTTGATCAACTTCCTGATTTCCAATGCTTTGAGTGTTAGGAACACGATGTTGGCCGAGCCGAGACTGGCCTCGCCTATGCCGCGCATTCCATCGTCGATAAGCAGGCGAATACTGCGATAAAGGCGGTTCGTATCAAGGGGGGCCAAGCCGAGGGTCGGCTTAATATCCTGCCTCGCCCCGCTCATGGATTTGAACAGGGATCTGATTCCCGTCTGAAGCTCTTTAACCTCTATGAACTCGGTAAGCTTATCGGTCGCTTCTTCAATTGCGTTGGTGACATCGGATAGGTCCTCGTGATCGATGCCGCTGAACGCATCCTCGATTAGCGGCCTCAAAGGCGAGCGGCGCCAGTTCGCAAGGTCGCCTTCCGCATCACGAAGCGCAGGCATCAAATCCATGATGATGCGACGACGGAGAGCATGGCCGAAACGCTTACTCTCATGCTGGCCGCCATAGCACATGAACTCAAGATCATCGTCGCTAGTCGGGTCTCCAGCGATGGCAGGCTTGGAGCGACATACGTAATTCAGACGCACCGTATCGGGATCGTCATCGAGACGAAATTCGGTGAGCATCGCGAGCACATTCAGATCGCCTGTGAAACCACGAATGTCCACGCAAACCATGATTATGTCGTCAACGCTTGGTCCACCCAACCCGTCCCAAAAATCGGAAAGCTGCAACTCGCGGGCGGAGTCCGGCATCGTCGGATCGAAAATCAGGCGAAGGGCATGGATCAAGTTGCTCTTGCCGACGCGATTTTCACCAACGATCACCACGTCGCCCGAAAGCTCGACGTCAAGAGATTTGAAGTTGCGAAAATTGCGGATGATGATTCGTGAAAGCTGCATCGTTCCCCCTAGATGCAACCATGTCGGACGCAGAAATGAAATTCAACGAAAGAGTGCAAACCAAGCATTGCGCAAAATATTTAGTCCCGCTGCTCCGAGTCCGAGCCTGGTGTTCGGCCTTGCATTGGACGTCTAAGGGTACCTCAGTTTGGGGGGCGACTTGGCGGAGTTGGCCGCGCCGCGTGCGTGGCCTTGGCTTCCAGCGATTTCTGAACCCCCCAGCCTCTGGTCCGCAGCTAAGCAAACCAATGGATGCGAGGATCGATGCGCCCCACATCATCCCCAGCCGGCAGTTCCAGAAACGCGCCGAGCTGGTAGTGCAATTGGTCGCGGTAAGCTTCGAGCTTGATAAGGTCGCAGCGCCGCGATTGCTTGTTGGTGGTCTTCTTGATTTCGACCACGAGAAGGTTCTCTTCATTGACGCCGCGATGATGCACGACGATATCGGGATAGACGGGCGTGTTTTCCCCGCCGCATTCCAGCGGCAGGTTTAGCCTCTTTGGGCTGCCGTCAAGGCCTACCCGGTTGTACTCGGCATCGACTTTGTGATCGGGAAAGCACTCGCGCACGAAAAGATGAGCGAGCGTCGCCCCGAGTGCACGCTCGTTCACATCGAGTTCGAGCAGCTGCTTCTGGTCATCCACGAATAGCGTGACGGCCTTCTCCAGACGGGCTTTCGTTTCCTCGATGTCCATAAGAGAATTCTGCCACAGACGCGTCGCAACCGAAACCCGTTCGGCGCGGACGGTTTTCACTTGGAGGGAAACGCGGGGGAGTGCGGCGACCAGCCACGGCCTTGCTACGGTCATTCGAGAGGTCGGCGGCGAACCTGGCACCGATGAGCAATGGCAATCAAACACAACAATGTCGGGAATTACGAGCGTGAGCAGGCGGTACCCCATCGCAATTTGCTAATTTCTACACAATACCAACGGCTTGTCATTAAACCACACATTGCCTTAGGTCGCCGCAATGTGCGGGAAGCGGCGAAAAACTCAGCAAAAACAACCAACCGACCGACGCACAATGTGCGCCCTTTTATCTTGCCGTCTTAATCGGTTGTGCTTTCCGCGACTTATTCTCCATCGTCGTTCTTCCTCCGGCCTACGATAATAAATTATTCTATGCTCTGCGACGCGATCCCGTATTCGGGCGTCGAGTCCCGATGCGCCGTGTAGGCGTCCGCGCTCTGCGACAGGGTCAAACGGCTGGACGAAAGCAGCGCTGGGACCGTCGTGGCGCACTTTTCCATCGGAGTGACGGAGCGTCGTCACTGGCAATTCCGCGCGGTCCGCCGTCTGACGATCGGCGCGGCCGCAGGCAATGTATGGCCCGCCCCGATCTGCAAGCGGAATGTCTTAAGATGCACACTCGGTCTGCACCAATGTATCCGGCCTCGGCGCTTTGGGCGCCCTGCCAAGATGGAGATTCGCGCGCCCGGCTCCTAACAAGATACACGACCTCGAAAGGGCCGCTGCCTGCTGACAGGTTTGTCGAACGCCGATCAACCGTTGGGCCATCTCTATGTACATCCTCCCGCAGACTTTATGCGGCCGAGCAGTTGCCGGGACGCACCCGCTCGGCCAAACTCGTTACCCTTTGGAGGCCGTTACGGCTTCATAGGGTCGTTGCTTTGACATCACGGCCCAGGCGATCCGGGCCAGCTTGTTGGCAAGCGCAACGACCACCACGTTGGGCTTGGCGCGCTGTAGCAGCCAGGCGCCGAGCTGAGGTGTCCATTCGCCAGATATGGCAGTGCCGCTCGCGCGCCATGGATCAGCAGAACGCGCTGTAGGTGCTCCCGCGCTTGCTTATCCCGGTCAGCCGCGGCTTGCCGCCGGTCGTGATCTGACGTGGAACAAGCCCCAGCCAGGCGGCGAAGTCACGCCCCTTGGCAAACGCCGATACGTCGCCGACCGCTGCGGCCAGCGCCGTTGCGTTGAGCGCGCCAATGCCTGGCACGCAGCGCAGCAGACGGGCTCGTTCATCGCTTCTGGCGAGTGCTTCGAACTCCTGGTCGAGCTGCTTGATCCGATGATCGAGTTCGTGCAGTTCACCGACCATGTCGTGAACGAGTTGCTGCATCCGGGCTGTCAGGTTCGTGTTGCCCGGCAGGTTCTCGCGCAGCCACAGGTTCAGCTTTGGCCGACCCTTGGCGATGATCATGATCACCGCCAACTTGCGCGCCACGGCGACACAGGCCTTGCGGTGGCAGGAGCGTTTGGCGATCGCCTGGCCTCAGTTCCTGACCTTGTCGGAGCCCTTGAAGGGCGTCATCAGCCCCGACGCCGCCTCGTAGAGCGAGCGTCGAACATCGGCGTCGCCGGCTTTCGATATGCGACCCTGAACGTCGATCAAGGTGCCCGACTGCCATCGCCGCGAGGTCAGCCCGAAGTACGCCGCGACGTCGCGTGAGCGGCGGAAGCGCGACGGATCGTCGATCGCCGTCATGAACGAAAGTGCCGTGACCGGACCGACGACGGGGATTGCCATGAAGCGGCGGCACAGTTCGCTGTGTGCCACCATTTTAAATGACGAGATCGTGCAGCCGGCAATACTGCCTCCGTAGCGCTGCGCGCGCCGACAGCCTGGCGTCCATCAGCTCGGACGACAGTGGATCTTCCGCCACCGCGGTGCGCACCGCCTGCTCGAAGGCCCCTCGCCCCACTTTGCCCAGGCGGATGCCGAACGCCTTCAGCGAATGGCGTATGGCGTTCTCCAGATCGAGGAACTTGGCCTTCAGATTGCGGCGATGCGTCAGCAGAAGCTTCGTCCGGTAGCAGCTTTCCGACTTGATATGGGCTTGTCGGAACCAGCCGGTGCGCATGATGTAGGCGATGCCGAGCGCGTCGGCCTTGTCGGTCCCGTTGCGCTGCGCCGACATCGCCGCGCGCACATGCTGCGTCTCAGGCAGACGGCCGGCAGGCCGAGTTTCTTCAGCTCCGGATGCAACCAAGGCGACAAGGCGCCAGCCTCGTGGCCGACGCGACGTAGGCGCGGCAGAAACGCCTTCAGCACTAAAAACAGCGCATCGGGATCTGTCGCCGTCGTCTCAACATGCACCGCGCCATGCGTCGACGACGCACACCGCTGTCCCGTCAATCGCTACGTCCAGTCCGCAAAAGAATTCCATCGTTCGCCTCCTGCATTGCTTCACAGGGGGAGGTTCTGCCGCCGAGTCGCCGGCGATCGTCAGTTGACACGAGAAACCGGATCCCGAGCGGCATCCATTGCCGACCGGGTGCGCATTTCCCGCAGCGTATCCTTCGAGTGGACGCGGCCCATTATCTGGGAACGCGTGAGCGGATGCCGGAGCCGGCGAGGCGGAATCTTCTCAACATTTCTAGTGCGACGGCCCATAAGGCGGAGCTCCAGAATTCCAGCTCAGGCAATTCGTCTTCTGGAAAGACGCATGTAGACATGTCGGCACGAAGCCGGCCGTCCCATCTCCGCATGGACGCTGCCAATTCGCGTTCCGAGGCGGGAGCCCTTTAAACGCCATGGACCGACCTCTTCAGCGCCAGCGGCAAGGGCCCGCCTTTCTCCGTGAAGGACAACCTCGAGTTGTTTGAGTTGTTGATGGAAGTGAATGCCGGGCAACTTCCAACCTAGTTTCATTCGAGCGGCTACGACTGCGTTTGCAAATCAGGGAGCGGTCAAGGAGCAAGAAGGCAACTGTCTTGACCGTGAGGATAAAATCAACTATCGTTTTCCGTTGGTGTGATCCGGAGGGCTTGTCGTGAAAGTCAACAAGATCGCCTTGTTTGCTGCCATCGTTCTTGGGCTTATGTCGGCCGCCAGTATGGGGGGCAGCCAAATCAGTCACGCTGCGGGTTGTAATCCAAGTGTTACGCGCTGCTAGGCTGATAGCTTGGCGGACATATCCCAACCTCCCGCGTCAAGTGATCTAGCTGGGTCCTTACCGGAGATACTCGCCCGTCTCGGAGAGCGGTCATTTGGCTTGTCTTTTTTGTTTGGCACGCTTGTCATAGCGCTTTACGCCGGCAAGAGACTTGGTGAGTTAATTTCGCCCCCAAAGGGGGCCGAGTACGATTTCACAAGCATGTTAACACTCCCATTACTTGTGGGGAGGGAAACTTACAATCGGGCGTATGTATTCTACGTTTTCCTGCTTCTGTATTTTTATTTGATTTTATGCGTTTTTCAGCCCTTAATAGATATAGTCGGGGGGAAAAATACGATAAAGTTTGAAGGTGCCGCCTGGCCTTTGACGGGGGCGCTGCTTGTTGTTGGCGTATTGCCCGCAACACCGGTCGTGGCGCAAATAGAGCAAGCGTTACGGAGTTTTGCTTATAGGATCGCAAACATTCCAGACGACTTTTATAATCGTGTCACCGCGCTGTCGGCTCAAGAAATCGAAAATGTCGTGGCGGGCACCCCCCAGTATGAGGATGAGATCGAAACCTTTTGGAAGACCATCGCGCTGCTGTCGATCCTCGGCATCGAGTTTGATGACGCTGTCCGCGGAGCTAGGCGGTGTGTATCGCTCCGGCTGTTCGGGGAGTGGACGCTGGAGCGAGAAGACTTGTGGTCGTACGCCGAATATCAACGGTATGCAGACGTCGTCAAGTTGTTGACGCCACAATACGTCATTCTTAAAGCCAAGACTGAAGATCTCCTCGATGAGACCGCCTCGAACGCATTCGTAAAGGATTTCCTCTCGTCGCACGAAACTGTAACGGTTGGAGCTCGCGTTGAGCCGGACGCGGCGCGTGATCTCAGGCTAGCCGCCGATCAATTGCTGATACAAGGGAAGCGGAAAGGGGCGGTCCCAAGTGAAATTCCATTTTTTGAAGATCTCAGGAGCGCGAGAGAGGCGTGGAAAGATCACATAAAAGCCTGCGAAATAGCTGCAAAAAGACTTATTGCGCTCTTTTCAATAATAGCAAGGAACGACAAAAGAACCTTACGCGAATTGGTTAGACCAGAGAAGTCAAAAGCACTTCTAAGTGAAATGGCGCTCAGTTCAGATAAGAGGTATGCGGACCCAGGCCTCAGATTTTTCGCCAAGATGCTGCGGTCAAATAATACATCGACGGAACCTTGGTACAACAGCATTTTGCTTGCTTCTGGTGTCGGATTTGTAACGGCATACTTCACTGATTTTGCGTATCGTATTCTCACTCAAAATAGCATCGTCGCACCTCATCTCGGAATTGAATCACAGCCGATAGATGCCTTATTAACGAGTGCCTTTGTGAGGCCGCTTTTTGAGGTTTCTTTTCCAGCCTTGGCCACTCTCCTTTCGGGTTGCATTGCATTGTTTATGCGTTCGGCGAAGCTCCGTAATGAGGAATGGTTACCCTTCTATGACATCAGGACAATGCCGTTATCATCTTATGTCGGCATCTTCACGATGGCTTGGTTTATGGCCCTGCCGGCGCTTACATTGCAATGGATAGTTTTCTATGCACGGGGCGGAGATAAGGACGCTAATAGAGATAATCTCGTTCAGGTTATGCAGACGAACGCTGGAGTGGCCATCGCAATTGCCATTGTCGCTGTCGGGTTGTGCATTATTACGGATATAGTGGCAATTGCAATCTCTCACGATACCCAGAAAGAAGATAAAAGTGGTTTTGCATACAAGGCATGCGTATACGTATGCATATTGCCGGTCGCAATTGTATTCGGAGTTCTCATAGCAAGCCCGGGATATATTGCCCAGTTTGACTTTTTCGTCGGCCAGGTCTTGGTCTTTATCTCTATGATATTTGTGACGATGGCGTTCTATGTGTATGGACTTGAATTCAGAATGAAGTCGGCGAAACCCTGGCGCGTGTTCGTTTAGGTGAATATGGCCCGAGGTTTGTCTGTGGCCTTCATCAGCCTTGGGGCGCCCAGCCCGACGTTGTTCAGCTTGACGTCTCGATCAGCGAAGCGACGAGCCTGTAGCGGATCGCCTCGGCGAGCTTGATCTTCTGGCTGATCAGGCCGAGCTTCTCGCGCAGGCACGGCTCGAGCTCAGCCAGGATCAGTCGGCTCCTTTCCTGCCGCAAGCTTGGGCGAGGCTTTCAGCTTCTCCCGCAGCCGCTCGCGGACCGGACCCAGATGCCGGTCGGCGCGGCGGGCCCAGTCGGCGAGCGTGGAGCGATCCAGATTGATATTCTGCCAAGCGTAGATGACGATAGAGCGGCAGGTGAGACCAGAACCTGGGCGACCATCCCTCGGTCGGCAGTCCGCCTTCAATCAGCCGGGCGGGCGCCTGCACGACCACGTCCTCGCAAGCGCGACAGGCATATTTGGGCGCCGGACTACGCTCACGCGCGCGGCACAATGTCGAGCCGCTCGCTGACGTCTTCGCCGGTCCGATGAAATCCGTTGCCGCAGCATGGGTAGACATGGTTCTCGATGTCGACGACCATCTCGAAGCACGGCAGATGCTGCGGCAGCGCACCCCCGGTTCGACCGCCGCTTTGCGGTACGCTCCCTGCGCGTGGCAGGACCGGCACGTTCGGACGCTTCCTCGCCTGCCGCTTCGATCTGTTCGGCCTCCTCGAGGCCGAGGAGAAGTTGATCTTCGGGCAGGGTTTCGGTCCGGCGGCCGAAGCGGTGACGCTGCAATTCCTTGACGATCTGGGTCAGGCGAGCATTCTCGACATCGCGCGCCAAGACCATCGCCTTCAGCACATCCGGATTATCGGAAAGCTGGTCAGCCGAGCGCCATCGCCTTTTCGGCGCAGCGTGACAGACGGGCATTCTTTTGGATGTTTATTCGAACCCTCCAAAGCCTATCTCTCCAGTCTCCTCGGCGCGGTCGAATTGGTCAACCTTCTGAAGCTCACAGCTACCTGAGAGAAACGATTCGCAGAGCGGAAGACACGTCTCTTGACACGCCGCTGAAAATGCCGCTTAGTAAATGCTAAAGTAGTAGTTGATCAACATACAAAGCTCAATAAGACTGGATACTAGGTTCGGCGCCGAAATAGTTCGTCGAGCCTTAGTGGTGTCCTTTTGTTTCGTGGAGGCGAGACATGGCGGCGGAAAAAAATCCTCGAAGGGAAACAGATCCGCGGGCTGCACCGAATACAGAGCCTGAAATTGTTGGCAGACAATCAGAAGTTAATTCGCAGGAGCGCTCTCATGACGCGCTTTTAGTAGCGTCTATTGCGCTTCGTGCTATCGAGAACGAAGACTTTGGCAAGGACATACGGGCAGCAGATGCCGCGCGGCTTAAAGAGGTTGGTATCAAGTCGTTGTCTGTTGCCGAGTTCCAATCAGCTCTCAACGAAATGCTTACGACCATCAGGAGGATCGAAATGGCTTCCGTACAATCTGCTGGCACATCTGCGTCGCAACCATCTCCGGGCTTGCAGTCCGGCGCCACGACCTTCACGGCCGGGACGGTGTTCACAGGCGGTGGCGCAACGATTGGAACGATCGCCACCCAGGGCTCGATCGGCGCGGCGGGCGGCAGTTCCTCACAATTGTCCGGCGCCACGACCTTCACAGCGGGGACGGCGTTCACAGGCGGTGGTGCAACGATTGGAACGATCGGCACCCAGGGCTCGATCGGCGCGGCGGGCGGCAGCTCTTCACAATTGTCCGGCGCCACGACCTTCACCGCCGGGACGGCGTTCACTGGCGGTGGTGCAACGATTGGAACGATCGCCACCCAGGGCTCGATCGGCGCGGCCGGCGGCAGCTCTTCACAATTGTCCGGCGCCACGACCTTCACCGCCGGAACGGCGTTCACTGGCGGTGGTGCAACGATTGGAACGATCGGCACCCAGGGCTCGATCGGCGCGGCCGGCGCCAGCTCTTCACAATTGTCCGGCGCCACGACCTTCACCGCCGGAACGGCGTTCACAGGCGGTGGCGGCTCTACCACTGGAACGATCGGCACCCAGGGCTCGATCGGCGCGGCGGGCGGCAGCTCTTCACAATTGTACGGCGCCACGACCTTCACAGCGGGGACGGCGTTCACAGGCGGTGGCGGCTCTACCACTGGAACGATCGGCACCCAGGGTTCGATCGGCGCGGCGGGCGGTAGGTTCTAGCCTTTGGCTTGAGAAACTGGCCCTGAACCCGAGCGGAAAGCATCATCTACAATCCGCCGGGTTTGACTAGTACCAACCAGCAACCGCTAGTGCTTGTTGATCCAGAGAGGCAGAATTGAAAACTGTTGTCCCACTCGAGAGGTTGGTTCGGTTGGGAAGGAGGAAGCCGGTAAATCCGCCGGTTACTCGTGAGGTTGGCGCCTAAGTGTTCCGATTTCCGATCATTAAATCAAAGTACCATGTTGAGATCGTTGACGGGCAAGGAATCTTCCTGCTGTCGGAGAACGAGAAACATCTACTCGAGGGTGAGACGATGTTCCAGCTCGTTCCGCTTCTCAACGGTCGTAACGGTTGGCTTGACATAATATCGTTACTCGATCCTGTGGTAGGACGCGATGCCGCAATTGCGGGGCTTGACATATTGCTCCGGTGTAACCACCTCGAGGAAGCGGTTGATCCACAACTAAGGCCATTTCAGATATTTTGGAGTGAATTGGGTCTGGACGCCGTGCGCGCCGCAGCACTCATCGCCTCGAACCCACTCCACGTCTTCGGACTTGATGCGGACACCACCGCCGCAGTTAATTGCCTGCGAAGTTGCGGCTTTTCTGTCAATGAGACATCCCGCTGCTCTCTTCCGCTCGTCATAGTAGACGATTACCAAAATGGCGGCCTTGATGCCATCAATCGCCAGAACACTTCCTTAGGTCGGCCGTGGATTTTATTGAAGCCGCAGGGCCTCGTGCCGATGGTGGGACCGTTCTTCCGACCGGGGAAGGGGCCCTGCTGGAAATGTCTCGAAAATCGGCTCCGCCAGAACCGGGATGCCGAAACATTCATCAACCAGTACACTGGACGCAGTGCGCATTTTCCAATCAACAAGGCTGTTGTTCCGCTCGGTGAAACACAAGCCATATCTCTGACGATTCTCCAGATGATTCGTTGGCTTGCACGAGGCGAAAACGCCCACTTCGAGTCACGAATTTCTACCATCAACGTACTTACGGGAGAGCAGCGAACACATCAGGTTATTCGCCGACCGCAATGCCAGGTATGCGGCACGCCGATGATCGCAAGAGTAGCCGGCCGTCCCGTTGCGCTGATGGAACGGTCAGTGTCTACCGCAAATGAGAATGGCGTGCGCGCCGAAGATCCCGATATGACCTTCAATCGCTACGCCCACCATATCTCGGAGATTTCCGGAGTTGTAAAGGGCATTGCTCCCTCTCCCACTAACAGCACTGGACCCGTAAAATCGTATATAGCTGGTCACAATTTTGCGCTGAAGGCAGATGATCTCCTTTTTATAAAGAGTACTCTGCGTTCTAATAGCTCTGGAAAGGGCAAGAGCGAAGCTCAAGCCCGCACAAGCGCCCTTTGTGAGGCGCTCGAACGATACTCTGGCTTGTATCGCGGCGAGGAGGAACAAGTCTTTTCCTCTTTCAACCAACTAAGCGACGAAGCCATCGATCCGCGTACTGTTATGCAATTTAGCGAGACACAATACCTGGAGCGAGATAGCCGGCTCGCCAAAAGCAGCTTCTACCGAATGGTTCCGGTCCCATTTGACGAGAATGCAGTGATAAGCTGGTCGCCAATATGGTCGTGGACACAGGGGCGACGGAAGTATCTTCCGACGGGCCTAATGTACTATGGATTCCCGCAGCCGATGGAACTTTCTTTCGCTTGGGCCGACTCAAATGGCGCAGCTGCGGGCAGTTACTTCGAAGACGCGGCATTACAAGGGGCTTTGGAGTTAGTCGAACGTGATGCAGTAGCAATTTGGTGGGCGAACAGACTACCTCGTAAAAGCATCGATCTCGACTCGCTGAATGATCCATTCATTGACGAGTTGAGGGCATTTTATAAAGCGCGGAACCGAACGTTCTGGATTTTGGACGTCACATCTGATTTCAAAGTACCGGTTGCTGTTGCCATTAGTCGACGTGAAACCGGACCAACCGAAGATATCATTATGGGCTTCGGGGCTCACTTTGATCCGCGTATCGCGGTCTCCCGCGCTCTGACGGAAATGAACCAATTTATGCCTGCTGTTCTCGACATTTGCGAGAATGGCTTCACACGATACGGCATCGCGGATGATGATGCTATCGCCTGGTGGAAGACCGCAACGATTGAAAACCAACCTTACTTAACATCGACTCTCGCCAGCGTACGCATCGACGACCTACCGCCTGTTCCGGCCAGCTCAGTTACCCGATTGCTTCTTGAGCTCTTTGAAAGAATAGAGGCCAAGGGCTTGGAGATTCTTATTTTAGATCAAACAAGGCCCGATATCGGGTTGCCGGTAGTCAAGGTAGTCGTTCCGGGAATGCGTCATTTTTGGGCGCGTTATGCACCGGGCCGACTTTTCGATGTTCCTGTCGCGGAAGGCTGGTTGGAAAAAGCGAAAACAGAACCAGAGCTCAATCCCACGGTGATGTTTCTATGATACTTCATGAAGGCGGCGAGCAACCAGCAGCCACTGTTCGCCTGTCGAAGTCGGCATCGCTCCAAGATGCAATAGTCCCAATGAAGAGTGGACTACCCTCACGTTACGTTAATATTATTGAATGGCTGTCGAAAGACGGTATACCCTTGGAAGGGTGTGATAGCAATCTAATCGAAATACTAGAAGCTTTGGCTCGGTCAGGCTCAGTCGAACTGCACGCGGGACTCACGCGCGACAAACTAGTTCTCATTCCGAGCCGAGACGACTTCAAGCTTCGGCTAGATCCAGTTTCATCGGACTGCTTATGGAGGGTTTCCCGTTTCGCGTATATGCATTTCTCTAACGGCGTTTTGGTAGCTCGAAGCCCAACGGCGGACTGTTGGCTGAGCGTTAACGACGAAACGGTGTTTGAGATTCTTTATTCCCTTAAGGTCCCTTCGCATCTGCCGGCTGGCGAGCCAAACGGCGGTGTGATGAATACGTGTAGAATACTTGCCCGCGCCCAGATCATTGTTCCATGCGGGAGCTCCGGCGAGCCGTTGGAAGCCCACGATTCCAAGTACAGGCAGTGGGACTTCCACGATTTGCTGTTTCACTCGCTTAGCCGACTTGGCCGAACAACGCAGAAGATGGGGGGAGTCTACGCGTTCCGTGGCGAAATCGAGCCGCTTCCCGCCGCAAAGGAGCACCAATGGGCCGGTTCCTTTTGTGCCCTTCCCCGACCTGACATTTTACATCTGAGTCAAGTCGATATCAGCTTGACCACCGCGATAGAGACGCGCCGGTCAATTCGGCAGCACAGCATCGTTCCTATATCGCTGGCGCAGCTAGGTGAATTTCTCTTCCGTACCGTTCGAACACGGTGCATATTGCCAACTGCGGCCGGTGAACTGCTTAGCCGCCCTTATGCAAATGGGGGCGCGATTTACGAACAGGAGTTTTATGTTACTATTGACGCCTGCTTGGACTATCCTCGTGGCTTTTATTATTATGATCATATCAATCACGGCCTTTGTCTAATATCTCATCCGACTGCAGATATGGAGATGTTGATCGATGAAGCGAGCGCTTCGGCGGCGCGGGCTGTGAGGCCGCAAGTATTGATTACGATTGCCAGTCGCTTTCATCGCTTGGGATGGAAATATCGTGGTATGGCATATGCCACTCAACTGAAGAACATCGGAGCGATATACCAGACTATGTATTTGGTGGCCACCTCGATGAATGTCGCTGGTTGTGCTCTTGGGATAGGAAACAGCGACCGATTGTGCCGCATGACGGGCGAGGACTATCTCGTGGAGAGTTCTGTCGGAGAGTTTATGCTAGGTCGACCTCTTTGATTGCTAAAAGGGGCTTGGGCGGATGGATGATATCGAATATTGCGTGCTTGCTGCAGTTCGTGGTTGGAATACCGAACCAGATAGCGTGTCAAGAGAAGAGATTTGTACTCAGGTGGCTGCGGCGCTGCAGCACTACTACGCACATCTTCCGCAGAAACGATCTAGTCTGGCTATCGACCCGGTACAGTCACTAACCATATTAAGAACGTCGAAGTGCGAGAATGACTTCTCCAAGAACTTGCTGGGCATTATACACGCCTTACGTGATCGCCATACCACAATCAATCTGCCGCGGCCGTGGCAAGACGCTACGGCTTATGTTCCATTCATGATTGAACGTTGCCTTGAGAATGGCCGACCAACCTATATTTTGACAAAGCAATTTTTTGGATACGCAGACATTCCTCTGGGTGCATGCATTACTCATTGGAATGGCATGCCGATTGACCTGTATGTGTCAGCGTTCGCTGCGCAGACTTCTGGAGCACATGAAGCGGCCAGGTTGCGGCTTTCCGTGATGAATTTAACCCAGCGACCCCTCGCCTTCTTCTCGGTACCTATAGAGGATTGGGTCACTCTCACCTTTCTCCAAGATGGCAAATTGCGATCTGTGTCGACGCCTTGGTACTGCGCATATCGTACACCATTGAGCCCCACACCATCCGCCGTCAGGGACGGTTACGGAGCGGCTCTTCAAGGTGCCGACTATCAGCTCTTGCATACAAACAACTTTCTTCGCCAGGTGCCGAAAGTAACTAGCGAGAGGGTCTTGGCGCTAACTACAGATGATAATTTGCGTTACGGGTCGATCGAAACCAGTAGTGGAAGGTCTGGCTACGTGCGGATTTTTAGCTTCGACGTCTCAGATGATATTGCGTTTGTAAATAGATTGGCTTCTATCATTGCCTCATTGCCCCAAGAGACACTGATTGTCGACATTCGGAACAACCCAGGAGGATTGATCCCAGCCGGCCAGAAGTTCCTTAGGGTGCTTACAAATAAACCGCTGCTGTCCTCGCCGGTTCAGTTTAGATGCACAGATTACACGTTGAAGCTTGCGGAACTTGAGTGTTTCCGGATTTGGCGTCGTTCTATCGAGCTGAGCCCGCTTACCGGCTTAGAGTACTCGCAAGCTTATGCTTTATCTAGCTACGACAGTCTTCCGGCCTATCGCTATCCAGGAAAGGTTGCGCTGGTGATCGACTCGCTCTCATACAGCACAAGCGATTTTTTCGCGGCAGATTTTGCGGACAATGGTGTCGGTTTGATAGTCGGCGTTGATCCGACGACTGGTGGCGGAGGCGCGAATGTATTCGGCTTGGATAGGCTGGTTTCCTGGAGCGACGCGGTTGACGGGGGACTTTCTCGACTGCCAGGCGGGTTCGGGCTTACGATTGCAGGACGTAGATCACTGCGTACAGGTTTCAGTGCCGGTATTCCGGTGGAGGGATTGGGAGTAAGGGCGGACGTGCAATGCGAGTTGACCCGCGATGATTTACTGGGTGAAAACGTCGATCTCATCAATTTCACCGCCGCGGTGCTCAGAATGAGCCGGTGAAGAAGAAGCCGGACGGTGTCTCCCGATACAACGAGATTTTCTCCCCCGACTAAAGGCGTACTGATGCCATTGACCTCCGCTCTGCTGTATAGGGGCGAGCGGTGTAGTGTGCTGCAAATTCGTTGAGCAGGGTGGCGGTCATGGCGGCCAGATGATGCCCAACGTCGCCGGTTTCCACATAAGAGCGCCGCCATGAAAGGGAGATAGCGAGCAGATGCACGGTGAGCACCAAGCTGCCCCGCCGGGCGAGGATGGCGTATCTGAAGCAAAATCCATGCGGTCTGGGCGGCGGCGGTGGCAGTCTGTACTAATCTGCAGCGGTGGAGATATAGGACCAATGGGCGAACCGGTTTTGACTTGCCAGGAGGAAATACTTGAGTGATCAAAACGAAGCTATGACGGCCGATCTGGTTGGGCTGACGGCAGACATTGTCTCTGCCTATGTCAGCCAGAATCCCCTGCCCGTCGCTGGGTTGCCAGATCTCATCGCGTCGATCCATTCGTCTCTGACAGGTCTTGGTCAGCCGAATATGACCGAGGCGCCTAAACACGAACCTGCGATCAATCCGAAAAGATCGGTGACGCCTGGCTACATCATCTGCCTGGAAGACGGAAAGAAATTCAAAATGCTGAAACGTCATCTCGCGGTACACTTCGGGCTCACTCCAAACGAATATCGTGAAAAGTGGGGATTGAAGCCAGAGTATCCGATGGTTGCGCCTAACTACGCGGCCCAAAGATCTACACTCGCGAAGGCGGCGGGGCTCGGGCGTAAACCGCAACCTACCACGACCCGAAAGGCGCCAGCCAAACGAAAGCCTAGGGCTTAGTGAAGGCTGGCTGTTGGTGGGTCAAACCTCGGGCGCGCCGTCAGCGGCAGTTAGCCAATCGAGAACCGGGCAAGCTACCCGAGCGATCCTCGGCGACCTTTGCGCTCTAGCTGAGTGTCGCCGATAGCAGAAGAACGCTTCTTCGATAGTGGGTCTCGCCATGTAGCGGTCTCCCGACTCGAACCCCTGAAACTCACACAATCATCTTATTTATACGCCGTTACCGCAATTTACCGCAGTGCTTGATCGGCGCCCTTCCGGCGGAGGTAGATGCAATCTAGGTCCTGATCTCTGAACAGAAGTCCGTGCACTAGGCGGACATATGCCGCCGGCGAGATCATGGAAAGCGACACCCTCTCCTATCCTCCTCGCGGCCTCTCACGCGAAGAAGCCGCCCGATATATTGGCGTGGGCATAACCAAATTCGACCAGATGGTTGCTGACCGCCGCATGCCGAAGCCGAAGAAAGTTGACGGTCGTGTGATTTGGGATCGCCTTAAACTCGAAGCGGCGTTTGCCGAACTACCTGGAGACGATGAAGAGAACATCGTCGACTTCCTGTTGCAAGGAAACCATCGCAGGGAATAGATTCATTCCGCAATGACCGACAAATATCCCGACCTCTCCTCCTATACCGATCGCCATGGAAAACTTCGCTGGCGCTATCGGACGAAGGAGCGTGTGGTTAGTCTGCCGGCGCCTAACCAACCCGGTTTCAAGGATGCCTATCAAGCAGCGGTCGAGGGCCGGAAAGTCCCCAAGGCCCCCGTCGTCCAAATGCCCGGAGCTGCCCTGCCCGGCACGTTTGGAGCCGCGTTTCAACGGTTGAAGATCTCGGTCAAGTGGCTGGCGCTTGACGAAGCCAGCAAGCGCAAGAACACGCGGCTGATCGAAGAGTTTTTAGAACTGCGTGTGGTCCCTGATCACCCGCTCATCTGGCGCAACGTAGCGGTCAAAAACCTTAGACGCATCCATGTTGAAGAGCTCCTTGGCCGCTTCATCGCCACACCCCATAAGGCCAAGCATCTGTTAGTGGGCATACGCAAGCTGGTCTATGTCGCGCTGCGACAAGACTGGATCGAAATCGATCCCACAGCGGCGGTCGAGTGGCGGCCTGCATATGGCGGTTGGAAAGCCTGGTCGCGCGAAGCGATGGCGCAATTCGAAAACCGTTGGCAGCTCGGCACCGCGGCACGCACTTGCTACGGTTTGGCCCTTTGGCTCGGCAACCGCCGCGGCGACGTCGCAGGCCTGCGCTGGGATCAGCGGGTCACCCGCCGTGTCTTCATCGATGGTGTTGAGCGTCACTTCGACGGGTTTGATATCGTTCAGGCCAAGAACAAGGGACGAACAGGTGGCAAACGGCTTTTCGTGCCGATCACACCGATGCTATCCGAGATCCTGGATGCGGCCGACAGGCGCGGCGAGACCGTTCTGGTCAATGGCTATGGTGAGCCGTTCTCCGCCAAGTCGCTGACTGGAATGATGGCGCATTGGTGCAAGCTTGCCGATCTTCCGAAGGGGTTGACACTGCATGGCTTGCGGAAGTCGCTCGGTGTTTATCTGGCGGAGGCCGAGGCCTCAACGAGACAGCTCATGGACGTGCTCGGTCACGACGATATCGACCACGCCGAGCTTTATTCGCGCGAGGCCTCGCAGGTTCGGCTGGCGGTCCAAGGGATGGATCGAGTCGTACGCCTCGTGACGCGCAAGCCGATGCTTGGCGGACCTATTGGCGAACCTCGTGGCGAACCACCCCATAAAGCATTGATAAATAACGATGATGGTGGGCCCGGAGGACTCGCTTCAGGCTGGGCAATCATGCCTACGCCAAGATCACGCTCATGCAAAGCAATTGACCAGGGATTACGGTTGATACCATCGGCATGTAGAGCGCTCCGACTTGCCCACCGCCCAGACAGATTTGGGCCCCAAGCTTTACTTCATCGAGACGTTTTGGCGTTTGCAAGCAGCATGAGCAGACTGGCACTCCCGTGCGCGGCACGGCAACCACTCGCTGTCACGTAGGTTGTGGAACGTTAGATCTGTCCCTTTCACCGGTCTAACCCGCCCGTGATACGACGCACAGCCCGAAGCTCTTTTCCCATCGAACACGATCGTCTTCAGTTCAGTTCGTCACTGAGGAGTAGAAGATGGTCCGATCAAATGAAGAAGCACTCCGCCGTACGATTCGGAGGCATCAACTCCGAGAAATGGTGCCGCTTGCCGACAGCACCATTTATGAAATGGAACAGCGGGGCGAGTTTCCGCGACGCTTCGCTTTGACCCCTAGATGTGTGGTTTGGGATTTGAGCGAGATTCAAGCATGGCTCGCGGCGCGCCGTTCAAAACCAATTCCGCGCGCCCCCAAACCGGACCTGAAGCAGCGCCGAACCCGACCGGTCAGAGAGACGGATCGGGCCCCAAGATCGGCATCGAAGGAGGGATAAGCGTCGGGATCCACCTCTTTCCATCGACCCACGCGTCCACGGTATCCGACCATTCCTGCATCATGTGGCGGCGCTGCACTTCATACTCGGCCTTGTTGTAGACGCCTCGAGACGAACGTCCGTCCTCGTGCGCTAAGCACTTCTCGATCCAATCGCTGTTGAAGCCAAGTTCATTCAACAGCGTCGAGCCCGTTCGCCGCAAGTCATGCACTGTGAACGGCTCCAGAGGCAGCCCTTCAGCCTTCGCCCGCTCGACGACTGCGTAAGTGACCCGGTTAAAGGTGGCACGCGACATCGGGGCGTCCGCATCATACCGCGATGGAAGGAGGTACCTGGAATTTCCTGCACAGGTCTTCAGAGCAATCATGATGTCGAGCACTTGGCGTGACAGGTAGACGTTATGAGCCTTCGAACGCTTCATGCGTTCTTTCGGGATTGTCCAGACCGCATTCTCGAAGTCGACCTCATCCCAAACCGCGTCCTGCAACTCGCTCTTCCGCACCATCGTAAGCAGGTAGAGCCGCATGCCCAAACGTATCGTGGGAAGTGTGGCGATGTGCTCGAGCTGTTTCAGCATCACGCGAATTTCCGAGGGTGAAAGCGAGCGGTCTTTAGGTACGAACGTGGCAATCGATGCGGGCCCAACTTCATCGGCTGGGTTAGCCACCTTCTCTCCGTGCAGGATCGCGAAACTGTAAATCTGCTTCAGGATATCCCGTACATGGATGGCGGTCGCCGGCGCGCCGCGTTCAACGATGCTACCACAGTGGGCGCGTAAATCGTCCGGGGTGATCTCCGTCAGGAGGCGATTGCGCCAGACCGGAAGAAGCTCGCGATCGAAGATGGAACGGCGCATGGATCGGGTGCTGTCGGCCATTGGAGCGGCACTGAGCCATTTCTCGCCGAACTCCCCAAAACTCTTCGCCTCCTTTAGACGACGTTTCGCGCGCTGCTTCTCCATTGCCGGCGATCGTCCCTCCCTAACGGCGCGCTTCGCGTCGAGGCACTTCTCTCGGGCCAGAGCAAGCGAGATTCCGTCTCGTCCATATCTGCCCAAATAGACCGTCTCGCGGCGTCCGTTGAGCCTGTAGTCCAGTCGAAACGAGATTGCGCCACTGGGCATGATGCGAACATACATGCCGTCACGGTCCGCAATTTTGTACATTTTCTCTCTTGGTTTCAGAGCCTTAAGGGCGGCATCTGTCAGCATCCCACTGTCTCCTGAAAAAAGTACCGTCAGTACAATTTCGGGGCTGCGTGGCAGGAACTCTCCTTTATTTTCAATGCTTTACAAGCAAAAAAGTACCGTCACGAGCCTCGTCGGGACAGACGGTACTTTGGAAAATCCGAGCGAGCAATACGCCGAAGGGCCGTCAGGCGGTCCGCCGCTCCCAATCTCTGCGCACCGATTGTCCCCGATTGTCCGCGAACGGATTTATTTTTGTTTTCAGAATGTTACGTCGCAGATTGGCGTATTTTCGGCGACGTTTGAGTAGGTCTGAATCATTCCCACTCGATCGTCCCGGGCGGCTTCGACGTCACGTCATACACCACCCGGTTGATGCCTTTGACCTCGTTGATGATGCGGGTGGCGGCGGCGGCGAGGAAGTTCATGTCGTAGTGGTAGAAGTCCGCCGTCATGCCGTCGACCGAGGTGACGGCGCGCAGCGCGCAGACGAATTCATAGGTCCGGCCGTCGCCCATGACGCCCACGGTCTGCACCGGCAGCAGCACGGCGAAGGCCTGCCAAATGGCGTCATAGAGGCCGGCCTTGCGGATCTCGTCGAGATAGATGGCGTCGGCCTCGCGCAGGATCTCCAGTTTTTCGCGCGTGATGCCGCCCGGGCAACGGATGGCAAGGCCGGGGCCGGGGAAAGGATGGCGGCCGATGAAGCTTTCGGGGAGGCCGAGCTCCTTGCCGAGCGCCCTCACCTCATCCTTGAACAGTTCGCGCAGCGGCTCGACCAGCTTCATGTTCATGCGTTCGGGCAGGCCGCCGACATTGTGGTGCGACTTGATTGTCACCGACGGACCGCCGGAGAAGGAGACGCTTTCGATGACATCGGGATAAAGCGTGCCCTGGGCCAGGAAATCGGCGCCGCCGAGCTTCTTCGCCTCTTCCTCGAACACCTCGATGAACAAGCGGCCGATGGTCTTGCGCTTCTTTTCGGGGTCGGCCTCGCCTTCCAGCGCGGAGATGAAGCGGTCGGAGGCGTCGACCAGGATCAGCGGCAGGTTGTAGTGCTGGCGGAACATCTCCACGACGCCCTTGGCCTCGTCCTTGCGCATCAAACCGTGGTCGACGAGGATGCAGGTCAGCTGGTCGCCGATCGCTTCGTGGATCAAAAGTGCGGCGACCGAGGAGTCGACGCCGCCCGAGAGCGCGCAGATGACCTTGCCCTTGCCGACCTGCTTGCGGATCAATTCCACAGCGTGCTCGCGATAGGCGCGCATCGTCCAATCGCCCTCGATGCCGGCGATGTTGTGGACGAAGTTCCTGAGTAGCCTGGCGCCGTCCGGCGTGTGCACCACTTCCGGATGGAACATGATGCCGTACATCTTGCGCTCGATATCGCCGAAGATCGCGAAGGGCGAGCTTTCCGACTTTCCGAGCACCTTGAAGCCCGGCGGCAACTCGATGACCCGGTCGCCGTGACTCATCCACACCTGGTGGCGCTGGCCAGGCGCCCACAGGCCTTCGAACAGCGGGCTCTCCTTCTCGATCTCGACGAAGGCGCGGCCGAATTCGCGGTGGTTTGAGCTTTCGGCGACGCCGCCCATCTGCACGCAGAGCGCCATCTGGCCGTAGCAGATGCCGAGCACCGGCACGCCGGCGTCGAAGACGATCTGCGGCGCACGCGGGCTGCCGATATCGGTGGTCGAGGCCGGGCCGCCCGACAGGATCACCGCTTTCGGCTTGATGCGCTTGAAGGCCGATTCGGCCGATTGGAACGGCACGATCTCGGAAAAGACGCCGGCCTCGCGGATGCGGCGGGCAATGAGTTGCGTGAACTGGCTGCCGAAATCGACAATCAGAACGGTGTCGGGATGATTGGCTGTCGTCGTCATGGCGAGCCTTTAGAGAAAGAAACGAGTCGGCGCAATGGGTTGTGCGCGGTCGCGCCGTTCACTTCGATGCTGGTGCTTCTCCCGATGCATCGCCCTGCCCGGCATCAAGTGAGCGCAAGGCGTCCATCAGCGCCGCAAACCGCTGCTCGCCGATGCGATCGATATAGCTGCGTTCGATCTGAAGCTTGATGCGATCGCCGTCGCGCAAGGCATCCAGGCCTTTGCGCGTATAGCGCACGAGCTTGCCGCGCCCGTCCCGTGGATCGGGCAATCGCTCCAGCACGCCTTCCGCCTCCAGCCCGTCGAGCAATTGCTGAACCGCTTGCTTGGAGGTCGCCGCGCGCTCGATCAATGCCGACTGGCGCGTGCCGTTGCGCGGGATGTGTCCAAGCAGCCCGGCGCGCGCTTCGCTGAACCAAGCGTGGCCGGCGGCCCGCATGGCAGCGGCGAATTCCGCCTGCCAGGCACGGCTCGCCTGCCACAGCCGCCAACCGACGTGATTGGGCAACCCGTCAGTTTTTTCGTCAAGCTCCTTGACCATTTAGTTCGAACTCCGTATAGTCAAGATACTTGACGATATTCTTGGCGTCGAGGCCATTCGAGAAACGCAAACCCGCGGACAGGAACAATGACGATACTGAACAGGGACACGTTGGCCATTATCATGGTCGGAACCACGCATGTCATCGACATGGGCGGCAAGAACGCCTTCATCCACTATGAAACCGACGATCGGGCGCACATGCTCCTGCCGGATGGCACGCGCTTTCACGGGACCTGGACGCTGCTTGACGACGGCTACAAGGTCGAATGGAAAAACGGCCCCGCCGGCGCGTGGAAACTCGATCATACAGCGGGGGCAATCGACTATATCGATGCGACAGGCGCCTCCCGTGGACGCATTTCACGCATCGATTTCGGCGATCCGCAACGCCTTGCTGCCTGATCCAACCGGCAGTCAGCCACCAAGCAGGCCGCCGCCGATCGCCTGTTCCAGCAGGGCGACGGCCGCGGCGAGCTTCTCGTCGATGACGTGCAGATATTCCGTCCAGTCGTTGACGTGCCTGAGATCGGCCGCGCCGTCGGAAATGCCGCGGAGCCCAATCAGCGGCAAACCGAACAGCTGGCAGGCACGCAGGCAGGCAAAGGTCTCCATGTCGACCATGTCGGCATCGATGGCGTCATATGCAACGCCGGAGACGATCGCGCCGCCGGTCGAGAGCGTGGCGGTCTTGATGCCTGGAATGACGAAGGGCAGCGGCACCGACACCGGCAGTTCGAGGAAAGGCGTCGCGCCCTTCTCGAAGCCGAGCGGCGAAGCATCCATGTCGCGATAGCTCACCGACACGGCCTGGTAGATCTCGGTCTGCTCCAGCCTGCGGCTGCCGGCCGAGCCCAGCGAGACGACCAGGTCCGGAAGCGCGCCTTCAGCCTTCAACGCCGCGAGCTCGGCGCCCAGCCTGACCCCGGCCTCGACCGGACCGACCCCGGTCATCAGCGGCGTGAACAGGTTTTTCAGGTGTGGGCCGTATTCGGCCTCAGCCGCCATGACGAAGAGAACGGATTTTTGCGACAGGCGTGACACTTCGACAGTCATGAAGCTTTACCCCTATTTGCTACGACGACGCGAAAGGGACACCGTGCTCTCGCCGCCTGCCCTTCACTATGGCTCCGGGCGTTCGTCGCTCGAAAAGCCCATTTGGGGGCTTTTCGACCGCTGCGCGGACCGCTCCTCACCCCTCTATCCCGTCGCGGCCGACCACCGTCATCATCGTGCCGGTCATGGTGGCGATCAGCTTGGCCTCGCCGTCGGCGGCGAAGGCGTAGGCCTGGCCGTCGGCGACGATGATGGTGCGACCGGGTTTGGTCACGGAGCCGCGGAACAGGAACCGCTCGCCCCTGCCCGGCGCGAGCAGGTTCACCTTGAACTCGATGGTCAGCACGCCCGAATTCTCCGGCATCAGCGAAAAGGCTGCGTAACCGCAGGCGGAGTCCAACGCGGTGGAGATGACGCCGGCATGCAGGAAACCGTGCTGCTGGGTCAGCGAGGCGGAATACGGCATCTCGATCTCGATGATGCCAGGCGTCACCAGCGTCAGCTCGGCGCCGATTGTCGCCATCGCCTCCTGGCGGGCAAAGGACGCCCTGACGCGTTCCTCGAAATCCGGAGCGGGTACGATCTTGGCTGCCGCCATGGCGCTTTGCCTCACATTGCTGGCGAAGTTTATTGCAGAGCCAGGCAAGACAGGCAATCTTTTATGCTGCAGCGCAACAAAAGCCCGGCTGGCTTCAAGAGGCAGTCCTGCGCAAGGCGTGGAGATAGAACCCGTCGGTGCCGCTGAGCGCCGGCGACAGCGAGATACCGCCGGCATCGGCAATACGCGCGGCCCCTTCATGGCCCGGGAAGCGGCTGTCCCATAGTTGGCGGTGATCGACCGGCGCGAAGCCTTCATGGCGCGCGCGGAACGCGGCGACCTGCTCGCCGTTCTCGGCCTCGAACACCGAACAGGTGATGTAGACCAGCAGGCCGCCCGGCTTGACGAAGACTTGCGCGGTGTCGAGGATCGCCTGCTGCTCTGCCTTGCGGGCATCGAGCTGCCTTTCCGTCAGTCGCCATTTGGCGTCGGGCCGGCGCCGCCAGGTGCCGCTGCCGGTGCAGGGCGCGTCGATTAGCACGACATCCATATGCCCAGTGAGCGGTGCAAGCTCCGTCGGCTTGCTGACGACCTGGACGTTGCGATTGTGCGAGCGGCGGATGCGCTCGAAGATCGGTGCCAGCCGCACCTTCTCCGCGTCATGGGCGAAGAGCTGGCCCCGATTGTCCATCTCGGCCGACAGCGCCAGCGTCTTGCCGCCGGCGCCGGCGCAATAATCGAGCACCTGCATGCCGGGCGCGGCGCCGGCAAGCGCGGCGGCAAGCTGCGAACCCTCGTCCTGCACTTCGAACCAGCCTTTCTGGAAGGCAGGCTCGGCCTGGACGTTCGGATGCCGGCCGTCGCCGTCGATCGGCGGGATGCGGATGCCATGCGGCGCGATCGCCGTAGGCGCGGCACCGGTGCCCTGGAGCTCGGCCAGCACCTTGGCGCGATCGGCCTGGAGCGTGTTGACCCTCAGGTCCAGCGGCGGGCGCTGCGCCAGGGCGGCGCCTTCCTTGACCCAGGCGTCGCCATAGGCTTGCTCGAGCAGCGGCGCGCACCAGTCCGGGATATCGGCCCGCACAGCATCGGGGGCCTCGCCAAGCCTGCGCTCGGCAGCCGCTTTCAACTCGGACGCGCTGAGCAGCGGCGGCGCGAATTTGTCGCCGTCGAGCGCGTCGTTGAGCGACTGCGCCGTCTGGCCCCATTCCAACAGAAGCGCGCCGAAGCCGATAGCGCGCGGCGTGTCTTCGCCGAACAGCCAGCCGGCCGAGCGTTTGCGGCGCAGCGCATCATAAACGATGTTGCCGATCGCGGCGCGGTCGCCGCCGCCGGCGAAACGATGCGACAGGCCCCAATCGCGCAGGGCGTCGGCCACCGGCCGGTGACGCCGGCCGATGTCTTCAAGAACCTCTATGGCCGCCGCCAGCCTTCCGCCCAGTCGCATCCCGTTTTCCGTAGCTGTTACAAATCGGTTCCAGCCCGCTCATAAAGCCTTTCCGGCCAGGATTGAAACAGTTCCGTTCGGTTTGCCGATGAAATGGCGTTTCAAGACCGGCCCATTTGGCCGAACGATTTTTCCGTTGGTGGGAGCCCGAGTCAGGAAACAAGAACAATCGATCAGAACATGAAAGACTTCTAATGTTTTTGATTGACGCCTGCAAGAAAGCAAACCGGCTTAACCTCCAAGCTTTTCAAGTGTTTCCGGCAGGAATACTCTTCCGGTAGTGATTCGCGACGCAGGAAACGCGGTTTCGACGGATCCTATGAGGAGAGGGCAATGAAGACTTATCTGGCAGAAGTTCTCGGCACGTTTTTGTTGGTGTTCATCGGCACCGCCTCCGTGGTCACGGGCGGCTTCGGCGGCGCGCTGCCGCTCGGACAGGAAGGCATCGGCCTGGCGTTCGGCATCGGCCTGATCGCCGCGGCCTATGCGATCGGCCCGATCTCGGGCGCGCATCTCAATCCGGCGGTGACGCTCGGCGTGTTCCTGGCGGGGCGGATGCCGGCCAAGGATGTCGTCCCCTACTGGATCGCGCAGATCATTGGCGCCATCATCGCCTCGCTGGCGCTGTGGATCATCGTTTCCGGCCAGGTCGGCGGCCACATCGGCGGCTTCGGCGCCAATGGCTGGGACGAAACGAAATGGGGCATGAGCTCAGCCTTCCTGTGGGAGCTGATCGGCACCTTCACCTTCGTCACCGTGATCCTCGGCGTCACCAACGCCAAGCACACCACCGCCTTTGCCGGCCTGGCCATCGGACTGACGCTGGCGGGCATCCACTTCGCCATGATCCCGGTGACCGGCACCTCGGTCAATCCGGCGCGCTCGATCGGCCCGGCGCTGTTTTCGGGCGGCGCTGCGCTCAGCCAGCTCTGGCTGTTCATCGTCGCGCCGCTGGTCGGCGGCGCGATTGCCGGCGTCGTCGCCAAGGCCGGCGTCTTCGAAAAAGACTGACCGCAGTTCGATAAAGTAAAAGGCGCGGGCATGACCCGCGCCTTTTTTGCTTGGGAGGTACGACCTTATCTCGCGATGTCGAAGCGGTCGGCGTTCATCACCTTCGTCCACGCCTTGACGAAATCCTTGACGAACTTGGCCTTGGCGTCGGCCGAGGCGTAGACTTCGGAGAGCGCACGCAGCTGCGCGTGCGAGCCGAAGATCAGGTCGGCGCGGGTGCCGGTCCACTTGACCTCCTTGGTCTTGCGGTCGCGCGCTTCGTAAACCTCGTCCGAGCCCGGCTCTGACCCGGCCGCCGGATCCCAAACGGTCGCCATCGAGAGCAGGTTGACGAAGAAGTCGTTGGTGAGCTGGCCAGGCCTGTCGGTGAAGACGCCATGCTTCGAACCGCCGGTATTGGCACCGAGCACGCGCAAGCCGCCGACAAGTACCGTCATCTCCGGCGCGGTCAGCGTCAGCAACTGGGCGCGGTCGACCAGCATCGCTTCGCCCGACATCGGCAACCTGCCGCGGGCATAGTTGCGGAAGCCGTCTACCTTCGGCTCCAGCGCGGCGAAGGAGGCGACGTCCGTCTGCTCCTGCGAAGCGTCCATGCGGCCCGGCGTGAAGGGTACTTTCACCTCGGTGCCGCCGTCCTTCGCCGCCTTCTCGACCGCGGCGACGCCGCCAAGCACGATGAGATCGGCGAGCGAGACCTTCTTGCCGCCGACCTGCGCGGTGTTGAACTCCTTCTGGATGGCTTCCAGCTTGGTCAGCACCTTGGCGAGCTGAGCCGGCTCGTTGACATCCCAGTCCTTCTGCGGCGCCAGACGGATGCGGGCGCCATTGGCGCCGCCGCGCTTGTCCGAGCCGCGGAAGGTCGAGGCCGAGGCCCAGGCGGTCGAGACCAGCTCGGAGACCGACAGGCCGGAGGCCAGGATCTTCGCCTTGAGCGAAGCGATGTCGGCCTCGCTCACCAGCTCGTGGTCGATGGCCGGGATCGGATCCTGCCAGATCAGCTCTTCCTTCGGCACGAGCGGACCGAGATAGCGCACCACCGGGCCCATGTCGCGGTGGGTAAGTTTGAACCAGGCGCGGGCGAAGGCGTCGGCAAACTGGTCCGGGTTCTGGTGGAAGCGGCGCGAGATCTTCTCATAGGCCGGATCGAAACGCAGCGCGAGGTCGGTGGTGAGCATGGCCGGCGCGTGACGCTTGGAGGGATTGTGCGCGTCCGGAACGGTGCCGGCGCCAGCGCCGCCTTTCGGCGTCCACTGATGGGCGCCGGCCGGGCTCTTCGTCAGCTCCCATTCATAATTGAAGAGGTTGTCGAAGAAATTGTTGCTCCATTTGGTCGGCGTCGTCGTCCAGGTGACCTCGAGGCCCGAGGTGATGGCGTCGCCGGCAATGCCGGAGGCATATTTGCTCGACCAGCCGAGGCCCTGCGCTTCGATGCCGGCGCCTTCCGGCTCGGCGCCCACCAGCGAGGCATCACCCGCGCCATGCGTCTTGCCGAAGCTGTGGCCGCCGGCGATCAGCGCCACGGTCTCTTCGTCGTTCATCGCCATGCGGCCGAAAGTCTCGCGGATGTCGCGCGCGGCCGCAACCGGATCCGGCTTGCCGTTCGGGCCTTCCGGGTTGACGTAGATGAGGCCCATCTGCACGGCGCCGAGATGGCCGCGAAGCTCACGGTCGCCCGAATAGCGCTCGTCGCCGAGCCACTTGGTTTCGGAGCCCCAGTCCACGTCCTGCTCCGGCTCCCACACATCGGCGCGGCCGCCGGCGAAGCCGAAGGTCTTGAAGCCCATCGATTCCAGCGCGACGTTGCCGGTGAGGATCAGAAGGTCGGCCCAGGAAATCTTGCGGCCGTATTTCTGCTTGACCGGCCACAGCAGCCGGCGCGCCTTGTCGAGATTGGCGTTGTCCGGCCAGCTGTTCAGCGGCGCGAAACGCTGCTGACCCGCACCGGCGCCGCCGCGGCCGTCGCCGATGCGATAGGTGCCGGCGCTGTGCCAGGCCATGCGGATGAAGAGCGGGCCGTAATGGCCGAAGTCCGCTGGCCACCAGTCCTGCGAATCCGTCATGACCTTGTGCAGGTCTGCGATCACCGCATCAAGGTCGAGGCTTGCGAACTCCTTGGCGTAGTCGAAATCTTCATCCATCGGGTCCGAGAGGTTCGACTGCTGGTGGAGAACGGAAAGGTCGAGCTGGTTCGGCCACCAGTCGCGGTTGGTCCGTGCGGATCCATGTGCCACCGGGCATTTGCCAGCGCTGTTGTCGTCGGTTTTCGCGTCCATCTTAGTCTCCCGATTCTGCCGAGGTTTTGCCGTGGTTGAATTTTGCCGAGGTTGATTTTCCCGAATTTTCGGGGGCAGCCACTGGCCGCGCCAACCTGGAACGATTCCAGACTAGGCCGGCCTGCCGATAAAGACAAATTGCCTTTCCTGTTTCGTTTGATAGGATTTTCTTATGATTGGCCTCACCATCCGGCAAATGCAGTATTTCGACGCGCTGGCGCAGACGCTGCATTTCGGCCGCGCGGCGAAGCTTGCCGGCGTCAGCCAGCCGGCCCTTTCCGCGCAGATCGCCGAGATGGAAGACCGGCTGAACTGTCTGTTGTTCGAACGCGGCGGCAAGACGGTGCGCATGACCGACGAGGCGCTTGCCCTGCAGCCGCGTATCGAGCGCATTCTGGCGGATATACGTGACGTCGAGACGACTGCCCGGCGCGGCCGCCCGACCATGGAAGGACGCTTCCGGCTGGGCATCATCCCGACGGTCGCGCCCTATCTCCTGCCGCATGTGCTGCCGGAGCTGAAAAAGCACTACCCTGCCCTGCAGCTCGAACTGCGCGAGGCGGTGACCGCGTCGCTGGTCGAGGACGCGACGTCCGGCCGGCTCGACGCCTTCATCGCGGCCTTGCCGCTCGATCAGCCGGCGATCGTAACCGAAGCGCTTTTTCCCGACCGCTTCTTCCTCGCCGTTCCCGCCGGCGATCCGGCCTTCGCCTCGCCGCCGGTGCCGCCCGAGAGCCCGGCGCTGGAGCGGCTGATGCTTCTGGAGGAAGGCCACTGCCTGCGCGAGCAGGCTCTTGCCGTCTGCGGCAATGTACGGCCGGTGGCGATGGCAAGCTACGGCGCGACCAGCCTGACGACGCTCTTGCAGATGGTGGCACATGGGCTGGGCGTCACGCTGGTGCCGGAAATGGCGGCAAGTGCTGCCGGCGTCATGCCGGATCTAAGGATCGTGCCGTTCCAGGAGCCGATGCCGCAGCGCATGATCTGCATGGCCTGGCGCAAGAACAAGGTGCGCCAGGACGAGTGCGTGGAACTGGCGCGGATCATACGTGGGCTGGATCGGGCAGTGCTGGGGGTGTGAAGCGCGCTTCGACGCATCTCCATCCCTGCGCCCGCCGGCCGGCACTTCACGGCACAAAGATCAGAAACACATAGGTAAAAAACACCACGACATGCACCATGCCGGTCAGGAACGTCGTTCGTTCGGTGCTGAAGCTCACGCTGCATATGAAAAGCGCCAGCACCAGAAGCACGGCATCGGACGCCGGAAGCCCCAAGGTCAGGCCCCTGCCCGTCAGCAGGCTGGCCGCCGCGACCGCCGGTATCGTCAAACCGATCGTGGCGCAGGCCGAGCCCATCGCGACGTTCAGGCTGCGCTGCAGCTCATTCTTGAAGGAAGCGCGGATCGCCGAGATCGCCTCCGGCATCAAAACCAGTGCCGCAATCATTGCCCCTACGATGCTGTCGGCCTGGGTCACCTTATAGGCGGCGAGCGCATCCTCCACGCTCGCGGCGACCTGCTCGGCGAGCAGGACAATGCCGACGAGCCCGCTCAGCAGCAGGAGCGCGCTGACGGAGATGCTTCCGTGGGTTGCAGTTCGCGTCGGAGCGTCGTGCGCCTGCCCCTGGACGAAGTCCTCCCGGTGTCGGACGGTTTGGGCGAATACGAAGCTCGCATAGAGCAGCACCGAAAGGACGCTGACAAAACCAAGCTGAGCCGCCGAAAACGTGCCGGGATCCGTGGCTTGGGTGTAGGTCGGAAGAATAAGCGTCATCACGGTCAGCGCGATCAGAACCGACAGGTATGCGCTGGTTCCTTGCCGCAGGATCGCCTGCTTGCGGTAGCGCCAGCCGCCAAGCGTGAGACAGATGCCGACGACGCCGGTGGAGGTGATCATCACCGTCGAGAAAACGGACTCGCGCGCCAGCGTCGGGTTGTTTTCTCCATGCAGCATCATGGAGACGATGATCGACACTTCGATTGCCGTCACCGCAAATGTCAGCACCAAAGTTCCATAGGGCTCGCCCACGCGCGAGGCGACTGCCTCGGCGTGGTCGAGCACGACGAAAATGGTGGTGAACATGATGGCGCTCGACAGCACCCCAATGAGGATCCTGGTATTCAGCGACCCTTCGTCGACCGAAAGGCCGCTGGCCCTGACCGCGAAAGCCATTGCCAGCGCCACCAACGGCATCGTGTAGGACGTCACCGATCGCGCATAACCAGACATCAAAGCCCCCGAATGCCAGGCGTTTACGCGAGCTTAGCGGAAAAGCGCCTGGGGAGCATCACGGGCATCGTTGCAGCATTCAAAACATGACCGGGGACCGGGCGCCGTTTATGGCGTCGAATGTCTCGATGGCCTTGCGAACCGCCCCACAGAATTTTTCCAGAAGCTCCGGCTCGTTGCCCAGTCGGCGGCGCAGCGAGAAGGGCACTTCCAGCTGCGCTCCCTTCCCCGTCAGCCCGCGGTTGACGATGTTCGAATCCTGGATACCGGGAAAGGGATGATTGTCTCTTTTTGTCTGGAAACCGGCCCCCTGCAGACGCCCGGCTATCTCTGAAACCAACGCGGCGTCCTTGCCGCCCAGATAGACTGTCGAAAAATCGTCGCGATCCTGACGGCCGTGGATGGCGACGACAGTGGACTTCGTCCGCAACAGTTCGAGCGCGGTTGCCTCGTCAAAGTTCCTGGACGTTATGTGCAGCTCCCGGTTGCTTTCCGGCATGAGCCCTTCAAAGCAATACATATCGAGATCGGCCCCTGCTATCGTCTCGGTGGTCAGGGAGGTGCGAGGCTCGATCTTACCGCCATGCGGGGCCATGACGATGGCACTTCCGGTTCGCGCGCCCCGCCGGACGACGATGCGATAATCCACGTTTTCAATTTTGGCGGCTCTCAGCGCCGCGAAATTTGGAAACTCGTTGTCCATAGATGCCGTTTCACGCCGTCTTCTGCGCCACCAGCCCGAGCTCCTCCACCATCGCCTCGCGCATCAGGAACTTCTGCGGCTTGCCGGTCACCGTCATCGGCAGCTCGGCGCGGAAGCGGATGTAGCGCGGCACCTTGTAATGCGCGATCTGGCCGGCGCAGAAGGCCTTGATCTCCTCGGCGGTGGCGATCTGGTCGGGCTTCAGCACGATCCAGGCGCAGAGCTCCTCGCCATATTTGTCGTCCGGGATGCCGAAGACCTGCACTTCCTTGATCTTGGGATGGCGATAGAGGAATTCCTCGACCTCGCGCGGATAGACGTTCTCGCCGCCGCGGATGACCATGTCCTTGACCCGGCCGACGATGTTGCAATAGCCCTCGGCGTCGATCGTGGCGAGGTCGCCGGTATGCATCCAGCCGTCGGCGTCGATCGCCTCGCGGGTCTTTTCGGCGTCGTTCCAATAGCCCTTCATCACCGAATAGCCGCGCGTGCAGAGCTCGCCCGGCTCGCCGACCGCGACGGTGCCACCGTCGGCGCCGATCGCCTTGACCTCGACATGCGGGTGGATGCGGCCGACGGTGGAGACGCGCTTTTCCAGCGGATCGTCGACGCTGCTCTGGAAGGAGACCGGGCTGGTCTCGGTCATGCCGTAGGCGATGGTCACCTCAGACATATGCATCAGGGACACCACCTTCTTCATCACCTCGATCGGGCAAGGCGAGCCGGCCATGATGCCGGTGCGCAGGCTGGAGAGATCGAAGCTGGAGAAATCCGCATGGTCGAGCATGGCGACGAACATGGTCGGCACGCCGTATAGCCCAGTGCAGCGCTCCTGCGCCACCGCCTTCAGCGTTGCGCCGGCGTCAAAACCTTCGCCCGGGAAGACCATGGTCGCGCCTTTCGACACGCAGCCCATCGTGCCCATCGACATGCCGAAGCAGTGATAGAGCGGCACCGGAATGCAGAGCCGGTCTTCGGTGGTGAGTTTTATGGCCGAGGTGACGAAATTGCCGTTGTTGACGATGTTGGAATGCGTCAGCGTCGCGCCTTTCGGCGCGCCGGTCGTGCCTGAGGTGAACTGGATGTTGATGGCCTCGCCGGGCTTCAGCCCTTCGGAGATGCGGTCGAGGCTGTCATGCTCGTCACGACCGGCCATGGCCAGAACATCGCCGAAATTGAACATGCCGGGTGAATTGTCGTCGCCCATGCGGATGACGATCCTGAGCGCCGGCAGTTTTTTCGCCTTGAGCTTGCCAGGCTCGGCCCTGGCTAATTCAGGCGCCAATGTCTCGATCATGCCGAGATAGTCGGAGGTCTTGAACTGCGCGGCGGTGACCAATGCCTTGCAGCTGACTTTGTTCAATGCGTATTCGAGCTCGGTCAGCCGGTAGGCCGGGTTGATGTTAACCAGAATCAGGCCGATGCGGGCGGTGGCGAACTGCGTCACCAGCCATTCCCAGCGGTTCGGCGACCAGATGCCGACGCGGTCGCCTTTTTCGAGGCCGAGCGCCAGGAAACCGGCAGCCAAAGCGTCGACCGCGTCCGACAGCTCGCTCCAGGTGAAACGCTTGTCCTGGCCGACGAAGACGGCGGCGTCGAGCGTCGCGTATCTGCTCACCGTATCGGAAAACAATTCCGGAATGGTCTTGTCGAGCAGCGGCACCGACCGGTCGCCCGACACATGCGCCTTGTCGCCAACCGGGGCAACGAAGCTGTTGCGCGTCTTGCGCAGATTGGTGGCGTTCATGAGCTCGTCGAGTTTGATCGCCATCGCCGTTCTCCTCCCGGGATAAGCCAGCCTATCAGCCGATGGGGACGGTGGAAATCCGTCAATGGTCCCCCTCTGCTTGAGGGCGCTCAGGGAGGAGGCAGGACGCTCATCTTCGCGGCGATGTCGCGCAGGATCGCTTCGTCGGCCGCATCGCGCTGCTTCTTCGAAGCAACGAGACAAGCCTGCGACTTCAGGATCACACCGTCGCCCAGCACCTTGAGGTGGTTGGCGCGAAGCGTTGAGCCGGTGGTGGTGATGTCGACGATGACGTCGGCCAGCCCCGCGGCCGGCGCGCCTTCGGTGGCGCCGAGGCTTTCGACGATGCGGTAGACCTGGATGCCATGCTTGAGCGAAAAGAACTGCTGCGTCAGCCGCCAGTACTTGGTGGCGATCCTGAGCCTCCGGCCATGGCGCTGGCGGAAATCGGCGGCAACATCATCGAGGTCGGCCATGCTGTCGACGTCCAGCCAGATGTCGGGCACCGCCACCACGACATCGGCATGGCCGAAGCCGAGGCGGGCGACGATCTCCGCGCACGCTTCCCAGTCGGCGAGGTTCTCGCGCAAAAGGTCCTCGCCGGTGATGCCGAGATCGACCGCGCCCTGGCCGATCTCGCCGGCGATCTCGGACGCGGACAGGAAAGCCACCTCGACATTGTCGAGACCGTCGATGCGGGCGCGGTACTTGCGGTCGTCTTCAGGCAGGCTCACGGCCAGGCCGGCCTTGGCCAGCACTTCGAGCGACTGCTCCTTGAGACGGCCCTTCGACGGGATCGCCAGCGTGATCATTTGGCATTCTCCCGCAAGGCTTCGATGCGATCGAGCCAAACCGAGAAGCCGACCCCTGGAATCGGCTTTTTTGCTCCCAGCAGCGTCAGCAGCCGGTCGTAGCGACCGCCGCCGGCCAGCGGCCGATCGCCATCCTGGACCGCGATCTCGAAGACGAGGCCGGTGTAGTAGTCGAGTGGACGGCCGAAGGCGGCGTCATAGCGGATTTCTGCCGCCGACAGCCCATGCGCCTCGATCGCTTTGGCGCGAGCGGCGAAATTCGCCAGCGCCGGTCCCAGCGACAGGCCCGCATCGGCGGCGAATTTTTCCAGCGCCGCGGTCGCGTCGCTGAGCGCGACGTCGATCTCGAGAAAGCCCTTCAACGCCGAGAAGGCCTCGTCGGACAGCCGCACGCTGCGCAGTTGCGCTTTCTCGATCAGCCGGCGCGCAATGTCGGCAGGCGCGCGGCCGGATGACGCCGACAGCCCGGCTTCCTCCATGCCGTCGGCAATATGCGCGGCAAGGCCTTCCGCATCGCCGTCGAGCACCAGCAGCGCGACCGGACCGGAAAGCTGACTGTTGCGCGGCGGATTGGCGAGATCGGCAAGGGCGGCCTCCAGCATCGGCGCCGAGCCGAAGGCGCGGGCAAGGCGCATGCGCCAGCCGCGCGGCAGGCCGAGCGCCGCCAGCACGGCCTCAAACAAGGTCTGGTCACCAAGCGTGACGGCGAGCTTCCAGCCAGGCAGCACCAGCGACAGCAGCGCATGCGCGTCGGCCAGCGAGCGGGCATCGGCGGCGGCCGTGTCGCGGTCGCCGAGATCCTCGATGCCGGCCTGGAAGAACTCGTTGCCGCCGTCGCGGCGCTGGCGGAACACTTCGCCGAGATAAGAATAGCGGCGCGGCGTGCCGGCCTGGCTGGAGATGTGATCGAGGCAGACCGGAATGGTGAATTCGGGCCGCAGGCACAGCGTCTTGCCGGTCTCGCTCTCGGTGAGAAAGATGCGGCGGCGCAGATCCTCGCCGGCCATGTCGAGGAACGGGTCGGCAGGCTGCAGCACGGCGACTTCCACGGCGTGGGTGTCGCGGGTGGCGAAAAGTGCGACGATGTCGGCGGCGATGGCGGGACGGGTGGTCATGCGGCGCCCCTTCCTCTTCTCCCCTTGTGGGAGAAGGTGGATCGGCGCGCAGCGCCGAGACGGATGAGGGGTGTTGGAAGGAATGAGACGCCGGCGTTCCCTGGAACACCCCTCATCCGACCGAGCTTCGCTCGGCCACCTTCTCCCACAAGGGGAGAAGGGGAGGTCGGCGCCCTATCGGCCACGTGCGCGCTCCTCAGCCTGCGCCGCCAGGATCTTCTTCACCTCGCCAACCAGCTCGCTCTCCGCCACCGTCACCTGCGCCGGCCTTGCCGCGCGCCATTCGGCATTGTCGGCGATCTCGGCCGACAGGCGCGCGCCTTCGATCAGGTCCTTGATCTGCACCTCGCCTTTGGCGCGCTCGTCGCCGCCCTGGATGATAGCGACCGGGCTGCCGCGACGGTCGGCATATTTCAGCTGCGCCTTCATGCCGGCGCCGCCGAGATACATTTCGGAGCGGATGCCGGCGGCGCGCAGCTCGGCAATCATCTTCTGGTAGCGGCCGAGGCTTTCGGTGTCCTTGTCCATGACCAGCACCACGACCGGCGCGATGACATCGGAGGCGTCGAGCTTGCCGAGGTTCTTCAGCGCCGTCATTAGCCGCGAAACGCCGATGGAGAAGCCGGTCGCCGGCACCGGCTCGCCGCGGAAGCGCGAGACCAGCCCGTCATAGCGCCCGCCCCCGCCGACCGAGCCGAAGCGCACGATTTGGCCTTCGTCATTGGGGATCTCGGCCAGCAACTCGGCCTCGAAGACCGGGCCGGTGTAGTATTCGAGCCCGCGCACGACGGAGGGGTCGATCAATATCTTAGTTTCGTCGTAACCAGCGGCTGCACAGAGCATTTGTATCTGATCAAGCTCTTCGCAACCTTGCATCACCAGAGGAGTCTGCTCGAAGCCGCGACGCAGATTGTCGACAGTAAGGCCGTTAGCAACCCCGCTGCTGCCCGATCCCTGAGCCTTCCAACCAGTGATGTTTAACAACTGCGATATCTGACTGTCGGAAAGACCTGCGCCTTTGGTGAAATCTCCCTCGCCTTCCTTGCCGCCGTCCCAGCGGCCCTTTCCAAGCAAAAGTTGAATGTCTTCGAGTGCGAACTTGTCCAGCTTATCGATCGCCCGCAGCACCGTCAGCCGGCGGCCGGCATTTTCCTCGCCGCCAAGGCCAATTGCTTCCAGCACGCCGTCCAACACCTTGCGGTTGTTGACGCGAATGACGTAGTCGCCGCGCTTGATGCCGAGCGCTTCCATCACGTCAGCCATCATCATCGCCATCTCGGCATCGGCGGCGACACCCGGCGTACCGATGGTGTCGGCGTCGAACTGCATGAACTGGCGGAAGCGGCCGGGACCAGGCTTCTCGTTGCGGAACACCCAGCCGGAGCGGTAGCTGCGATAGGGTTTTGGCAGCTTGTCAAAATTCTCGGCGACGAAGCGGGCCGTCGGGGCGGTCAGGTCGTAACGCAGCGACAGCCACTGGTCGTCGTCATCCTGGAAGGAAAAGACGCCTTCGTTCGGCCGATCCTGGTCGGGCAGGAATTTTCCCAAAGCATCGGTGTATTCGATCATCGGCTGGTCGGCCGGCTCGAAACCGTAGAGCTCGTAGACCGAGCGGATGGTCGCCATCATCTTCTCGACGGCACGAATATCCTCGGCGCTGCGGTCGGCAAAACCGCGCGGTAGCCGCGCTTTCGTCTTTTCGGATTTGTCGGCCATGGGATGAGTACTCGGTGTTTCGTGGCACGCCTTAGATAGGAAATTTCCTATTTCCAAGGCGCGCGTGTCCTAACCGATGCTGCTAGGTGCGGCAAGGGTGGGCTCTTTCCTTCTCCCTTGTGGGAAGGAAAGAGCTGAAACGAACCACGCGAAAAACGAAACAATTCCGCCGTCGGCGCGGCATGCTACCGACACAATCGGCGACCATAAAGCGCGTCGAAACAAGGGGTCCGGGGCCATGACGACGGCTAACGACATTATCGAGAGCGGCACATCGGCCAGACTGCGCCCTGCCGGTGGCTTTATGCTCAAGCCGGCCCAGCAGCCGGCCGGGCCGTTCGAGGTCGCGGCCGAGGCGCGCAAGCCGACCGTGCGCGACGCGCTGGTGACTGGCCTGCTGGTGATCTATCCGGCCTTCGCGGCGGTGGCGGCGATCATTGCCGGACTGTTCCTGGCCGGCGCCGGCAGCGTCTGACTTTCACTCAACGATCGGGGGATCATCATGCATCTGCAATTCGCGTACGCGCTTGCCGGCGCGCTTTTCTGTAGCATGCCCGTTGCCGCCAACGCCTGCCAGGCGGGTGATGCCCGTCTTGCCGGCCATTATTACCTGAACGGCGTCATGGAGGTCGGTTCAGAACTGCTGTTGAAGAAAGACGGCAGCTTTGAATTCGCGCTCGCCTATGGCGCCAACGACCAGTACGGCAAGGGCTGCTGGGTGCGGAAGGGCTCGACTGTCGAGGTCATCCCGGCAGGCCGCAGCTCCGCCTCCACGCATCATACGCCCGACGACAGCGGCTTCAGCGGACTGGTGCTGACGGTGTCCGGCTCCAGTCTGGTCTGGGACATCAACGGCAGCGGCCATAAGGGCAGGTTCGAGAAGTAGCGCGCCTCTTTTCCTTCTCCCCCTGTGGGAGAAGGTGGATCGGCGCGTTAGCGCCGAGACGGATGAGGGGTGCTCCAACGAAGTGAGACGCTGGCAATCTTGCCGTCTCTTCCGGCGGAGTGAGACGCTGGCATTCCCTGGAACACCCCTCATCCGGCCGCTTCGCGGCCACCTTCTCCCGCAAGGGGAGAAGGAAGAAAGCACCCCTACTTCGGCCGCTTCAGCTTCTTGCGCTCTTTCTCCACCTCTGCCCGGCAGTAGCAGCCTTCGAGATGGTCGTTGACCAGGCCCATTGCCTGCATGAAAGCATAGACCGTGGTCGGGCCGACAAAGCTCCAGCCGCGCTTCTTCAATTCCTTGGATATCCTGACCGACACCGCCGTCGTCGGGTTAGCGCGCAGATGCGCCAGGTCGACGATTTCGGGCCGCTCGCCCGGACCCGGCTCGAACTTCCAGAACCAGGCGGCAAGCGAGCCGAACTCGTCGACCATCTCGCGGGCGCGTTTGGCGTTGTTGATGGTCGAAACGATCTTGCCGCGGTGGCGGATGATGCCGGCATTGCCGAGCAGGCGCTCGACATCCGCGTCTGTGAACGCCGCCACCTTTTCGAAGTCGAAACCGGCGAAGGCCTCGCGGAAATTCTCGCGCTTGCGCAGGATGGTCAGCCACGACAGGCCCGATTGGAAGCCTTCGAGGCAGATCTTTTCGAACAGCCGGCGATCATCCGTCACTGGCCGGCCCCATTCGTGATCGTGGTAGTGGAGATAGTCCGGCAAATTGCCGTGCCAGAAACAGCGCGCCTTGCCGTCGGGCCCGTCGAGAATGCCGGCATTTTCAATCGCCATCGTCAGCAAATCCATTCGTTAACGCGCCTCAGCGCAGCTTTTACCGTGGCTTTACCAGATTCCTGAACCGGCCGGTAACCACACCAAAAGGTTTACTGACAAAGCGGCATTTTACGCATTCCGATTCATGTTTTGCTTGCCGCTCCGCGCCAAGGATCGCGAAACCGCGGGCTCCCTACGCCCCGGATGAGTTCGATCAAGGTGCGTTCCGATGAAGACAGCGTTTTGTTCCCTGCTCGGCGCGGTGGCCATTCTTGCCGCCGGCGCCACGACTTCCCTTGCCAATGACCGCTATGCCGACGTGCCGCCGGTGATGGTGAGCCCCGACCTTTCGGCGCCCTGGGTGCTGCAGCTCGGCCATGCGCCGGGCATCGTGCGCCCAACCCGGCAGGCGGTACAGCAGCCGCTGCAGCGCCTTTTCCAGGCGCAGCCCGACCGGCAGAAGACGGCGGCCGTGCAGCAGCCGGCCAAGCGCGTGGTGATGCGGCCGCAGATCAATCCGGTCTACCTGCCTCAGGAAGTCGCCTATGACGGGCCGGCGAAGCCCGGCACCATCGTCATCGATACGCACCAGAACTTCCTCTTCCTGATCGAGAAGAACGGCAAGGCGCGGCGCTACGGCGTTGGCACCGGCAAGCCCGGCTTCGAATGGTCGGGCACCCACAAGATCACCGACAAGAAGGTCTGGCCGGACTGGCGGCCGCCCGCGGAGATGATCAAGCGCGAGGCGGCCAAGGGCCGTTACCTGCCGACCTATCTTGCCGGCGGCATCGAGAACCCGCTCGGCGCGCGCGCGCTCTATCTCGGCACCACCGAATACCGCATCCACGGCACCAACCAGCCCTGGACGATCGGCGGCGCGGTGTCTTCCGGCTGCATCCGCATGCGCAACGAAGATGTCGTCGACCTTTACGAGCGCGTGAATGTCGGAACGACGGTCGAGGTGATATAATCGCAGCGAATCAGCTGGTTAGACGGCGCAGCACCTTTTGTCTGATGCTGTTGCAGCCAAGTCATAGTGCCATCCTGCGGGATGTGCTTTAACCAGCGAAGGGGTTTACGGGGGACGGGCCGTGTGGGGATACGGCCAGTCGCGAAAAGGCAGCGCAGGGAAACCGCGCTGCCTTTTTCGTTTTTTGTTTTTTTCCATGCATGAGGTGGCAAGTCGCCCCGAAAGTAGGGCACTTCGTTTCCGGGGCTGATTTCCCGGCGCTCCTCTGCTATTGCAGTGCACAAATCTTGATAGTCACGCAATTCCGGACGGCAGTGCGCCTTTTCTTGAATTGCCTCAGAAGGCAGAGGTGCCAGCCATGACCCGGACCGACGACAGCCGCTACCTGAAAGGCGGCCCGGTCGCCCAGCGCATCATCGCTTCGGTGCGCGACGACGCAGCGATCGCCACGGCCGAAGGTTTCCCGCCGAAGCTTGTCTCGATCACCGTCGGCGATACCGCAGCGGTCGATGTCTATGTGCGCAACCAGCGCGCCAAGGCAGCCCTTGCCGGCATCTCCTTCGAGGAGCGGCGCTTTTCCGCCGACATCACCGCCGGCGAGCTGGAAGCGGCGATCCACGGCCTCAATGCCGACCCGCGCGTCACCGGCATCATCATCCAACGGCCGGTGCCGGCGCATATCCCGATCAAGACGCTGCAGGCGGCGGTGCATCCGCTGAAGGACGTCGAAGGCATGCATCCGGCCTCGATCGGCAACATCGTCTACAACCAGCTCGACCTGGCGCCCTGCACGGCGGCGGCCTCGGTCGAATTGCTGAAGGAGACAGGCCTCGAGCTCAAGGGGTTGGAAGTTGTCGTCGTCGGCCATTCGGAGATCGTCGGCAAGCCGATCGCCTTCCTGTTGATGAGCGAGGGCGCGACGGTGACGGTGTGCCATCACATGACGCGATCGCTGGCGGCGCATGCGCGGCGCGCCGATGCGCTGTTCGTCGCGGTCGGCAAGCCGCGGCTGATCAAGGCCGACATGGTGAAGCCGGGCGCTGCCGTCATCGACATCGGCATCAATTCCGAGGTCGGGCCCGACGGCGAAACCCGCATCGTCGGCGACGTCGACACCGACAGCGTCAAGGAAGTGGCGTCCTGGATCACGCCGGTGCCCGGCGGCGTCGGTCCGCTCACGGTCGCGATCCTGCTGCGCAACACCATGGTGGCGCTCAACCGCCAGCGCGCGCTTTATCGCGCGACCTATGGGGTAGCGGATCAGCTCGCGGCGGAATAGGCCGACACCCCCCTCACCCAGCGTCCACTTCGCTCGGCCGACCTCTCCCCATGGGGAGAGGAGACTGTCAGCGGCGGCGCCAACTTCTTATCCCCACCGGGGAGAAGGTGGCCGCGAAGCGGCCGGATGAGGGGGCGCCGGCGACGAGGATCACTCTGCGGCCGCAAGTACTCGCTCAGAAACACCCTCAGGCTTCGGGCCGCCATAAGCCCAGTCGAGTAGCTTGATCGTATGCACGACCGGCAGCTTCGCCGCGGACGCGATCTGCGTGATGCAGCCGATGTTGCCGGTGGCGACGACTGAAGCGCCCGTCGCTTCGATGTTTTTGACCTTGCGGTCGCGCAATCTAGCCGAAATGTCGGGCTGCAGGATGTTGTAGGTGCCGGCCGAGCCGCAGCACAGATGCCCCTCGCGCGGCTCGCGCACAACGAAGCCGGCCTTGGCCAGCAGCTCCTTCGGCTGGCGCGTGATCTTCTGGCCATGCTGCATCGAGCAGGCGGAGTGATACGCGACGACCGTGCCCGGCCTGCGCGCCGGCTCGGGAAGGTCGAGCGCGGCGAGGTATTCGGTGATGTCTTTGGCCAATGCCGAGACGCGCGCCGCCTTTTCGGCATAGGCGGGATCGAGGCGGAGCATGAAGCCATAATCCTTGATCGTCGTGCCGCAGCCGGACGCGGTGATGATAATAGCGTCGAGCCCGCCCTGCTCAATGGCGCGCATCCAGGCGTCGACATTCTGTCTGGCCGAGGCAAGGGCCTGATGCTCGCGGCCCATGTGATGGACGAGCGCGCCGCAGCAGCCCTCGCCCTGCGGCACCACGACCTCGACGCCGAGCCTGGTCAGCAAAGAGATGGTCGCCTCGTTGATCGCCGGATCGAGCACGGACTGCGCGCAGCCGGTGAGGATCGCGACGCGGCCGCGCCTTGTGCCTTTCCCGGCATGCGTGGCCGGCTTCGCCGTCGGCGATGCCGGCGGGATCGCCGATGGCGCGAGCTTCAGCATGGCCGCCACCGGCCTCAGCGCCGGCAGTTTCTCGAACAGGCCGATGAACGGCCGGCCGAACCCGGCGAGCTTCAGCGCGGCGCGGAAGCGGTTCGGGTAAGGCAGCACGAAGGCTAGCATGGCGCGCGTCAGCCGGTCGAGCAGCGGGCGCTTGTAGGTTTCCTGGATATGAGCGCGGGCATGGTCGACCAGATGCATGTAGTTCACGCCCGAGGGGCAGGTCGTCATGCAGGCAAGGCAAGACAGGCAGCGGTCGATATGGGTGACGATCTCCTTGTCGGCCGGCCGGCCGTTCTCCAGCATGTCCTTGATGAGGTAGATGCGGCCGCGCGGCGAATCGAGCTCGTTGCCCAACGTCACATAGGTCGGGCAGGTGGCGGTGCAGAAGCCGCAATGCACGCATTTGCGCAGGATCTTTTCCGATTCCGCGACATGCGGGTCGGCAAGCTGCGCGGCGGAGAAATTGGTCTGCATATCGCCGTCTCTGTTAGACGCAATTCCGAACGGAAAACCGTTTCACACTTTTCCTGGAATTGCTTTAGGCCATGCGGCCGGGGTTGAGAATCTGCTTCGGGTCGAACTCGGCCTTGAGCCGCGCCGAAAGCGCGGCCAGATGCGGCGGCTGCGGCTCGAACACCGGCAGCGCCGCGCGATGCGGTGCGGATGCGCGCACCAGCGTCGCGTGGCCGCCGCCGTATTTGCGGATCAGTCCGCGCAATAGATCGGCCTCCGGATCGTCCTCGCGCATCGACAGCCACACCAGGCCGCCCTGCCAGTCGTAGAAGGCGTCGGCCGCCGCCTGCATGCGCAGTGCCATCACCATATGATGCGCCTCGGACGGCGCCATCGAGACGCGCCAGACCGTCCGGGCGCCGCCATCGGCGAAAGGCCGGCAATCGCGGATGTCGCGCCAGATCGTCTTCGAGGCCTCGCCGGCGATCTCTTCCAGCGGCCCGGCCTTGCTAAGCAGCTTTCGCAGTGCCTCGATGCGATAGACGACCGAAGGCCCGAATCCCTCGACGCGCAGCAGCGTGGCGGCATCGCTGCCGTGCTTGCCGCCGGCGACCTTCGCGGCGATGCGCTCCGGCAGGTGCGCGGCGCTCGACACCTCGGCGCTGGAGCCGAGCGCCAGCGCCATTGCGGCCACGGCGGCATCGTCGAGCAGGCCGCGTATGGCCAAGGTCACTTCCGTTTCCGCGGCTGGCAGGACCTTGAAGGTGACGTCGGTCAAGACGGCGAGCGTGCCCCAGCTGTTGGCCATCAGCTTGGAGAGATCGTAGCCGGTGACGTTCTTGACCACGCGGCCGCCCGACTTGAAAGCCTCGCCACGGCCGGAGACGGCGGCGACGCCAAGGATGTGGTCGCGCGCGGCGCCCGCCTTGAGGCGACGCGGGCCGGAGAGGTTCGAAGCCAGCACGCCACCGATCGTGCCCTTGCCTGGTTCACCGCCGAGCAACGGGCCATAGTCCATCGGCTCAAACGCGAATTGCTGGCCGTTCTCGGCAAGCAATTTTTCGATCTCGGCGAGCGGCGTGCCGGCCCTGGCCGAGAGCACGAGCTCGGCCGGTTCGTAGAGGGTTACGCCGATGAGGTGCGACAAGTCGAGTGTGTGTTCGGTCTGTAATGGGCGGCCGATGCCGCGCTTCGAGCCATGGCCGAGGATTTCGAGCGGCGTTTCCTCGGCGGCTGCCCATTGGATGGTGGAGAGGGTTTCGGCGGAAGAAGATGGGGTGAAGGTGGTCACGAGGGGGCGCCTTTCCTCGCCCCAGCGAGGCCAGGGCAATCGCATATGGCAGCGCTGCCCCCTCTCCGTCCGCTACGCGGACACCTCTCTCCCATTTCATGGGGGCGAGGAAACACCGACCGCCGACGTTGCGACCTTGGAAAGCTTGGGTTCCTCGCCCCCGCAACGCGGGGGAGAGGTGGCTCGGGCGCAGCCCGAGACGGAGAGGGGGCCATCATAGAGCGCTATCTCCCGTCTTCCTGGCTGCGAAAACAAACCTGAGGTCGGCAGCAACTACGTCTTCGGCAAGCCGTCCTTCCAACGCCGCAAAGATCGTCTCGCAAACGCTCCTCTTGTTCTTCAAGACATCGAAGCTCCAAAACCGCAAAACCGAGAAGCCCTCGCCCCGCATGAATTCATCCCGCCGCCTGTCGTACGAACTGTCCGCGTGCTGGCTGCCATCCAGTTCCACAATCAGCTTTTCGCTCCTGCACGCAAAATCCGCGAAATACGGACCGATGGGCATCTGGCGAACGAATTTGTATCCGCCTAGCCTTCTTGCCTTCAGTTCGTTCCAGAGGATCGCTTCCGCATGGTTGTCGCCGCTACGAAGCGCGCGGGCGCGGGCAATTTTCTCGGGCGAGCGGCGGCTTGGCTGATAGGCCGCCCCCCTCTCCGGCTCGGGCTTCGCCCGAGCC